>CAUQSW010000057.1:0-20335 GCA_963520895.1 uncultured Corynebacterium sp. | reverse complement strand
CCTAAGACTGACCAGCCTAAGGAAGAAAAGCCTAAGGCTAACTAATGCATCAAGCTTAAGAGCTAAAAACCTCACCCCCTTCATAATGAAGGGGGTGAGGTTTTTAGATTATCCGGCAGCTAATACAACTTACACCCTGGCAGCAAATGAGGATATGGGTGCAAGTTGAATTAGCTGCCGGATTGCTTTTTAACTGTGGCGTACGTCGATAACCAGCCGCTTCGGGTTATCTAGCACTTCCACGGAATAAGGGGGTTTATCTCCTGCGACGCCTATGACAAACTGTGCGCTTCCTTCAAAGCTTCCTAAGGATTGCACTTGTTTTACTACCGGGCCATCACCGGTGACGGGGGATAGGTCGGGGTCAGTGATTCCCATTTCAAAGGGGAGTAGGACTCCCTGGATAGTGACCATGAGGGCGCTGTCGCCTACGTAGTCTACTGCGGTGCCGCTGGCTTGTTGGGCGGGGTGGTCGGTGTAATCTACGGACCATCCGGGAGTTCCCTCACCTTGTAGCTCAATGACTACGCGGTCGTATCCGTCATGGCTGCCCACGCGCATGGCGATAGGAACCAGTTGTGCTGGCCCAGAGGGGGCCGCAGTTTTGATTTCGGGATCGGCGGAGCTCATGCTGGGGGCATCTGTTGTGGTTTCGGTCTGGGGGGCGCTGGATGCTTCTTGGGTGGTGGTGGCGGTTTGGCTACTAGGTCCGGTGCTGGGGGAGTCGGTGCCGCAAGCGACCAAGCCGAGGCTCATGCAGGTCATGGCTGCGGTGAAGCGGATCGCCAATGTCATTGGGGGGCCAAGTCGTGCTCTCATAACAACAAACGTAACTTTAGTAACAGTAAATTACCAGTGAAACACGCCGGGGTGGGTGAAATCGTTGCCAAATTGCAATACGTCTAAACTAAAACCCATGGTCTTACGTTACGATCCCTACGCCAATGACTATTATCGGGCAAACCCAGCGCATGTTTTATGTTCCGATGCCCAGGTAGAGCCACTGGCGGGATCGTCTCGACCAGGTTCTACGTACCTCCTATTGGAGCACCCTGGTCCGTGGAGTCACGATATTTTAGACGGGGGCACTTTTTCCCCGGAGCTTACCGCCCGGTTGCAGCAATTAGATTGTGGATTATTGCTGATTCGGAAACCGGGGCGTAGTGGGCGCGTGAGTAAAAACACGCAAGAGGTGTATGTCGTTTTCTGCGAGCAGGCGGTGGCACAACGCTACGACATCACCAACATTGAGGAGGTTTTTAGCCTTGATCTTGCCAAGCCAGCACCCGATCGGCCGGTGGTAACCGAGCCGCTACTGCTGGTGTGTACCCACGGGAAGCGGGATCGGTGCTGTGCGATTAAGGGTCGACCTATTGCTGAGGAACTCGCCAAAGAGTTTCCCTTAGCGCCGATTTGGGAATGTAGCCACACCAAAGGGCACCGGTTTGCCCCTTCGGCAATACTGTTCCCCTGGGGATACTTCTATGGCCGCCTCAATGCGGTGGCCAGCAAAGATATGTACCGGCATGCTGTGAATGAGCAATTATTTGTAGCGGGGTTACGCGGGCGCGGTATTTATGACCCTAAAGACCAAGCTGCTCAGGTGGCTGTGGCTACATTTTTGGCCGGCAAGGGGGAAGCGGTAGGTATAGCGGATTTGGCTGTTGCGGCGGATGGCGTCGTAACGCATAAAGATGGCCGCAGCTGGATAGTGGACCTGGTGCAACAAGACGTTGCCGGGGTCATGGCCAGCTGCGGCAAGCCGGAGAAAACCGGAACCGTGTGGGTAGCGAAGCAGATCAGCGACGCATAATTTTTCGCGATAGCCAGTTGCCAAATAGCTGGGCTACCTGCACGATCAGGATGATAACCAAGGTGGCGGCGTACGTGACTTCCCAGTTGAATGCGCGGTAACCATAAACAATGGCGAAGTCACCAAGTCCACCGCCGCCGATATAACCGGCCATGGCTGTCATATCCACCACCGCGATGAAGATGAAGGTATAGCCCAAAACCAGTGGCCCTAGCGCTTCCGGAATGATGACAGTGGTGATGATTTGCCACGGGTTCGCTCCCATAGCGCGGGCGGCTTCAATAACGCCCGGATCGATGGAAATCAGATTTTGCTCCACGATCCGAGCCACACCGAAGGTCGCGGCAATGGACATACCGAAAATGGCGGCCTCCCGGCCAATCTGCGTGCCGACTACCATCACGGTTAAGGGGCCAAACGTGATGAGCAAGATGATAAACGGAATGGGGCGCACAAAATTGACGAGGACGTTTAACAGCCCATAAATCCATTTATTTTCCAGCACCCCGCCGGAGCGAGTCGTGTACAGTAGGACTCCTAAAAATAGTCCGGCCAGTCCGCCAATGAGCATGGTGCCAGCGACCATGATGCAGGTATCAATAATGGCTTCTTGGAAGGTGCCAGACAGCCGAGACCAGTCCGTTGCGGCCAAAGTGTAACTAGTCATCGCTGGATCTCCTTAATCTCGGTGGTGGTGCGCAGCCGCTGATAGAAATCTTCAACCGCCTCCTGCGGGCCATTAAGCCGCACGGTCACCTTGCCAAAAGAATGCCGTTGCAGCGTTGTCACCCCGCCATGCACAATGCTTATCGACGCCCCTTGCTCCCTAGCCTGTGCCGCAGCAGCGAAAAAGCCAGACTTTTCGGTGAGATTAATGGTGAACAGTCGGCCAGCATGCGCTAAGAGGTCTTCCTCCTCAACAAGGTCAGGAGTATTGCGCAAACTGGTAGACACAAACCGCTGTGCGACCGCAGTTTGCGGCTGGGAAAACACCTCATAGGTGGAGCCGTATTCCACCACTTTGCCGTTTTCCATGACGGCGACTTTATCCGCGATGGATCGCACCACTTCCATTTCATGGGTGATAACCACAATGGTGATGCCTAGCTCGGCATTAACCTTGCGCAGCAGATTCAGCACCTCATGGGTGGTTTCGGGGTCGAGCGCGGAGGTGGCTTCGTCGGCAAGCAAAAGCGCTGGGTTGGTGGCTAGGGCGCGGGCAATGCCCACCCGCTGTTTTTGGCCCCCAGAAAGCTGCTCGGGGTAGTTGGAGCCGCGGTCGGCCAAACCAACGAAATTCAGTAACTCCGCAACACGGGTTACGCGCTGCTCTTTGGGCATGCCCGCGAGCTTGAGTGGGTATTCCACATTGCCAGCAGCGGTACGAGAATGCATGAGGTTGAACTGCTGGAAGATCATGCCAATATTGCGCCGCAGCTTACGCAACTGCTTTTCCGGCAGGCCCACAATATTGGTGCCATCTAGCAGTAAAGCGCCAGAAGTAGGGCTGTCGAGGCCGTTAATCATGCGCACCAAAGTGGATTTACCTGCACCGGAATAACCAATAACACCGAGAATTTCACCCGGCTCCACGGTTAACGTGACATTGTCTAGTGCCGTAACGCTGGCGCCTTTTTTGCCGGTGTTAAAGGTCTTGCTTAAATCCTGGAATTCTATGCGTGTTCCGGGCATTTAGACTTGTTCCTCAAGCCGGGTGAGAATCTTTTGTAGCTCTGCTTGCTCACGGACAACTGGCACGGAGGTGCCTTGCGAATCTTGAGCCACGGCTTCTAGCACGGCGGGGCTGTGCCAGATTTCGGCCAGCTTGAGGATCTGCGGATCAGTTTGCTTATCGGCCTTGGTGACAAAGACATTGATATAAGGCTCTGCCTCAGGGGCTGAAGGGTCATCCTGGAACACAGAGGACTGCGGGTCAATCTGGGCGCGGTCCAAATACGAATTATTAATGATCGCTGGCTTGCCCTCACCATAGGCAACCGTGGTTTGGGCAGCATCCACCGGCAGGACCTTCACCTTGGATTTTTCGGTGTCAATGTCCACCTGATCTGGGGTTACTTTGCCTTTGGATTCCTCTTTTAAAGTCACCAGTTTGGCTTGAACCAGCACGTTAATAGCACGCCCCATGTTGGAAGGGTCATTGGGGATGGCTACAGTTTGTCCATCAATACCCTTGAGGGAATCGTGATCTTTCCAAAACAGTGCCAGTGGCACGATCTCGGTGGAAGCCACCGGCACCAAGGAATCATTATTTTTAGCGTTATACTCCGCTAGGAACTTCAAGTGTTGGAAGAGGTTAACATCGATATTTCCCTGTGCAAGGGCCAGGTTAGGGGTGGAATAATCCGCGAAGCTTTCCACTTCTAAATCGATTCCGTTTCTCTCGGCTTCTTGCTCGAAAACTTCCCAGGACTTTTTCGCAGCATCCGTAGTGCCAATGCGAATGGTGTTGCTATCGTCGCCACCTTTGGAGCAGGCGGCCACGCTAGTGGCTAGGGCTGCAGTGGTGATTACAGCGAGAATCCGAGTGATTTTCATGATCCGTCCTTAAAGGTTCTTTTCACCTATTTGGTCACTGGAGACCCTAGCGCAGTACATTTCTAATGTACAACTCAGTCTATTGCTAATTAGAAAATGTGTGCTAATTTTGAAGTGTGGGATGGAACTCAGGCGTACCCCTTAGTTGGCGAGATTTAGAGCAGGTATTAAGCGGAAACTACCCTGGTGAACTACCTGCACTCGCCCCTGGTGGTAGGGGAGGGGAAAATAACTCTGTTCGATATTATTCATCCCAACCTTTTGCCGAACTCCACGCCGCAAGCAGCTACAATTTTCTCTGTGGCGCAGCCAGCCCCACAGAGATGGTTCATGCCGCTATAAACTGCGGCCTATCAGGGTTAGCGCTACTAGATCGCGATGGCTTCTACGGGGCAGTAGAATTCGCCCAAGCCGCTGCGGGAACCGGTCTCGCTACCGTTTTTGGGGCCGAGCTCAGTCTGCCTGAGGCACCCCTAGCGGTGCTATGTAAAGGGCCCCAAGGATACCAGCGGCTTTCACAAGTCATAGCCGCCGCTCGGATGGCTGGTGATAAAGACACCACTTGCTACCCCAAACTAGACGATATAGCCACCGAACTAGCCGGAAGCTGTTATATCCTGGCTGGCCCTGAATGGTATCCACAGATCGACACTTTAAAAGAAACCTTTGGCGCTGAAAACGTCATCCTAGAATACGTAATCAGCCTCAGCCCCGAGGACGCAGATAATTGTGAAGTAGCAGATAGCATCCCAGGGCTTCGTAGAATAGCCACCACCAGGGCGTGTGCCGCTCACCGGGAACAAGTGGAACTCGCCGCTGCCAAACAAGCTTTAGCCACATTGGAATCACTCGACCAGGCTTACCCTCAGCTGCACCCCATGGGGGCTTCATGGCTACGCTCCGGGGATGTGATTGATTGCCCAATCACGCTATTAGACAACGCCGCTGCCTTGGCTAAGGAATGCGCCTTTGAACTAGAGCTCATTGCCCCCAATCTGCCTTCGTGGGGAGAAAACGAGCAAGAAATACTGGAAGAACTAGTATGGCAGCGATTCCCCGCCCGTTACCTACGTAAGGGGACCAAACTACAAAACCAAGCTTATGCCCAAATCCGCCACGAACTGTCCGTGATTAACCAACTAGGATTCCCCGGATATTTCCTCATTGTGTGCGACATCGTGGACTTCGCCAAAAGCCACAATATTCTCTGCCAAGGGCGCGGCTCGGCGGCCAGCTCTGCCGTGTGCTACGTGCTGGGTATCACCAATATTGATCCGGTGGCGGCCGGGTTGCTCTTCGAAAGATTCTTATCCCCTGAGCGAGAAGGTCCACCAGATATTGACGTGGACTTCGAATCGGGGCGTCGTGAAGAAGTCATCCAATACGTTTATGACAAATATGGGCGTGATAACGCTGCCCAAGTGGCTAATGTCATTAGTTACCGCACCAAAGGGGCGATCCGAGACGCTGGACGGGCTTTAGGCTACGAGCAAGGAACCATCGACAACTGGTCCAAAGGAATTACCGAACCGCCACCTGAAGTGCAAAAGCTAGCGCAACAATTAAAAGGCCACCCCCGGCATCTTGGGGTGCACTCCGGTGGCATGGTGATCTGCGACCGTCCCATCGCGACCGTGGTACCTGTGGAATGGGCCAGAAAAGAAGGCCGCAGCGTGGTCCAATGGGACAAAGACGGCTGTGCTGCCGCGGGCTTAGTCAAATTCGACCTGCTGGGGCTCGGCATGTTAGAAGCATTACACCACATGATTGATCTGGTGGCAGAAACCACGGATAAAACCATCAACCTGTGGGAACTAAGCCTTGACGATCCCAAAGTATATGAAATGCTCAGCAAAGGAGACGCGGTAGGCGTATTTCAAGTTGAATCACGCGCCCAACTAGCAACCTTGCCGCGCATGAAACCGTCCTGCTTCTTCGACCTTGTGGTAGAAGTCGCCCTGATTCGGCCGGGTCCGATCCAAGGCGGAAGCGTCCACCCTTACCTACGTAGAAGGGACGGCGAAGAAGCAATCACCTATGATCATCCCTGCCTAGAAAACGCACTCGCCAAAACCCTAGGGGTACCGCTGTTCCAAGAACAAATCATGCAAGTGGCTATAGATGCCGCGGGTTTTAGTGGCGGTGAAGCTGACGAACTGCGGCGCGCCATGGGATCGAAACGCTCCGAAGAACGCATGAGCAGCATGAAATCCCGGTTCTACCAAGGCCTAGCAGAAACCAATAGCATCACCGGAAAAACCGCAGACGAACTCTGGAACAAAATCATTGCCTTCGCCAACTTTGGTTTCCCGGAATCCCACGCCCAATCCTTCGCCAGCCTCGCCTACTTTTCCGCCTGGTTCAAGCTGTACCACCCCGCCGAATTCTACGTTGCCCTGCTGCGCGCCCAACCCATGGGTTTCTACTCCCCGCAAACCTTGCTTGCCGACGCCCGCCGCCGCGGCATCAGCATCCTCCCGGTCTGTATCAACCAGTCCCAAGCCCACGCCACTTTAGAAAACGGGGCAATCCGGTTGGGGCTGGATCTGGTGGAACAGGTCGCCGACCCAGCGCGCCTCGCCGCGCATTCCCCTTACGTAGGTAAAGGGGAGTTAGTGCGTAAAGCTGGCTTAGATTCCGACGGGCTTACCGGGCTGGCGCAGTCGGGGGCGCTGCGGTGTTTGGGCATTGACCGGCGGCAGATGGTGTGGGAGGCGGAGGTGTTGGCGTCGGAAAGCGAAAGCATGTTGCCGGGGGTGACCAGAATTGAGGCGCCGCCGCTGCCCCATATGAATGCGTTTGAGCTGCTGGCGTCGGAAATTATTGCAACGGGGGTCAGTCACGACCGGCATCCCATGGAAATGCTGCGGGCCGAGCTGGATGCGCGCGGCGTGGTGACTGCCGCCCAGCTGCCGCTTTTCGACAGCGGTACCCGGGTTGAAATTGCTGGCGCGGTCACGCATCGGCAGCGGCCAACAGCTGGGGTGGGGATTGTTTTTCTGGGGATGGAAGATGAAACTGGGCTGATGAATATCGTTATTAGCCAGGGGTTATGGAACCGCCAGCGGGTGGTGGCGCGGCTGGCTAAAGCAATGATTGTGCGCGGAATCGTGCAAAAACGCGATGGGGCGGTCGCGGTGAGGGCCGACAGGCTCATCCCGTTCCTTTACGTAGGTAAAGGGTCGCGGGACTTCCGTTAAAGTATGACCTGTTATGAACACACCTTTAAACCCTGTATCGGCAGATCTCATTAAAGTTCGGTATTTGTCTCGCCTGCCGTGGTGCTTGGTGGCTGCGGCTGCGTTGATATGCTGGGCACTTTTCGACGGCGGAACCTGGGGCTACTACGGCGCCGCCATATCTATGTTGGTGCTGGTATGGCAAGCGTGGCTTATCCCAAAGCAGGTTGAAAAACTTGGCTGGTTGGATACTGACGAGGACCTGTTGCTCAGTAAAGGGAAACTTTGGCATTCGTACACAATTGTGCCTTATGGGCGTGTGCAGTATGTAGACGTTAGCCAAGGCCCGATAGAGCGACTTTATGGTCTGAAAACGTTGCGGCTCAATACGGCTTCGACTACTGCTGACACCACCGTGCGTGGGTTGGACGCGCAGGTGGCTGATACGCTCAAGGACCGCGTAGCCAGCAAAGTTAAAGAAAAGATGATTGACCTGTGAACGAGCATCATCGAGTTCATCCTTTGACGCCGCTACTGCGCACTTGGAGTGTGCTTTTTGCTTTGGGATTATTCGCGGTGACCAGTTTCTCGGAGCAAACTGTGGAGCTGATCCGGCGGCTGCTGTCGCATGATCGTCAAGAAACTTTAGAAGCACTCGCCATCATTGTTCCGGTGTTAGCCATAGCAGCTGCGGCATCCACCCTGTGGTGGCGAGCCATCAGTTACACCATCACTGACGAATCCATCACCTACCGGTGGGGCTTTTTCAAACGCAAGGTGCGAAGCGCGCGCCTAGAACGCGCTCAAGCTATTGATGTGGTGCAGCCGTTACATGCGCGGATTTTCGGGCTGGCGGCGGTGCGGGTGGAGACCGCGGGAGGGGTTAACTCTCGGGTGGAAATCCGTTACCTACGTAAGGGGACGGCGGTGTTGTTGAAAGAACAACTCCTCGGCAGCGAAGCCGAAGGTGAGCTATTAGTTGCCCCTATACCTGTATATCGGACGTTGTTGTCATCGCTGTTTAGCGTCTCGGCCGTCGTTACGCTGTTTTTTACTGGTATGACCGTGGGGTTTGAGCTCTCGGCTGCAACGATGGTGCCGGTGTTGGTTGCTACGGTTCCGAATATTTGGCGCACCATTGACGGTTCGTATCAATTCACTGCCCGCAAGGTGGGTAACACCATCAACGTCGCCTATGGGTTAGCGAATCTGCAACGTAAAACTCTTGAGATTAACCGGGCTCACGCTGTCATTATTCGCAAACCCGCTTTGTGGCGACCATTCGGTTGGTGGCGAGTGCAGGTTGCGGTTGCTGGCTATGGCGAGCGTTACGATGGTATGACTGTCCTGCCCGTTGGCGACAAACAGACCGCCATGAAACTGTGCGAAATACTCATGGGGTACGCCGTTGATCCTGATACTCCGTATCGGCCGCAGTACCGAAGTCCTAAGCGAGCGCGATGGGTTTCGCCGGTGGATGCGTCGCGCCAAGCATTCGAATTGACCCCTACCTACGTAATAGAGCACCGGGGCCGGGTAGGCCGTCGCGCCGCGATCGCTTTCCGACGCCATGTCCAAGCTATTTCTGTGCGCATCGGGCCGGTTCAGCGGTTGGTTAATGTGGCAACGGTTCGTCTGCATCTGGTGCGCGGCCCTGTGAAGATGACTGGCAGGGATTTGTCCACAAAAAAGACCCAGGAGCTCCTGGGCAGGCTCCATGGGCAGCATTAAGTAGCGTCGAAGTAGTAGACCAGATCTCCGTAGGCTCTGGTGCCTTTTTTAACGAGCGGGTGTTCGTTAAATTCTAGTGGGCTGAGGCGGGATTTTCGCCATCCTGCCCGACCAGTGGTGGGGTCTCGTTCCACGCGACCATTCTTGGGAGGTTTGTCTGGGTTATCATCGTTGCGTCCGTTGTCTGTTGCGCACAGCGCCACTAAGTTTTTCTGTTCAGTCTTACCGCCTAGATGCCAGGGCTGTATGTGGTGAAACTGGCATTTGGCTGCTGATCTGTTACAGCCGGGGTTTGCGCAGACTAGTGTCTCCAGTACCGCAATGAGGCGTTGGTAGTTATTGGCGAATCGTGATCCTTGATCTTCACGTTCGACTGCCACCAGCGCGGCAACCTGGGGGATATCGTTTTCATCCTTGGCTAGCACTGCGGCATAACCGGTGTTTTTCAGCGGCTTGTTCACAATGCTTGCTAGGTTTACCAGCCCGCCAGCCGCTGTGGCGATTCGGCCGTCTGCATGATAGCGGCAGTCGGTTCCGATTAAGAACATGGGGCTAAAGAGCGGCTCTTGGGGAGCGTCGGATTCACTTCCAAGAATTTTGGCAACCAACGCCTTTGCGTAGGCAACGGGGTAGGGGACCTGAGCCGAGCTCATGATTGCTTTTGCACAATGGTGGAGAACACTATCGACTTCGGCGGCGACGTCGTCGGAAAGCCGTGCGACGAGGCGACGTTTACCATCGGGTTCCACATCGGGGTGCATGTGTGCAATATCGGCTTTTTCTTCTGGTTCAGCTTCTTCATTCCACTGGCGTACGCGATCCGCGGCTAGGGCTTTGGCGGTGGGGGCGTCTTTGCCCTTTACCAATGTAATGAGTTCCAGCATGTCGGCGGCGATGTCCCGATCCTCCGGTGCTTTGTTGCACGCTTTGGCGAGGATTTCCGCGATCGATAAGGACAATTCCGCTTCGGCTGCGGCTGCGGCAACCTGGGGGTCGTCGTAAAACGTCCCCACCCATAGCAGATGGTTGATTGTGGAGGGAAGATAACCGTAGTCCCGCGCCACCTTCGCAGCAGAGGCAGCTTTCGCGGCAGTCTGTACCTCTCGGATGGATTTCATGCCATCGAGGTTGGCTGCGAGGAAGGATGGTGCGGTGGTCATGTCTTTGAACCTATACCTATGTAAAGGGAGGTTCAAGGGGTTTTGAAAATTTTTCGCACCTGTGGATAACTCATCCGCTACTTTTGTAAAACGCGACGAAACTGTGCCGAGTGGGGTGAAGTATTATAGCACATGCCCACTCGTCCGCAATTTACAGCAGAAAAGTTATCCACATTTTGGCTATAGCTTCTTTGCGACGATCGCAATGCTGCCTAAGTTCTCGGTATTGTCTTTAAAAACTTTACGCATCGCGAGCACTCGTTTGCGGGCATCGGGGTAGCGCAGCAGGTTGAAAAGGATCTTGAAAACCCGCGGGCCTTCGTCGTCAAGCATTTGGCGGGGGTTGAGCAACCCCATGGGGGCGAGCTTGGTGGAGACCACTTGAAACCCGGCTTCTTCTAGCAGGGTCGACCACTCGTTGGCGGTCAGGGGGCGGGCGTTAACTTTGATGGCGCGGGCTAGTGCTTTGCGCAGTTCGTCAGCGATCCGCACATCAACATTATTCGGGGTCAGTGCAAGCTCGTGGATGGCGTAGGAACCGCCGTTATCTAGAATGCGGTGCGCCTCGGCGATGATGGCTTTTTTGCCTTTTTCGCCCTGCATGGTCAGCATTGCTTCCCCCACGATGAGGTCGCAGGAGGCGTCGTCGAGGCCGGTGTTATCGGCGGTGCCTTGGATAACGCGAGCGTCACCAGCCAGTTGGGTGCTGGTGGTGGCCACGGCATGAGCGTCAGCGTCCACCCCTACATACGTAAGGGGGTTGCGGTCGAGGATTTCTTTAGCCGTGATCCCTAAGCCCGGGGCGAATTCGACGACTCGTTTGCCGGTGGGGTTGGCGGTGTCGATAAGCCAGCTGGTGAGCTTTTTGCCGCCTGGGCGCAGCACTTTCTTGCCGAGTTTGGCCAGTACCCAGTGGCCTTGGTGTTCTTTCATGATGCTTGCCTTTCCAGTTAAGATAGGAACCCCTCATTTTAGTTATGTTGCTTGGGGGTAGCCCAGTTGCCGCCATGCTTCGTAGGTGGCAATGGCTGCTGCGTTGGAAAGATTAATGGAGCGCCTGCCCGGCAGCATGGGGATGCGCACGACCGTGGTAATCCTCGGGTGAGCAAGTGTTTTAGCAGACAGCCCCACTGGTTCCGTGCCAAATAACAACACGTCACCTGGCTGGTAGGAAATATCCGAATGGAAGGTTTCTCCTTTGGTGCTAAACGCAAATACTCGCGCATTGGGGAGTGCGGCTAGGCAGGCGTCGAGGTGGTCGTGGACGGTGACGTCGGCAAGGTCGTGGTAGTCGAGTCCGGCGCGCCTTAAGTTACGTTCTTCTAGGTTGAATCCTAATGGGCCTGCTAGGTGGAGGTGGGCGCCGGTGCCTGCGCACATGCGGATTGCGTTGCCGGTGTTGGGTGGGATGCACGGCTGGTCGAAGACCACGTTTATGATTGCCATGGTTGTAAGAGTATAGATTCGTGGGATAATTACCGCTATGACGGCTATCAAACTCGACGGCAATATGCTGCGTGATGAAATTTTCACCGACCTTAAAACCCGAGTTCAGGCGCTGAAACAGCGTGGGGTGGTTCCCGGTTTGGCAACAGTGTTGGTGGGCGATGATCCCGCCAGCCATGCCTATGTAAAGATGAAGCATCGTGATTGCGAGCAGATCGGGGTGCGGTCGATAAGGCGGGATTTACCGGCAGACATCAGCCAGGAAGAACTCAATGCGGTGATTGACGAGCTTAATGCTGATCCAGAATGCACCGGTTATATTGTGCAGCTACCATTGCCAAAGCATTTGGATGAAAATGCCATCTTAGAGCGGATTGATCCCGCCAAAGACGCCGATGGGTTGCATCCGGTGAATCTGGGCAAGCTGGTATTAAATGAGCCAGCTCCGCTGCCGTGCACGCCTAATGGTGCGATACATCTGCTTCAGCGGTTTGGGGTGGAAACGCAGGGGAAAAAAGTGGTGGTTATTGGCCGTGGGGTCACCGTGGGCCGCCCCATTGGGTTGATGCTGACTAGGCGCAGTGAGAATGCCACCGTAACGTTGTGTCACACGGGCACCCAGGATTTAAAGAAAGAAACTCGCCAGGCCGATATTATTGTTGCTGCCGCTGGTGTGGGGCATATGCTGACAGCTGATATGGTTGCCCCCGGTGCAGCAGTGCTGGATGTGGGGGTTTCTCGAACGGATGGCAAACTGGTAGGTGATGTGCACCCCGATGTGTGGGAGGTTGCGGGTTTTGTTTCGCCGAACCCCGGTGGGGTGGGCCCGCTGACTCGTGCGTTTTTGGTCAGTAATGTTGTCGAGCGTGCTGAGCAGCTGTGAGCCAGTTACTGTCGAACCCCCACGATAACGATTTACCACCCTCGACGGTGCCCGTGGCACTGCAGCGAGCAGGGTTGGTGATTTTTGTGGTGGGCATGGTGGTTTCCGGCGTGTTTTCCATTACCGAGCATTGGCGCCGGGCGACGTTTAGTTTAGGTGCCACCTTGGTGTGGCTCTCGGTGTTGCGGCTGACGTGCGATTCGCAGGTTTTAGGGGTGCTGGCGGTGCGCTCTAGGAAGTTCGATGCGGTGTTTACCGCCCTAGGTGGGGCGGCCATGCTGTTTTTATCCGCCTCGGTGGACGCGCTGGGCAGCTAGATGGTGTAAAAATCCTCGCCCTCACCTTTGTTTTTGGCCATGGTTAAAAACCGCTGCACAATGCGGCTGACTTGGCGCGATTCTGTTAAGAAAGCATCATGTCCTACCGGTGAGGAGATTTTGGCCATGCCTAACAGCTTGCGCAGGTTACGCGACAGGTGTTCCTGCTGGTGGTAGGGGTAGAGAATGTCGGTATCTACCCCGGCTATCATGGTGGGCACCTCGGAGGAGGCCAGTGCTTTGTTTAAGCCACCCCGGCCGCGGCCGATGTCGTGGCGGTTCATGGCTTCGGTGAGGGTGACGTAGCTACCGGCGTCGAAACGCTCGGTGAGTTTGAAGCCTTGATGGTCCAGGTAGCTTTGCACTGCGAACCGCTGGTTAATATCCCTATAGGGGCCGAGTGGGTTTTCGCCGGGTTGGGGGTCGGTGCCAAAACGTTCGTCGATTTCCAGCTCGCCGCGGTAGGTCAGGTGGGCAATGCGGCGCGCGGTGGCTAGCCCGCCAGTGGGGTGGGGGCCGGAATAATAGTCGCCGCCATTCCACGCGGGGTCTTGCTCAATGGCGGAAATCTGGGCGGTTTGGATGCCGATTTGCCAGGCACTCGCCCTAGCAGATACGGCCAGCACTAGGGCGGCTTCGAGCATCTGGGGATGCAGCAACGTCCATTCCAGCGCTCTTGCACCGCCCATGGAACCCCCCAACACCCCTAAGATGCGTGATACGCCGATATGGTCGAGGAATTGCTTTTCGACGTTCACCAGGTCGCGGACGCTCAGCGCGGGGAAGCGGGAACCCCATGGCACCCCGGTGGGGTCTAGGCTGGCTGGTCCGGTGGAGCCGCGACACCCTCCTAAAGCGTTGGTACATAAAATGCAATATTTGTCGGTATCAAAGGCTTTGCCAGGCCCTAATAGGTCCTGCCACCAGTCGGCAACATTAGAATCCCCGGTTAGTGCATGTTCTACTAAGATGAGGTTGTCGCCGTTGAATTCCCCCCACGCTTGATAGGCGATGGTTACTGCCGGGATGGTCGCCCCCGCTTCGGTAGTGAATGCGCCAATATCGACTGTTGTTAAGGTGCCGGTGGTATCAAGCATGGTGTTGGTTCCTCCCAAGGGTTATTAAGTATTGGGAATCATGCTACCGGGTTTGGTGTCTCTTCCGGTTTCGTCCGTGCCCACATGGGGTTCATGCCCGGTAAGAACCATACTAAAAATGCCGACAAGGCGGCTGCACCATAGGCGACCGGGTCGCCGAAAATATTAATGAAGTACCAGTAGGCGGAAATATTGAGCGCAATGATCGCCAGCCAGAAGATATTGATATACAGGCCAACATTGGTGCGCCTAAGCGCGTGAAATTCCGCCCAGTCCTCGGCGGGAAACCGCTCTCTTGCTTCACGACGCACTCGGCGGGCGATTTTCTGGCCCGGAAAGATGTAGCTAAAAAGCACCAAGGCCAAACCAATACCACCAATAATGAGGTCTCCCATTACAAACCCAAACGATAGAATAGATACTGCAACGGTAATTGCTGCCCGTTCAGCCCTGGTTAGGGATATTCCTTGGGTGGGGTTTATATCAGGGTAAAGGTTGGAAAATGCGGTTACGGTAGCGGAATCCATGCTGTTTAAGCTCCCTTTTCCAGTTTTAGCGAAACAGGAAAACTAAGTGTACCCTATACAAGTCACAAAAAGTATGTGAAGCTTTACCTAAGGAACAATAGGAGAACCCAAAGTA
Organism: uncultured Corynebacterium sp.; assembly: GCA_963520895.1. Lineage (GTDB taxonomy): Bacteria > Actinomycetota > Actinomycetes > Mycobacteriales > Mycobacteriaceae > Corynebacterium. The sequence continues at coordinate 5,511 of CAUQSW010000057.1, read as the reverse complement.
GTTTGGGTTGGCTGAAAATCGGAGAGTGGGTTAATGGTTCGAGTGTCGAAAACAAGACGTGCCGGCAGAAGAACACTGAACATGCTGGCTGTTGCGACGCTAACGGGGCTATCCATGGCGGGATTGTCGCAGGAAGGATGCGCTTTTCATTGGGGGGGTTAAACAAAGCTACCGGTCATACATCAAGGGAAAAGTAGCTAAAGGCAATTGGAACGACACCACCGGTATTGGGTTTGATCCGCACCTTGGCGCGCGCAGCCAATGTCGCGGTAATCGTGGTGCTGCATGATTTAAACGCAGCCGCGGCCTACTGCGACCACATTATCTGCCTAGCGCAGGGGCGTATTGCGAGTGCCGGGTCGGTAGCAGAAGTTTATACCGACGACCTGCTTTCCGAGATTTATGGTTGGCCGATCACCGTAACCAACGATCACGGTTTGATCAGCGTGCACCCAGCCCGCAGGCGCAGCACCACCGGCGAAGAACACTTCATCTCATTGATTAAGGAGAACTAACCATGAAAAAAACTCATTGCAGCAACAATGTTGGTCGCTAGCATGGCTTATCCCACAGCAGTAGCCCAAGAATCCGAACCAGCTTCCGTAACACAACAACAGTCCGCCACCACGCAAGAGGAATGGAAAGGATCGTTTTCTGGGGTGAAAAACGTATGGACCACCATCTTGGCTATTGCCGCCGGAACCGGCATGTTGGCGATCCTAGGCAAAGTGCTTTACGACGCCATCAAGCCGCATTTACCTACCTAAGAGCAGCAAAGCCCTGCTGAAGGTCGGCAAGGATATCGGCACTATCCTCAATGCCTACCGACAAGCGCACGGTGGCCTCAGAAATCCCCGCCGCTGCCAGCTCCGCCTCAGTGGACTGGGAATGGGTCGTGGAGGCGGGATGGGCCACCAAGGAACGGGTATCGCCAATATTAACTAGGTTGGAATGCAGCTTGAGGGCGTCGATAAACGCCCACGCTTCTTCCCGCCCGCCAGCAATATCAAAGGAGATCACCGAACCGGTGTATTTCAGCCCCAGCTTTTCTTTGATCGGATACCACGGCGAGGTGGGCAGGCCTGCGTAGTTGACCTTGGTGACCTTCGGATGGTTAGCCAAGAACTCCGCTACTTTGGCGGCGTTTTCGTTATGTCGTTCCACCCTCAAAAACAGCGTATCAAGCCCCTGAATGGTCACCCACGCATTAAACGGCGACAAGGCTGCGCCGGTGTCACGCAACAACCCCACGCGGGCTTTTAGGCCAAAAGCGGCTGGGCCTAGCTCGGCGTATTTCAGGCCATGGTAGGCCGGATCTGGGGTGACAAAACCCTCAAATACCGGTTGCCCGTCCCGCTGTACGGTCCAGTCGAAGCTGCCGCCGTCGACAAGTATGCCTGCGATGACCGAACCATTGCCGGTATAGAACTTAGTCAACGACGCCACCACCACATCAGCGCCCAGCTTAAGTGGGCGAACCAACGCTGCGGTGGCCACGGTATTGTCAACAATCAACGGTACCTGGTGGTCGTGAGCAACTTCGGCGATGGCAGGAATATCCAATACATCCCCCTGCGGGTTGGCAAAGGTCTCGCCATAAAACGCCCGAGTATTAGGCTGTACCGCAGCCGCCCATTGCTGTGGGTCATCGGGGTTGTCCACAAACGTTACGTCAATGCCCAGCCGAGCCAGCGTAATGGCAAACAGCGTCTGGGTGCCGCCATACAGCCGTGGGCTTGCCACAATGTGGTCACCGGTGCCCGCTAAGTTCAAAATCGCCGCTGTTTCCGCCGCCTGCCCCGAGGCGAAAGCCACCGCGTGCACTCCGCCCTCTAGGGCAGCGATGCGGTTTTCTAACGTCTCAGTGGTTGGGTTGGTGATCCGGGTGTAAATCGGCCCGAGTTCCTCCAGTGCGAACCGTTTCTTTGCGGTTTCCGCCGAATCAAACAAATAGGAGGAAGTCAGGTACAACGGCTGGTTACGCGCCCCGGTGTCGCTGTCTACGGGTTGGCCGGCGTGAATGGCTTGCGTGGCCAAACTCCACTCAGATGCCTGCGAATTATCATATTTTGGGGTCATGATTTTACTCCTTAAGGATCGTCATTACGTTGGGAATGAAATTACTGTGTGACAGGAGAAAAAGAAACCGCTCTGTCTATTTTTTCGGCATTTCCACACCTAAACGTATGTGAATAAAATTAGTGGGGGTTGTATTCCACCGCTTGAGCTAAAACAACAGTAGGGTTGAAACCACATACGCAACAGGAATAACTACTTTAAGAGGATGTACATGGCTGGTGTAGTCACTGCAATGCTGCTGTATGCGCATCGGGATACCGCGATCACCCCGGAGGAGGTAGAAAAACAGTGGGCCCAAGACTGGGGCACAACCCCCTACGCCCTAACAAAAGGCACAAGCGATGGGCAACGCATGGATTTCGACTGCGGCGGTCACGCAGTTTCCATCCTGCCTTGGACAGAACCACTTGATCTGGACTTTGACAAACTCGGGCGCATCAGCCGGCTCTGGCCCAACGGCCAGGCGCTCAACCATCCCGAGCGCAGCCTCGTTATGCTGTCAACCAACGGCAGCATTGACGCCATTGAGGCGCACACGGTGTTATCGCAAATACTCGCCTCGGTGATTGCCACCTCACCACAAGAGGCGGTGGTGTTTTGGCAAAACGCCATGCACCTTATCGAACCACAAGAATTCCGCCGCATGGTACAAGAAGGCCACCTGTTGCCCTTGATCTGGTTATGGGTCTCCATCCACGCAGAAACCACCAATACGGAAGGTGTCATGCATGTGTACACCACCGGATTGCACCGGCTGGGGTTAACCGAGCTGGAAATCCCCGCCTGGGAAAAAGACGAACAAGCAGCCTTTAGGTTGCTATCCAACATCGCCATGTATCTCGTTGGCAATGGCAAAGAAATAGCAGATGGTGAAACACTATCAACTGCCGATCAAAGCGAAGTAATTACCGCCGAATACGGCCAAGACAGCAAACATCCAGATCGACGGGTGGTGCGTTTGCGGGTAGGCGCGGCACGGTAACTGTATGCTAACGCTACTAATAGCTTGCGACGTTCTCCGCGATAGAAAGCACAAGCGATTTTAACCCCGCAAGATAGGTGTACTCGCGCAAAATGGTTAAAAATTCCATGAGATCAGGGCACAATTAGGTAAAAATAAGTAGCCTTAGTCCGACGGCGTTAGTTTTCAAATGAAAGGTTTACGAAAGTGTCCATTGCCCTTGCAATGTTAGTGCAAAACGAAATTGACCTAGCTATAACATCTGCAGCGTTTATTAGGCAGTTTAGGGAGGACTGGCCAGATGCTAGGCAAACCGCCTTTGTCGCTGAAGCGCAAGAGGAAGGCACCCTGACCTACAAGTACGGTAACTTCACCATTGCGGTGATGAGTATTGAAAAACCCATGGCTGATGTCACCGCTGAACTCTGCGCCTCTAGCAGACTGTGGCCCGATGGTCGCCAATTTAATACCGAGTACCAAGCACACACCATTGTTACTATCCTGCCGGAAGGTGACGACAAAGATCGCGAAAGCAGCGTGCTGCTCTCGCAGGTAGTGGCCTCATTGGTAGCCATCTCACCTGAAACCATTGGGGTTTACTGGGCGGCAGCCAACCACCTGATTGCGGCAGATCTGTTCCGCAGGATGGCCAAAGAAGTCCTACCCGCCCCACTATTTGAGGTGTGGGTGGCTCTCAATGTAGGCCACCGGCCAGAAGACGGCGCAATCACGGCGCATACCGTCGGCTTGAACAACCTGGGGCTTATGGACGTTGAAATCCCCAACAGCACCAAAGACGCCGCGGGCACATACGAATTCCTTACCAATATCGCGCTGTATTTGCTTGATAATGGCCTGATTATCAAAGACGGTGACACCGTGGGGGAATCCGCCGAAGAACGCATCAAGGCAATCTACGCGGGATCACTGGTCGACCCATTAAAAACCGTCATCCAACTGCAAGGTGAAACGAAGCCCCAGCAAGCTGCACTTTCTGGCTAGACTAAAAACCTATGAGGGATTTTGCACAAGTAGACGTTTTTGGGGCTAGGGCTTTCAAAGGAAACCCTGTCGCCGTCATCATCGACGGGCAGGGCTTAAGCCAGCAAGAAATGCAAGACATTGCACAGTGGACCAATTTGTCGGAAACCACGTTTATCATGCCACCAACTACTTCGGAAGCAGACTACCGCCTGAGGATTTTCACCCCCACCACCGAACTGCCATTCGCAGGGCATCCCACCTTAGGATCAGCTCACGCTTGGGCGAGCCATACTGATTCCACAGCAGACGTTATTGTTCAAGAATGCGGCGCGGGGCTAGTGCAAGTACGCACCATTACGGGCGGATACGCTTTCGCCGCGCCTCCCACCGTTCGCACCGGTCCACTTGCGGCAGATGAACTAGCAGCCTATGTACAAGCACTTGGCATTGATCCCGCTGCGGTAGTTGACCATCAATGGGTAGACAACGGTCCGGGATTCGCAGCCATCCAACTGACCAGTGCCGCAGAGGTAAGGGTTTTGAAGCCTGACTTCAGCAACCTGCCCGACGCCGCCCTAGGGGTGATCGGAGCGATGGAACTAGGGCAAGAATCAGCCTTTGAGATCCGCAGCTTTGTGCCCAGCGTCGGGGTGCCAGAAGACCCCGTTACCGGTAGCCTCAACGCCGGGGTGGCACAATGGTTCGCCCGCACCGGTAAAGCCAGTGGAAGCTACCGGGTGAGCCAAGGCGGCAACATTGGTTACGAAGGGCAACTACACATTGAAATCACCTCAGATGACGTGTGGATCGGCGGTGCCACCCGTACTATGATTTCCGGTGTCATCACTGCTTAAGTGATGGAGTACTGGAACCACAACACCGCCTACCATCAGTGGATTTTGCAACGAGTGCAGCCTGGGCAACGAGTGTTGGATGTCGGTTGCGGCGAAGGCCTGCTGCTGGCTCGGTTGGAACAACATGGCTGCAGTGGGCTGGGGCTAGAACCCGATGCAGCGACCGCTAGGCGCGCAAGGCGCAGGAACGTAGCGGTGCTAGAGACCCGCTTTGCAGATTTCGACGCGCCACCAGAAAGCTTTGATGCCGTTTGCATGGTGGCTAGTGTGCACCATATGCCGTTGGTGGACACGCTAGTTCGGGCCCGGGACCTGCTTGCGCCTAGCGGTAGGCTACTGGTTGTCGGACTTGCGGCCAATAAGTCTTGGCAGGACTGGGCCTTTTCCGCGCTGCAGCTTCCTCTGGTGCGCTGGCGCCGCGATGCCCACGACATCAACGTGCCGATCACCCAGCCGCGGCAGTCGCTTACGGAAATCCGCGAAATCGCCGCCGCAGTATTACCTGGAATGCAGATTCGGCGCGGCCTGTACTACCGATATTTGTTGCACTGGCGCAACGCTTTTCGACGTTTTCCTTAGCTTCGGGTTTTCTTGTGGATAACTTGTGTGCTGTTTCTATGTTGGGTTGGTTGG
>CAUQSW010000056.1:0-20372 GCA_963520895.1 uncultured Corynebacterium sp. | reverse complement strand
AGCATGCGGCGTATCGTGCCAAGCGAAACATTGCACTTCCCAACAATATCCGCCAAGGTGTAGCCATCTTGGTACGGTTATCTCACTTTGCTCTTTTGGGCTGCCTGTTGCCTAGCTTGCTCGCGTTCAATACCTAGGCGCTTGCAGATATCGTGCAGGGTGCTGTGGTGAATGTTGAAATCCGCGCAAATGATCTTGACCGGTTCGCCTGCAGCATAGCGAAGGGCGGTTTCTTTGTCTCGTTCGCGGCTAGTTATAGCATATCTCCGCCTAGATGCGATAAGCACCCGCCGGAAGGCCAATAGCGGTCGTAACAGGTTCGAGCCTCGGTGGCCCCACAAAACATTTCTACTGGTTGGGGGCGGTTTTGCGGGTGTTACTTTAATTTTGGCTTATGGCTGCACACTTCGCAGGGGTGCGAGAGGGGTGCGGCAGCTTGGTTGAGGGCGGTTAAGCAATCTGTGACTTTGCTGTGGTAGCAAAGCGCTGCAAATAAAGGGGCCAACCATTTTCCTTTTCAAGGTTGGTAAATGTGTTCCAGCCTTCGCCGTGGCGGTCGAGGTGCTTGTGCTCGATTTCGACGCGGGTACGGGTGGGGGTTTCGGAGGCGAAGCGGATTTCAACTTCGCTTGCTTTGTCGGGGTCTGATTCAAGTTTCCACTGTGGGGTAATATTCCAGCTGATGGTGAGGCTGTGTGGTGGATCAAAAGCAATGACGCGCCCCCAAGTGCAAGTACTATCATCAATGGCTACATCATAAACGGCACCACCAAGATGTGGTTCGAGAACAGACTTCTCAATGGGGGATTCAAGTAGCGTGTGCTCACGAGGCTTTACATCATCAAAGCGCTGCGTGAATACGTCAAAAGCATGGTCAATAGGGACTTCTACTACTGTGGAGACAGTAATGATTGTTGGTGGGTGGGGGTTATTCATGGTTTTTCTCCTTCTGGGGAGTTGTATTTTCCTGATAGGTCTGCTCTGCGACCTGCTTGAACGTTGTAAGGGTCTGGTTCCAATAGATCTCTAGCTCGTCACGAAGCACGGAAAGACCGTCTGGGTGGGGGTGATAGAAACGCTGGCGTCCCTGTTGACGCACCTCTACTAAGTTGGACTCAAGAAGTACTCGAAGGTGCTGTGATACTGCCGGGCGACTTATAGGAAGACCGCGGGCTAAGTCCGTTGCGGTAGAGGGGTGCGCAGTGAGGCGCCGAAAGATGTGACGCCGAGTGGGATCGGCTAAAGCCTGCCAGGGATCGGGAACTTCAACACTCACAATGCGTAAGTTACCACTTACGCATTTGGAACGTCAAGGGGAAACGGAGGGATTTGTTGCGTTAGCTGGTGGTGGGATGAGACTTTTCTTGCGTGCAGCGGAGTGTTGATGGGTTATAGAAATGCGGTGACCACTGCCACTTAAGTCGAGGCTGTCTACCAAGGGAAACTAGAAATTAAAGCGCATAAAGTGTCGGCTCAACAAGGGGGAACATACTTCCGATTTTATGAATTTAAAAAATAGGCTAACTGCGAAGATTGGGATTGTTTAATTGTTTGTGTGTGCGGGTTCGACTCAGATGGGGAGAGTGATGCAGAATGACTGTCATGGTAAAGCAAGTATCCTACTGGCTTGTGTGAAGATCAAAGTAACTTGATGAAAAATTGCAAGCAACTCAGAAAAGGCGAAGCTTATTGACAAGCTAGGCACCTCTACTACGGATGATTATGATCTGGTACATGGGTTACTGCAAGCCTCCATCGCTAGAGGTTTGCAAGTTGAAATGGATACCCACCTAGGCTATGAACATGGTCAGCGGGCTGTCGAGTGTGAGTCCTATAATCAACGCCGATATATAAATAACTCGACAGCTCTTATTTGCACGATTCGAGTAATAGGTAGCGGTGGTCGCAGGTAGGTTAGATAGCGGATCACTAGTTTGTCTCTTTGTGTGAAACATGTTTTTACAGCTTTGGCGATCAGGTTCTTTTACGAAGCCCAAAGTTTTTCTTTGCCCTAAACAGCGGATATGTTTAAGTGTCAGATATTTGCTTTGCTTGCTTTTGCTGTTGGTCCATGCGGGTGCATATCCCCGCAGCCTAAGCTTTTGCACTTACGCATACAACATGAGACCGGTTGATTTCTAGATCTTTAAGTCACAGATGCTAGCGACAGATCTAGATTATTCTCACCCAACGGCGAGGAATCAACGGTTAACCCTCAAGTCAGGTCAGCCGATAGTCCTAAGGCACTCCATTTTCTCCCCAGTCAAACAGTCAGAAATGAGGTGTCCACCAAACAGGGGGGTCAGGTTCCCGCGGATGCTATAGCGGAAGCAATGTAAAACCAACACGCTCAAATGCCGGAAGAGCTGGCTAAACCAGATTTTACTTGTGGTATATCTACTACAGGGGTGTCCTTTTGTTGTTAATTGATTTTTGTGTTACTTATACTATTTGCATAGATAAGAATGCTGTAAGTAAAACATGAGATTTTGGACTCATTTTTAAACGGAGAACTAGGTGTCTACACAATCTGATAAAGCTGTTCGACTTTTTCAATTTCTAGCTCAGGCACGTCGGCTACGGGAAAAACCGATCACTGACCTCAAGACATTTGAAAGCCAAGGAACTGTCATCTGGTTATCCGATATTGTTCAAGGGATAGTTGCTAACAGTTGGCCAATTGAACTTGACCATAGGATTTGTGACCGTTTGGGAATGTCTTTGACAGAATTACCGGTCAAAGACATGGAAGAAGACACAATCCTGCTAGCAGATCGTCCAGTTTTGTTGGAACGCCCAGAGCTGGATGAAAAACTTGTGGCTTGGTTTGAGAAGCCTTTTGATAATCACAAACGACAACCCAAGATGCTTAAGGTACTAAGGGAAAACGGTGTAACTAAGCGTTTTACGGATCAACCCAAGACCATGCAGCAACAGGCTGAACAGTGGCTTGTTCAGTGGCAGCAGTGGGCGGCAGCTAAGAAATATCAGGAATTTTATCAACAGCTTTTTCAATCCCACCTTGTCGCCAGCCAGTCAAGCGAAGAGTATGAGCTAGTATTAGGTTTTGGTTTGTTAACTTGGAACGGCCACGGGCCTAGTCCGATACGCCGTCACCTTTTTACAGCACCGGTGGACACGATTCATGAGAAGAGCACTGGTCGTGTTCGAGTAAAATTTGCGCAGTCAGCATTAGAGCTCAAAGCAGAACTTGATTTTATTCCTGCAGAAATCCTAGATGACCGCACTTTTGTTAGCGATGTGACGGCTAAAGCTGCGGAGTTTTCCAGTCATGTCCTTGATGCTGAGCTTTTTGATGAACTTGGTGCCATTACCGCTCATAGCTTGTCAACCTCTGCTGTTTATCTACCAGACGGAGCTGCTGGAGGACCAACATCATATCCGGTGATTACTTGGGCTCCTGCGCTTATTCTTCGTGAACGTCGAAACGCTGGCTTTGCTCAAGCTTATGACAGGCTTGCTGAGCAAATTCAACAGTCAGGAGAAGTGCCAGCCGGACTATTATCGCTGATTGATCCCGATCAAACTACACCTCCCAATCTCACTCCCTTGCCAGGTGCGGTAGTTAACTTTGATGATGAAGTGTTTAGCCCGCTGCCGTTAAATGAGGTGCAGCAGCGCATTATTGAACGGGTAGATAAACATAGTCAAACTGTTGTACAGGGACCTCCCGGTACCGGGAAAACCCATACTGCTGCTGCATTATTGTCACATTTTCTTGCTCAAGGAAAGCGTGTTTTGGTCACCGCACACACTGAACGAGCATTATATGAAGTTCGCGATAGACTTCCTGAGGAAATTCGCGAACTCGCGGTGTCGGTGATTGGTACTTCGACTGCTGATATGGCGGATCTAAAAGTTTCTGTAGATAAGATTTCTCGTTCCTCCGCGGAATTTGATGAAAATGATTCGCAGCAAGCTATTTCCAATGCCAAAAGTAACCTACGTAATCTTCGAGAGCGGCGTCAGTATCTGCTGGCTGAAATTGCAACTGAGTTTCGCAGAAAGTCAGAACCACTAAAGATCCCCGGTTATGAGCTTTCACCAACGCTGGCCATGGAGAAAGTACAAGCTAAAGCAGAAAAATATCAATGGATTTGCGATCTCGTCCCTGACACACCAAAGAGGGATTTTCCGTTAACTCAAGAAGAGATTGCAGAGTACTGTACCTTGTTCGCTGCATTGACAGACGCTAATCGAAAAGAGGCAAACGCCGCGAAGAAGATTGATATTGCGAAACTGCCAAGATTGAGTGAATTTGAGGAAGCCTCTCAAGCGATTGAAAAACTGAAGCAGCAACAAGAAAACATTCGTAGTTCATTCAGCCGCCAACAATGGAAAGCTTTGGGAGGGCTACCTGCTAGTGAACGAGAGCGTGTCCGTGAACAAGCGACCGCAATAGATAAAGTACTAGAGGACATTCGTAGTTGTACACAGTTATGGGCATCAGCGCTGCTTGAAGCATACGATAATAACCAGTTACGTATGTGGTCTGGTCAGATCAAAGAGCTTCGAAATCAACTGGATAAAATAAGTACCCTGTTACAAAAACTAGCTGACTTTCAAAGAATTGACATTACTAAAGATACCGAATCGTATCTTCGGTATGCTGAGAACTTGGCACAGTTTCTACAAGACAAAGAACCACTAAAAACAGATGTTCATGGCGTGGTCAAGATTGGCATCTTCTCACCTAAAATCGTGAAGGAAGGGCGAGAGTTCTTCGCGGCAGTCAAAGTTGATGGTGCACAGCCATCGACAGCAGAACAGGTGCAGGCCATCGTGACAAAAATCAAATTGCAATGGCAGGTAGCATCGATACATGAAATGTTGCCTGCGTGGCTGGAGACTACAGAAAACGATCCGGCGACTTTGGTAATGGTATTAACCAATGAGCTTAATCAGATCTCATCCGCCATAAAAAAGTTGTCCCAATATGGGCCAGCAAGTAAGCTAGCGCAAAGTTTTCAGTTTCCGCCAGAGTCCCAGAGTCTTTCAATGTTAATCCAAGCATTGAAAGACTCTGCAAGGTTAGCAGAAATATCCCAACAGATTGGTATTCAAGAACGGAAACTAGAAAAACTTAATGCCCAAATAGATCGTCTAGCGGCAGAGAACCAACATGTTAGTTGGCTAGAAAAGTACCGCATCGCCGCGCAAAAACGCGATGCGGTGGGTATGGCAGATGCACTAGAGGAAGCTCAAACTGCCCGCGAGCAACATTTCTCTTTCGTGAGGTTTGATGAACTGGAGAAGAAACTACACAACTGGTCGAAGTTGCTAGTAAATAATCTGCATGCTGAGAAACACCCACAAGCGATGCTAGATCGTGTGCGTGATATTCATTCCGCACTGCATTGGTATGACGCCTTGATTCAACTAGATAATGCAAAAGGACACAACCTAGCACAGTTACAAGGAGAAGTGAGGGTACTCGAAAGCAAAATACACAAAGAGGTGCGTAGGCTTGCTGCTGAACGTGCGTGGTACGAAGCACTCAATAGCAACAGGATTACAAACCGGACCCGGAAAAATCTGGTTGAATATGCCCGGAAAGTCAGTCGGCTGGGTAAAGGCACTGGTAAAAATGCCGATCTGTACCGTCGTGACATCCGAAAGTCCTTAGACAACTGTCGCTCAGCTGTACCAGTATGGATTATGCCGCTGCACCGAGTGATCGACCAGCTGGACTTACAGGGTAACATGTTTGATGTCGTCATGGTTGATGAGGCATCGCAAGCAGGCTCGGAGGCTGCTTTCTTGCAGTACCTCGCTCCCACGATTGTTGTTATTGGTGACGACAAGCAGGTATCACCGTCATCAATTGGTGTTAAAGAGGATGAACTCCGTAAGTTAGCTGATCAGTTTTTGGATGATGATGACGATAAAGCTGGCTGGTGTGACACGAAACGTTCACTTTTTGATATTGCACTTGCTCGTTTTGGTGGTCGTCTCACCCTTACGGAACACCGTAGGTGTGTTCCGGAAATCATCGGTTTTTCTAATCAAATTGCCTACCAGCCTGACAATGTCACTTTGGTTCCTGTTCGTGAGGTATCTGCAGATCGGTTAGCGCCATTTAAGATTGTGCATACTCCCTATGCTTACCAAGATACTGGAGTATCTAAAGTAAACCGTGGTGAAGCAGATGCTTTAATCGAAAAACTACAGGAGTGCTTAACGGATCCTAGATACGCTGGTAAAACTTTTGGTGTAATCTCGCTACTTAGTTCATCCAAACAAGCAGATTATATTCAGTCGCAGTTGATGAAGACTCTTCCGACAGATGCGTGGGAAGAGCACCAATTGCGAGTTGGTTCTCCTGCGGAGTTCCAAGGGGCCGAACGAGATGTGATTTTCTTGTCAATGGTGTCTTCGAAGGATGAAAACAAAAGACTGAGTGCGCTAGTAACCGATGAATACGTGCAGCGCTATAACGTGGCAGTCAGTCGTGCGAAGGATCAAGTCTGGCTGTTTCATTCTATAAGTCTAGATCAGCTAACTAATCCAGAGGATATGCGCTACAAGCTATTGGAGTATGCCTATAGCGTTGCGACAAGGACCGCTGAAGATTGTAGTTCTAGTCGTGTTTCCGACACCGAACGAGTGGAACCGTTTGATTCACTATTTGAGCAGCGAGTTTATAACGCTCTGGTTGACCGAGGTTATTATGTGATTCCCCAATTTCAGGTTCAGAACTATCGTATTGATCTGGTTGTTCAAGGAGCAGATGCGCGACTGGCAATTGAATGTGACGGTGACCATTGGCATGGGCCAGAGCATGCAGAAAAAGACCTGGCACGTCAACGAGAATTAGAACGTCTTGGGTGGACATTTCTGCGTATTTTTGAATCAGACTTTTACCTAGACAAGGAGCAACAACTGGCTCGAGTATGGAAGAAGTTGGATCAGATGAATATCACTGCAAATTACATTCATGACAACCAAGACGGGAACCAGAACATCACCGTATTAACATCAGACAGTTGATCCGGTATCTAAAGCTCTCCGCATTATGCGAAAACCATTCGGTATCACCTTGGAGAGCTAAGTGCCTACCCAACCCCCATTCCGCCCGCGACGTCGATAATTGTGCCGGTGACGTAGGAGGACCTGGCGCTGGCGAGGAAGGTGACCACGTCGGCAAGCTCGCTGGGTTGGCCGATGCGTCCTAGTGGAATATCGGCGTCAGTGGTGGCCTGGAAAAACTCTTCCATGGTTGCGCCGGGTGCCCGTTTGTCGCGGATGTTGGCCCATTGTGGGGTTTCGATCACGCCGATGTTGACTCCGTTAACCAGGATTCCTTCGGGGGCGAGTTCGGCCGCCCAGGCTTTGGTGAGATTAACACCCGCGGCGCGGTGCACCGAGGTAGAGAAGAACGCCGGTGATGGGGAGTGGGCGTAGACCGAGCCGATGTTAATGATGCGGGCTTGGTTGCTGTCACGTAGCTGGGGGAGGGCGGCGCGAATGGTGCGTTGCCAGGAGAGCACTTTGATGTTGAAGTCGGCCTGGAAGGCTTCGTCTGTGATGGATTCGCCGGTGCCGGGGTGCGCGCCACCGGCATTGTTGATAAGGATGTCTACGCCTCCGAGTACCTGCCCTGCAGCATTGACGAATTTTTGCAGCTGGTCATTATCGGTGATGTCAACTACAAAGCCGTGGGCGGTGCCTTTGCCTAGGGCGGTTAGTTCCTCTTGTGCCTTTTTCACCTCGGCGGCGTTGCGGGCGCAGAATGCAACATCAACGCCTTCGGTAATCAGCGATGCTGCGGTGGCGAACCCCAGCCCTTTGCTGCCACCGGTGACAATGGCGCGGCGACCGGTCAGACCTAAATCCATGAATGCTCCTTAGGGGATTTTAAAGAAATGCGTCGTCGATGGGGACTTGCAGGCCTTGAACTAACCGATTGGTTTTTGCTGCCACGCCAATGACGGAGTGGAGTTCGGCGAACTGCGCGTCCGTAAGTCCTAGACTACGCGCTACGGCGGTATGGGAGCGGATACAGTAGTTACAACCCTGTGCTACTGACACCGCGATATAGATCATCTGTTTGGTTAGAACATCCAGTTCGCCGTCTTCGGCCAGGACTCCTTTGACATCTGACCAGGTTTGTTCCAGCAGGTTTGGGTCATTGGCTAGGACTCGCCAAATATTATTCACAAAATCGGTATTGCGCGTGGCCCGAATATCGGCAAATACTTTCGCTGAGCGTTCTGGGAGTTGTTCGTCACCTAAAATGGGCAGCAGGGGGTCGGGTTGGTTCATCGTGATTCCTTATAATGAGGGACTAGTGGGGAACAATGGCGAAAACGCGAGCCGGGAAACCGGTTCCACCTTTAGGCTTGGGCCAGGTGGCGCAGATCAGCGCGCCGGTTTCGGGAACCTCAGCAAGATTATTGAGCAGTTCAATCTGCCACCGATCTTGCTGAAGCCAGTAAAGCTCACAGGCAAAACTACCAGCATCAATCGACGAACCCGGATCGGTATCGGTAGTTTCGTGGCCAATGGCGAGCACTCCGCGTTGGTTATAGAGAAACTCCAGGGCTTCTAATGACCAACCTGGGCAGTTACGCTTGCCTTCACTGTCAATGCCATAAAGATCATCAGTAGCCCAACGCTTAGACCAATCGGTACGCAACGCGACGAAGGACTCTTCAGGAATAGTGCCATTGCGCTGTTCCCATTCCTGCAAATGATCCACGGTGACTGCCAGATTAGGGAACTGCGCCGCTTCCTTGTGAAGATCAATGACCACCAATGGCAGAATCATTTCCTCCACGGGCAGTTCGTCCAGCGTGCGCGCATTATCGACGAAGTGAATCGGCGGATCAACATGCGTGCCCCACTGGCCAACAATATGGTAGCGATCCACGGTAAAACCGTGCTCGGCCACGGTAAACAGCCGGGTGGTGGTTTGATCTTCTAACGCGCTGAATTTTGGTTGACCAGGGTAAAAGGAATGAGTGAGGTCAACGTAGCGATAGTTTTTGCGTAGCTTGGTCGCGATGTCCCAAAGTTCGTGCTGTGGCAATGGTAGTCCTTGAGGTAGTAGTTATAGACAGGTCTTTAGACCACTCGGTCTATGACTATGCTAGGGGTAATTGAGCGTTTTGCCAATTAGCGTGGACAACTAGCTAAAACCAAGCATCACTGCCGCCGGTGGCTAGCTTTTCGACGCCACCCGTTTCCGCTCAACAACCACCACCCACCAAGCCCCACCACCCCGGTGTAATTTCTCCGTTCAATTCGACATTGTGTATATCGGTGCCGACTGATTGAACAAGGCATTCTAATAATGCATTAACTGGTGTTCACTGCTGCTCATCGGCCAGTGGCAGTGACAATAGTTTTGGTTGTATTTAAGGAATGGGGATGTGCCATGGTTGCATCTGAGAATGCAAATGACAGTGGAGTTCTTGCAGATAAACAGGAATCTCACCAGCCCGCGTTAACTGTGGTTCAGGGCGTTGCTTTGATTTTCGGTACCAATATTGGCGCTGGGATTTTGAGCCTGCCTTACGCTGCTCGTAACGGTGGATTTTTGGCTTTGCTGATTGCCTTGGTGGTAGCAGGGACTTTGACCACGTTTTCCATGATGTACGTGGCGGAAGTGTCGCAACGCACTAAAGAGCCATTGCAGCTATCTGGTTTGGCAGAAAAATACCTAGGCCAATGGGGGAGATGGTTGGTCTTTATCGCCATTATGGTCAATAGTATTGGTGCTTTGATTGCCTATGCTGCCGGTTCAGGAAGCCTGCTTTCCAACTTATTGGGGGTGCCGGAGCTAGCTGGAACCTTGGCGTTCTTTTTACTCGGTAGCTTCATTATGTGGAAAGGCCTACATGCCACTGGTTTGGTGGAGGGGCTGATTACCGCTGGCATGGCGTTGATTATTCTCACGTTGAGCGGCTGGACAATTGTCGGGCCGGGCATTGATTTAGCAAACTTGTGGGTGCTGCATCCGTTTTATATCGTGCCGATTCTTAACCTTGCGGTATTCACGTTCTTAGCGCAGTATGTGGTGCCAGAGTTGGTGCGTGGTCTTGACCCTGAGAATCCGAAAGCAATTCCGCGGACTATTGTTGCTGGCATGGTGATTACCGGCTTCACCTTGACTTTAGTTCCCTTTGTTGCCTTGGGTCTGTTGGGAACCGATGTTTCCGAGGTGGTCACCTTATCGTGGGGTGATGCGCTGGGTCGGGTGGCTTATTACATGGCTAATATTTTTGCCTTGTTGGCCATGTTCACGTCTTTTATTGCCATTGGCTACACCGCGATGCGTAATATCATGGATATTACGCGGTGGGCGGAACACGGGCCGCAACGGTTGTATGCCGTGGCTTGTACGGTGTTGCCGCCGTTAGTGATTTCGATTTTAGGTCTTGGGGGATTCGTGTCAGCGCTGAGTTATGCCGGTGGATTCGCGGGTGCAATTATGTCCACAATCCCGGTATTGCTGCTGCGTAAGGCGCGTAAGGTAGGTGAGCTGGAACCGGTTTGGGCAGTGAGTTGGCAGGGGCATATTATCGTCCAAGCCACTTTGATTACGGTTTATACAGTGGCGTTCGTGTATTCGGTGGCGGCTATCGTGGGTATCTTGCCCACGGGGTGGTCGTAGTGTCGATAAGCTAACCTGTATCGCCACCTCGCGTTTTATGGGCGAACCGCTTTTAGTCGGTTTGGGCAAGAGGTGGCGATGAGGGTTTAGTTGTAGCTGCTTGGGGGACTGTATTCCAACTGTAGTAATAGTGACACGATGGGCCTGATAGTGGCGTGGTGAAAGCCCGTTCCATACCTGAGAAACCGGCTAAGCTTGTTCTTACTATCAACAGGCTTAGCAGTGCCGAAGGTAATAGGTGCTTTGCTATTTGGCTCTAGGAGAGAAAACCGTGGAAGTTGCTCACATTACAGAATGGACATTTTTTCAAGAAGTGCCTGTCCCAGAGGATGTTTATCCGTTACTAGTTCCAGGAGAGCAGGCGCATGTTGCTTTCAAAACCTTGCGGGACTCGGCAATTTTTACCAATAAGCGCCTCATTGTGCGTGACGCCCAAGGCTTGCGCGGCAAGAAGGTCGAAATCTACTCCTTGCCTTATAGTTCCATTAACATGTGGTCCACAGAAAACGCTGGCACATTGGATTTTAATGCCGAGGTAGAGCTGTGGACCCGCGCGGGCAACTTAAAGATCAAGGTAGGCCGTGATGTTGATGTTCGAAGAATCGATCAGCTCATTGCTTATAGCGTATTAGCCGTTTAGCTTGATCCCTGATCAGCCAGGATTCGCAGCGCTAGCTCATGAGATGATTGCGGGTTCTGGCCGGTGTATAGGTTGCCATCTACCACCACATGAGGGCGCAGCGGAATACCTGCTATGTAGGTTATTCCGGCCTGTTTCAGCTCGTCTTCTAGCAACCATTGTGCTTTCCAAGCGAAGGGGTTGAGTAATTCCTCCCGATTCGATAAGGCGGTCATGGTGCGTCCGCTAAAGGCATTGCTCCCATCGGGGTTGGTGGCAGCAAGGATGGCTGCTGGCGCATGGCATAACAGTGCTAGTGGTTTGCCAGATTCGAGGCAATCGCGCAGCAACGCGCCGGACGTTTCGTCTATAGCAAGATCCTCCATGGGACCGTGCCCACCGGGGTAAAACACAATGTCATAATCGCTTAAGTTGACGTCTGCCAACGTGGTGGGGTGGGAAAGTTCACTAGCAATGGCATCAAGGTAGGCGCGAATTTCTTTGCGATGAGCAGGCAGACCACCGGCAAAACCGAGGCTTAGCTTGTCGAGCGTTGCAGCCATACCACCTGGGGTAGCAATGGTGACTTTCCAGCCAGCTTCGGTGAACATTTTATGCGGCACAGCGAGTTCCTCCGCCCAGAATCCGGTGGGATGCTTTTCGCCATTTTTCAGTGTCCATTCGGTTGCCGCAGTTACCACCATCAGTACCGATTT
Organism: uncultured Corynebacterium sp.; assembly: GCA_963520895.1. Lineage (GTDB taxonomy): Bacteria > Actinomycetota > Actinomycetes > Mycobacteriales > Mycobacteriaceae > Corynebacterium. Next base: position 8,398 of record CAUQSW010000056.1, on the reverse strand, counting down.
GGGTGCAATGGTATGCTGCGTGGTCATCCTGCGGTGCAGCCAGGTGCCATAATTTGTCCACTTGCCGTAGGTCTGGTTGGGAAGGAAACCTGTGGCTAGTTCCTTGGCGAAGGCGAACCTTGGATCACAATCAACCTGTGGCTGTTTACCGTCCGCTAGCCGGGAGATTTGGTGGCGCACCCAGGCCATTGCCGCTCCGGTGGCCAAGGTTTTGTTACGGATTTTCTTCTCTGGAATGGCCGGAGAATAATGCTGATCGTTTTGCCAGGTATTGGGCAGTTGTGGATCGGCAGCCAATGCGGTTGCTATACCAACCAACGCCATACCGGAATCTAGTACTTGTTCTGCTACGCTGCGGCGGACAACACCACCGGTCACCATCAAGGGGATGGGGGAGTCGTGGACTAGCGTTTTGGTGAAATCAAGGAAATAGGCTTCTCGAGCAAGGGTGCGTTCATCGGTGCTGGCACCGGTCATGGCTGGGCTTTCGTAGTTGCCGCCAGAGAGTTCGACTAGGTCTACCCCGAGTGGGGCGAGCATGTTGATGACGGCTTTGGCGTCGTCAAGCTCGAAGCCGCCGCGTTGGAAATCGGCGGAATTAAGTTTTACCGCCACCACGAAATCTGGTGCTGCTGTGGCGCGAATGTCCTTGACAATCTCCAACAGGATTCGGGCGCGGTTTTCTAAGCTGCCGCCCCAATCATCGGTTCGGATATTAGCCAGCGGGGAGAGGAATTGGGACAAAAGGTAGCCATGAGCTGCATGTATCTCAATTCCGTCGAATCCGGCTTCCTCGGCAAGACGCGCGGTGGTGATAAAGCGCTTAATGGTGGCATGGATTTGTTCCTCAGTCATGGGGGTGGGATCGGCCATACTGACTGCTTTAGTTCCCATATTCAGTGTTTTTGCAGAAGGCGCCCAGGCCACACCTGGTTGCCCCTTGGGGATTTGGCGACCCGGATGGCTGATCTGCATCCAGATTTTTGCCCCGTGTTCGTGTGCTGCTGCAGCCCAACTGCGGAAGGGATCGAGGGGCTGGTGCTCGTCAAGAACGATGGTGCGTGGTCCGGTCAGCGCCGCATCGTGCACCATGACATTGCCGGTAATGAGCGTTCCGGTGCCGCCTTGCGCCCATGTGCGATAGAGCGTGAAGATTTTTTCACCCGGCAGATGCTCTGGGGTGGCTAAGGATTCCTCCATAGCGGCTTTAACAATTCGATTGGGTACTGCAGCGCCGGAGGCGAAAGTGAACGGACTAAACAGGGCATCAGTCATGATGGGGCTCCAAACAGATAAGTTAACGGTGTTTACATCTTAAGGTAACAAGCGTAGTTAACACTGTCAACATTTGGCTTGGTGCTGAAGTCTGGCAAGCTGATGGTCGGTGGCTGGCCGGAAATGTGTTCTACTATTGCGGTGAGTCCGTACGTTAGAAGATAAGGTTTTCTCATGCTTGCAGCTGTTGCCCACGCCCCCTGCCGCGCACATGAAATACAAATAGAAACCGTGCCGGAGCCTAGTAAAATCGGCGCAACAGAAGTGGTGGTACGAATGCTGCTGAGTACCTTCAACCCCTCGGATCAAGTAACACTCGCTGGTAGCTATGCCTCCCGCACGGTATTTCCGTTTGTTCCCGGTTTTGAAGGGGTCGGAATCATTGAGCGCGTCGGATCCGCTGTTTCAAAAAGTGCTATTGGGCAACGGGTGCTCCCCATCGGCTCGCCCGGCGCGTGGCAAGAGTTCAAGCGCACCGACTATTCGTGGTGCATTCCGGTGCCCGACGATATTTCCACCACCGCCGCATGCTTTGCTTATATCAACCCCTTGACTGCTTTGTTAATGGTGCGGCGTTTCGGGAAAGCCGCTGGCACCGCGCTTATCGACGCCAAAACCACCACCATTTCCAGACATCTGCACGAGTTATTAACCTATACCGGGGTGGAAACGACTCTTGTCGGCCGAGATTGCGCCCATGTGCCAGATGTTGCTGGCGGCTTTGACGTCCTTTTTGATTGTGTTGGGGGTGAGCCGGGAAGGTGTTTGGCTGAAAAGTTAAAGCCGGAAGGGGCGGTGGTTCATTTTGGGCTGCTGTCCGGGCAGCCGCTCGGGGAAGTAGGGCGCAAGGTTGAGATGTTCCGGCTGCGGGATGTTATTCATGCCACCCCATGGGAAGAGCTTCCTGGTTTATTTGATCCAGTTTTTGCTCAGCAGCGTGCTGGGCGGTTGCGTACTGATATTGCTGCGAAGGTGTCGCTGGCGGAGTTGCCGCATGCGCTGGCTGGTTATAATCCGCGGGAGGGGAAGCTGTTAATTCAACTGTCTGAGTTCGAGGGCTAGTTTTTACCGTCTGCGTGGTAGGGGTGGGCTGCCTCATTGTCATCATTGGGTGCACGTATTTTGGGGGTGGTGTGGTTAATCTCTTGACGGGATTTCTGGGCTGCGGTTAAATTATGAATATCGTTCATAATTTAATGAGGCTTGCCTAAATATCTTTAGGCAGCTTGGTGTCATGCAAAGAGTCAACGGTTAAGGAGTGTTGATGATGACCCACCAATCGCAAGAGATAACCAGTCCCACGGACGGTATTGATTCCGAGAAGCTCAAGCGGGAGCGAGCGGAAGGCAAAAAAGCGTTGGCGGAACTAACCCGCCCCATAGCAGCGCATCTTATGGTTGCTAGGGTTCTAGCGGCGCTATCGAGCTTCTTGGCTATTGGTCCGTATTTTGCACTGGTGGCACTCGGTGACGTGTTAATTGCCGCCTATGATTCAGGCGAACCCATTGATGCTGCGCGGGTATGGTTCATCATTAACGTCTTGGTGGGAACGTTTGGATTTAGGCTGCTGATTACCGCCGTTGCCTTGGGGATTACCCACTTTGCCGATGCTCGGTTGGCTTTGCATATCCGGCAACGCACCATTCAGCGGGTAGGGCAAGCGCCATTGGGGTGGTTTACTGCAACAAACGCCGGAAAGCTCCGTAAATCGCTACATGACGACATTGCGCAGATCCATACCTTGATTGCTCATCAGCCGGTGGATGTCACTCAAGCTGTGATTACGCCTATAGCATTGGTGGTTTATGCCTTTGTGATTGATTGGCGGCTAGGGCTGCTGACGGTTGCCTCGTTGCCCATCTATGTCGTTGCCATGGCCTGGACTATGAAAGACATGTCGGAAAAGACCATAGAAATGGATCATCATCTTTCGCGGGTTTCTGCCACTATGGTCGAGTTTTTCACTGGGATTACGGTGGTGAAAGCTTTCGGCACCGTGGGTAAAGCACATGGGCGTTATCAAGCTGCTGCTGATGATTTTTCCCGGTTTTATTTAGCCTGGGTTACACCCTTATTGCGCGGTTCTGCCTTAGGTAACGCTGCGATTGCTATACCGGTGATTCTGTTGATCAACCTCGCTGGTGGTGCCGCGATGGTCAACGTGGGCTGGGTCAGTGTCCCAGAAGTCTTAGGTGGTGCGTTAATTGCACTGGTGGTTCCCAGTTCCGTTGAGGTATTAGGTGGGATGAGCTGGGCGTATCAATTAGCTGGCGCGGCAGCGCTGCGGGTGATCACGGCGTTGGATACCCCTACGGTGGATACGTCGAAAAGCGGTGAGGATAGCTCGGCGTACCCCGTTGATGCCACCGTGGTGTATGACAATGTGTCGTTTTCTTATGGTGATACTTTGGCGGTTGATCAGGTCAGCATGACGTTGCGGCCCGGTACGGTCACCGCGTTGGTGGGGCCTAGTGGTTCCGGTAAATCTACTTTAGCCATGTTATTGGCACGGTTTAATGATCCTGATTCTGGTGCAATCACCCTCGGCGGGGTGGGTTTGCGGCAGATTCCACCGTCGAAGTTGTATCGGCACGTGGCGTTTGTGTTGCAAGATCCGCAGCTGTTGGGCATTTCCATCCGCGATAATATTGCCCTGGCTAAGCCGGATGCAACCGATGAGCAGGTGCGAGAAGCCGCACGGAAAGCACATATTCTGGACACCATCGAGGCATTACCGCAGGGATTTGACACGATTTATGGCCAAGAACACGGGTTATCCGGCGGCCAAGCGCAACGGATCGCGATTGCGCGTGCGGTGTTGCTAGATGCACCGGTCTTGATTTTGGATGAAGCCACGGCCTTTGCGGATCCTGAATCCGAAGCAGAAATCCAACAGGCGCTGACCGATTTGGTTCAAGGCCGCACAGTGTTGGTTATTGCCCACCGGCCGGAATCCATTATTGGCGTCGATCATATCGTGATTGTCAACCGCGGCGCAGTGGTTGCCCAAGGTAGCCATGAGCAGCTGCTGGGGCAGCCTCTCTATAGTCAACTCTGGCACGGGACGCATGGTGGTACTGGCACATTGACCACCACGGTATCGAAGGAGAGCGAATAATGAACTTCCTGATTATTGGTTTTATTCCGTTGTGCCGCAGCTTCCTCGGCAAACCGGAACTGGTCAATACTAATATCCGGTATAGCGTGGTCATGGGGATCATCGAAGGCTGCTCGCTGTTTCTGTTGATACCCGCGATCACAGCTTTGGCAACTGGGCAACCGGTGTGGGGAATGTCCTTAAACGGCTGGCTGGTGGTGTTATTAGTTGCCGCAGTTGCAAGCGGGATAATTGGCTACTATCAGCAGTTCCGCGGCTATGAAACCGCATTGAACATGATCGAAAACCTGCACCGGAAAATCGGTGACCAGGTGGCCCGCCTGCCGCTCGGGTGGTTTAATAAGCCCAGTTCAGGGCAACTATCGCGGATGGTTTCTTCTGAACTTATGATGGCAGGGGAATTAATCGCGCATTTCCTATCACCGTTGATTCAACGAGTAACAGTCACGGTCGTCATGGTGGTTCTCGCGTTCCTGTGGGAATGGCGCCTAGGCTTGGCCTTATTGATTTCCACCCCGCTGTTTTTAGGGTTTGTGATGCTCAGCGCCTCCTTGACCCGCAAAGGCAAAGCCATAGCGGAACCAACTGAAATAGAACTAAGTAACCGGATCGTGGAATTTGTCCACTGCCAAGCCGCGTTGCGTGCCTGCGGCAGAAGCGAGGATTACCGCGAACTAGATAAAGCCAATACCACCTGGTTGCAGGCTAAGCGTAAAGAACTATGGTACGAGTTATTCGGCAACATCATTGGTGGGGTCTTTGCCCAAATAGTTGTCGTTTCGCTCATTTTCATCGCGGCGCAACTAGCGCTGACCGGCACCCTAGCACCACTGGCTACCATTGCTTTTGCCGGAGTCGCGTTACGCTACTCCCAGGTGCTGAGCGGAATCGTGGAAACCGCCGCAGCCACCGAGACCAAACGTCCGCTGCTAGAGGCGATTCTCGATGTGCTGCATTCGCAACCTTTGGTCGAACCGGAAGAATCCGCCGTACAGCCGAACCATGGTGAAATCACTTTTGATCATGTTGATTTTGGCTACAACCCCGATCACCTCGTGCTGCACGATATTACCTTCACCGTGCCACCGAAACACATGGTGGCACTCGTTGGGCCATCTGGTTGCGGCAAAACCACCATTGCCCGCCTAGTCAGCCGATTTTACGAAGTCACTGGCGGTTCCGTGCAAGTTGGCGGGGTAGATGTGCGCGACCTGCGGTTCGAAACGCTCATGAGCCAATTGTCCATGGTCTTCCAAGATGTCTACCTTTTCGACGACACCCTCAAAGCCAATATCCAGATTGGTAACCTGAATGCCACCGAGGAAGAGCTCGAAGAAGCAGCGCGGCTGGCAGGCGTCACCGAAATCGTTCGCAGGCTGCCGCACGGTTGGCAGACCCCGGTGGGTGAAGGTGGCAAAGCGCTCAGTGGTGGGGAACGACAACGGGTAGCCATTGCACGCGCATTACTGAAGAAAGCACCAATCGTGCTTCTCGACGAGGCAACCTCAGCGCTGGACCCTGAAAACGAAGCCAACGTGGTGGCCGCGGTGGAAAAACTGCGGGAGCAAGCAACAATTTTGGTTATCGCTCATAAGCTCGACACCATCAAAAAGGCAGATTACATTGTGCAGCTGACTAAGGACGGCAGGATCGAAGATATTGGCACCCACGAAGAATTATTCGCACGAGGTGGCAGTTACCGGAACTTCTGGGACAAGCGCAGCCAAGCTGTTGGCTGGCAGCTGACCTGACCAACCTTGTACCCTTGACTGCTATGACTACCCAACAGGTAGGGCGCAAAACCGGCCCGAAACCCAAGTTCCACGCTGCCGACGTCATTGCCGCAGCCATTGAACTTGGTATCGACCAATTCACCTTAAGCGGTGTGGCTACCAAACTAGGGATAGCCACCTCCGCGGTTTACCGGCTGTTTGACGGCCGCGATGCACTGGTCGACGCCTGCCTTGCTTATGCCGCACGCAGCATGTTTATTACCGATTTCCCGGTCGCATCGTGGCAGGAAATCCTGCGCGACTGGGGTAAACGAACCTGGGAAGTATGTGAACAATTTCCCGGATTAGACATTACGCTGTTTAAGTTTCCCGCTGCCCACACCCATATCGACGCACAGATTCGCACCATGGTTGAGCTATTAATGAACCAAGGTTTTAGCAAAGATCAAGCGCTATTTGCCATAGATTTCGTCGGCGATAGCGTCGTTGCATCGCATATTGGGGTTACGGCGATGCGGGCTGTTGATGACAGCGGTAAACGTGGCCTTGATAAAGCAAAAGACCGAGTAGGCGCCGACCCCACATTCGTCCCCGATGAGTCATGGACCAGCAATAGCCCCGCCTACGAGAAAGTGGAATTTATTATTCGCGGCCTAGAACAAGAACTGTCCTAGAGCAAAAATACAGCCACAACGGTTTAGCTAATAACTGGGCTTCGTTACTGATTGCGGCTGGTATGGGGGCAGTGGGGTGCTGGGTGCATCGCCTAAAAGGTACACCGAGTTTGACCTAGATAAGGGTTGGTCAATCCTTGTTTTTTACGCTACCTGATGCGTTGCAGCCTAATGGGGAATAGTATTCATTATTAAGTAAGTCAACCCTAATAAGTCTTGATGTCAACCTCTCTTTCTAGCCCTAGGAATCTCGTTAATATTGGGGTCTTCTGTTGTGTTTACTTCGTCGTCATGTTCACAACCGGAACCCTGGGCATTTTCACCCCAATCCTGATGTTTGTGGGCTGGATCATTGGCGCATTAATCAACGGCTGTGTGGTCATGCTGTACCTAGCTAAAGTGCCACATAAAGGTGCCATGACCATCATGGGGGCGGTGTTAGGAATCGGCATGGTGCTCACCGGACATTACTGGCTCACCATCATCGGAGCCATATTTTTAGGATTCATCGCCGACCTCGTGGCTAGCAGCGGCCAGTATACCAGGCCACTGACCAACAGCATTGCCTATGGAATCTTCAACCTGTGGTACATATTCCCGCTAGCTCCCATCTTTATCAACTCCGATGCCTATTTCGCAGACATCGCCCAAAGCATGAACAGCACCGAATACGCCGATAAGATGCAGGATATATTCACCCCACCGATAATCGTCGGTTAGGCAGTAGTAGTACTAGCGCTCAGCATCACTGCGGGCATGATCGGGATGCGCCTGCTGCACAAACACTTCCAACGAGCAGGAGTGGTGTAACTGATGACATTAGCAAATGCCCAACTAGGGACAACGGCTACACTTCCAGCTAGTGAGACCGGGCCACGGTTAGCCATCGACCCCCGCACGAAATTTCTCATGCTGCTACTGGTCAACATGATGGTTTTCAACGGACACTCTGTACTGGCACCTGTAATTCTCATGGTGGTGGCCGTGGGAATAATGGCACTCGTGGTAGCAGATATAGGCGATCGCGCCGGGTTATTCTTCTGCTGCATCACCGCCGGATTGTGGTTAATAACCTATGCGGGGCACTGGTGGGATTCCGTGGTGACCATGGTTTTGGGTTTTGTGGGGTTCTGGCTGCTGCGGTTTTTCTTAAGCGCCACCATGGCATCGTGGGTGCTGCGCACGGTAGCAGTCAGCGAATTTACCGAGTCGCTTTATGCTATGCGGCTACCTAGGGTATTAATCATTCCCCTGGTGGTGATGTTCCGGTTCTTCCCGGTAGTCGTGGAAGAATTGCGCGGCATCTATGAAGCGCTCATATTGCGGGGTTTTTACGGAGCACAACTATGGTTGCATCCGGTGCGCACCGTGGAATACATTATCGTACCTTTGCTATCAGCCACGGCGCGCATAGCTGACGAACTAGCCGCAGCAGCAATGATGCGTGGTTTGGGGTTGCACCGACAACCCACCCGCATGCGATCCATAGGCTTCTCGCTTACCGACGCCCTTTTAGTTCCCGTCGTCGTCACGCTGGTGGTGCTGTCCTGGTGGACACCCGCAGTGGTGCTCGATCTATTTTCTTAAAAAGGTGGCTT
>CAUQSW010000055.1:0-20645 GCA_963520895.1 uncultured Corynebacterium sp. | reverse complement strand
TAAAAACACCTTTTCATCATCCCCTAACCCCACACACACGAAAAATCCGGGCTAGTGGAACAACGGGCTGTTGGCCCCGACGTGCTGCCTGGCCCTGTAACCAGATAAACAACGCAACCAAAGCAATACCGCCGAGCAGCAGTGCCCAAATCCACGGCTGCCAGCCAATTTCGGGCCCTTCTTGAACAGCAAAGATGATGCCACCCATGGCAAGAATCCAGATGATGACGCTGCCAATACCCATTGACCGGATTGTGGTTTCCAGCTTTGGCACCCACAGCCACACTAAAATCAGACAGATCGTGCCTAGGGGAACATTAATTAAGAAAATCCACGACCAGCCAACATTATCCACCAAAAGTCCACCCAATACTGGACCGGTTAATGAAGCAAGACCTGCTACTGAGCCCCATAATCCTAACGCAGCACCTCGGCGGTTGCGAGCGAAAATCCGATTAATCACACTCATGGTCTGCGGGGTTAATATCGATGCACCTATTCCCTGCGCTGCTCTAGCAACAATCAAGGCTTCGATATTAGGTGCCAGCCCACATGCCAAAGAGCTCAGGGTAAAAATCACCATGCCCACTAGATAGACATTGCGTTGCCCATACCGATCGCCTAACCTGCCGGTAACCAGCAGTGGAACCGCAAAAAATAGTAGATAAATACTACTCACCCACACCACTTCGTTGAGTGATGCCGAAAGTTCTTGCTGGAACTGCGGAGTCGCGACCGCGACAATAGTTTGGTCCAGCAGGATCATAAAAAACCCAATGCACAAAGCACTAAGGGCGCGCCATGCTTGAGGTTCTGGGATTGGAGGTTTGCTATCGGTATTCACTGCTAAAATTTTACGCCTCGGCGCAAATCGCTCTAATCAGCTAAGCCATGATTAATAAACAGATCCAATAACCACCGGGTGACAGCCAGTACTACCGGCAGCAATGGCATACCCAACGGACACCGATGTCGAGCAGGCAATCTGTGCAGTTTATTCAGTTTCTGCAGTGCTGACATAACCGGAATTAACGCCCATAAAGCCGTGATACTCATCAAAACTACAACCGAACAGCACCAACGTGCCCCCACGCGATACCAATGAGGTCGCCACAAATGACAACCCACCGCCATTGACCACTAGGCCGACACCAGAATCACCACCAGCGGAAAAGCATTAGTAATAATCAATGTTGAGAACATCGTGGCCACTGCCCCTCCTACCCCTGAAAGAGCTAGGGGGCAGAGTTGATACAAAAGTATCGAATATCTATTTATTCGCTGCTCCGAGCATAATTTATGGAAACAAAAGCATAATTTCATTCATTAGATATTTCTTATATCGAATATACGCTTTCTACAGTTAATCTTATTGCTCTGTAGCATCTGGAATAACACCTATTTCGCAGAATTTCAGTGCACATTTGTCAGTTTCCGGCCACTTGAAAACTTCATTACCGAAAGGTTTTTCATGAACAACAAAAAACTTCTTGGCGGCATTTTGCTTTGCATACTACCGCTGGCAGCTTGTAGCAATTCAAGCACAACCACCGAAGCCAGCTCTAGCACCGAAGCTCAAAGCGATTCCAAGTCCGCCAGTGCAACCACCGCAGATAGTGCTAGCTGCGAGCAAGCGTCGGAAAGTGACATCACTGCTCTATTTGACCGCTGGAATGATTCGCTCAAAACTGGTGACCCCGCCAAGGTAGTAGAAAACTACGCTTCTGATTCTGTTCTCCTGCCCACTGTCTCCAATAAGGTACGCACCACTGCTGCCGAGAAGGAAGACTACTTCAAGCACTTCCTGGAGAAAAAACCAGAGGGAACTGTTAATGAGCGTTGGGTAGAAATCGACTGTAACTATGCCATTGACGCTGGTAGCTACACCTTTGCCTATGCCGATGGCACCAAGGTAGCCGCACGCTACACCTTCGTCTACGGCATAGAAGACGGCGAATGGAAGATCCTAACCCACCACTCTTCCGCCATGCCAGAAGAGGGTGCTTCCACTTCCATGCCTGCTGCTACCAAGTCCACTGGCTCGCCAGATCCAGACCTTGAGGGTGACCAATGCCATGCCGCCACCGAAGAAGAGATTGGCGGCCTGTTTGATAAGTGGAACGCCGCGCTGCAAACTGACGATCCTAAGAAGGTAGTGGAACGCTACGGCGATGACTCCATTTTGCTGCCGACCGTTTCTAATAAGTTGCGATTCACCGATGAAGAAAAGGAAGACTACTTCAAGCACTTCCTAGAGAAGAAGCCTAAGGGCACCATTGATGAGAGTTTCATCACTATCGGCTGCAATACTGCAACTGATGCTGGCCTATACACCTTCGAATACGCTGACGGCACCAAAGTGGAGGCACGCTACACCTACACTTACCGCTGGGAGGATAACGACTGGGTAATCTCATCCCACCACTCCTCGCAGATGCCAGAAAAGTAAATCACTAATCGGTGATTTAAAAAGCCCAGACACCTTCGTCTGGGTTCCTTTTCATTTTTACCGGTATAAGTGCACTTTACGACGCACCATCATCGGCTTTAGCTTTTACGTTGTTTTGGGTTCTGCTGCGCCCATGCTAAGAACTCTTCCGCTGCGGCGACAACATCCTCACTATCCGTGGCAACATCCAAAGCTAGGCTGGCAAACTGCTTGGTTAACTGCATTTCGCCTTGTTTTTTCACCTGGGAAGCTGCTTCTAGATACAACCGAGCGACAATAGCTAAATCATTGGTATTTCTATAAAGATTAGCGGCTCGGTCAAGATTTTTTTGCCCAGCTTTATGCCGTTTAGTGGTGATACTTAAACGTGCTTTTTGCGCATGAAAATGCGCCAAACACCGCAACCGCTCCTCGGGTGCCGAAGCGAAGTATTGTAAACACATTTCTAACTGCAGCTGCAGAATATTTAATAGCCGATTGTAATACTGATCCCCTAGCGTTTTATCAGTAGCAGCCGCAATAGTGGAAACGAGCTCACAGATATTCACTAATCTCGCTGCCGCAATCTCAGACTCATTGTCGCTCACTTGTTGTTGCTGCTCAAGATCATGACGCGCCGCGGCTATCGCAGCATTTCCAACGTCCATAATCTGGCCAATTTTTTCTGTTGCACTCAACGGACCTAGGACCGATGCTAGAGCCTTAGCGCGCTGCGCTTCTGTTGGTGCGTGTTGCGCTTTTTCTACTAGTTGTCCCCACTCTTCATCAGCTTCGTCTTGCACAGTCGCCTGCAGCAGTTGCCATTCCAAATCGAAAGTATCAGCGCGTTCACCGACCTCGGTCAAAATCGCGGTTGCGAAAGCGATAATCTCGCTTAATTGCGGGGCATCCTCTGCCTGCTGCACTTGGTGAGCTAATTCTACTGAGACAAGAAAAGCAGCTACGTCGACCATTGCTTGGACCACTCCGTGGCTTTCAGCGGTTTCCAAGCACCATGAAGCATGGGCGCTGGCTTCTTCGAACTGCTGGCGTCGAAAAGCTAGCTGACCAAGGAGGAATACTCCCTGCAGCTCCACCCCTAGTGGGTCTGAAGTATCAGTGGTTTTTACTACAGCGGTGATTTGCTCCGCCAACTGATCGTAAACCGAAAAGTCCTGAGAAGCAGCGACAGTGGCATGCAACCGGTGGTGAGCTTGGGCCAAAACCCGTCGCGCCGAGTCATCACTGACAGGCGACCCAGCACCGTACAGTTTTGTGCCCGATTTCAGTTCTTCGAAGGTAGGCAGAGTAAATACGACTGTCATTGATTAAGTTTCCTTTTGGGTTTTAACTCCCTGTTGATTTTTCCTGGCTATAAAACCCAATTATGCGGTTTGTAGATTACAGCGAATGCGCATTGTGCCCTTACCGTGGGGTCTACCAATACGCTTGCAATGGTATGAGGAGTTACGGCAGGTAACACAATTGATAAACATCCATGCACTTGTATTGTACTCATTACATGTTGTTTTTCAGTTGACACGACGAGACTCGCCAACAGGAATGCCAAATGAAGTCGTTAAACATACCCCCTACGTTGCACCATCCCCCAGATGAGCTGCCACCAGCTATCCGGCAGTGGCGGCTCATTATCAAAGGTTTTAATTTTGGAAATACTGTTGACCTGGTACCGAATTTGGCAACTGCAGTTCCGGTTTGATGTCAGATTTCGGTACTAACCCGAATTTTTCCATACCGCTGCGAACGTGCTCGGCAGCATCAATATTCAGTGGCCCCGAACACCACATGGCGTAGGGAAGGTTGATGAACCGGTTGTTCTTTACTGCGGGAAGATTTTTGGTAGTGGGATGTTCTTTGAGAATTTTCACCTTCTCATCGAACTCTTGACCTGGGTAATCGACGAAAACAAACACGTCCGGTTTGGTCGCTGTGAGATGTTCCCAACCAACAGTTGTCCACGTATCCTTAATATCGCCGGTGGCATTCTTTGCACCTGCGGCATCTAAGATAGCTTGCGGAGCACCAAAACTTCCAGAAGTAAAAATAGTGTCTGAAGCAGAATCAAAGACGAATGCAACCGGTTTTTCTTCAGGCTGCTTTGCCGCCCGCAAGGCTTCTAACCGGGTGTTTTGATCGTCCACAACAGCCGCGGCGGTTGCTTGGTTACCAGTCAACTCACCCATATTTTTTAGATCCATCTCCACCGCTTGCCACGGATCAACAATGCCCCGTTTATCAGTGCCCTCCTGGCGGCACGATTCGGTGAGGATATACGAGCCAATACCCTGCTCTTTCAACGTGTCTGGGGTGAGATTTTTACCCTCATCAAACCCGTAATTCCAACCGGCAACATAGATATCGGGTTGCTTAGAAAGAACTTCTTCCAATGATGGATATTCTTTTGCTACCTGCTCGAAATTCTGAACATCAGAACCATATTTTGCGGTCAAGATATCCATGTCACGCTGCATGGACGACACCCATTTAATGTTGTCTTTGGCTCCTGCTGCCAGTGCGATGGAAATGATGTTGCCATCGTTAACAAACAGGTTTTGCGCAGCTTCATAAGTTACGTCAACGCCACAGTTCTCGATAGTAATGCCGGTTGCGGTATCGGTGACAGCATCTGTTGCGCAGCCGCTTAGCGTAAGCGCAACAACCCCGATAACACCAAGCATTTTCTTCAGACTCATGAGAGTTCAAGTCTCCTTGTTCAGCTTAACTTAACGTCTCATCTGTGTTTCTTACTGTGCCCTATCAGGGATGAGCACTACAGATGGACTATTAGAGGGAATCAATGATGAGATGCGGATTGCTCACGTCCGGCAATCGCGCAAGATATGCTTGCACGTTAAAAACTTCCCGCAAGTTGCTAGGAATGAGCACTGCACTAGGCTCACCGACTTGCAGCAAGCGACCTTCATGCAAAACCACTACCTGGTCAAAATTCGCCATCGCTAGATCCAGATCGTGAATCGTAGCAAGAATCGTGCGTCCCGATTCCCGGAGCACTTTCAACAAATGCAGTTGGTGATGAACGTCCAAGTGATTCGTTGGCTCATCGAGCAGTATGACGTCTGTGCCTTGAGCAAAACCCCGCGCGAGTAATACTCGGCGACGCTGACCTCCCGACAGCTGATCGCACAGTCGATCAGCGTATTCAGTAAGTCCCACCAGAGCGAGCGAATCAGCGACTATTTTTTGTTCGGCCTTACCGCCAATCTCCCACGGCTTGAGATGCGGCAGGCGACCTAATGAGACAAATTCGGTCACCGATAGATCACCTAACAAACTCTCTTCCTGGCCCACCAATGTCAGCTTCTGTGCCCGATACCTAGACCGCATCTGGTGAATATCCTGGTCATCTATCGTCACCATTCCACACTGCAGTGGGGTGACTCCGGCTATTCCCCGTAATAGCGTGGACTTTCCAGCGCCGTTGACGCCAACCATAGCCGTCATGGTTCCTGGTGCAATGCTAAAAGTAACATCACTCAGGATCGTGGTTGAGCCAAACCCTACAGCCACTTCAGAGATTTCTAGCTTCATTACTGCTTACCTCCAAAGGTGTAGCGGCCCTTACCCATCAGGATCAAGAACAAAGGTGCACCTAGTACACCGGTGACCACTCCTAATGGAATTTCCTGTGGCGGTGCAGCAATCCTGGCAATGACATCAACCCATATCACAAACAGTGAACCGATCAACATTGAAACTGGCAACAGCCGCCTATGCAGGGAACCAACTATCATGCGTGCCACATGTGGAATCACTAAGCCAACAAAACCGATACCACCAGCTACGGCCACCATCGCTCCCACGAGCAAGGCTTGCAAGAAAAACAGGACTTTGCGCAGCCTGGGTACATTAACCCCTAGCGCTGCTGCAGTATCAGGGCCTGCCGCTAGCGCATCTAAGTAATTCGACAGCATTAGCAAAACGGCGAAAACACCGATAACGACAATCCCGGGGAGTAATAACTTATTCCAGTGTGCACCTGCTACAGAGCCGAGCATCCAAAACATGACGCCTTGGGCCGCTCTAGCATCCGGTCCTTTAAAAACCAGGAAACTAGCCAAGGCAGAAAAAGCCGCCGACAGTACTACACCGGTGAGGATAAGCCGAAGGGGCGTCAATCCACCTTGAGCCATGGTTATCAAATAAACCGTCGCTGTGGCCACTAAAGCGCCAAGCAATGCACCCAAAGAAAGGGCATACAAACCGAAAGCTGTAAAGACACCAAAAGTAATCACAGCGGTAGCACCAACAGAAGCACCTGAAGAAACACCCAACAAATACGGGTCGGCCAGCGGGTTACGAACCAGCGTCTGCATTGCCACACCCGCCAAAGCAAGTCCAGCACCGACAATAATGGCGAGCAAACCACGGGGTACCCGCAGTTCCCAGACTATAGAATCGATTGCTACATCGAAGCTATGTTCCCCAGATAGGCGATTGACAAGAACCTGCCAAACGTCTTGGGCGGAATAGTCCACCGAACCAAAAGTCAAGGAAACTATAAAGCTAACTACCACAAGAACCAACAGCAATAACAGCACTATTACTATCGGAATTCGGTGCGATCTTTTACCCATATTTAAGAATGCTTCCTGTTAATAACGTGCAGCTAATAGATCACTGCGCACCTATTGTCAGTTAAGCGCGAAAAAGATCTGACCAGAACACCGCATTTGTGTGCGTAATGACAATGTTCCGATAACCAGCCTAGACAACCTGCAGGCAATAATGAAATCATTTTCAAAAGGGGGTAACACTTCGTGTCAGAAGTATTGCAGTGCAGGCATTCCCCTAGTCGAACGGTATTGTTAATATCATGAGTTGTTCTTTGAAACCCGCCTTAGAAGTCAATACTGCCACCGTTGTAGTCACTGGTCTGATCGGCGGCTGGCTAACCGCACGCGAGACCGGCATCCGCCCGTTAGGTGGCGTCGTACTGGCAGCAGCTGGCATATGGGCTGGCCGCTCGTGGTACGCCAAAGGCGGCCTGCCACTAGCTGCAGGCCTCGGCACCTCCTACGTCGCAGCCTTCGGCCTATCCCATCCCCTAGCCAAGAAAATCGGTGCGTGGCCAGCAGTCATCGCAGTAACCACGGCAGCCTCCTCCGCCGCCTGCGTGCTCAGCGACCTAAAAGACACAGGCGACTAACCTCCTCGCGTCTGCTTTTCGACGCCTCACCCAACCGGTTTCTGCGTAGGATTGCGCACCCAAGCGCCAATGATGCCTGGAACCACTTT
Organism: uncultured Corynebacterium sp.; assembly: GCA_963520895.1. Lineage (GTDB taxonomy): Bacteria > Actinomycetota > Actinomycetes > Mycobacteriales > Mycobacteriaceae > Corynebacterium. The sequence continues at coordinate 12,940 of CAUQSW010000055.1, read as the reverse complement.
GGGTGGTTCCCCCAGCAATTCCCGAATGTTGAGGTCCCGCTCGTACTGCGCCGTCAACGACTGCACTTTATGTATCTGATGGCGCGGTTTCCGTTGCTTTGTTTGCTGTTGATTATTTGCCCCTCCCATGGGCACCCCACCCATCGGGATGCCACCCATTCTTCCTGCAGCCGCACCTCCACCGGAACCCCCAGTTGGTAACGCACTAGAACTACCAGTCGGACTAATCGGTGTCATAGGTGCATTTAATGGTGGCGCTGCTCCCATCCGCGGATCGGCATAAGAACCTGAACTAGGGCTCATAGCACCCAAACCACCACTAACATTAGAGCTTGGACTACCACCGCCGAAGTCAACACCAGTCACACCGTTATGAGCAGCCCCAGCGTTGTGAGCCCCGAACCCGCCAACCGGCCCAGCTACCACTCCTGCCCGCAGCATGGAATCCACCACTCCCACGCCAGCCCCCGCAGCTTGAGCCATACTCGTACCCACCGCACCCAGCGGCATACTGTGAGGCAAAAAGCCGCCACCAGGGCCAATTGCCGACGCCACCTGTGTAGCCACCTGATGCGGATGCATCCCACCCAACTGTGCGGTTATCTGATTGACTGCATCAAAAGCTCCACCAGTGATCTGCGACGTCGCCTGGGTTAACATGTCTGCCACTTCCCCTAATACTGGTGGCATTGAGGCTGGCTTAACTCCCGCATATTCCAGCCCCACCGTGCTATTTTGTGCTGAACCCCCGGAAGATTCCTGCATTAAGTTACGAATCCCAGGCACGGCCGTTGGCAATGCAGCATTAAAAGCACTGTGAAACTGGGTTAAAAATGCTTCCTCAGCTAACCTACGCTCCACAGGTTCTGTAATCGCAGCCAAGGCCACCTGTGCCTGCGAAGCAGCTGGTAAGAACGCTGGCGCTATTCCGGCCAGCACCCCGGTAGACCTCGACATCTCCCCCGCACTAACCGCAAAAAACTCCGCATTGGCAGCGAAATCAGAAATCATACCCACCGCTATTGGCACCCACAAACCTTCATTTTTTGCGGTAACCTCCCCCACAACATCCCGCAAACTGGCCGCAATACCAGCTGCCTGTGTGGCTAGAGCCTGCCAAGTGGCAGCTGCTTCTAAAGCCTGAGCATTATTCGTTGCAGCAAGTTCTAAAACTAACGCATCAACCGACATCGGACGGGAAGCTACCGGGGTGGCAAACGAAAAATCTCCGAACGTACCGGCTGGCCTAGCCTCAGAACCAACCTGCTGCCCGGCTTCCACAGCACCCCCAGCATCCACCTTGGCCAACGTATTCGCATTCGCAATATCTTGACCAGTAAAAAGCTGGCAGTTAAATGCGAAATTCCCATGCGCCCATTGCAATAACTTCTCAAACACCCCGAAGCAATCAACAGCGCTACCAGCCCCACCATGTAATACACTGCCGTGGTTTATCGCCAGCCCGCTCAAACCATCAATTGAGGAGAACGAACCGTTTAACGTTCTACTAGATGACAAGGCTCTGGCCTCATGCACTAGTTCCGTAATCGCTTGCATTTCTTGCCCCGCTGATTTCAGTGAAGCTGGGTCTACTTTTAAGTGCATGGGAACTAAACCTCCGTATCCAGAATTTGTGATAGAAAATCAACAGCCTTCTGGCAGATAACGGCTTTTGGTGGGGTTACCAAGGTAGAAGTAGCATGTGTGACATTCAATCGACCCGCATTGGTCTGCACCGCAGCAACGCAGTACTCCTCATCGGGCGAAATAATCTCGTGTATATAAAACCCCGTCGGCAATTCCACATCCAGATCGGTAATCACTAAACCCAACTCTTGAATATGCGAATATGGTAGTGCATCATTGGCAAGCGCCATGGTGCCGCTACCACGATTCTCTTCAGTACCAGAGAAGCCACAGTTTACGATTTGTGATACTTCAAGGTAGGAGTACGACAACTCGTCCTGTTTCCAGCCCAGTTGGTGGTAGGTTTCTGGGCTGATTTCTTTGCAGGGGTCGAATAGGTGAAAATTGGGGTCGTCGCGGTTGAAGGTTCCGGTGCCGGCTTCTAGTTTTTCCCGCAGTGTTAATCGGTGGTGGGTTGCTGTGGCTGAACTGTCAGTTATGCTTCTGCCAGAAGACTTGGTTACCTGCTGAACCGCGATGGAACAGCCGGTAAGCATCATGATGCTCGCCGCAATGATGATTACGGTGAGTGTCTGCAAGTGAAATCTTCGGCAGTAAAGAACCAATCCCGGTTGTTCTAGGAACATGAGGAACCAACTCCTTTCCATTAGCCAGCTAGGCGCTGATCTGCAAAGACCAAAAAGCGCCTAAAAAGAATCTCACTTACTATATTTAGACTGGCTAAACCGAAGTACGGTTCCCTCTAGGAACCGAATACCCACTATCGGGGGTATAGTTACATGAAAACCCACAAGCAAGAAATCTGGGTTTTGGGTAGTTGACTTGGCGAAAAATAGCCAACCGCCTAGCGTTAGTGCGAACGTGGGTGGGCGTCGTCAAGCTAGGCGGTGAGTGGTACCCAACGAGTTGTTGACTATTCGAAAGTTGCGGTATCGATGACGAAGCGGAATTTTACGTCTCCTGCGACTACTCGATCGTAGGCGGTATCAACCTCATCAACACTGATTTTTTCAATCCATGCCCCTAAGCCGTGTTCACCGCAGAAGTCCAGCATTTCTTGAGTCTCGCGAATGCCGCCAATATTAGAGCCAGCCAACACTTTCCCACCAAGAATCAGGCTACCTAGCTGCAATGATAGCGCTTCAGACGGCAGGCCAACGACGGCCATAATGCCGTGAGGTTTGAGCATGCGCAGATAGTCCTGCAAATTAAGCGAAGCACTGATAGTACAAAGTATGAAATCGAACTGCCGTTTGTGCTCGCGGGAAAAATCAGAATCTTCAGTAGCGATGATTCGATCTGCTCCGAGTTGCGCGGCGATTTCAGCCTTATTCAGCGTCCGAGAAATCACCGTCACATCCGCTCCCCTCGCTTTGGCGATCTGAACCCCCATATGGCCCAATCCCCCTAGCCCAACGATGGCAACCTTATCACCTTTAGCGATATTCCAGCGAGCCAACGGCGAATAAGTAGTAATTCCCGCACAAAGCAATGGAGCTGCTGTATCAAAGTCCAGAGCGTCGGGAATGCGACAGACAAATTTCTCGTTAACAACAATTTTCTGAGCGTAGCCACCTTGGGTGATGGTGCCATCTATATCCTGCGAATTATAGGTTCCCACCGCCCCTTGGAGGCAGTCTTGCTCTTGACCAGCTAGGCACTGCTCACATTCCTGGCAGGAATTAACCAAACAGCCCACCCCGACTCGGTCGCCAACCTGCCACTGGGTTACTGCAGATCCAACATCGCTGACCACTCCGGCGATCTCATGCCCAACGGTCAACGGAAAATGCGCCCTGCCCCACTCGTTTCGAACGGTGTGGATGTCTGAATGACAAATACCCGCAGCTTTAATATCAATAACGATGTCATCGGGCCTCGGGTCGCGGCGATGAATTTCTGCTATCTCAAAAGGACTTTCCGGCCCAGTTTTTTGTAGAGCTTTAGTTGCAATTGGCATGGGATTCTCCCGTTGAAAAATAGTCCGAATAAAGCTGATAACTCTCTGCCGCTCTAGTATACGGAAGTCCGCACACACGTGTTAGGTTGGTATCCATTTTAGTAGCGATTATTTTCCAAGTGATTCCACCGAGAACTATAGGCAACGGCCACACGCTTAAAATTGAGAATTAAAACCGGCGCTTGCCCTTAAAAGAAGCTAAAAGAGCAAGCGCCGTACATCCGCTGTGACCACGCTAGTCACTCTCGATCGGTTTTTAGTTTGCCCAGGCACCTTTGTTTTGCCAGAAACCTGCAGCCATGTCCGGTTGCGCGGGAGTGGGTTGCCAACCTCGCAAGGTTTCAGCAAATCATCGGTTCCGAACACCTAGAGCAATCTTTACCTTCGACTGTGAGTAGTAATGGTTACATGTTGCTTTTTACTAAACCATCAACAGCTAAACAGCACGCTACCGTCACCATTGCTGACAATCAATGGCGTTTGTTACCAACACGGCACTGCACTGTTTATTGCTTTTGGCTTACAAAAGCAGCACACAGGAGCATTGTGAAACGAGCTACAAATGCAGCTTTTCTCATAATGGACCGTGGTTGATGCGTGGAGAAAGATACCTCTCTCGTTGTATCAAGTGACGCTTAAACGCGAAGCGTCACACGATGGCCAAAGCTGGTCGGTCTTCGGACTCGTGGATCTACCCTTTTCTTCCTGCCTTCCCAGCTTGGATTAGCCAGTGGACTTATTATTCAGATCAGGTCCCCACTCACCGCTGCGCGCCAGTTCCGGTTTCTCACCGGATTCCCATGAAGTGTCACACACTTACACTTCACCAGCTCACCTCTGAGTGCAGACTGAATTTTAGCACTAAAATTCCCCAAACCAAAGCATAAATCTGCCTCAAGCTGATTACAGCACTACCTAAAATCGCTCAATTGATGGTTGCTACCGCCACGAGCTACCCGCAATAGACAATCTCATACTCTGCTCCACAACCGGCTAATACAGGGCATAACAGCGCAGCTTTTCGACGAACAAATATTCGCTATCATAATCGCTTGCCTGTTTCTGTTACGGCCATCCCGGCACAACCTCATGCAAAAATGCAACTCCAACTCCCGACCCGGCTGGTGACTGCACCTGCCCTATGTTACCCCCGATTTTGATATAGCCCTCATTCCTTTTCCTCACAATATAACAGCACGATAAAAGGGATTCCTGACGGTTTCAGTTTCTCGCATAACGGGGGTAAGACATTGCCGAAACCTACGCTAATGGATTACTAGTAGTTGATTAGTACCTACCGCAAATTAATCAAGAAAGGATAAGCACGGTGTTCAATCAATTCCAGCAACCTAAGCTATTAAGCCAACCCGAGCTTATCTGCGGTATTGTGCTACCCATTCTGCGAAGTTGACACAACTTCACCGAATCTGCATACCGCCGCAGCAATGCTTTACAGCATAGCTAGCGGCGATTTTTTTGTCTTCGCCGTGACAGTTTTTACTTTTTCCACTTTTGAAAGGAGTATGCGTGTAATGGCACGCAAGAAGAAAACCCACGATCGTCACCTCAAGCCACACAAGGCTCAGGTCATATCTTTTGCTTCTGAGCTGGAAGAATCCACTATGGAGCAGGCGCGGCAGCTAGCTAAACTCCCCTTCATCTACCCGCATGTAGCTCTCATGCCAGATGCTCATACCGGGTTAGGCTCGTCGGTAGGAACCGTTTTTGGCACCGTTGATGCGGTGATTCCTGCCGCGGTAGGAGTTGATATTGGCTGCGGCATGATCGCAGTGCGCACCCACTTTCATGCTAGCGACCTAGAAGGCAAGAACTTGGTTGATCTCCGCGACGCCATTGAAGCCGCTATCCCACTGTCGCCCGGTAACTATAACAGCTGGGTGTTGCGGGAATCTGCAAATGAGCGCTGCCGTGAATTAAATGCCTTGGCCGAGGAAACCGGCGTTGATCTTAGCCACTCACCAAAGTGGCGTCAGCAGTTAGGTTCGCTCGGTGGCGGCAATCACTTCATTGAGTTGTGCTTGGATGAAACTGACACCGTGTGGATGTTTTTGCACTCCGGCTCCCGGGGTGTGGGTAACAGAATTGCCCGCAAGCACATCGAGATCGCCCAGAGCCTCATGGCTAAATGGTGGATTCCAATTGCAGATAACGACCTTGCGTATTTCGTTTCTGGCACTCCCGAATTCGATTCTTACCTTAAGGATCTGCATTGGGCACAGCGATTTGCCTTCTTAAACCGCGAGGAAATGATGGACCGGTTTAACGACTGCCTGTCCGAGTTTATGGGCGAGGAAGTCAAAGAAGTTCAGCGGATTAACTGTCACCATAACTACACCGAGCGTGAGCAGCACTGCGGACGCACCGTGTGGTTGACCCGCAAGGGTGCAGTGCGTGCCGACGTTGGACGCTTTGCCCTCATTCCCGGTTCCATGGGAACAGCATCGTATGTCGTGGAAGGCAAAGGAAATGTCGCATCACTGCATTCTGCACCACACGGCGCTGGGCGCAGGTTCTCTCGGAGTGAAGCACGCCGCCGGTTTAATGTTGATGATTTGGACGCTCGGATGACTGGCATTGTCTACCGCCACGGCGATGAATGGGTCGATGAGATTCCAGATGCTTATAAAGACATCGATCAGGTGATGGAAGATTCTGCTGAACTGGTAGAAATCAAGCATAAGCTGCGTCAGATACTCAACGTTAAGGGCACCTAAAACTAATCTGCCACCTGCCTCGTTTTGTTTCGTGACACGTGGCGAAGTGTCCCCTTGCATCTGACAACATAGGTTACCTGCAACCAGCTAACAGAAGCTCCGGTTTAATTTTAAGCGTCACGGTAATTGCAACCGTGACGCTTTTTACATGTTTAACTCCTTGATCCACCCGTGGCAATAGTAGCAAACGTGGCAGGATTAACTGTTAAAACCTGCTTCAAAAGCTGCGCCTACGCGGTATAACCTATCGTCGGCAAAGGCAGGTGCCATAATCTGCAAGCCAACTGGAAGGCCAGTATCAGGTGACAAACCGGCTGGCAGTGACATCCCACTTAAACCTGCAAGGTTAAGCGGTAACGTGCACAGGTCGAAGTTATACATTGCCAGCGGATCAGAGACCTTTTCCCCAAGCTTGAACGCGGTGGTTGGTGTCGTGGGTGACACCAACACATCGCACTGCTCATATGCCTTGGCGAAGTCCTGGGCTATCAACGTCCGAACCCGCTGCGCCTGGAGATAATAAGCATCGTAATACCCTACTGACAGTGCGTAAGTGCCTAAGATGATCCGGCGTTTTACCTCTGGACCAAAGCCAGCAGTCCGGGTTAAAGCCATTACTTCTTCTGCCGAATGACGTCCATCGTCGCCAACACGCAGACCGTAACGCATACCGTCGAAACGCGCCAGATTAGAGCTAACTTCGCAGGGAAGAATGAGGTAATAAGCGGCTAGAGCGTCGTCAAAGTGCGGGCAATCAACTTCTACTATTTCCGCACCCTGTTGTTGTAACTGATCCACGGCCTTATGGAACTGCTCTAAAACGCCAGGTTGGTAGCCTTCGCGATCGAACTGCTTAACCACACCAACGCGCATTCTGGTCAGATCGCCGCGTGCGCCCTGCCTAGCGGCTTCCACCACTGGAGCAACCGGCCGATCCACAGAAGTGGCATCGAAACGATCGTGGCCTGCGATAATCTCATGCAATAGTGCGGTATCAAGAACGGTACGTGCAGTTGGTCCGCCTTGGTCTAGGGAGGAAGCGCAGGCAACCAGTCCATAACGAGAAACTGTGCCGTAGGTGGGCTTGACTCCGACAGTATTGGTCAACGCCGCTGGTTGCCGGATAGATCCACCGGTATCAGTGCCTATGGCTAGCGGTGCTTGACCGGATGCCAGCGCAGCAGAAGAGCCGCCACCGGAACCACCAGCGGTACGCTCAAGATCCCACGGATTGTGGGTTGGGCCATAGGCAGAGTTCTCCGTTGACGAGCCCATAGCAAACTCATCCATATTGGTTTTACCCAAAATTGGAATGCCCGCTTCACGGAGCTTCCTGGCGACAGTGGCATCATAGGGCGCCATGTAGCCTTCAAGCATTTTCGAGCCACACGTGGTGGGTGCATCCGTGGTGGTAAACGCGTCTTTGAGGGCTAACGGCACTCCAGCCAGAGCTGAGGCTGGTGTTTCGCCGCGTGCTAGGGACTCGTCGACACGCTTGGCGGCCGCTAAGGATTCTTCGGCACCGACATGGAGGAACGCATGAATCTCTTGATCAGTATCTGCGATCCGATCGAGGTGTGCCTGGGTGACCTCCACCGAGCTAACCTGCTTGGAGTGTATTTTTTCTGCCAAGTCTGCCGCAGTTAGGCTAGTGAGTTCGTGGGCGGTCTCATCCCCAACCAAGTATTTGTTGCTCATATTGTGCTACTCCCCCAAAATCTGTGGTACGACAAAGCGTTGTTCCGCGACTTTCGGCGCTTGATCCAAAGCTTGTTCGCTGGTCAAAGTCTGTTCAACAATGTCTTCACGCATACTGGTGTGAATGGAATGCGGGTGGCTCATGGGTTCTACCCCATCGGCCGCAACTTGCTGCACGGCTGAAACATTGCTGATAATGCCGTCAATTTGTTCCGCGAAGCGGTCAAGTTCCTCATCGGACAACGCTAAGCGGGATAATTTGGCTAAGTGGGCGACTTGATCGCGCGAAATCTCAGGCACGTAGCTCAATCCTTTATCTTATTTATGTAGCAGTTAGTTTCTCACCAGCCAGATATTTTTCGGCGTGGCACTAGAGGACATCTTACTGTACTCCATATCCGATCTTCGAACGCCACTTATTGCGGCGCCTGCGAATAATATTCACACCCGTTAGGTAAGCTTTTTGGTGAAAGTCCCAGCAAAACTATAACAATCAGGTAATAGCTTCCGTGTAGCTATTCAGAAGTTAAGAAATTGTTCTTACAATGTTTCGGATGGGCGTGATCGCAATCGCGAAACACGTAGTACCTATGAGATTTTTCGTGAATAGCCAAGTGGTTTATTCATTTTGAGAAAGGTGGGATGGACAGGTGTCGTACCTCATCCGCATACTCTTGCCCGACGCTCCTGGCAGCCTTGGCCAGCTAGCCGAGGCCATCGGTGTGGTTGGCGGTGACATCAAAAGTGTTGATGTTGTCGAAGCCTTCACCGACGGAACCGTCATGGATGACATGGTGGTCAGCTTACCCGCTGGAACCATGGCTGATGTCCTTATTTCCGCCGCACATACCATTGATGGTGTGGTGGTGGATTCCATCCGCCCCTTCTCGGGTACTGTCGATCGGCGTGGTCAGATCAAGATGCTGGCTGAGGTCGCGGGAGCTTCTACTCATTCCGATGCCATAGCTCAGCTCATTGAGCGCATTCCCCAGGCACTAACCTCTTCCTGGGCAATACTGTTAGAAGATGCTGCGCCAGCCAGGAGAATCACTAGTTCCTACGGCGCCCCTAAAGACGACGGTTCTGCACCAGAACTTATCAATATCACTTCTGCCCGGATACTGAATCCAGAGGTAGAAAAATGGATCCCAGAATCTTGGGCGCTACTAGATTCCTCATTAGCTGCTGCCCCCTTAGGAAAATCAGGGATAGCGCTAGTAGTAGGCCGCGTAGGTGGACCGGATTACCTTCCTTCAGAAGTGGAGCACTTAGGCCACCTAGGTACCATCTTGTCAAGAATGCTGCAGTGGTGACTCGACCCGACTCTACTCTATTCTGCGCTTGTGTGAGCTAAAGCCCACACAGCTCGTTCGGCCAGACGACCAACCACCGTGCACATACCTCAAGTGCAGGATGCTACCCAGTTACTGGGAAACACCCACTGGACTTACCGGCAGCATCCTTAATGGCACCTATGGCTGCCCTGTTTCCAGTAACCGGTCAAAACCAGCCTCGTCGAGAATGTTAAGGCCCAGCTCTCGTGCTTTAGTTTCTTTAGAACCGGCTTTTTCCCCTACCACGACATAATCAGTCTTCTTTGATACAGAGCCAGATGCTTTACCCCCCCGGGAGATGATCGCTTCTTTGGCGGAATCACGACTGAAGTTTTCTAACGTCCCCGTCACCACAATGGTCAGGCCTGCTAATACCTGTTCGGGGCCGTCAGTGACGTCCTCTTCCATGGTCACACCACTTGCTGCCCAGCGCTCAATAATATTTTGATGCCAGTCGACTTCAAACCAATCTTTGAAGCTTTGCGCAATTACTGCGCCCACACCGTCGGTGGCGGCAATATCTTCAACCGGGGCTGCTTGTGCTGCTTGAATACTATGGTAGCGGGCTGCCAGCGCCCTAGCCGCAGAAGGACCGACATGCCGGATGGACAAAGCCACGATTACCCGCCACAAGTCGGTTTCTTTCACCGTTTTAAGGTTATTCAACAGCTTTTTACCTGTAGCATTCAACGTACCTTTTTTGGTGGTGTATACACTTGTTTTCTTCAGATCTTCCTCGGTGAGGTCGAAAAGTCCCGCCTCATTAGTCAAAACCTGAGAGTTAATAAGGTCAGCAGCCGCTTTTTCCCCTAAGGCTTCAATGTCAAACGCCCCACGACCGGCTATATACGTGAGCCGTTCTGATAATTGTGCTGGACAGGATTGCGCATTAGGGCACCGCCAATCAGCATCGTCTTCTTTCTGAGGTGCCAATGTAGTACCACAACTGGGGCAGGTTTCTGGAAAAACAAACGCCACTTCAGTGCCATCACGCTTATCTACTACTGGACCGAGAACTTCTGGGATGATCTCTCCTGCCTTGCGGATAATAACGGTGTCACCAATCAATACGCCTTTACGTTTGACCTCGGTTTGGTTGTGCAGTGTGGCCATGGCCACGGTAGTTCCTGCCACATAGACTGGCTCCATCACTGCATATGGTGTCACCCGCCCAGTTCTTCCGACACCAACTTTAATGTCCAGTAGTTTCGTCATGACTTCTTCAGGTGGATATTTATAGGCAACCGCCCACCTAGGAGCACGCGAGGTGGAGCCTAATTGTCGCTGCTGAACAATATCATCCACTTTGATTACTAACCCGTCCATTTCACAGATGGGAGCGCCGCGGTGTTTTTCCCAGTAGGCGATTTTTTCATGCACCTGCGCGGCAGAAGAGACCAGTGCGGTGTACTCGCTAACTGGCAGCCCCCAGGCGGCTAGGGCTTCATAGGCATGGTACTGCGAGCTGGGGCTAAAGCCTTCAGTCGCCCCAATGCCGTGGCATAGCATCCGCAGTTTACGCCGTCGTACAGCATCAACGTCTTTTTGTCGAAGTGACCCTGCAGCGGCATTACGCGGGTTGGCAAACGGTTTACCACCTTCTAGTTGGCGCTGCTCATTCACCAGCGAAAAGTCCTCCACGGCAATAAAAACTTCACCGCGAACTTCTAAAAGTTCTGGGATGGGGAAAGCTTCTGATTCTGTTAGGTGCAGAGGAACCCCATGGATTACTTTAGCGTTTTCCGTGACATCTTCACCGACTCTGCCGTCTCCTCGGGTGGCTGCTCGCTCCAGCTTTCCATTACGGTACACCAGTGCTAGCGAGACACCATCAATTTTTAGTTCAGTGAGGTAATTTTGCGCTGGAGTGCGGCTAAGCCAAGTATCTAATTCCTCGTAATCAAAAACATTATCAAGGCTCATCATTCGTTCAAGATGCGCAACGTTGGCAAATGAAGACGTTACTGGGGCGCCTACTTTTTGGGTAGGACTATCTGGGGTAGCTAATTCAGGATTGGCTTTTTCTAGTTCTTCCAGTTGCGCAAAAAGTTGATCAAACTCTTGATCAGTAATTTCGGGAGTTTGATTGTAATACAGTTCCCGATGCCGTTGTACTTCGTTTGCTAGCTTTTGCCATTGCTGTCCAATTGTTTCTTTAATCTCTGTGGGATCACTCATGGTTTAAGAGTGTAGTAACCCCAGCCGACATGTTTTTGATTCGCCTTGTCACCTGGGTAGTTTTCAGTAGCGTTTCCCGCCATATTTTCTCCCATCAGCGGGCTGGAGACTGTCGTTATCAACGGCAGGTTAACTTGCGTTTCCTGCAATTGACAGTTACGTGTCGGGCTCGATTGCTATAGTGTGATTATTCGTGGCGTTGTGCCCAACAGCACCATATTATAGCAATTTACATACAAGGATGTTATCGGTTATGGCGATCCCCGCAGAGGTCTTTCACCAACACTTTAACCCGACTAAGGTGCTGAGCTTTGATCTGGAAACGACATCAGCAAACCCTTTTGAAGCCCGCATTGTTACCTCAGCATTAGTTCATATTGATGCCTCAGGAGCGCATCCGCAGGAATTACTCGCCAACCCGGGCGTGGAGATTCCCGCAGAAGCGACGAAAGTTCATGGAATAACCACCGAATATGCCAAAGAACATGGCAGGCCCCATGCAGAGGTGTTAGCAGAGACCATTGCCGCCATTAATGAGGCGTGGGTCAAGGGATATACCTTAATTATCTATAATGCTGCCTACGATTTGACGGTTTTGCATACCTTAGAGCCAACTTTTTTGGTCGCCGGACCGGTTTATGACCCGTTTGTCATTGATAAAATCTGCGATCCCTACCGCAAAGGTAAGCGCACCTTAACTGATTTGTGTCAGGAATATGGGGTGAAGTTGGAAAACGCCCATGAGGCTACCAGCGATGCACTAGCCGCGGCGAGGATTGCATGGATGCAGGCGAAGCGCCGATTTAGCACCAAAATTACTGGCCAAAATTTAGAAGAATTAATGGAATTTCAGGCCGTGGGCTATTACAACCAACAGACTGATTTCAAAAAGTACCTACAAGGAAAAGGCCGGGATACCAGCGGTATCAATACTGCCTGGCCGTTGCAATCCTCCGGCGGCTCCTAGCGGTTTAAAAACCCCGGCAGTTCCTCACAAATCATTGCAGTAGCAGTTCTTGTATCTTTGTGGCGGCACCAAGCGCATGTGCAGCTGCAAGTAAGGTTCCAGGGTAGAGTTCTTGGCTGGTAGTAATATCAACCTGTTTAGTTAAAACATCACGTTCCAAACTAAGTTCTTGGAACAGCTTCAATATAGTGGTGGCGATGGTAGGCGCGGTGGTGAGGTCGTCGCCAAGGCGCACACAACCTAGGCATAACCGGCTTCCTTCGGCAAGCACCTCGCCGCAGGCATCAAGCATCGAATTACCGGTGATTGCGCTGAGGTTGATCATTAAACCGTCAGCAGCCGCGATCTTCAGCGCTTCGATGGGCGGTTGTTTCTGCCCGCCGGCGAGGTAGATTTCCGCAGAGATGGTCTGCCTTATTTG
>CAUQSW010000054.1:0-21010 GCA_963520895.1 uncultured Corynebacterium sp. | reverse complement strand
GCTTTTGCGCCTGCGCATACAACATAAGACCGATTAACTCCTAAATCCTCAAGCCGCAGAAGCAAGCGACAGATCCACATTATCCTCATACAACGCCACAACATCCTTATTTAAACACCCGACGAGTAATTCCACTTTAGGCATGAAAATAAGATTACCTTTCTCTCCAACCAAACAGCCAGGAAATCAGGTGCCCACCAAACAAGGGTCAGGTCCCAGTCACAGCATCAATCACAGTCTGACGCAAAACACCAAGATGCTTCCTAGGCATAACAACGATGCTCCCATGTGAACAACTGTCCAACAACATGATTACACGCCACTGGGCTCCGCCACCGTGTTGTGACCCCTGACACAATTCGGTTATTTGGCTTCAAACTCCATAAAAACCCAGGAAAATATATGGATAATCATCGAATAACCGAATAGTGTCAGCGGTCACACCAATTCTGTCGGCTGTCATATCCCGCGACTCCGAAGTCAGTGTAGGTTTTCTGCGGCTCGTGCTGCTTCCTCGGCAATTCGGTCGGCTTGCTGCTGATCGCTGGATGCGACAGCTTGCCAGAACTGGATTTTCAGCTGCACATAGTCCCGCCTGGCAGAAATTCGTTGTTGCTCTTGTGCTAGTTCATTATCTTTCGCGGTCAGTAGTTCAACCTGTTTATGGGCATTGGTAATCCCGTCTTTGCCGTTTTCAATGTATTCACGCATGTTTTGCACGGACATCCCAGTGGCCGCAAGGCAGGAAACCCAGGTGAGCAGCTCAATATCATCTTGCGTGTAAATACGGTGACCACTGGTATCACCTCGCATAATGCGTGGGCTGATACCGATGGTTTCGTAGTACCGCAAAGTCGATGCCGGTAAACCGGTTAGTTGAGCGGCCTCTTTAATGGTGTAGGTGCGTTGTGTGGTGGACACATTCCCATACTAAAGAACTTCAAGTACTAGAAGTCAAGTGGTTACAGACTGACGAAAGTCTTGATGGCTTCCCGGTCAGCCATGGCTCGGTAACCTTCGGCTATGTCATCAAGCGAGACGGTTTTATTAAATACCTTGCCGGGCTCAATCTCGCCGTTATAGATCAGCTCAATTAGTTTTGGCAGGTACTTGCGCACTGGTGCTGGCCCACCCATGAGATGAACCTCCGCGAAAAAAAGCCCTAAGCCGTCCAGCTTCACATCATGCGAGACACCGACATAACCAATATGGCCACCTGGCCGGGTGATGGCAATCGCGGTTTCCATGGATTGTTGGGTGCCCACGGCTTCCACTACGGACTCCGCACCCAGTCCGCCGGTGAGTTCTTTGATTTTGGCAATGCCTGCTTCACCGCGTTCTTCCACAATGTCGGTGGCACCAAATTCTTTGGCCAGTGCTTGCCGGTCAGCGTGGCGGCTCATGGCAATAATCCGCTCGGCTCCCATTTGTTTTGCCGCCAAGATAGCCATGAGGCCAACCGCACCATCGCCTACGACTACGACGGTTTTGCCGGGGCCAGCTTGGGCTTCGTCTGCTGCAAACCAACCGGTTCCCAACACATCAGAGGCAGCCATTAAATGCTTGAGCTGCTCTGGGGTGGGTTCGGCGGGGGTTTTAACGAGGGTGCCGTCGGCAAGCGGAACTCGCACATATTCCGCCTGCGCTCCGCCGACAAAGCCACCTTGGGCGCAGCGGGATGGGTAGCCAGAGGTGCAAATCTCACAGGTGTTATCAGAAATACAGAAGGACCCTACGACGAAATCGCCAACCTGGACGTTTGTTACTTCCGATCCGATTTCTGCTACCACGCCGACGTATTCGTGGCCCATGGGTTGCGGTTTGGTAACCTCATCGTCGCCGCGGTAGCTCCACAGGTCAGAACCGCAAACGCAGGTTGCCGCTAGTTTTAGCACCGCATCAGTAGGCTCAATGACGGTAGGTATCGGGGTTTCCTCTACGCGAATATCGCGGGTTCCGTAGATAAAAGTGGCTTTCATTTTTCCTCACTTACTAGGGGTGTGCGCAAAATGCGGCGGTGGGTTGTGCAATGCACGTTTCCTATAGCACCACTACCACCATCGTAGGAAACTTCAAGTGCTTGAAGTCAAAGCGAGTTGTTCGCTGCCGGAATTTAGGGCTGCTCGGCGTTAGAAAAGCATGTGTACTGCCTAGTCAGGGGTGTAAAGGGACTAACTTAGGCGCACTGAGGAGCGCTAAACTAAGACACCGAGAAAATAGTGAGGAAGGTAGCTCGGCTTGTTTTCAGATCTGATAGTGGGACAAATACTTACCATGCTGGCCGTGCTCATCATTCCTGGCATGGTGGTCAATTGGATTTCTGGTCTGAAACTTCCCTGGGCAGTAGCTGCCAGCCTTCCCACCACCGCGGGCGTGGTGGGATTCGCCGGTTGGGCGTTAAGCCGACTAGGGCAAGACTTTAATCTACGCACTATCATTTCAAGCTTCGTTGTGGTTTCGGTGCTGGCTCTGCTGTGGCGCCTAGGTTTCATAGTGGTGTGGTGGCGGATTAAAAAACGCCAACAGCGAGAACCTGATAGCAATCCATCGGATAAAAAACCCTGGTGGCGGCGCTTTTTCTTGGAATCACCCGGTAGTGTTTTTCAGTTCCAGTGGGTGCTACCACTGGCTGGGATTGTCACCAGCACGTGGTTGATTATCGCCAAGGTTGTGGCCATGATGCGCGGTTTGCCGTATGAATTCGGCGAGATCGTCCAAGGCTGGGATGTGCATTGGCATGCCAGCGAGGTGCGCTACATACTCGATATGGGGATGGCCGACTCGACCCGCATGGGGGAGGCTCATAATATCGACGGTCAACTACCCATGTATTACCCCTCCGGCTGGCATGCGGTGACTGCAAGTCTTGCGTGGATCATGGATTTCAGTGCTATCGAAGCAATCAACTGGATGAATATCCTGCTACCCGCTGCGGCTTTGCCAGTGTCAGTGGCGGTGATTGCTTGGCGGATCGTCGGGGATCGCAGCATTATCGCCCAGGTAGCCGCAGGTTTTTCCGCAAGCTTAGTGGTGGCCTTGCCCGTGCTGTACTGGGTGCCGTCTTTCGTAGGCATGTGGCCGTACCTCGGAGCCATCAGCATGGCCAGCATCGTAGCTGCCCTGTTTATGTCCGTACCCGCGGCACCCATTCGTGCTTTTGCTGCCGTGGTGGGGTTTATGGGAGTAGTCATTATGCATCCCGCCCCAGTCACCGTCATAGTGGTGCTACTGGGGGTATGGTGGCTGCTGGACTTGGTATGGCGTCCGGCTAGAACAGCTACCACTATTAAGGGACAGGTGGGAATCCGGGCGCGGGATTTCGCACTGCTAGCCGCTACAGGGCTGGTTGCAGTGGGGCTGCTATTACCGCAATTATTGGCGGGGCGTTCGGTTTCTGCGGACGTGCAAGAGGTCTCCGCTTACGAAGACATCAGCAGATGGGAATCATTTTTTAATACCGTCACCATGCAGACCAGACATGCCAATGAGATTGCCGAAATCAACTGGACGTGGCTGCTGGTTTTAGCCCTCATTGGGATCATCGCCCTGATCGCGTATAAAAAGAACCTCTGGGCACCCATATTTTTGGTCATAAGCATCCTACTGACTGCCAATGCTTTGAAACTTCTTCCCGCCCCCTTAGGTGACCTACTCAATATGGTAGGTAATTTGCATTACGGTACCGCGCATCGGCTGGTTATCCCGGTGGCACTATTCCTACTGGCCTTTGCCGGGGTGGGCGTGGCCTGGTTGGCTTGGCTGGTGTTCTCCAAGATTCCCTACAAGGTGGCCAGCGTTGGACTCACCGCCATTGCCGGGTTCATGGCCGCAGGTTACGTGGTTCCCATGGGAGTAAAAGAGGTAGAAACCGCACCGGAATTTTTAGCGGAAATGTACGACACTCGTACCGTCACCACCGCGGACCGCAAAGCTTTTGCCTGGTTAGCCCAGCAACCAAAAGCTTATGAGGGGCATATTTTCGGTGAACATGCCGACGGGCATGGCTGGATGTATGCCTACAACGGATTGCCTTCAGTGGCGCGACACTACGTCTGGCCAGTGTTAGCTGATGATGCCCCCACCCACATCATTCACAATTCCGCCTACCTGATTGGGGCGGGCAACCACGATGACCCGGATCAACTAAATAAAGTCGATCAAGCCGTAGCCGACCTTGATGTCACCTTCATTTATATTTCGCCACCGAATTTCTGGCACTTCCAACACACCAACCTAGAACTAACCGTCAAAGTTGATAATGCGCCAGGTTTGACCAAGGTGTATCAAGACAAGGAGATTCGCATCTACGCCGTCAACACCCAATTCACCGACGCAGAATTAACCACCATGCGCGAAAAATCAAAAGAACCCCTACCACCGGTTCCTACCTACCAACAACTCGGCATCACCACCGATGACCCCGCGTTGGCCGATCAACCTTATTACCACCGATCCACCAAACCAGCCGCAGGCCCAGGCCCTGACATCACCGACCTGGCGGCACAAACCCGACTACAAGACGACAACCTCCTGCGCGCCGACAAAGGCTCATTACGCTATTCACAATTCCGCTAGCACGGCTAACCGTGCTGCTTATCGACGCAACCACCCACGGTGCTCAGTAAGCGTCGGCAAGGCGGAAGTGAGGCCAGCGCACTAAAACCGTGCAGCCTATCAGCAGCAGGGAAAGCCGTTGACTTCGGTTGAATAATAATTAAAATAAAAACCAAGATTTGGGATCCGGAACCGGTGGCTTGCGTGCGCTTTTCAAGCGATACGAAAGAAGACCACTCATGGGAGTCACCCCCACTACAAAAGCTCAGGTATCTGGCCATAAATTCCTGTTACGCCGCATGGAACATGGCCTCATTTTGGGTGATATTCGTATGATCCACGACCCCTTTGCCAAACGGCAGCGCGCCCTAGTATTCGGATTAGCCGCCTGCGCACTCATCGCCTTAGGCGCAGTGGCGCTGGCGGTATTGAAACCAGCGGCCGATCCCGGAACCGCAAAAATCATTCAATCAGACAGCGGCCAACTATACGTCCGAGTTGACGACACTCTCCACCCAGTAGCAAACCTAGCCTCGGCACGGCTGATCGCAGGCGAAGCCGCCCAACCGAAAAAAGCTAGCGACGTGATCTTGCACGAGCTGCCTAAAACCCAACCGGTGGGGATTATTGACGCGCCGGGAGTATTGGGTGGAACCGCAGATTTAGGCAGCGAGTTTACTGCTTATGCGTGTCAGGACACTACTGCCGAGCGCGATCCACAGCGAGTTATCGTGGCTATCGAGGAGCGCAGCCGCACGCAACGATACACCCCGTTATCGGAAAAATACGGCGTCATAGCCGTTGCCGATGATACCGAATGGCTGGTCACCGCGGCTGGGCGGCGGCGGTTACCCAGCGCAGATACCCCGGACGGGCGGATGGTGCGTCGTCAGTTTGGCATCGATGCTGCCACTCCTAGGTGGAAGGTGTCACCCCAGGTGCTCAGTGCTGTAGTAGAGCTGCCAGAGGTGGCTGTTCCAGCGGAAATCACGGAGGTTCTTCACACCACCAGCATTACTGGTACAGATTATTGGGCGCGTACGCCAGACGGATTAGTGGCGCTGAGTTTATTGCAGGCCGATGTGCTTATCGACGCCGGACGCCCGCTGGTTTCTGCCACGGTCGCTGAGCTTAATGGGCTGCCGGATGATTCGCAGAAGCGACTAAATTCGCTGCCTGAATCGGTACCGCAGTGGCGTAATCCGGCAGATTACGCCCTGTGTGTTGGCAATGATGGGCTAGTGGCAACTGTTGATCCGCAGTGGGAAGCGGTGGTTCCACTGGAGGTTGCTGGGCTTGGAGCGAGTCATTTTGTCGGTCCAGGTTGGGCAATCGGAGTGGAAACCGGCTATGGAGTTCATGTGATTTCCGACACGGGTATGCGGCATCAAGTGGAAAATCCAGACGCGGTACAGATTATTGGTCTTGCTAAGTTACACTCCGTTAACTGGGATATCCTGCGGCTTTTGCCGGAAGGGACTAAATTAGAGCGATCGCAAGCGCTCAAGCCTTTGGTGCGGTGACCTATGGTACATATTTGGCTGGGGGTGAGATAAGAAAAATCTGTAATCTTTTTGAGACTATCCGGCGAAAAACCTAGTAGATTAGAGAAGGCGTTTGTTTTCTTTTTAAATCAGGAAGCGAGGTGATTGCTCTCCATGGCACTTATGCGTGAGGCAGTCGCAGAGAAAGTTCAGGCGATCACCTATCGCCATGAACAAATGAAAACTAAACGCCTCGGCTTTCTGGTTCGCCCCGCTGTGTTGATTTTGGGCTGGCTCATTGTCATAGCTGGTTTTATTGCCATCCCATTTCCTGGCCCCGGTTGGTTAATAGTCTTTATCGGAGTTGGCGTTCTAAGCTTGGAACTCCACTGGGCATCTCGGCTGTTAGCATGGGGAGTTCAGTTATACGAGCGCATCAGTACTTGGTATAGTTCCCGGTCGCGGCTGGTGCGGTTTTCCTGCGCGACCGTTACCTGCGCAATGGTGTGGTTAGCCGTCGGAGGTGCTACTTATGTGGCGTGGCGGCTTGGTGCGGTTCCTGCCTTGGACCCGGTGATGTACGCAGTTTTGTAGCGTTACCGCCAAAACCATAACGATCAAACTTGACATTAACGTATAACCACCGCGAATAAATCGTAATTGTGGGCCACTAGTAACGGCCTGTGACTGGGTGGTGAGGGAATAATCACCGTGGTGATGAGGTGCTGGGCCGTCTGCTAAATAGCGTACTGTTCGTTGGGCATCAACTGCTCCACTACTGGGATCAGTGCTGGCGTAAATAAGGCTGCGCAATTGTGCGGGTGTTGCCATCGGGTGTCGTTGTTTTAATAGCGCCACCACGCCGGTGACGAACGGGGCGGCAAAACTGGTGCCCTCATAGCTGACCACCTCATTATTATTGGCTATACCGTGGCTTAGGTAGTCGCCGGTATTACTCAGACCCGCAAACGCGGAGCCGGGTGCGCTAGCCTGCGGAAACGGTGAAGCAAGTGTGTAATCAGTCTTGGTATAAGGATCAGCCAGTGCTGCTACTCCCAATGCGAGTTCATGATGGGCTGGGTACACAGTGGAACCCGCTGGGCAGGCATCGTTACTATTCCCAGCGGCGGAAACAACTACCACGCCAGAATCTTCCGCTCGGCGCATAGCTTGATCAAAGTCATAAGTATCAACCTGGAAACTTGTCCCGGTTTCAGTGGTGGCAGGAGGAATGCATGAGAGCACCGAGGTGTTAATAACCTGGGCACCTTGGTCAATGGCGGAATTGATCGCAGCGGTCAGGGAGGCTAGCGTGCCGCTGGTATTTTTCGTTTCTGGATTACGAATTTTTGAGCTGGTTTGCCGCAACGACAGCAGACGCACCTCAGGAGCCACGCCGATGATGCCATCGCCAGTATCTCTAGCAGCAATAATGCCAGCTACTACTGTTCCATGAGCGTCGCAATCTTCTAACGCACCTGCCGGGGTGCCGTTGATGAAATCGCCTCCGTCAATAACCTGCGGCAACCGTGGATGCGGGTAGATGCCGGTATCAATCACCGCAACCGTGATACCGGCACCGGTGGCAAAATCAGGAATGCCGCGGTGCAGAGCGGAAAGCTCAGCTTGCCGGGTAATTTCTGCAGCCGGGGCTGGCGCAGCTACCGCGCAGTCGGGTCGTTGTTCCCGCGGTTCTTGCTGTTGCTCTTGCGCAGAAACCGGAAAACCCGGAAGTGATACTAAGAGCAGCGGTACAGTGCAGAAAAAGCTTGATAGTCTCAACGCGGGCCTCATAGCGCTATCCCTCTTAACAGCCCAAATAACCCAACAATATGCAGTGCTAGGGGTAAGCATGCCGCGATGCACAGCGCTTCTAGGCGTTCCAGCCACACCACAGTGGTGGGCTCAAAGGTGGTTATTTTATCCGCCCAACCCGGCGCGGTTATCAGTAGTGTTGCAATAATAATGCAGGTGAGAATCATTAACCAGTGTGGTTTGGCAGCATAGAAGGTTGCCAGAAAGCAGCTGAGTGCCGCGGCGAGTGCTGTTAACCAGAGCGCCCAGGTGTTGGCTGCTTGCCGGTGACGGTGGGCGTGCAGGATTAATGTTGCCGCGGTGGTGATTCCTAGTGCTAAGCCGAAGCCTTTTTGGGGTGCTAGTAGTCCAATGGTGATGAGTGCTGGGCTAAGTGTTGCTGCCAGTCCTATGATGAGCCCGTTGTGGATTTTCACTGCTAGGCAGGCGCCGTGGTGGTGATTGATGTCGGCAGGTTCATCAGAGACAGAGAGGTCTTGGCCCGCTGAGGGGACGATGGGGATTTTTAAGCCGGAAAGTTTAATCGCGAGGGTGGGAGAAACCGCCAGCAGGATAATTCCTAAAGCTGCTATTATTCCGGCTGCATTGACAAGCCAAGCCCAAGCGGGGGTCATGGAGGTTAAGGCAGACGGGCGGTAGGCGAGTGCGCCTAGTCCGGCTCCCATAATCAAACTGGTTCCGGTTATTAGTGCTGTGGTCATGGTGGCAGCTGGTATGAGTATGCGCAGGACTAGCGTGGTAATGATTGCCAGTCCGCCACCAGCGATCAGCGCTAGTCCCCAGTTGAAGGCAAAAACTTGCGCAGGCAAGTCATAGGCTGCACGTGGGGTGGTTTTGTCGCCGAGGATGGTGAGGACACCGACGAGGCCGCAGCTAATGGTGGCTAGGGTGAGAAACAGGGGTTTTCGGGTCCAGCACACCATGGCTATGCAGGCTGCGGCTACTAGAAATAGGCGGGCTGCTGTGGGGATATGGATCTGGGCTGGGGTGGGAAAACTCAGCGCTAATAACAGCAGGCCAATATAGCCACTGGCTGCGGTAGCAAGTGCTGTTCCGGTGGCTAAGGGGGCAGTGGTGGTTTCGGCCGCGAGGGATTCCGCGGCATCGAGCAGTACCGGTGCGGTAGCTTCTGTTTGTGGTCGTAGGACCAAGATGTCACCGTGGGTGAGGAAGCATTCTGACAGCGGTTCGAACAAGGGGAGAGGTTGCCCCGCCGCGGTAACGGCTTCCCAGGGGGTGGATATGAGGGGTGCTTCAGCTAGGGCGGTGATTTCGTCGATAATTTCCGACAGGTGGGAGCTGCTGGGAATGGCCAGATCAATGCACCGATGATCGTTTTCCACATCAATGCGGACGGTGAGTCTGAGCACGTTATTGGTATTAATTGTGGTCATGGGAAATCCTCAAGCTGGTAATGAGTTAGTAGGATTTCAAGGCCCCAATCAATTTCCTTGAAATAGGGTAACGCCCCGCTTTATTGCCAGAGTTCGGGGGCAAAAGAAACATCACATATGGTGTGATTTATTTTTATTTTTGTCTAAAATCGGCGGTGTGTCCACTCTCGATGGGGATCGCGGGTTTGGATTTACCCCCTGATGTGTTCAGTTGGTGTGGTGTCTTTTCTTAACGAGTGAAGGAAAGAACATGACTAACTATGACCAGCTGATACCTGCGCATCAGCATCCGCCTTCGGGTACGGTGCTAGAGCCGGTGCCTTATCACGATCGGGTTCCTGCCCCGGAGTTGCCAGAGGGAACCATTAACCCAGAAGGGGTGCCTGCGGCATTAAAACCGCAGCCAGTGCCCTTGATTCGTGCGATTATGCCGGTGGTGATGGTGGTTGCCATCTTAGCCATGGTGGGGTTGATGTTTTTATCTAGCGGCAAGCTCAATCCGATGATGTTGACGTTTCCGCTGATGATGGGCATGGGGGTATTTATGATGTTTAGCCCGCAGCCCGGTCACGATGCCGATGAAACAAGGCGGAAATACCTGCGTCACCTGCAGGGGGTGCGGGCTCAGGCACGGGAAAATGCAGCGGCGCAGCGGTTGTATGAAAATCACAATCATCCCGCCCCGGACACGTTGTGGACCTTGGTGAATTCTGCCCGAGTGTGGGAGCGCAATAAGGATGATCCTGATTTTCTAACGGTGCGCATGGGGGTTGGTAGGACTTCGTTATGCACCCCGATTGAGGTGGCGGATCCAGGGGCTACCGAGGATTTGGATCCAGTGTGTGCGATCAGTTTGCGGCATTCCATAGCTGCGGTGGGGACGTTGGAGGACATGCCGTTGGTGGTGGATTTAACGGCTTTTAAGCAAGTAGTGCTCAATGGCGAGCTAGCAGCGGATATGGCACGCGCTATGGTGGCGCAGCTGGTCTTTTTCCACGGGCCGGATGTGGTTAAGGTTGCTGTTAACGGGGATAGTTTCACGTGGGCGAAGTGGTTGCCGCACTTAGATCCGCAGTACCAGTCGAGCGCGCGGGTGTTGCTTATTGACGACACCATCGCTGCCGCCGAGGTAGAACGAATTTTGCGGGAAGAATTGTGGACCACCATTATCGCTGTGAATCACCCGTCGGCGGTCTTAGCGGAAATCGCCGAAGATGAAGGGCTGATTCTGCAGGTAGACCAGCAGCTGTACGCGGTTACCGAAACCGGCCAGCAGACCGTCGGGATGCCAGATAGGCTCACAAAAGAGCAGGCCTTATTACTAGCCAGAAAGCTTACATGCTATCTCCGCCCGGTAAAACAAGGCAGCAGCGATGACGTTGGGTTGTTGGGTTTGCTGGGGGTCAGTGACTTCACGCCTGAGGTCTTGGCCAGGCTGTGGCAGCCACGAGGGAAAAAGCGGTTGAGTGTTCCCATTGGGGTGGATGAAACTGGGCGTAGTCTGGTTATTGATCTTAAAGAATCAGCGCAAGGGGGAGCCGGGCCGCATGGGTTATGCGTGGGTGCTACCGGATCGGGGAAATCTGAGTTACTACGCACATTGGTGGTGGCGTTAGCTGCCACCCATAGCCCGGATGTTTTGAATTTTGTGTTGGTGGATTTTAAAGGCGGTGCCACTTTTCTTGGTTTAGATGATCTGCCGCATACCAGTGCGGTGATCACTAACTTGGCTGAGGAATCCATTTTGGTAGAGCGGATGCATGATGCGATTTCGGGGGAGTTGAATCGTCGGCAAGAGTGGCTGCGTCAGGCAGGCAACTTTGCCAATGTTACGGATTATGAGCAGGCACGCAGCGCTCACCCTGATTGGCCCGCTTTACCTGCCTTGTTGATTGTGGTGGATGAATTTTCCGAGTTATTGGGCCAGCACCCAGATTTCGCCGATCTTTTTGTGGCGGTGGGGCGGTTAGGCAGGTCACTGCATGTGCATTTGCTGCTGGCTTCCCAGCGGTTAGAGGAGGGACGATTACGCGGGTTGGATTCCCATTTGTCTTATCGGATTGGTTTGAAAACGTTCTCCGTGGCAGAGTCGCGCCAGGTGCTGGGAGTACCTGATGCTTACCACCTTCCCAGCCAGCCGGGTGCTGGATTTTATAAGTCGGATGCCGATCAGTTACTAAGGTTTCAAACCGCTTATGTTTCGGGTCAGCTGATGCGGCCTAAAGAACTAGTATGTGATACCACCGATGTAGCAATCACACCGTGGGAAGGCTGGGCGGAACCGGTAGCTACCCAACCTGTTCAACTGGTGCAGGATTCCCGCGGTACTTTGGTATCTGCGGTCGTCGAGGCGGCTAAAGAGCTAGGTAACGCGCGAGGCCAGCAGGCGCATCAGGTGTGGTTGCCGCCTTTGCCGCAGTACACCGCATTACACGAAATTATCGGCGCCACCCATGCGAAACTGCAGATTGCGGTGGGGATTATTGACCGGCCGTATGCGCAAAAACAAGACACTTTAATCATAGATTTTGCAGGTAGCCATGGTCATTTGGCTATCTGCGGCGGACCGCAAACCGGTAAAACCACCGCGCTACGCAGTATTGCGTTAGCTTTAAGTATTAATCATGATACTGAAGCTATTCGGCTGTACATTCTCGACTTAGCGGGTAAAGGGTTAGCTTCATTGAACTTGCTTCCTCACGTAGCTGGCATTGCCCATCGGGGAGAGGAGGAAAAGGTTGGCCGCATCGTTGATGAGGTCGCTGGGCTTATCGACGAACCCGAGCCTTGGCATACCTTCTTGCTGGTCGATGGCTGGCATATCATCCAAAGCGAGTATGAACACCTGACAGAGAAACTCAGCCGGATTGCTGCCGATGGTCTCGCGGCACAGGTTCATTTGGTGTTGGCTACACCTCGGTGGAATGTGGTTCGACCTGCGATTAGAGACCTAGTGTCCGGCCGGCTGGAACTGAAACTGGGCGAAGCGTTAGATTCGCTGATAGATAGAAAAGCCCAGTTGAAAGTGCCTGCATTGCCTGGCCGGGGTATCACTGGAAAAGCAGAAACCATGCTGCTGGCCCTGTCTTCCCAACAAGACATAGCTCATGTTGCGGTAATGACTAAGCAACAACAGCCGGTACCTAAGCTAAAGATGCTGCCAACCAACATCTCGGTGCAGGAGTTACAGCAGTCGGCGTCGAAAAGCAACGTGCTGCTGGGTGTGGGTGGCGGCAAACTGGCGCCGGTTTACTGGGACTGTGTCCAAAGCCCACATTTATTGTGTTTCGGGGCGCGGGAGACGGGGAAATCGAATCTTATTGCCACCGTTATGAATGGGCTTAGTCGGTTGGGGCCTCACGAGTGTCGGTTGGTGGTCATTGATCATCGCAGAACCCATTTGGGCAGCATTGATCCGCAAATGCTGGCGGGATACAGCGCTAGCCGTAGCGATACCGAACAGCTCATTGCTGATACGGCAATTACGTTAACCAATCGATTGCCTGATTCGACCATCACCCCGGAGGCACTGAAAGCCCGCGACTGGTGGAGCGGACCCGATATTGCGGTGGTGATAGATGATTACGACCTGCTGGACGACGCCCTCATGCACCCGTTGATAAAACTGCTGCCGCATGCTCGGGATATTGGCCTGCACTTGATTGTCGCTCGTAAAACAGGCGGGGCAATACGCGCGCTTTACCATCCATTTTTGGCCGAACTGAAAGACCAATCACCCACAGTGGTGTTGCTGGGAGCCGATAAAGAAGACGGCCCCTTATTTGGCGTTAAATTACGCACGCTACCACCTGGTAGGGCCACCTATATCAGTCATGGCACTGATTGCGGATTAATCCACCTTGCCCAGGTAACCGGGACTAAGACCTAAGGAGGAACGCAATGAGTACCATGACCATTACTGTTTTAGAAACCGCCACCATTTTTGAAGCCGAGGAAACCATCTACCGTTACGATCTTCCCGGCACCGGCATCGTCGAAGGGTGGGCAACCGCCGGGGTGGTGGAACAAGCCCAAAGCCAACTACCTGACTGGCCGGACGCTGAAATCACCATTGACGCCGACGATGACGTGGTGGCATTGCTCAGTGAGGCATTCACCGGCCAGTCCGTGGACAGCACACAGGTTGACATAGAACCTGAAGCAAGCGAACCAGAAGAAGAACCCCAAGTAAACCGTGGGGAAACCTCCTGGTTGCAGTGGGGTAATCTGGTGCTTTACGGCGCCATGGCGGTGGTGATGATCATCATCGGTGCCATCGCATGGTGGGCGGTGGGAAACTCGACTCCAGTAGCTCCTGAGCCATCTGTGACCGAAATCTACACCCATGGCGTGATGGATTTCGTACTACCTCCGAGCTACAAAGCAGAAGCCACCGGCGCTGATTCCGTCACTCTCACCGGCACCGACCCTGCCCTGCGCATCCTCGTTGCCACCGACCCGCTTAACGACGCCTCTGAGACCGCAATTTTCACCGAGCTTACGCACATGATTGACGCTGACCCGGCTCTGGAAAAAGCTGCCGCGTTAAGCGCTGGGCGCAGTCAAGAACTCGGCTACCTAGAGCGACCTGACGACGGTTCCGAAGTGTGGTGGGTGGTATGGGTAGAAAACGGACACATGGTCTCGTTTGGTTGCCACAGCAAAACCGGGGCACCTACTGTGCCGCAACGGGCAACCTGTCGGGAAATAGCACAAGCAGCCAGCGTGAGGGGGTAAGGAAAACCACCCCCGATCCTTTGTAGGTAAATAGGTGTTGAACTGGGGAAATGTTGATTGGGGAAAAAGATGGAACCGAAATCGATTTTCGCCAGTCCAAACAAGTATGAGGGAAAAAATTCTCCCTTAAGTAATCACCCAACAACAACCAACGAAGCTGAAAGAAAAGAGGAACAGGTGAGTAATTTTCGGACCGAAGCCGACGTCATGATCGCCACGGCCGGTCGGGTTGACGGTACCAATACCGAAGTCCAAGGCGAGCTTAGCCGACTACGCGGTGTCGTCGATTCTGTGCGCGGAGCGTGGGCCGGTGAAGCTCAAGTGGCTTTTGATAATTTGATGCAGCGCTGGGATACCAATGCGCAAGAACTACGGCAAGCCCTAGACAGCATCAGCGACAATATTCGGGGTAATGCTCATTCCTTTGAAAACGTTGAAGCTGACAATGTTTCCGCCTTTAACAACGTAGGGGGAGGCGGCTTGGCGCTATAACGTCCCTACTTCCAGTCCATAAGCGCGCAATAAGCTGCCACTACTGAAATGCCCACCAATCAAGCCGGAAAGAGTACAACCTAAATTCCCAAATCTTGTTACCGGTTTCTTTCCCGGCTTGATCCGAAGAAAACCTAAAAAAGACACTACCTGGTTGCCTGACAGATTCGATCCCCAGTTATGAACACCTTAAAGGCAATCACACTGAACCAATAAAACAAACATACAAGGAGCTACTAGATGAGCATCATTAAATATGGCTTCGGTGAAATCGAAGCCGCCGCAGGTGATATTCAATCAACATCAGGAAGAATCAACTCGTTGCTCGATGGACTGAAATCCCAAATCCAACCCATGGTGTCCACTTGGGAAGGCGAATCCGCAACTGCCTACCAGGATGCTCAACAACGGTGGGATCGCGCAGCAGCGGAGCTCAATACCATCTTGGCAACTATTTCCCAGGCCGTTCGCTCGGGCAATGATCGCATGAGCGAAATTAATCGTACTGCCGCAGCGAGTTGGGGGTGATTAATGGCATAAATCTCATAAGCAGCTACTAGCTGGCATAAGAAACCAAACAAGGTTGGTGAACCGCTTGTAGTTGCCGGTGCTGCTTGCCAGCTTTAGGAAAGCCACCCAATCACCCTAATAAGGCTTGTGGCGTGGTGGCGCCTTAAGAAGCACCCAACAACCAAGCGAGGAACCAGCAAACTTAAGATTCGTTCATCTGTGAGTAACCACCCTAAAGAAACGGCGTTGGCGTTTAGTTAAGGTCATAGCGAGAATATGGTGGTAACTAGGTGTGGCTCTCGGTTCCCAATCGCTGAGAGCCGCTCACAGTTAAACTCCCAGTTCAACGAGTATGCGATTATGCATATTCCCGGCTAGAACTTACCGTGTTAGCACTTAGGTGAGAATCCGCAGCAAAACCCTGATGCAGTAAAACCCTGGTGTGGTGCAACCTGAGTGCAGTGCTACCTAAGCGCGGTAAAACTCTGGTGCGGTAAAACTCTGGTGCGGTAACCGCGGGGGTCCTCGCCACCCTGCAGCGAAAAAATTGTTGTCACTATTGATGTGTGGCTTACGTGTTAGGGCAGATGACCAACCAACACGCACTTTTGCTACTGTTGTGCGGTGGTGAGGGCTATTCCGTGAAAGGTGGGGAGGTGGTAATCCTCGATAGCGGTCGATATAAAGCCTTAGATCCGAGGTGGATTCAGATGGTTGTCGTACAAGATTTTGTTTTTTACCTGCGGTGATATAACATAGACGGTCTGTGTGCAAAGCGAGGTTTATTAATAGCGTCGCAGCAATGCCTTTCCTTCGGGTCTCCACCGGCCGCCGAAGGGAATTTTATAAGGATTTTGCATACGCTTGGCTGGCAGTTCTAGACAGACTTATTTTAAGGAGTCATCGGTGTCTACTTATCACCCAAAGGCAGGTGACATTACCCGCAACTGGTATGTTATCGACGCCACTGACGTGGTTTTAGGTCGCCTCGCGGTAACCGCAGCTGACCTACTCCGCGGCAAAGGTAAGCCACAGTTCGCGCCTAATACCGACTGCGGCGATTACGTCATCATCATCAACGCTGACAAGGTTCACGTTTCTTCCAACAAGCGCGAGCGCGAGTTCCGCTACCGCCACTCCGGTTACCCCGGTGGTTTGAAGACCATGACCCTAGGTCGTTCTCTTGACCTGCATCCAGCGCGCGTTGTGCAAGAATCCATCAAGGGCATGATCCCCCATAACCGTCTCGGACGTGCAGTTATCAAGAAGCTCTACGTCTACGCCGGTTCCGAGCACCCTCATGCTGCTCATAAGCCAGAGACCTACGAAATCAAGCAGGTGGCCCAGTGACCGATCCAAACGTAACCGAAAACTTCGACGCTGACGCAGCTGACTTGGCTGCAGCCGCAATGGCAACCGAAGAATTCACCACCACCATTGGCGAAGCTGTCGCGGTGGAAACCGAGGTAGAGGCTCCAGCGCCAGTGCTGCATGAAGGTCCTATTCAGACCGTTGGTCGTCGTAAGCGCGCCATCGTTCGTGTTCGCATGGTGGAAGGCTCCGGCCAGTTCGTCTGCAACGGCCGTAGCTTGGAAGACTACTTCCCAAACAAGCTGCACCAGCAGCTGATTAAGGCACCACTGCTGCTCATCGATCGCGATGGTCAGTTTGATATTCACGCTAATCTCACCGGCGGTGGCCCTACCGGTCAAGCTGGCGCATTCCGCCTAGCTATCGCTCGGGCGCTGAACGTGTACAACCCAGCAGATCGTCCAGCTTTGAAGAAGGCTGGCTTCCTGACTCGTGACGCCCGCGCCGTGGAGCGTAAGAAGGCCGGTCTGCACAAGGCACGTCGTGCCCCGCAGTACTCCAAGCGTTAATCAATTCGCTTCGGCACAATCCGCTTTCCGTATCAGGAAAGCGGATTTTTTCCGGTCTAGGAGGGGAGGGCAGGCTTATGACGGTTGGGACTGCGGCTTTAAGAGCTTAACGACGGCTACCCGCCAGACGCATCCCTCGTGTCGTAGTTGTTCATGAACAGGCCAAAGGTGGGGTGTTGGGCGAAGCCGGGGGAGAGTAAGTTTTGGTTACCAGCTTAAGGATGCTCGGCTGTGATGGTAGTAGCGTAATCATGGCACTAGCGAAGCAGGCCACGAAAATCGACTGTTGTGCAAAGTCTCTCATACTCCAGTCTTAGGGGATAGGCTGTATATATGATTCCAATCGGGTTTGCTTTAATTGGCGAGTAGATAAATAACCTGCTAGACGGGGTTGTTGGTTGTCAACTAGGTCAAAACAATTACCCCGAAATTTAAAGATAGTACCGCAGGATGATTATCTGGAACCGTCTCACTAATAATCTAGGTGTCATCGTCAACAAGATAATTTCTAGCTGACGATGCATCAGCCTCGGTGGTTGCATTTCAAGCCACCATTAGAATCAACTGCCGATCTGATGCAGCTCTTTACTGCTTTTCTGGCTTTAAGAGCGCCAATGCACCTGTACTGTACGAGCCACCCAAGGAGTCTTATTTCTTTAAAATACTTTTCTTGAACATAAATTCCTTAGATCCTCTCCATATGCACCAGCGAGAAACAGTGTCTATAGCTAAAAATCCTGCGCACAGCTAACGCGGCTTCTTGGTGGATGGGCATATGGTCAAGCCCCTCATGGGATGCAACATGAGGGGCTTTTGCCATGCCATCGCCTTGGATAGTGCGGTGCGTCAAATTTTGTTGCCGGTAGAACCTTATTTTTGGGGTTGGCGGTTAGGCGGGGTGATTTGGCGGTAGTGTTGGTTTCGTTTTTCTGCTTCTTCTAGAGTGCCGCCGATTTTATAGTCGGTTGCTGGCACAGAAATGATGTCGCCGTTGGTGTGGCGGGTTTTGTGTTGGGCGTTGCGTAGGGTGGGTTCTGGCCAGAATTCTAGGTGGATTTGGCAGGGGAGGCTTTCTGGGCTGCGGCCGGAGCTGGGGTAGTCCATGACAGGAATGGAGTCGGGGTGGAATCCTGGTACTCCGCCTGCTGCTTGGAAGTCGTAGTCACCGTAGCCGCGGATACGCCAGATACCACAGGAGGGCAGTCGCCATTCGTTTAGTTGCTCGTCGAGTCCAGCTTGCATCCCCATAGGTGCCATGAGGTTCGGTTGAGTGCCATCAAGGAATTCCACGGAAACCTCGGAAAACAACAGATGCGATTCAAGTTGGGCTGGTCCGGGGTTCTCCTTGTGGACTATTAGGCTGAGTCCGATTGCTTCATCAATAGTAATCGGACTGAACTCCAGTATAGAAACACCAGGGATTAGTAGCGCGCCTTCTGGGCCAGGACGGTCGCCCAAAGGTCCTTCTGTACCATCTTCTCGGATGGTAGGATACTCTAGGGTCTCGTAGCCAAATGGTATCCATTCCTCTGATGTTCCACTGGTGTCAAGGTCAAACCAGGGGCTGTTTTCAATGAAGAAGGCGAATGCGTCGCTGCCGTCTATTGCACCTTGGGTTATTTCTGGCATTGTTAGATCACCCGCACTTTGTACTTGTCGTTGTTTTGCACTTGGTTCTCTTTTAAGAAAGCAGAGATTTTCGGCGTTCTCGGTTAGTGGTACCCACATTACCTGAGCATTTTCCCCACCTTCTCTAGATGAGGCAAATGGATATTCATCGCACGAGGCATCGGTCATGCCAGTGGGTTCTGGGCCAAGTTTTTCCAAACGCTGTAGCTGTGATGGTGGACATGCAGCATTGCGATTGGGTTTAACCTCAGTGTTGTCGCGTGTGAGTATGCTATAGCTGGCACAAATCAAGATCTGGTTAGAGTCGGTAGTTGAATGTTGATGAGGTGATGAAGGTTTCGAAGGCGGTTGTGGTTTGTTCGAATACGAGTCGTTGGTTGTTTGCTAGTGCGTTTTTGGCTTCGTTCCATACTTTTTCAATGGGGTTTTTATCAGGGGCGTAGGCAGGCATCCAGACGAGGTGTATGTGGGCGAATTCGTTGCCGTCGCCGAGGAGTTCACGTAAGGCTTTCGCTCGGTGCCATCTGGCGTTATCCCAGACTATTGTGAACTTCTTTTCTGGGTACCGCAGTGTTAATTCCCGTAGCACGGCAATGATATTTTCGGTGTTTTGCCAGTCCATTGTAAACAGGTCTACTTTACCGGTGTTGTGATCTAAAAACCCACAATACGACTGCGCTTGACGTTTACGGTCTACCTGCACGACACCTGGATCATCACGATGAATCCAAGCTTTACGGATCTCTGCTTCATGCTCGAGGCGTACCTCATCAGCGGCAAAGACCATATGATCCTCATCGGCTAAGGGGTACTGGATCTGGTGTCAGATCTATTCCATCCGCTGGTCAATAAACTGCTGATCAACGCGGTTTTTATCGACACTCCCAGGTAGTTTAAACCGGCATCCGGCGTGTTTGAGGATCATCTGAATTGAGGTATCTGATGCGTAGTCAACATCCAAGTGGGAGATCATCCAGTCCCGGATTGTTGGAACAGTCCAAAACCGTCCCGGGATACCCTGTGCACTCGGTGGTTGAGACAATACGGTCTTAAGGTGTTGGCGCTGCTGTGGGGTGAGTTTACTGGCATTCGAGTTACCGATATGGAAACTAAAAATAGATGCCAGCCGCATGCTGTTAAACCCCCTAATCCACGTCTTAATGGTTGAAGGTGCACGATCAACGAAACCAGCAACGATAGGGATATCAACCCCACTATTAATCAGTAGCATGGCTGATGCTTTACGGGTGATACTGGGATAACCATAATCCTTGTACCCCTTCAGGGCGGTGATTTCATCAACAGTCAAAGCAGTAGCAAGAGTAGTCATAATACCCAGTAAAACAACCCAACCACCCTAACACCAGTACCCACACCGCAAACACCAAAACATCAGATTTTATTTTGAGAGAGCTATAGGTTTTCCGGCAGTAATGGCGGTCCAAATATTATCCGCGATGTACGGGAACGTAGCTCTATCAAAGGTTATGGTTGGTTGGACATCTGGGTTAACACAGTTTTTCGTTGCATTGCGCCATGCGCGGCTACACCTGATTCTTGCGGCTTGGGTCATATCAAGAGTCATGACGTAGTGAGTTAAGTTGGTTTCTAGTCCACCATGTTGTGTTACGGCTCCTTCCCCAGGGGCACGTTCGGGAACGGTGATTTTGTATTTGCCTAAGTCGTATCTAGGGACTTTTGCGATGTCAATCGTTGATGCGTGCATCTGTATAGACATTGGCTCGTCATCTTCGTCACGCAGAGTGAACGTTAGCAGTTCTTTAAGTGGATGCCCTCGCTTATGTGTGATTTGAACATATGATTGGGCCATTACTGTGTCATTCTTGCCGTTCATAGTGTTTTCTACCCTGAATAGAAACCACCGTTTACCAATCTCGGTACATTTTGGTCGCCTTATTGTGGCAGTGCAGTGTTGCAATTCGATTCGGTAGAGCGAGCAATTATAAAAACGTGTTGGGATGCAGTCGCCTGCTTCTTGCTCGAAAGCTGCCTCGTTTTCTGGAAGCTTTTCCATTGTCGCATTTTCCCAAATAAGACCAGCAGCCACCATATCTTGCTTATCGGCCTCTGATAGTGCTGCTATTTGACCAGGGGTTAGTTCTTGGTTTTCGGCGTCGGATATTTCGAGTCCGATGCTTTCAAGTCGGTGTGGATCATTGTTTTCCGAACCTTCGGCTAGTGGTAGTGAAGGGGTGGTTTCGGTTGGGGCTTCTTGCTGCTCGGCATCTGGTTGAGTGGTGTTTGTTTGAAGCGTCCTAGGTCTCGTTCCGTTTGAGCAGATGGGGAAATCTGGAATGAGCCGGAGAAATTTGATTAGGGTGCTAAAGATCGAATTGTCCGTCTGGTAGAGGACCGTATCTTGGCAGAGAACATGTCGATGCAGACTGCGTGTCAGGTGGTGGCACCAAACAAGGGTCAGGTCCGACCGCTATAGTTTCGCGAAGCGACAGTGTGTGGAGTCGTAAATAGTGAATTCCACCGATTTTTGTGTTTA
>CAUQSW010000053.1:0-21233 GCA_963520895.1 uncultured Corynebacterium sp. | reverse complement strand
ACGTAGTACCCCGTTACCAATGGCAACCGGGGTACTACGTCGTTTAAGAAAAAGCTAGACGTTTGGGATGAACACGAAACTTAGTGTTTCTCCTTGGGCAGACCATACTGCATGTTGAGCATGACAATGGTGTAAATCAACAGCACTGCGCCGAAAGCAATCAACCAGTAGTGCATGAAGATAATTCCGAAGCCAAGCACTGCCACCGATCCGGCCATTGCAGCTGGCCAAATCGAGGAAGGCGAGAAGAAGCCAAGGGTACCGGCTCCATCCACAATCTCTGCCTCCTCCCAGTCTTCGGGAAGAATATCAATCCGGCGTTCGGTGAAGTGTAGATAACCACCCAGCATCAGTGCCAAGATGCCAGACAAGAACAGGGATACACCGCCTGCCCATTCAAAGTTATAGCTGCCGCCACTTTCTCGGTACAGGTTGCCTGAATCCTGGACATACATGGTTCCCAGGAAGTACAAAACAGACACGATAACCAAGAAGGCTGCGATGGCATACATGATTTTCGCTGATGCGCGCATGTTAGTTAACCTTCCTTAAACCTAATTGTTGTTGACAGCGTTGACGCCATCACGGGTTTCCGTCCGACCAGAGTTGAACGGAGCCGTTGTGGTAGCGTAGCCAGCTTCCCCAATGGACTCTAGGGCCTCCGAGTTAGCTGCTTCTGGATTGTCCCTACGGAACTGAATGTAGTCAGCGAACTTCTCTGGCGAGACGACGCGCAGCTCGAAGTTCATCATTGCGTGGTAGGTACCGCACATTTCTGCACAACGACCAACGAACGCACCTTCTTCTTCGATCTTTTCAATCTGGAAGCGCCGCTCTTGCTTGTTTGCCTCAGGGTGAGAGTAGGTATCCCGCTTGAACAAGAACTCTGGCACCCAGAAGGAGTGGCTCACATCAGCGGAAGCTAATTGGAACTCAATCGGAGTATTAGAGGGCAATACCAAGACCGGAATCTCATCAGAGGTCCCTAGGGTTTCAATCTGGTTGAAGTGCAGATAGGAAACATCCGACTTGGAGCGACCATTGATGGGATTCTCCCCATTGGGGTCTTCCTTGGACTCCTCAGCCGATGCCTGACGTTCCTTGTCCACGCCATTATATTCTTTGCCATCAGCAGTGAGATCGCTGGCAACGGTCTGGTAACCGAACTTCCAGTTCCACTGATAAGCCGTGACATCTACGACAACCTTGGGGTCCTTATCCAGAGCAGTGACCTTATCTTGGGCCTGCACGGTGAAGAAGAACAAGGTCATAACAATGACGATTGGTACGATTGTTAGCACCAATTCCAACGGAATGTTGTACTGTAGCTGCTTCGGAAATTCATCTTTACCGGCCTTTTCTGCCCGGCGGGCCGACCAAGAAAAGATACCGAAGATAAACAGGCTCCACATGATAAAGCCGATTGTCCAAGCCACGACCCAGACCCAAACCCAGAAGTTATACATAGCGGTGGCTTCTGGGGTAATACCCTTAGGCCACCCCATAGCCAAGAAGTCGCCCAGTAATCCTTGGGGGGCGGTTACATCGCATCCTGCTAACGCAAGGCCACCAAAAGTCAAAACACCGCTAAGCAATGCCTTGCGGCCGAAGCCACGCTTGTGTCGCTGTTCCACGCGCGTCTGCCTTCCTTATAAACACTAGTTCTGCCTGTGGGCATCCCTAACAAAAATCATGTCAGTTTCCTCCCACGTCTATCTTCGCAGAATAGCGTATATCCGGCCGTTTTCTAGAACTTTTCAGTGGGCAATTTTCTGCCCGGAAAGCTGCTTGATTTTGTCATTCTGCGCTTTTCCATGCACTTCCATGGTGAATCCACCACCCCCGAAGCATTTACTGTTAGCTATATCACATTTAAAGCGGGTTGAATCAACCTTTTGTATGCCCACAATAACCGACTGATGTCACCCCCACTTTTTTAGTTTCCCCCACCCGGTTTTCACGGGTACCACCTAAGCCTGCAACCGAGTACCCTTGTGCGGAGCGCACGAAAACTTAGCAAGCTAAAATTCCTTTCGGCTAACTTGCGTATAATTTTTTATTTATAGGAGGAGTTACTTCCCATGTGTGGACTTCTTGGCATGCTTACCGCGAACGGCGATGCTGCCAGTTTCGTTCCTGCCATTACTAAGGCATTGCCGTGCATGCACCATCGCGGGCCTGATGAAGCAGGCACCTGGCATGACGACGACGCCGTTTTTGGCTTCAACCGCTTGTCGATTATTGACCTAGAGCATTCCCACCAACCACTGCAGTGGGGCCCTGAAGATCAACCCGATCGTTATGCCATGACGTTTAACGGTGAGATCTACAACTACATCGAACTACGCAAAGAGCTCAAAGAACTGGGCTATTCCTTTAACACCGAGGGCGATGGCGAACCGATTGTGGTTGGGTTCCATCACTGGGGCACCGATGTAGTGCGCCACCTGCGCGGCATGTTCGGGATTGCCATTTGGGACAGTGTGGAAAAGAAGCTGTTTTTGGCACGGGATCAGTTCGGTATTAAACCGCTGTATTACGCCACCACTGCAGCTGGCACCATTTTCGCCTCTGAAAAGAAGTGCATTCTAGAAGTTGCCACCGACATTGGCCTGGAACTGGACCTAGACCGGCGCGCCATCGAGCATTATGTAGATCTGCAGTATGTGCCTGAGCCGGAAAGTTTGCACACGCATATCCGCCGGCTGGAATCAGGTTGCACCGCAGTGGTCACCGTAGGTGGCAAGGTTATTCAGACCCGCTATTTCCGACCACAGTTTGCCACCACTAAGGTTCCCAAAGGCCAGGAGCAAGATCTATTCGACCGTATTGCCCGCGCGCTGGAGGATAGCGTCGAAAAGCATATGCGTGCCGATGTCACCGTAGGCTCGTTCCTTTCCGGCGGTATTGACTCCACCGCTATTGCCACCTTGGCAAAGCGCCACAACCCTAATCTTTTGACCTTCACTACGGGTTTTGAGCGTGAGGGATATTCCGAGGTTGATGTCGCAGCGGAATCTGCCCGCGCTATTGGTGTCGAGCACATTGTCAAGATCGTCTCCCCTGAGGAATACGCCAATGCGATTCCGAAAATCATGTGGTACCTCGACGATCCGGTTGCCGACCCTTCCCTAGTGCCGCTGTATTTCGTGGCTCAAGAGGCACGCAAACATGTCAAGGTAGTGCTATCCGGGGAAGGCGCCGATGAGCTATTTGGTGGTTACACCATTTATAAAGAGCCGTTGTCGCTCAAGCCATTTGAGTACCTGCCGTCTCCCCTTCGTAAGGGGATCAACCGGCTCAGCCAGGTTCTACCCGAGGGAATCAAGGGTAAGTCCTTGCTGGAACGCGGTTCCATGACCATGGAGGACCGTTATTATGGCAATGCTCGCTCGTTTAATTTCGAACAGCTGCAGCGAGTACTCCCCTGGGCTAAACCAGAGTGGGATCACCGTGAGGTCACCGCGCCTATCTACGCGCAATCCAAGCACATGGATCCCGTATCTAGGATGCAGCACCTTGATCTGTTCACTTGGATGCGGGGCGATATTTTGGTCAAAGCGGACAAGATCAACATGGCACATTCCCTGGAACTGCGCGTTCCATTCTTGGACAAGGTGGTTTTCGATGTTGCAGAAACCATCCCCTACGACCTGAAGATCGCAAACGGCACCACTAAATATGCATTGCGTAAAGCTATGGAACAGATTGTTCCGGCACATGTGCTCAACCGTCGTAAATTGGGATTCCCAGTACCAATGCGGCATTGGTTGGCTGGTGACGAGCTATACGGCTGGGCGCAAGACACCATCAATGACTCGGAAACATCCGACATTTTCGACAAGAAGGCTTTGTTGGAAATGCTACAAGAACACCGCAATGGGGTTTCGGATCATTCCCGACGCCTATGGACCGTCCTAGCGTTTATGGTGTGGCACGGCATTTTCATTGAAAAGCGCATTGACCCACAGATCGAAGAAAAAGAATACCCGGTTTACCTGTAGGTTTAACCCACAACCGGCTTCTGGCAGCTAAGTCAGAAGCCGGTTTCTTTTTCGCTTAACGACGCTCCCCCGCCCGTGGTCAACCACGCTGGGTAGTCATCGTCAGGGCCGTCAGCCACACCGAGTACAAAGCAGTAACCCGGCTAGCCATAAACAGTACGGCTAGCCGAGTTTCACACCATAAATATGTTAACTAAAAGTAAAGGCACCGACATTGGTTCCGGCACTTGCTGGTTGAACCACTTAGTTAAAAGAGTCCCCGCAAGCGCAGGTTCCAGCAGCATTCGGATTATCTATAGTAAACCCTTGTGTTTCTATGGTGTCTGCGAAATCAATGCG
Organism: uncultured Corynebacterium sp.; assembly: GCA_963520895.1. Lineage (GTDB taxonomy): Bacteria > Actinomycetota > Actinomycetes > Mycobacteriales > Mycobacteriaceae > Corynebacterium. Next base: position 16,890 of record CAUQSW010000053.1, on the reverse strand, counting down.
AGCTCCCACTAGGTAGGGAACACTCATTTTATCTACCACCAGGCGGACACCACCGACAGTATCTTCCTTATCACCGTCGAGAGCACGATCATCAAAGAATAGTTGATACTGAAGTCCAGCACAGCCACCAGGTAACACCCGAATACGTAAAGAAAGGTCGTCACGACCTTCTTGGTCTATAAGTGCTTTTGCTTTTGCCGCTGCGGCAGTTGTCAAAATCACGCCCGTATTCGATGTAGCTTCCGCATTTGACGTAGTAGTCATTCCAATACTCCTAGTAAATTGTTTAACAGATCCCCCAAGGGTAATGGGCATAAGATCCTTGTGCACCATTATGCACCTTTTACAGACATTCTTCGAGTGCGAATGAAAACCTGGGAATGTTTGTGAATAAAATTCCAACTGGGTTAGCCATTACCACTAGTATCCCCTAAATAACTAAATACTGCAACAGTGAATTACCTATTAGTGGTTATCATCTAGCTGAGTTATTGCGTATTTTAAGGCCAATCTGGGTACGCTATGTACCGTGAAATCTAATGGAGAGTCCAATACCGCAAGCCCAGCCGAATCCACGCCAGCATCTCGGGCTTATACCCCTAAGAAGGGGCATGCCACCGCCAAACGGAAAGAAGCCCAAAACCACGGCGGGTCTTTTGAATCTCGCTTTACCCCCGCTGAGTCCTTTGGGGAATCCCGTAAAAAACGCAAAGAGCTCAAAGCTTCCATGACTAAAGAAGAATGGAAGCAGTATAAAGCAAAAGCAAAAGAAGCCCAGAAAGAACGCCAGCTTGCGACCCAAAAAGCAATGGATTCTGGGGACGAACGCTACCTCATGGCCAGAGATAAAGGGCCAGAGCGGGCGTTTGTTCGCGACTTAGTGGATTCGAAACGGCATCTCAATAGCTTTGTCATGCCGTTTGCGATTGTCCTGTTAATCCTCATGACGGTAACCTCCGGCAATCCTAAGCTGGCCAATCTGGTCACGCTCATAGCTATGGGTGTCATGCTGATCTTCATCACCGAAGCGGTGACTTTTGGCAGGAAAGCCACAAAAGCCGTGAAAGAGAAGTTCCCGGCCACCACGGAAGGTGGGATTTCGCTTGGGTTTTATGCCTTCGGCCGCGCCAGCCAACCACGCCGGTGGCGCACGCCTAAGCCTCGGGTAAATATCGGCGATAAAGTGGCATAACGGCACGCTACCTAATCCCCATGGCCTAGTTGCCCTGACCCGATACTGTTTTACTTACGATGCGCACACTGATTTTAGGCGGAGCACGTTCCGGAAAATCCGCCATAGCTGAGGCATTGGTAGATACTCCCCATTGTCTTTACGTGGCCACGGCCAGACCGTGGCCTGGGGATACAGATTTCACGCAGCGAATCGCTAAGCATGTCCGGCGTCGGCCCAGCCACTGGCAGACCGAAGAGCATCGTGATGCGATAGAAGTCTTGTGCTCCCCTCCCGCTGGCACGGTGCTGATTGACGATCTAGGAACCTGGCTGACGCATGTGTTTGACCAGCATGATTATTGGAACCACCCTATCGACGACTACCCGCAGCTTGCCGAACTTACCGCTGCGATTGACGCATTCCCTCCTGATACCGACCTCATCATTGTCAGCCCCGAGGTCGGTATGGGCATCATTCCCGAGCACCGCGCTGGGCGACTTTTTCGGGATCAGATCGGCACTTTGAATGCGCTAGTGGCGCAAGCCTGCGATCGCGTGATGTTAGCGATTGCGGGTCAAACTTTGGTGCTAAAAAACCCCTAACGCCACTACACTAGTAGTGTTCTGGGCTGGTGCTACCTGCACCACTCATGCTTTGAGATTATTTTAAGGACTTATACATGCAACAACCTTCAGACTTCTTTCCCAAAGTGCCAGCTCCCGACCAAGAGGCCTTAGAAGCGGCACGCGCGCTGCAGCTTAATTTGACCAAACCCACCGGTTCCCTAGCGCGGTTGGAGGACCTCGGGCTGTGGCTGTCCGCATGCCAAGGCCAGGTTCCGCCTAAGAAGATCACCCAGCCGCGGCTTGTGGTCTTTGCCGGTGATCACGGAGTGGCAACCAAAGGCGTGTCGCCTTATCCGAAAGAAGTCTCCATCCAGATGGCCATTAATATCAATGCCGGCGGTGCGGGGATCAATGCGATTGCCAATGAGTCTGGTATTGGAGTGCGCGTGGCAGATATTTCCCTAGACCATGACGCAACCGGTAAGGAACGGGTGCGGCGCGGCAGCGGCAGCATTGACAGCGAAGATGCCATGACTGAGCAGGAGCTGTACCAGGCCATTGAGGTTGGTAAACGCATTGCTGATGAGGAAATCGATAATGGCGCTGATTTCCTCATGGCAGGTGATTTAGGTATCGGCAACACCTCTCCTTCCGCGGTGATTATCGGATTGCTGACCGGTCAGGAGCCAGTAGTAGTTACAGGGCGTGGTTCTGGGGTGGATGACGAAGGCTGGAAGCGCAAAGTTGCCGTGGTGCGCGATGCCATGTTCCGCGCGCGGAATGACAAAAATAATGTGCTTGACCTGATGCGTAAAGTTACCTCCCCAGAGCTGGTGGCAATGGCTGCGTTTCTTGCCCAGTCGGCTGTGCGCCGCACGCCAGTGCTGCTCGATGGCGTGGTGGTTACCGCAGCTGCCATGCTGGCCGATAAGATTGCTCCCGGCGCGCGTAAGTGGATGCAGGCGGGCCATCAGTCGGCTGAGCCAGCGCATGAGTTTGCGTTGACCTATCTTGAGTTGGATCCGTTGCTGCGGTTGAATTTGCGGCTGGGTGAAGGTTCCGGCGCTGCTGCGGCGTTTCCGTTGGTGCGCATGGCAGCAAATATCATGAATGATATGGCTACTTTTGAATCTGCTCAGGTTTCTGGCGAGGGCGCGGTGCCGGAAGATCGCTTTGAAAAGTAAGCCGGTTTTATTATGAGCGGTAAGGCACACTTTCAAGACGGTGAGCATAAGCCGGCGATCATTGAGGGACCGGCTACAGCTTTGAGTTGGTTAACCGTGGTGCCGGTTCGTGGTGCTACTGCCTTTGATCGCATCACTGGCGCGCGCGTGATGGCGAGTTTGCCTTTTGTGGGAATCGTGATCGGCGGTGTGCAGGCTGGTATTGGTTATGGCTTGTCGTTTATTACTGCCAGTTCTTTGTTAATTGGTGTGTTGGTGACTGTTTTTGGCCAGCTGTTAACTCGGTTTATGCACTTAGATGGGTTAGCTGATGTTGCAGATGCGTTGGGTTCTTATGCGCCGCCGGAAAAAGCTCGGGAAATCTTGTCTGATCCGCATGCGGGGTTAATTGGCATGGCGGCTGCGTTGCTGAGTTTGCTCACCCAAGTGGTTGCTGTCAGTGTGCTTGCCGAATCTGAGTGGTTTTGGGCGTTGTTTTTCATCCCGGTTATCGGTAGGTGGTGTGGCATGATCGGGGCACATCACCGATTTTCCCCCATGAAGTCGACTGGTTTCGCGGCATTAGTCATTGGCACGGTACCCACTTGGTGGATTGCCGCGTGGTGGGTGGCCATTACCGCTGTGGCCGCCGTTACGGTTCCGCTGGTCGCGTTCTGCTTATCGACGCTCACCGCCGCGGTGGTTGCCTTGGTCTTAGCGCGTCACTGCACTAAGCGCCTTGGCGGCCTTAATGGTGATACATGTGGTTTCATCATTGAGATTTCTGCGGCGGTTTTCGCGGCAATGCTGGCCGCGTTGGTGGGGCTTTAAGCGTCGAAAAGCTTTAGCTAACGAGGGTGTGCATCCAGTGGTGCTTATCGGCAACACTCCCCCGCTGGATGCCGGTGAGGTGCTCGCGCAGCTGCATGGTTACCGGACCGGGTTCATTGTTGTGGATGATGAACTCGCCGTGTTCGGATTTCACGGAGCCGACTGGGGTGATCACGGCCGCGGTGCCGCAGGCGAATGTTTCGGTGATGTCACCGGATTTCACGCCTTCTTCCCATTCAGCGGTGGTGAATTTGCGTTCTTCCACCTCAAAGCCTAGGTCCTGGGCTACCTGCACTAGGGAGCTGCGGGTCACGCCGGGAAGCAGCGAGCCGGACAGTTCCGGGGTGACAATCTTAGGGGTGGCGCCGCCATAGACGAACATTAAGTTCATGCCGCCCATTTCTTCGACGTATTTATGCTCGTGGGCATCTAGCCAAACTACCTGGTCGCAGCCTTTTTCTGCAGCCTGTGCCTGTGCCAATAAGGACGCTGCGTAGTTGCCAGCAAATTTGGCGGCACCGGTACCACCCGGCGCGGCGCGTACGTAGTCCTCGCAGAGCCAGACGGACACAGGTTTCACGCCTCCGGGGAAGTAGGCTCCGGCGGGCGAGGCGATGACCATGTAGGTATAAGAGTTAGCAGGTTTAACGCCTAAGGTGATCTCGGTGGAGAACATAAAGGGCCTAAGGTAGAGGGATTCTTCACCGCCAGCGGCTGGCACCCAGGCTTGATCGATGTCGACGATTTGTCGGAGGGATTCTATAAACACGTCGACTGGTAGTTCTGGCATGGCGATCCGGCGCGCGGATTGCTGCAGCCGTGTGGCGTTTTGTTCGGGCCGGAAGGTTTTAATGGTGCCGTCTTCGTGGCGGTATGCTTTGATTCCTTCAAACACTGCCTGCCCGTAATGCAAGACGTTAACACCGGGGTCAAAGGAGATTTGTCCATACGGTGTGACTTGGGCGTTATGCCAGCCTTCGTCTGGGGTCCAGTCGATCCGCAGCATGTGGTCGGTGAAATATTTGCCAAAACCGGGGTTGGCCAGAATTTCATTACGCTGGTCGGCGGTGACTGGGGTGAGGTTAGGAGTGTGTTTGAAGTTTAAAGCGGTCATGAGAAAAAACATACACCTTTAAGAATTACATCTGTTATTACCCGCTCTGGTTTGCCGGTGATTTTTTAGCACGGGTTCTGTGCCATGACTTGGGTTTTTGTGCTTGGTTAGCGTTTTTGGATAAAACTGCTTCGCTCCCCCATTGCTGGTGTTTTATTCGACTAGAAACGGGCGGTTTCGTTAATCTTAGGGTTTCAACAACGATTATCATTAGGCGTGCTCGCTGGTGGTAATCACACTTAAGCACATATTTAAGAAAGTGAAACTCGTGTCTACTTCTGTTTTGCCTGTAACTGGCGTTGCCACAAATATCACTCTAGCTGCATCACTTCCGGAGAACACTGATGCACTGATTGTCCCAGTGTTCCGCGATCAGGACGAGCTGCAATTAGCTTCGTCGAACCTGTTTGACAGTGATACAGAAGCCGAAATTTTTAGCATGCTTGGCAAGTTGGGAGCGAAGGGCAAGGCTGAAGAACTCACGCGGGTGCCTGCCCCTGACTCGGTCAATGCAGATTTCATGCTAGCGGTGGGCTTAGGTGAGGCCGAGCAGCTTGACGACGACCTCCTGCGCCGCGCCAGCGCTGTTGCAGCGCGAGCACTGGCTGGTGTTGAGACTGCCGCTACTACCCTAGCCCCGTTCGGTCTTACTGCCGTGATTGAGGGCAGCGTCCTAGGTTCGTACCAGTACACCGGCTGGAAGTCAGAAAACGACAAGAAACCGGTGACAAACATCGTGGTGCTCAGCGAGCAAGACGATGTTCAGGTCGCCCAGATCACTGCCGAGGCGGTTAATCTGGCTCGCGACCTGGTCAATACGCCCTCTTCTCATCTTTATCCCGAATCCTATGCGCATATTATTCAGTCCTTAGCGACTGATCTGGGTATTTCGTGCGAAATTTTCGACGAAACCCAGCTGCAGGAACACGGTTTCGGTGGGGTGTTGGCTGTGGGCTGTGGTTCGGCAAGAAAACCACGGTTAGTCACGTTGAAGTATCAACCAGAAAACCCTGCCGCATCAGTTGCGTTGGTGGGCAAGGGAGTCACCTTTGACACGGGTGGTATTTCCATTAAGCCTGCGGCCAATATGGATCACATGATCTCTGACATGGGTGGTTCAGCCGCTGCGGTTGCCACGATCATTGCTGCAGCTAGGCTTCAGCTTAATGTTGCGGTCACCGTGGTGGTTGGGTTGGCCGAAAATATGCCTGATGGTGAAGCCTTCCGTCCCGGCGATGTGGTTACTCATTATGGGGGCAAGACCACCGAAATTCTTAATACGGATGCCGAAGGTCGGCTTATTTTGGCAGACGCCTTGGTCTGGGCGGGTGAAACCAATCCCGACTATCTCATCGACATTGCCACGCTCACCGGCGCGCAGCTAGTCGCCTTAGGCGAACGCACCAGTGGGGTGATGGGAAATGGCAAACTGGCAAAGAAGCTAGCCAAGCTGGGCCGCAAAGTGGGTGAAAATGCTTGGGCGATGCCATTGCCTAAGGAACTATCAGAGGCAATGACCTCCCCCGTTGCTGATTTGCGCAACCTTTCCCCTAGCCGTTGGGGCGGCATGTTGTCTGCTGGGTGCTTCCTGAAGGAATTCGTCAGCGACGATGTGCAGTGGGCGCATATCGACATAGCTGGCCCAAGTTTTAACTCTGGTTCTGTTTATGGCTACACCCCCGCACGTGGCACTGGGGTTCCGGTGCGCACCTTGATTAAATTCCTGCGCAAACTGGACGATTAAGGTTCTGTGCAAACTTAACCGCTGATTTTTGGCTAATACTCACCGCGATCGAATTTCTCTCGGCGCTTGCGTTGTTCTTCTCGCTTGCGCAGAATTCGATCGCGTTCTATTTTTTCTCGCATTCGTTGGGGGTAACCGGTTTCCTCCACATCGTAGATAGGCACCCCTAATTCGCGTGTGATCACATCGATGCCTTTGGGGCCGCCTATCCGGCGCCGCGTGAACGATCCGGTAGCGTCGACCAACAACACCGACATTTCATTGACTAACGTCTCAGGCTCTACAAACGCTTCTACCAGGGCATGATTAGCGACCCATTCCTTTAAGTAGGCGAGGTCTTCCCGACGCACGGTCTCCCCCGGTCCTCTCGCCGGGCGGAGGTTAGATTGCGTGCGTTTTCGTCCGAACAAATTGAACACAAAGAACCATTGTAGGGGGAAAATATAAACTTGCTGACCCCGAAAGTCACATTATGCGCTTAAAAAAGGTACGCTCATAGGGTATTAACTCTTCCCACAACAAGTATTTCTAGGAGTCATGACAACAATGGCGCACTCCGTTGTGATGCCCGAGCTGGGCGAATCAGTAACAGAAGGCACGATTACCCAGTGGTTGAAAGCGGTCGGCGACACCGTTAATGTCGACGATCCACTACTCGAAGTTTCCACCGACAAGGTTGACACTGAAGTGCCCTCGCCGGTAGCTGGCGTCCTATTGGAAATCCGGGCGCAGGAAGACGACACCGTCGATGTCGGCGAAGTCATCGCTATCATCGGCGAGGCAGGCGAAAGCGCTGCCCCTGCCGAAGAACCTGCCGCGGCACCGGAAGAACCCAAAGCAGAGGAGCCGCCAGCAGCAGCACCTCAGCCAGCCAGCGGTGGTAATGCCACTGATGTGGTGATGCCGGAACTCGGTGAATCCGTCACTGAAGGTACTATCACCCAGTGGCTGAAAGCCGTCGGCGATACCGTCGACGTCGACGAAGCCCTCCTGGAAGTCTCCACCGACAAGGTAGACACCGAAGTACCATCACCAGTAGCAGGCACCATCCTGGAAATTCTCGCCCAGGAAGATGACACCGTCGACGTCGGCGAAGTCATTGTTCGTATTGGTCAGCCAGGCGCTCAAGCAGCACCGACACCAGCAGCTGAACCAGAACCCGCACCAGCACCGGAACCAACACCAGCCCCTGAGCCTGCAGCACCGGCACCGGCTGCGTCCGGTTCGGCTACTGAAGTGGTCATGCCGGAACTCGGTGAATCCGTGACCGAAGGTACGATCACCCAATGGCTCAAAGCCGTCGGCGATACCGTCGACGTCGACGAAGCCCTCCTGGAAGTCTCCACCGACAAGGTAGACACCGAAGTACCATCACCAGTAGCAGGCACCATCCTGGAAATTCGTGCGCAAGAAGACGACACCGTCGACGTCGGTGAAGTTATTGCGGTCATTGGTGAAGCTGGTGCTCAAGCAACACCAGCACCAGCAGCTGAACCGGAACCAACACCAGCCCCTGAGCCACAACCGGAGTCAGCACCGGCACCACAGCCACAACAACAAGTTGCCGCTGCTCCGAAGCACAGCAAGAGCGAAAACGTTCCTTATGTCACCCCACTGGTACGTAAGCTTGCCGACAAGCACGGCATCGACCTTGCCACTGTGACCGGAACTGGCATTGGTGGCCGAATCCGCAAGCAGGATGTGTTGGCAGCTGCAGCCGGTGAGACCCCAGCTGCTACTCCGGCTGCTGATAATCCTCGGGCTAACTGGTCGACCAAGTCGGTTGACCCAGCCAAGCAGGATTTGATTGGCACCACTGTGAAGGTCAATCGGATCCGGGAGATCACCGCAGCCAAGATGGTTGAGGCATTGCAGATTTCAGCACAGCTGACGCATCTCCAAGAAGTCGATATGACCCGCATAGCGGAGCTACGGAAGCAGGCTAAACCGCAGTTCCAGGCTAAGTATGGCGTCAACCTGACCTACCTGCCGTTCTTTGTTAAGGCAACGGTTGAGGCATTGGTTTCTCATCCAAACGTCAATGCGTCCTACAACGCTGAGACCAAGGAAATGACCTACCACACCGATGTGAATGTTGCTATTGCGGTAGACACTGAGCGGGGTCTACTAACGCCGATCATTCACAAGGCTCAAGAGCTGACGTTGCCTGAGATCGCCCAAGCAATTGCCGACTTGGCTGATCGCGCCCGCAACAACAAGCTCAAGCCAAATGATCTGGTTGGTGCTACCTTCACCATTACCAACATTGGTTCTGAAGGTGCACTTTCTGACACACCGATTTTGGTACCGCCACAAGCAGGTATTCTGGGCACCGCTGCCATTCAGAAGCGCCCAGTAGTGGTCACTGAAGGAGGCGTGGACGCCATCTCCATCCGACAGATGTGCTATATCCCATTCACCTATGACCACCAGGTGGTAGATGGTGCCGATGCTGGTCGGTTCACCGCAACCATCAAAGATCGCCTAGAAACCGGCAATTTCGCTGCCGATCTTGATCTCTAACTAGGCAGAAAACACCAGCCATCACCTTAATGGGTGGTGGCTGGTGTTGTTTCTAACTAATGGCTTGCAGCATCGCTTCTTCCAAGGTGGCTGGTGCCCACCCCAGTTTCATATCCGCTGCCACTGGTGTTAGTAGCTTAACCACGGCCTGCTTTGTCTGCTCGGTGGCGGTGGGAATGCGGATGGTGTGGGCGTCGAGAAGCGAAACGATTCCGTTGGCTTGCAGCACACTGATTGCACTCGCCCACTGTGACGTGGTGATAGTGAGTGTGTACTTGCCTGCTGTAATCTGCTCTGCTGCCCCGGCTGCGACGACATTGCCGTCGGCAAGAATCACCAACCGGTCGCATTGCTCGGCTTCTTGCATGTAATGGGTGGTGACTAAGATGCCAGCACCCTGGCTGGCGAGGGTATGTAAATCCCGCCACAACCGCACCCGGGATAAGGCATCCATTCCCGAAGTTGGCTCATCGGCTACCAGTAGTTTTGGTTGATGCATGGTGGCTGCTAGGAAAGCGAGATGACGGCGGGTTCCCAACGAGAGGCGTTCAATCGGCACCGACCCCAAGGCTTTGGCATAGTCCCGCAGTTTAGCCGGCACCGACACGTGGTGTATCGCAGCGGCGAAGGCTAAATTCTCGGCTGCCGAAAGGGTTGGATAAAGCCCTAAACCTTGCGCCACATAACCAGTTTTGTCTCTCGTTTTCCGATCCGGAGATGCACCAAACAGCTGCACGGCGCCCGTTGTTGGCTGCTCCACCCCCCCAATAGGATGCGCATGAGGGTGGTTTTTCCGGCACCGTTTCCCCCAATCAGCCCGACGATCTCCCCGGAGTGTACTGCCAAGGAGACATCATCAAGCGCACTGAAGTTTCCGAAGGTTTTGCCTACGTGTTCTGCCACCGCGAGTGGCTGCTCCTTCGGTGTAAGTTGCTGCGTATTATGCACCGCCGGAAGGGAAACCTCTGGCTTGTTTAGTAGCAATACGATATTTGCGTTTTCTAGGTCATAAGCAGCGGGCGAGAAATCTGATCTAGGCGCGGCCGCAGCGGTTTCCGTCCACGCATAGGTTTTGTTTCCCCGCCGCCAATTGCGAGAATTCGACTGCTGATTAGTTTCACTTACCCATAGTTGACCTGGTATTTCGGTGATGATATCCGCAGGGGTTCCGGCAGCTAACAGCTTTCCTTCATCCAGCAAACACACCTGTGCTGCCCGCTCTGCTTCATCCAAATACGTCGTGGCAAAAATAACCGTAGCCCCCTCAGACGCAGCGGCGCTCATCATAGACCACAGTTCTGCCCGACTGATAGGGTCTACCCCGGTGGTCGGCTCATCCAAAATAACCATTGCTGGCTGATGCATTGTCGCCAGCACCATTCCTAATTTTTGCCGCATTCCGCCAGATAGTTTGCCTGCCAGTCGATTACGCGCTGATAATAAACCGGCTTGCTGCAGGAGCTTGTGGCTGCGCTCTTGCGCCTGTTGCCCACTAATGCCATAGACCTGCGCGCAGAACTCCACATTTTCTGCCACGGATAAATTGCGCCAGACTCCGGATTCGGCTGGCTGATACCCGATCTGATGCGGGTCTTCGGTGCCACCAACCGTACCTTTGGTGGGCGTTATTCGACCTGCGAGCACCTTTAACAAGGTGGTTTTCCCAGCGCTATCGCCGCCAATTATGGCGGTAATACTGCCGGGGGAACAGGTTAAACTCACATCCGATAATGCGGTGGTGGTGCCGAATTGCACGGTGACGTTTTTCATCGAGTTCCTCCTTGTTTCAAACTGCTCCGCATACGCAGTATCGCAGCGCTAAAGGTGACCGCAGCCATGAGCACGAGGATGCCCAATGGTTGCCATAAGCTGCTCAGGTCGGCGCCGCGCAGCATAATGCCTTGGGTGATTTCCCTAAACCAAGTCAGCGGCAGTAAATAGCTGATCCACCGCATCCCCACCGGCATCGAATACAGCGGAAACACCAACCCTGAAAGCAGCACCTGCAGCACCACAAACAGAATGGCCATTTGGATAGCTTGCCCAGTACTGGTGGAAACGGAAGAGATGAAAATCCCAATCCCCAGCACCACCAGCAGGAACACCACTGCAGCTAGGGAGAACACCCCGATGTTCCCCTCGAATGGAACACTAAATAGCGCTACCCCAAGGATGGTCACGATCGCCATATCCACCACGGCCAGCAGGAAATAGGGGGCGATTTTGCCAAAAATGATTGCCGCGGGCCCAATGGGCATAACGGCTAGTTGTTCCAAGGTTCCGGTCTCACGTTCCCGCACCAGTCCGATGCTGGTGATCAGCGTGCCGATAAACAGCAGCACCAACCCGATTAGCCCAGGCACCATCACCCATGACGTTTTCAGCTCAGGATTAAACAGCACCGTCACCGGCGCCCAGGCGGGACGCTGGGTCGCGACCACATCCTTAAAGCCGCCATCACCGAATTCGGCAATAAGGGCTACCAAGAAACCACCATCCGCAGCATTGGCGAAGCGGCAGGTGTGAACGCCAAACTGGTTCATTACTACTTCGGCACCAAAGAGGAACTCTTCTCCGCGTGCATATCCGAAACATTCCTTAACGAAGGCTTGGCGGAACTACTCACCAGCATCCCGAATACCGACGAGGAATCCCTAGGCACCCGTTATCTGCTAAAGGTCTTGAGCATAATGGAAAACCCCCAGCTAGGACCCATTTATATCAGTATCATTCGCAGCCTAGGAGCCTCAGAAGAATCGCGGCGGGTATTCCATGGCTTCCTTAACGACGTCATCTTCGACACCCTGTTGCCAGCACTTGAAACCGACAACCCAGTTCTAAGGCTAACGCTAATGGGATCCCAAATCATTGGGCTTATTACCACCAGGTACATCCTTGAACTGGGACCCTTAGCGGAATTAAGCAAAGAACAAGTGGCCGCTCTGATCGGCCCCACGCTGGATCACTACCTTATCGACCCCTGCGACATGTCAAGTAATAAAAACCACTAACGAAGAGTTATCCCCCGCTATAATGACCTTGATCACCATTTCGTGTTTAAGGAGTTCGTCGCCGATATGACGCAATCGCTTCCCTCTAAAAGTTACCTTGACCGCCACATCGGCCCCAGCGAAAACGAAAGGGAGGCGATGCTTGGCCGTATCGGCTATTCCTCCCTTGAGGCATTAGTTGATGCTGCGGTACCAAACGACATTCGTGAATCAGAGGAATTAAAACTCGCCCCGCCCCTCACCGAAGCTGAAGCACTAGCGAAACTGCGCTCCTACGCGAACCAGAATGTTGTGTTGAAATCGTTCTACGGGCAAGGCTATTACGACACCATTACCCCGCCGGTGATTCGTCGTAACGTAGTAGAAGATCCCGGTTGGTACACCGCATACACTCCCTACCAGCCGGAAATCTCCCAAGGTCGCCTAGAAGCACTGCTGAACTTCCAGACCATGGTTTCAGAGCTAACCGGTCTGCCTGTTGCTAATGCTTCGCTGCTGGACGAAGCCTCCGCAGTCGCCGAAGCCGTTGGCCTCATGGCACGAGCCAACAAAAAAGGCCGCAAGGTAGTGCTTGATTCAAGACTGCACCCCCAGGTTCTCGGGGTCGCTTCGGAACGCGCCCGCGCCATCGACATCGAAGTAGAAATCACTGATCTTTCCACCGAACTTGTAGGGGAAGACATCATCGGCGTGGTTCTGGCCTATCCCGGAACCGAAGGGGATGTCAGCGACATCCGGCCGATCATTGATTCGGTTCATGCTAAAGGTGGCATCGCGGCTGTTGCCACCGACCTTATGGCTTTACAACTACTCGCCTCCCCCGGCAGTCTCGGTGCTGATATTGCCATTGGTTCCTCGCAACGATTTGGTGTGCCCCTATTCTTCGGCGGACCTCACGCGGCGTTTATGGCGGTAACCGATAAACTCAAGCGACAAGTGCCCGGGCGAATCGTTGGTGTTTCTGTAGATGCCTCAGGCCGGCCGGCTTACCGCTTAGCATTACAAACCCGCGAGCAGCATATCCGCCGGGAACGAGCAACCAGTAATATCTGTACCGCCCAAGCCCTCCTAGCGGTCTGTGCTTCCATGTACGCCATCTGGCACGGACCACAGGGACTAAAAACCATCGCTGAACGAGTACACGCACTGGCATCAGATTTCGCAGCATCGGTAGCCAACCCCGTACACGAGTTCTTTTTCGATACCGTCACCGTGGCAGTGCCAGGCAAAGCCGAGGAAATAGTAGAAGCTGCCGCCACCGCAGGCTACCTGCTGCGCCCCATCGGCGCCGATAAGGTTTCCGTTTCCTTTGGCGAATCCGCCACCGAAGAAGATGTAGAAAACCTCGCTCGGATTTTCGGCGCCCATGCTATACAGACCAAGCCGCGCGAATTCCCAACTGGGCTGGCACGTACTGAGGAGACGTTAAGCCACCCCATCTTCAGTTCGGTTCACTCCGAAACTCAGATGCTTCGCTACCTACGCAAATTGAAGGATAAAGACTTAGCGATGGATCGGACCATGATTCCGCTGGGCTCGTGCACAATGAAGCTCAACCCCACCGCCGGAATGGAACCGATCACCTGGCCTGAGTTTGCCAATATGCACCCCTTTGCGCCGGACTCGCAAACCGCTGGGTGGCGCGCGTTAATAAAAGAACTCGAAGGCTGGCTAGCCGAAATCACCGGTTACGCACGTGTTTCTGTGCAACCTAATGCCGGTTCCCAAGGCGAACTCGCCGGGCTACTGGCAATCCGCCGCTACCACCTGGCCAATGGTGATAATCAACGCGATATCATTTTGATCCCCCAATCCGCGCACGGCACCAATGCTGCCTCCGCCACCTTGGCCAAGCTACGGGTGGTAGTAATTGCTACGGCCGCCGATGGTTCCATTGATTTAACCGACCTTGACGCCAAATTAGCCAAGCACGCCGAGCATGTCGCAGGCATTATGATCACCTACCCCTCCACCCACGGCGTATTCGAAGACACCGTGCGTACCGTCTGCGCCAAAGTGCACGATGTCGGCGGCCAGGTGTATATCGACGGCGCTAACCTCAATGCGCTTGCAGGCGTTGCACGTCCCGGCCGGTTCGGCGGCGATGTTTCCCACCTGAACCTGCATAAGACCTTCACCATTCCACACGGTGGTGGCGGCCCCGGAGTCGGACCGGTTGGAGTGGCTGAACACTTGGTTCCATTCCTGCCCACCGACCCCGTAGACACCAACGCTTACGAAGCAACACCACCGACCACCGGTGTGCCCATTTCGGCGACCCGTTACGGTTCAGCCGGGGTGCTGCCCATTTCGTGGGCTTATATCGCAATGATGGGCGCACCAGGTCTAACCCAAGCCACGGCGGCTGCCATCCTAGGGGCGAATTACCTGGCCGCCGAGCTTAATGATTCATTCCCCGTGTTATATACGGGCAACAACAACTTGGTTGCCCATGAATGCATCCTGGATTTGCGTCCCCTGGCGGATAAAACAGGGGTTTCAGCAACCGATGTGGCCAAGCGCCTAGTCGATTACGGCTTCCACGCCCCCACCCTCTCCTTCCCGGTAGCTGGAACATTGATGGTGGAGCCGACCGAATCCGAAGACAAGGAAGAACTCGATCGGTTCATTACGGCCATGCGCTCTATCCGCGCCGAAATCGCAGAGATCGAAGCTGGCACGGTGGACTATACGGATTCCGTGCTTAGCCACGCCCCGTTTAACGCCGAAAGTGTCACCGCCACCGATTGGGATTTCCACTTCAGCCGTGAACAAGCCGTTTATCCGGTGCCTTCCTTGCACCAAGCAAAGTACTTCCCGCCGGTGCGTCGACTAGATGAGGCATTTGGTGACCGTAACTTCGCTTGCCTGTGCCCACCGCCAGAAGCCTTCGCCTGCGACCTTTAAGGAGCCCCTTCAACCATGACTGATATGCAGCAATCTCCCCTCCACGCCGAACACGAAAAACTGGGTGCTTCCTTCGTTCCGTTCGGCCCGTGGAATATGCCCTTGAAATACGGCAGCGAGCTAGAAGAGCACCGCGCGGTGCGCTCAAAGTCTGGGCTTTTCGACCTCTCACACATGGGCGAAATCCGCGTCACCGGCGCTGATGCTGGGCAGTTTCTCGACTACGCGCTGATCTCCCACTTGTCGGCAATAGCGGTGGGCAAAGCTAAATACACAATGATCGTCAACGACAACGGCTTCATCATCGACGACCTCATTGTCTATCGCCTCGACGATGCCGAGTACCTCGTCGTTCCCAACGCTGGCAATGCCGATACCGTTTACGCTGAACTGGTCAGCCGCGCCGAGCCTTTCGACGTATCACTAACCAACGAATCCGCCAGCACCGCACTTATCGCCGTCCAAGGCCCCACCGCCGAAGCCCTGCTACTTACGCTTGCCGACACCGACGCCGAAACCATCACTAACCTCCGCTATTACGCCGCAACCCCAGCCACCATTGCGGGACACGACGTACTGCTGGCACGCACCGGATACACCGGCGAAGACGGATTTGAGCTGTTCCTGCCCAATGAACAAGCATCATCCTTATGGCAGAAAATCCTTGCCGCAGGTACCGAGTTCGGCTTGCAACCAGCAGGGCTTGCCGCCAGGGATTCCCTCCGCCTAGAAGCAGGCATGCCACTATACGGCAACGAACTATCCTTAAGCCTCACCCCGATTGATGCCGGACTCGGCGTTTTGGTGGGGAAGAAAAAAGAAAACGACTTCGTTGCCAAAGAAGTGTTGCTTTCCGCCACGTCGCCACAACGGCTATTGGTGGGATTGGTTTCAGAAGGCCGCCGCGCCGCCAGGGCCCACGCCGAGCTTTTCGACGCCACCGGCTCCGCTGTCGGCGAAGTAACCTCCGGCCAGCCCTCCCCTACGCTCGGGCACCCCATTGCGTTAGCGTATGTAGACCGAGAACTCACCGAACCCGGTACCGTACTTGAAGCCGACATTCGCGGCAAACGATACCCCTTCACCGTGGTGAAACTTCCCTTCTACACACGCACTAATTAAGAAAGGTTCCTATCCATGTCTTTACCTGAAAATTTCTCCTACTCTGAAGAGCACGAGTGGATCAACACCACCGCCGATTCCGCCGTCGGCACCACCGTTAAAATTGGTATCACATCTGTAGCCGCCGACCGTTTGGGGGAGGTTGTGTTTGCCGAGCTACCAGAAGTAGGCGATACCGTTGAGGCTGGCGAAACGTGCGGCGAAGTCGAATCCACCAAATCGGTATCCGATCTCTACTCCCCAGTAACCGGTACTGTCACCGCCGTTAACGACGCTGTCCATGACGACTACTCAGTAGTTAATAACGACCCCTTTGGCGAAGGCTGGCTATTCGAAGTAGAGGTAAGCGAAGTAGGCCCGCTAATGACTGCTGAGGAATACGCGGCTGCTAACGGAGTGTAACTCTAATTTTGGGCATGCTTGTTGGCCGGGGTACCTGTGGTGCCTCGGCTTTTGGTGTGTTTGGGCCCCTTGGTTAGAGGGTTTTGTGGGTCAGTGGGTGGGTGTTGAATTCTAGGGGTGTGTTTGGGTGTCGGCGTAGTCCTGGCCTGCCGGTGTGTGGGTCGCGTTCGATGTGTCCGTTGCGGTGTTTTCTTGGGTTGTCGTCGTTTTTCCCGTTGTGGTGTTTACACAACGGGGCAAGATTAGTACCTGTGGTGAGTCCGCCGTGGTGGTAGGCAGTGATGTGGTGGATCTGGCATTTCGCTGCTGGCACATCACACCCAGGCCAGGTGC
>CAUQSW010000052.1:0-21564 GCA_963520895.1 uncultured Corynebacterium sp. | reverse complement strand
ATGCCCTTGGTACCTGGTAGATCCACAGTAACCTGACGGCCACCATCAATGGTTAGGGTGGTGGTGTCTTGGTCGTACTGAGTTTCTGCTTGGAGGCGGGTCTTGAGATAACCCTTTACATCATCTTTGTTTTCGAACTCACCATTGAACGTACAAGTGATAGTACGGTCACTATGTGACACCTGGCAGGTGCCACCGTTCTTTTCTACGCCGTCGTTGCCAGTTGCCCGCAGCTCAAACTTCTCATCTTTGAAAACGATGAACTGCTCTGGATAAGTAACGGTGAACTGCTGACCATCACTCACCCCATCCGGTGCGTGCCATTGAAGCTCAAAATCAGCCAAGTCCCAACGCTTGAGCTCATCGCCCTCGCTTTTGGAAACTTTGTTAACAGTGACGCTGTCAACAACAATGTTTGCCGTATCCTGTGCCGATGCTTTTGGCACTACAAATCCGGAAAACATGACGGCGATCGCGGAGACTATCGCCACCACGAGCGCACCAAAGGAAGTCCGCTGTGTCATATGCAGGACCCTTTCTTCATTTTGGATTTTCGTGAATCATTCGGAATCCGCTTAGACATGCCAATCGACATACCTGTGGGTTCTTCCCTAATCCTACGTATTAAACGCGTAATTAAAAACGTCATTACCACCATAAGAATATGGAATTTTATTCTCAGGATTTCTTAGAAAGACTTTAGCCTGCCGTTTTTATATTTTTTAGTCACACTAGTTATATATTTTACCAGGAAAGCCCCCCTCACTTTGGGGGTAATGCCCACAATTCTTAAATATACAGTTAATTTTCTACCTTTACAGATGTTGAACAATTTTCCCCAGATCCTCGCTATCCCCACCATAAAGCACCTGCAGAAAAAGGGCTAAATTACAAAGCTGTAAGATGCCTAGATCAAGATGAGGATGACATGTAATTTTTGAATTATACTCTCATGAAAATACTGGGTTTATACTTATATTTGACACAAGCAGGTTGTGGGCAATCTATTTCGTTTTTATGGGCTATTTCTAAACAATATTGCTATTAGATAAACACCTACACCAGTACAAAGGCCTAAGCCATCAAAATAGTCATCTTCACTACCAAAAATGGTCTCGGTTATTTTGCTACATGTAGCCCTTATTTAAGCAAGACGTTCTAGCTATATACCTTATCAAATCACAAACGCCTCCCAGAAACACTAGGACGCATCGCAAGAAGCTGAATCCTTGGTAATCGAGTGGTACAGCGGAAAGCTATTAAACCCTACCTGCACATTGTCCACTGACTTGTTCCATCCCAGATTCACTGCAGGATACAACAGCGGAATAGCAGGTAACTCCGCTAATAGAATATTTTCCGCATCGGTGTATAGCTGCGACGCTTCCGCTTGGTTTTCGGCTGAGCTGGCGGCGTCGAAAAGTGCATCAACATCTGGGTTGGAATACTGAGTATCATTAGATACGCCATTGGTAGCAAAGTTAGGAACTAAATATTCCCGCATGGAAGGATAATCTGCTACCCACCCGGTGCGATAGAGGCCGTCGAAACGCACTGTCTGATAGTCATAACGGAATCGCGTGAAATCCGCCCCCGGAACTGGATCCGCTGGTACGCCGAGCACCTTAGTGATCTGCCTAGCCACGGCTTTACCCCACTGATGATTAGCCGCTATGTCATGGCTGAAATGTACGGGAATACTGCCCGTAAACGGAGATATAGCGTCTGCTTCCCGCCATAGCTGCTTGGCCTGCTCGGGATCGTAGTGGGCGGGGGCTTCTAGTGTGGTATCCCCCGCGACAATCGGTGGGGTGAACCGAGACGCAGCGATATGGCTGTAATCGAGCACATCATCGGCAAGGGCTTCGCGATCAAGCGCTAGCGACAGAGCCTGGCGGCGCAGCCGTCCTTCTTCCCCAGTAAAATGAGGTGTTTGCGAATGAATACTCAAGCTAATGATGGCAGCACCAGGCTGATGCACCAACCGATTCTCGGCCTGTTTTTGGTACTCCGCAAATTCACTAGCAGGAATCATATCCAGCACATCAAGATCTCCTGATTGAAAATCCTCAAATGGTTTCTCGGTTTTTTCATATAAGTGGAACTTGATGCCTTCGTTAGTTACTTTTTTCCCGCCACGATAACCAGTAAACGGAACCACCGTGACATATTGACTATGCGCCCACTGGGAAATCCGATAGGGACCGCTGGTGACTGGATTATTTTTAAAATTCTTAGTCTCGCCAAACGCGCTGCTAGGAAGTGGAAGAAACGCAGGCTGTGCCAATGACGCGATGAAATCCAGTCGAGGTTCCCGTAACTCTATGGTGAAAACGGTGTCAGAAACCACCTTTAAGCCCGACAAACCTGCCCCATATTCGCCAAACCCGACGATATTATTCAACTGGGGCGCCCAAAATTCGTCCTGGGCAACGGCATAGTTCCAACTATCAACAAAGGTCTTTGCGGTAATGGGACTACCATCAGAAAACTGTAAGTCTTCAGGCAAGGTCACTTCATATGATGTGGGCGAGAGCTGTTTGATGGATTCAGCTAAATCCAACTGTGGCTGGCCAGTTTCATCAATATAAACCAAACCGGATTGCAACACGGATGCCAATCTCAATCCAGCGGCGTCATTGGTGCTCAAGGGGTGAAATTCCTGTTCCGGCTCAGCACCATTGACATTGACAAAACAGCTGCCAGCATGCGGTTCTTGAGAACCACAGCTTAATAAGGTGCCTGATAACGTTAGCGTCAGGATAGCTGCCAGTAATTTTAACCGGGATGTATTTTTCACGTGCCAGCCCTTAATAACCCCTGTACACGTCTAGAACAATGCATTAGCAAGCTTACCACGAGCTGCGAGTACCCGCGGATCTCCGGCATCAAATAACGCGAATAGTTCTAAGAGGCGCTCTTTTAGCTCAGCTTTCCGCTCTCCTGCCTGTGGCAGCAATGCAATCAGGCGCTCAAACGCGGCTTCTGCAGCACCAGCTGCTATTTCTGCATCGGCGGCCGCGAAAGCAGCAGAAATATCACTAGGGTTAGCATCAGCAAGCGCAATGGGATCCGTATCAGTTTCCGCAGCACTTAACCTAGCCAACAGTTTTGCATTATCGCGAGCTAGCCGTGCCGCCGTGTTTTTTGGTTCCGCTTCTAAAATTGCCTCATAATGCGCAATGGCTTGGTCAAAATTCCCTTCCGCTAATGCCTCTTGCGCTGGCACAAACCTTGGGTCCTCTGTTTCTTCCTCGGCCTCAGTTGCTGTGGGAATCCCTGGCAACTGTCCTTTCACAGCATCCACCACGGCTTGGCTCCACTGTGCTAATGCCGCCTGTGGCTGACCACCTTCAAAATTGGCAATAGGCTGCCCTGCAGCTAACGCCACCACCGTGGGCAGCCCTTGAATGCCAAACATCCGTGCTAGGTCTGGAGTGGTATCTGCATCAATATAGGCAAACACAAATTGCAAGTTTGCCGCTTGTGCCAACTGGGTGAGGTCTTGGCGCAATTGTTCTGAGTCTTCACTCCGTGCCGTACCGATCAACACAATGACCGGAACTTGCGCCGATCGCTTAATCAGCTCCTCTTCGACGTTATCCATAGTAATAGTTACCACTGGTGCTACAGCTGGGGTGGTGTTACCCGACTGTGCTGCGGCCTTTGCTTCAGCGCGAGCTTTGAGCTCTCCTAAATCTATGGCACCTGCAACAAACCTATGGGGTGTAGACATGCTAACGCGACCTCACTTTTATAGTCCTGATTAATCACCCAGAAGTTTAGCGCACCTTAAAGTTCAGCTCTCACGTAAGTGTCGTTCTACGGATTCCACCTTCACTGTCAACTGACCGGTGTAGCCGGGACGAATATCAGCTTTCAGCACCAAACTAACCCTAGGCGATACAGCTAAAACCGCTTCGGTAGCTTGCTTGACCACTGCCATGACTTCGTCCCACTGCCCCTCGATCAAGGTGAACATCGCGTTTGTTTCATTAGGCAGGCCGGAATCACGTACCACTTTGATCGCAGCTGCCACTGCCTCACTCATCTCCGCGGTGCTATTGGGGACTTCGGTCGGGGCAACAGAAAATGCAACTATCATGACAAAATTCTATCCATAGCCAAGGCACTGGCACAGGAGGTTGTGAAATTTCTCGCGCGGGTTTTTCATACGCAGCCAAGAAACGCCGATTACTATGGCAGTTATGAGTCATGATATTTCTACCATTGATATTCCCCATGAGCTAGTTATTTGCCTCGATCACGTGGGTATTGCAGTACCCGATCTCGATGCTGCAGTTGAGTTCTACCGCAGCGCTTTCGGATGGGTCAATCACCACCAAGAAACCAATGAAGAGCAAGGCGTTGTGGAAGCCATGATCGGCCCTAAGAATCTGGGCAAAACTGACGGCATGATTCAGCTATTGGCTCCGCTCAATGAGGAATCAACCATTGCGAAGTTCATTGACAAAAAAGGTCCCGGTCTACAGCAAATGTGCCTGCGCACCTCGGATATTGAGGCGCTGTCTGCACACCTCACCGAACAAGGCGTGCGCCTGCTGTACCCAGCTCCCAAAACTGGTACCGGCGGGGCAAAAATCAACTTTGTCCACCCCAAAGATGCTGGCGGTGTATTACTAGAGCTGACTGAGCCAGTCTAAGCTTATCGACGCTCCCAGCAGTTGCGGTGCCAATGCCTACGATCTTCGGCACCGCTCCCATAATCTTTTGGCCACGCCACAATGTGAGCGATACCCGGCGGGATATTCTGGTTACATCCAGGACAGACGTAATATTTCACAGCAGCATGAGCACCCATGTGGCGTACTAAATAAATCTCGCCATTGGTCCACTGAGGGCCCGTGGTCGCAGTGGTGCCGTAGTAACTGGCACCATCCTGGGGCAGCGGTTGGGCGGGAGTTTTTGCCCGTCTATTTTTCCGACCCATTAGAATAACCGCAGTTCATTTGATTCCACGCCCCGTAGTGCATCATAATCCAATACCACGCACCGAATGCCTCGATCTTCGGCAAGTGTACGGGCTTGAGGTTTTATTTCTTGAGCTGCAAAAACCCCTTTGACGGGGGCTAGTAATTGATCGCGATTCAGCAGCTCAAGGTAGCGAGTTAATTGCTCTACCCCATCAATGCCGCCACGACGCTTGACCTCTACCGCTACCGTAGTTCCTTCAGCATCTTTACAAAGCACATCCACTGGGCCGATAGGAGTCGGATACTCTCTACGGATTAAGTCGTAGCCCTCCCCTAACGTCTCGATTTGATCGGCAAGAAGTTCCTGCAAATGCGACTCCACGCCATCTTTGACTAAACCTGGGTCCTCGCCTAAGTCATAGAACAGGTCGGAATGGATCGCGCCTAAAGTAATACGCAGCTGTTCGCCTTTTTTGTTTTCTACCACCCAATAAGCAGCGATGTCGGTGGCGTCAGGATTATCTTCTGGCCCATCTAACTCCGTAAGAGTGCAGGGCGGAGTCATCCAATTAAGTGGTTTATATGCCCGGTCATCGGCATGAATAGATACAGAGCCATCTGCTTTGACCATCAACAGGCGGTCAGCCATAGGTAAGTGGGCCTCTAGGCGGCCCACATAATCAACGGAACACCGAGCAATAACAAGACGCATGAGCGTTAAGCCTAGTGCATTCTTTTCGGGCTTGTAAGTGCAACGCTTAAAGCGTCGACAAGCATGTAATTTAACTGCGCGCCCGGTTGATGCGCGCTTGCAAAACTTTTTGCGACATCCGTTCCATGCGTGAGTCGGGAGCCGATTCCACCCAAGAAGTGAACGCCATGGCGCCCCGGTGAGGAAATTGCACTTCGTAATCGACCCCGGCATGGTTGAAAACCATGATCTCTTCTTCTTCGCTTAGAAACGAGGTTTCTTCAGCTTTTACTTCTCGCCTACCTCGAATATCCACCTCTGACCGAACAAAAATTGCATCGGCCATGGGGAATAACGATCGAAGTTTGTAGTAATAAATATTGCCCGCCGAATAGCGAAAAATCCCAATACGCCACCCATGGATTCCTGATGCAGGCAAACGCCGTAAAGCTACCTGAGTGCCGCTGGCGTGCAGCCTAGAAAACCTCCAAACAACCAGTAAAAGAACCAGCGCTACCACGCCTATGAGAAGCCAAAACAGAAACTGCATTGTTACCCCTGTCGTCGAAAAGCCTAGTTACTTGGAGAAAACAAGAATAAGGAAGAGCGTGACGTGTCAGCGCGGACAACCTTGTGGTCATTCTAACCAAAAAACTAGCCTTTTAAAAAACAATGCAAAATCCATGTTAAATCGTTTGCACAGCCAGCGACGGTCAGTTGTGCACTAATTGACCTAAAGTGACGGTTGATACTCTTAGATAATCATCCTAAATATAAGAAAAAAATAAAAGCACTACTGAAAGTAAAACAGCTATTCGCCGCTACTTCCAATAGGCTTTCGAATAGAGAATTACTCTATTCCACCGTTAAACATAGTGGTGTTCCATCTAATGGATGCTCAACCACGACACATTCTAAATCGAATACTTTTTTGATATTCTCCACCGTAATGACTTTCTCAGGTGCTCCTGCTGCCACCACACCACCGTTAGCCAGCGCCACAATGTTGTCAGCAAACCGAGTGGCCTGATTCAGGTCATGCAAGACCATCACGATGGTGCGCCCCTGCTTACGATTCAGCCGCTGCAATAACCTTAGAACTTCATTCTGATGGGTGATATCCAAATAGGTGGTGGGTTCGTCCAGCAGCAACACATCGGTCTGTTGCGCTAGCGCCATAGCAATCCATGCTCGCTGCCGCTGACCACCGGAAAGTTCCTCAAGGTCCCGATCTGCTAGTTCTAACATTCCGGCCTGAGTGAGCGCTTCATCGACGATTTTTTCATCGTCGCTGCCGACCTTTTTCAACAAACCGCGATGCGGGTGCCTACCAAACCGAACCAGCTCGCGCACGCTTAAACCTTCCGGCGCCACCGGCGACTGTGGCAAAACCGCCAATTCCTGCGCAAGCTCTTTGCGTCCGTATTCCGCAATTGCTTTACCATCTAAGATGATACTGCCGCTGGTAGGCTCGATAAACCTGGCAATCGTCTTTAATAATGTTGACTTGCCACAGCCATTGGCACCAATCAAAGCAGTAATGGAACCATCAGGAATAGCCACAGTGATATCATCTAAGATTTTTCTACCTGGATAGCCCGTGGTGAGCTGAGAGACTTCTAACCTGTTGCGATTATCTGACACTTTGTTTTCTCCAAAGAAGGTAGAGCAAATAAGGGGCACCAAGAACAGCCGTAACAATGCCGGCCGGGATTTCTGTTGGAACCGTAAAAATTCGACCCACAATATCTGCTGCCAACAATAACAACGCACCAACCAAGGCAGCAGCAGGCACCAATCTGCCGGGACGATGCCCGACCAAACCGGAGGCAATATGGGGCGCTAAGAGGCCCAAGAAACTGATCCCGCCGGCGACCGCCACGGCACCTGAAGATAGCAACACGGCCACAATAATCATTGTGGTGCGAATCTGCTGCGGATCACGCCCCAGCCCTACCACATTTTCAGGTTTCAGCCGCATAATATCCAATAACGCTGCACAGTAAATGACTAACGGCAGTAACGCGAGCAAGGCCACAGCAAGCCCGACCACCTCAGTCATAGTGGTTCCATACATAGAACCGGCCAACCACACCATCGCCTGATTAGTATCACCTGGAATCTTCACCAACAAGAACGAGGTGGCAGCGTGGAATAATGCCCCCACCGCCAATCCAGTCAGCGC
Source organism: uncultured Corynebacterium sp. (assembly GCA_963520895.1). Classification (GTDB taxonomy): domain Bacteria; phylum Actinomycetota; class Actinomycetes; order Mycobacteriales; family Mycobacteriaceae; genus Corynebacterium. The sequence goes on along the minus strand of CAUQSW010000052.1, from coordinate 13,754 downwards.
AACGCCGGAGTCTCCTCGTTGCACATTTGCCGCTAGCAACAACACCACAGCGGCAAAGATGGCCCCTAAGACTACCACCAACGGCATTAACCAGATAAGACCTGCTGGCAAGAGCATGATTCCTAATACCGCGCCAAACCCAGCACCTTTGGTGATACCAACCACATCCGGCGACGCTAATGAATTAGACAAAGCTGTCTGGAGGATCACCCCTGCAACCGCCAAGGCAGCACCGGCTAGCACTGCGCCCAAAGCTCGTGGCAACCGATAAGTACGCACGATAAAAGCAAAATCTGCTTGTGGATCAATCAAAGCTGCCCACACTTGGTCGAGTGGGACAAACACCGCCCCTACCCCTACTGCCAAACCAATGGCGAAAGGCAACAACACCAGAAGAAGGATGAGTACCAATGAAGCGGATCGAATCGTATGCAGGCGTTTCAACTGCGCTTTTAACCACAAAGTTGTGTTTACCCGAGTCATTTCTTCCGCCTCCCCACTGACCGAGCTAACAGCAAAAATACCGGGGCACCAATTAAAGCAGTGAGTACACCAACTGGGGTTTCCGTCGGCCACATGATAACCCGCGCACCAATATCGGCAAGCACTAGCAACAGTGCACCCGCTAATGCGCACAGTGGAAACTCCCAAGCTGGTGCTCGGCCAATGGTATTTCGAATCACGTGAGGTATCACCAAGCCTACGAAACCAATCGGGCCAGCTACCGCAACACTGGTTCCCGCCAACATGGTTACCAATACCGTTGCAGCCAGCATGGTGCGAACATAATGCAAGCCCAAGCCTGTAGCGATCTCCCTGCCCAAACCAAGGGCCTGGATGGACCTGGAAAACAGAAATGATACAACCAAGGTAATGCCGATCATAGGAGCAGCTAAATACACCTTTTCCCATTGTGCGCCAGCGACAGAGCCATTCATCCAAAATACGACATCTACGGCGCGTTCATTAAGAACGGCAAGTGCTTGGATCAGCGCGGTACACAGCAAATGAACCGCCATGCCAGCTAGTGCTAATACTACCGGGCCGCGCCTCGTGACAATGCTAAACAGTGTCACGGCAATACCACCAATGAAGGCGCCCAGAAAGGCCGGAATCATACCGGTGCCGCCAATATTTACTCCCAAGACGATGGTAACCACCATGGCCAAAGCAGCCGTGGCATTCACCCCTAACGTTTGCGGAGAGGCCAACGGATTCCGGGTAACCAGTTGCATTATGGCACCCGCAACAGCTAAGGCAGCTCCCACAAATATCGCAAGTATGCCTCGGGGCAATCGGACATACAGCACCGTTTCTAAAGCCGGATTGCGGAAATCACCGGAAAGGGTTGCTTGAACGATGGCGGCGGGGCTTTGGGAACTAGCCCCAACAAATAGGCTGCCTACCAATGCGCCTAGTAATGCAAGAAATAATGCGAGGGCAAAACCGCCTCGCATTACCAGCGAATCTCGCTTCATGGTTTAGGATTCGAGCTTCTTAATAACGTCTTCCGCAACATGTTCTGCGGTACGCAGTCCCCTAAACCGAGTATAGAGGTTACGATCCACCTCAAAGTTGGACTTTGGCGTGGAATTTGCTTTCATGTTGTCCCATACTGGATTGCCTTTCCACGTATCCGTGATGGGGCGATCCACGTCGCTGGCAACCAACAACACATCCGGATTAACCTCTGCGATTCGTTCTAGGCTTGCTTCCTCATAAGCCTTGTCGGACTTCACCGGAACATCAATGCCAATGGTTTCGATCACGGACCCCACAAAGGAGGAATCGGTAGCAATATGTAGTGAATCTTCCCGCGCAGTGACCAATTGTACGGTTTTAGAATTGACCCCCTTGGCGCTCTTCTTAAGCTCTTCCATGCGCTTTTCATGATCCGCCACTGCGGTTTCACCCTTAGCCTTCTCCCCCAGGGCCTCGGCGATGGTTACCGTGTTGTCCTTCATGTCTTGGTAGGAACCTTCACGGCTATTGAGAACGATGGTCGGCGCAATCTTTGATAGCTGCTCGTAGATGCCAGCATGTCGATCAGTATCGGCAATGATCAAATCAGGATTCAAGCTAGCAATGATTTCCTGATTAGGCTCCGAACGCGTGCCCACCGAGGTGTAATCCAGCTGCTTACCTGCCAGTTGCGTGATCCGAGACTCGTCTTCGTCGTCAGCAATACCCACTGGTGTCTTATCTAGGGTAAGCATGGCATCCACGAAGGAAAACTCCAGTGTGACAACGTTATTGACTGGCTGGTCAATCGTAGTTTCACCCTTATCATGCTTAATTGTCACGGCAGTGCCTTCGCCAGCAGCCGCATCTTGAGAACCGGACGTGCTCGATCCACTACACGCAGTCAGCGCTAGCATAGCCGTGGCCATGGAAGCCGCTAGAAGCTTTCTCATGATTGCCATTATGTAAATCTCCTTAACCTTTTTACCTAGCCTGAGGCAACCTAAAGTACGATTGAATATCGTCAATTTCAGCGATGCTCATTTACATTACCATAGGCTATCTAAAATAACTTAAGGCAGGTTTTATGAGAGGTATTCCAGCAGCAAAAAACTCCCAACAGCCCCGTTACATAACTCGGGACTATGGGAGTTTTGCTCTATCAAACGTTAAGACTCAGCGTTACGACGAATCGCCTTCAGCCCAGCCTCTGCGCGTGCCTTCGACCGCTCATCATCACCTTTGAGATCAGCCTCAGCCTGGTTAACGTCTACTTCGTCAGCCCAGATTGCGTAATCGGCAAGGATGGTCACTTTTTCCTTAGAAACGGAGATGAACCCGCCGTGAACTGCAGCAACTAGTTTGTCACCAGTAGTCGGACGAATGGTCACGACCCCATGCTCAACCAATTGGCCAAGCAATGGCTCGTGTCCCGGCAGCACGCCAATCTCACCCTCAATGGTTTCCGCGGTAACGATATTTGCGGTACCTTCCCACAGCATGCGCTCCACAGAAACCAATTCCACGGTGATGTCAGCCATTGTGCGTACCTTTCTACTTCTCGGTTAGCTTCTTGTACGCAGCCTCAACATCGTCCAAACCACCGAGGCCGTTAAAGGCCTGCTCTGGGTAATGATCGAAATCACCATTGCAGATCCGCTCGAAAGCTTCAATGGTGTGAGACAACGGAACATAAGAACCGGGGATACCAGTGAACTTCTCAGCGACGAAGAAGTTCTGACCCAAGAAGCGCTCCAACCGACGAGCACGCTGCACTGTGATCTTATCTTCTTCGGACAGTTCATCCATACCGAGAATGGCGATGATGTCTTGAAGTTCTTTATTCTTCTGCAGAATATTAATCACACGCTGCGCTACTTCATAGTGGCGCTCGCCCACGATACCTGGCTCAAGAATACGAGAAGTGGAGGTAAGCGGGTTCACCGCAGGGTAAATACCCTTCGAGGCAATACCACGATCCAATTCGGTAGTCGCATCTAGGTGAGCGAAGGTGGTAGCTGGGGCGGGGTCGGTGTAGTCGTCGGCAGGCACGTAGACGGCCTGCAGCGAGGTAATCGACTTACCCTTGGTGGAGGTAATGCGCTCTTGAAGAATACCCATCTCGTCCGCCAAGGTTGGCTGGTAACCCACCGCAGATGGCATACGACCCAGCAGGGTCGAAACCTCAGAACCAGCCTGGGTGAAACGGAAGATATTATCAATGAACAGCAGCACGTCCTGGTGTTGCACATCGCGGAAGTACTCCGCCATGGTCAGACCCGACAGCGCCACACGCATACGAACTCCAGGTGGCTCATCCATCTGGCCGAACACGAGGGCGGTATCTTGAAGCACACCCATTTCCTCCATTTCGAGGAACAGGTCAGTACCTTCACGGGTACGCTCACCCACACCTGCGAACACCGACGTACCGGAGAACTCGCGGGCAATACGGGTAATCATTTCCTGGATCAGAACCGTCTTACCCACACCGGCGCCACCGAATAGACCGATCTTGCCACCCTTAACATAAGGGGTCAGGAGGTCAATGACTTTAATGCCGGTTTCGAGGATTTCAGTTTTACCCTCCAACTGGTCGAACGGCGGTGGATCGCGGTGGATACCCCACTGCTCACCGTCTCGGCCAAGGCCGGGCTCGTCCAGGCAGTCACCTAAGGCGTTGAACACGTGGCCTTTGACCACATCGCCAACGGGCACAGAAATAGGCTTACCTGAATTGGTAACCACGGCGCCACGAACCAAACCGTCGGTGGGAGCCATGGAGATGGCACGAACGAGGTTATCCCCCAAGTGCTGGGCGACCTCAAGCGTGATGGTCTTTGCGACTGCTTCGAGGGTGACCTCGACAGTCAGCGCGTTATACAGTGCCGGCAGCTCGCCGCGCGGGAATTCCACGTCGACGACCGGACCAATGACGCGCACGACACGGCCGGCGACGGACGCCTGCTTCGTGTTCTGCTCTGGAAGAGCTGTGGTCATAATCTAGTCACTTTCTCCGCTTTCGGCGAGCGCGCCAGCGCCACCGACAATCTCTGTGATTTCCTGGGTGATCTGGGCCTGACGTGCCTGATTGGCCACACGGGAGAGGTCTTTGACCAATTCGGTAGCATTGTCAGTAGCAGACTTCATGGCATTTCGGCGAGAGGCCGACTCAGAAGCTGAGGATTCCAGCAATAATGCAAACAAACTGCGGGATACGTACTTCGGTAGCAAAGCATCCATCAAAGTGTCCGCATCAGGTTCGAACGCATAGTCCGGTTCTGGGTTTTCCACCTTGTCTAAGATACCGTCACCTTGACGAATCTCAGCCGGAACGATCACTGGCTCAATAGGCAACAACTGATGTACTCGCGGGGTTTGAGTCAGCATAGATTCAAAGTCGGTATAGACAATATGTACTGAATCAAAGCCCTGGATTGGCTCGCCCTCCGCGCTGGTAAGACCATCGCGATACTGGGCGGTGCCATCGGAACCTGCGAGGAAACCATCAATCAAATGATGGCGCACATGATGAGTCTGATCCCACGTAGGATCCTGTGAGAATCCAGTCCATGCTCCCGCGATCTTTCCACCGCGGAAGTTATAGTAGCCTACCGCTTTGTTGCCGGTTACGTACCGCACCACCTCATAACCACTTTCTTCCAGCAGCTTTTCTAGTTCAGCTGCCTTTTTGAAGACGTTGTAGTTATAACCGCCACACATACCTCGGTCGCTAGAGACCACGAGCACGGCAGCTCGCTTGGAGTTTTCCCGCTCGTGCAGCATGGGGTGATCGAGGGAGCTTGCCGATGCCAGACGTTCCATCACCTCATGGATTTCGGTGGCGTAAGGCTCAGAAGCTGCCACCCGAGCCTGAGCTTTGGTGATACGCGAGGTAGCAATCAGCTCTTGAGCTTTGGTGATTTTCTTCGTCGAATTAACCGAACGGATCCGGTTACGTAGCTCACGAAGACTAGCCATGGCTTAGACGCCTCCTTCCTTTATTTTGATGGGTCATAAAAATAACTCTCGTTATTTCTTAACTGTCAGCGTTTGCTTCTTCACCTGATCTGCTGGCAAAGCGTCCACTTCGGTCTCATTGATGACCACGGTGCCGTCAGATGTTTGGAAGGTACCCTTGAACTCCTCGGTTTGTGCGATGAGGGTATTTTGGGATTCCTCCGACAATGGTGCACCACCAGCGATTTGTTCATAAACCTCAGGCGCTGCGCTGTGCAGGTGGTCGTGTAGTTCTGTTTCAAATCGGCGAATGTCTTCAACGGGAACGTTGTCAAAGGCACCTTCGCCTGCCAACCAGATAGAGATAATCTGGTATTCCACAGATTGAGGCGAGTTTTCTGGCTGCTTCAGCAGCTCAACCAACCGTGCGCCGCGATCCAACTGTGCTTTGGAAGCAGGATCCAAATCAGAGGCGAAAGTGGCAAAGGCTTCCAAATCACGGTAAGCAGCTAGGTCCAGACGCAGCGAGCCAGAAACCTTCTTCATGCCCTTGGTCTGAGCAGCGCCACCCACACGTGAAACAGAAACACCGACGTTAACGGCTGGCCTAACACCTTGGTTGAAGAGATCGGACTCCAAGAAAACCTGGCCGTCGGTGATAGAAATCACGTTGGTTGGGATGAAGGCAGAAACGTCATTGGCCTTCGTCTCAATGATCGGCAAAGCAGTCATAGAGCCTGCGCCCATATCATCGGATAGTTTCGCAGCACGCTCTAGCAGACGAGAGTGCAGGTAGAAAACGTCACCGGGATAAGCCTCGCGGCCTGGAGGACGACGTAGCAGCAAGGAGATTGCACGATAAGCCTCGGCCTGCTTGGTCAAGTCATCATAAATCACCAAAACGTGGTTACCCTGATACATCCAGTGCTGGCCCAACGCGGCACCGGTGAAAGGTGCTAGCCACTTAAAGCCCGCAGAATCAGATGCAGGTGCTGCAACAATCGTGGTGTATTCCAACGCACCATGCTCTTCTAGAGTACGGCGCACACCGGCGATGGTAGAACCCTTTTGGCCAATGGCCACATAAATACAACGAACCTGCTTGGTCTTGTCACCAGACTCCCAGTTGGCCTTCTGGTTCAAGATCGTGTCGATGCAGACTGCGGTTTTACCAGTCTTGCGGTCACCAATGATCAACTGGCGCTGACCCCGACCAATCGGAGTCATGGCGTCAATAGCCTTAATACCAGTCTGCATGGGCTCGCCAACCGGCTGACGCTGTAGCACGGAAGGTGCCTGCAGTTCCAACACACGGTCGGTTTCTGCTTCAATAGCACCTAAGCCGTCGATAGGTTGGCCTAGTGGGTTGATGACGCGGCCGAGGAATTTATCGCCGACCGGGATGGAAAGGACTTCGCCAGTCCTTTTAACTTCATCGCCTTCATTTAGGGTCTCGTAGTTACCCAAAACCACAACACCAACTCGGTCGGTGTCTAGGTTTTGTGCGACGCCAATAACGCCGCCGGGGAACTCGAGCAGTTCATTTGCCATAACAGATGGGAGACCCGAAACTTGGGCAATACCATCAGCTGTGGAAATGACCACGCCGACCTCCTCACGGGAGGCCTCCGCGGAGTAGCTCGAGGTGTAGTTCGCAATCGCGCTACGGATCTCATCGGAGGAGATCGTAAGCTCCGCCATGTTCTTCCTGCTCTCGGTTGTTTCTTCCAGCAATTTCTTCAATAATTCTTGTCGCGTCTTAGACGAGGTTTCCACGCATCGCATCGAGTTTGCCCGATGTGCTGCCGTCGATAATCTCATCACCGACTCGGATGGTCATTCCACCGAGGAGGCTGGGATCAACCTCAGCGTGGATGCTCATCGCACGACCATAAATATGCTCTAATTTTTCGGCCAGTGTCTGGTTCTGTGCGTCACTTAAAGGCGCTGCGGAAACAACATGAGCGACCTCGCGCCCCTGCAGGGCGGCTGCATACTTTGATAAAGCATCAATGTCGTCAATCACGTTGGTTTCCCGCCTAGCAATGACTTGCAGTGCGAGGGCTTCGGTTACCGCAGTAACCTTGCCATAAAGCACCTTCGCCAACAGGTCGCACTTCGCGGCGCGATCCGCGCTCCGATCGTCGAGAAGCAAAGTCAACTCTGATTCCTTGTTTAGAAGGCGTGCTAGGTGGAAGAGTTCCTCTTCAACCTGGTGCAGTTGACCCTGTTGCTCTGCAGAGCGCAATAGTGCACGGCGTCCCAGCAGCACAAGTCCAGTACGGAATTCCCGTGGTGTGGACCATACTTGTCGGACTGCAGCTATCAGCAGTTCCAACGTCAACTGAGATACCTTTCCGGCGAACACAGCAGATACAAGATCAGTGCGCTGCTGGGCGGCAAGCGAAGCATCTGCGACGGCGATCCGCAAAGAACGATGAGCGTCGAGGGTGTCTACGATGTCGAACAGTTCAGCGCCTGTCTGAGCGGCAACGGCTACTGTTTGTCCCTTACCACTGACCGCGCGGTCTAAGTATTCAGAGACTAATGCCAGTGCGTCGCGACTTGCTGCGTGCATGGGTGCCTACTTTCCTGCCGGGGAGACGGTGTCGAGTTCGGCCAAGAAGCGATCAATGGTTCCGGAACGCTTAACGTTCTCGGACAGCTGCTCACCCATGAGGCGTTCAGCAAGGTTGATGGCATTAAGGCTCATCTCGCGGCGAAGCTCTTCGACAACCAACTCGCGTTGAGCTTGAAGTTGCTTCTCACCAGACTCAATGATGCGGGCGCTTTCCTCCGTGGCCTTGGCTTTCATATCAGCCTCAATCTGCTTGCCCTTGGTGCGGGCTTCTTCGCGGATCTCGGCTGCTTCGGCGCGGGCCTCGGCAAGCTGAGCATTATACTTCTCAAGTGCAGCCTTTGCTTCAGCCTGCGCAGCTTCGGCGCGCTGAATACCGCCCTTGATCCGGTCCTCACGCTCGGTCAGGACTTCCTGGAACTTCGGGAGAACGAGCTTCCAGAAAAGAAGCCCAATAACAACGAGCACAACGAGGGACCAGACGATGTCGTAATTAGCTGGCAGGAGCACGTTAGGTTGGCTCTCTAGGGGCAACCCTTCACCTTCTCCTGCAGCCAGAATGCTGATGACGTTCGTCATGAATCTCTTGCTTTCGTGTGTCGTTGGGTATTAAGTGAGGATGAAGCCGGCAGCAAGGCCGATCAGGGCAAGCGCCTCGACGAAGGCAATACCCAGGAACATGGTGGTGCGCAGCTGGCCAGCCATCTCTGGCTGACGTGCCATGCCTTCAAGAGCCTTGCCAACGAGGATGCCAATACCGAGGCCGGGGCCGATGGTGGCAAGACCGTAACCAACAGTAGCGATGGAGCCGGTGATGCCAGCAGCGTCCTGAGCGAGGATGACTTCGTTCATGAGAGTGTCGTTCCCTTTCTAGTTGCCTAGCATAAGTGCCAAGCTAGGCGGTGAGTTTTTGGTTTGTACAAGACTTGGTGATCCGAGTGGATGCACGAAGGTCAGTGTTCGTCTGCGTGCAGCGATAGTTCGATATACACGGCTACCAGCAGCGCAAAGATATATGCCTGCAGGAAGATAACCAGCAACTCGAACAGTGTGAACGCAACGCCTGCAAGGATGGTGACTGCAGACAACGCGGTCCAGCCATTTAGCTGCCAGAAGAAGAAGTTTGTGGCAGAAAATAGCAGCACCAAAATGATGTGTCCAACAAGCATGTTTGCCATAAGACGAACAGTCAAAGTGGCAGGACGCAAGATGAACGTGGAGAGAATCTCCAGCGGAATGACCAAAATATGTAGCGGCAACGGTAGATTCGGGATTACTACCGAGCTTTTAACATATTTAAAAAACCCATAACGCTTTGCACCCGCATAAATGAAGGCGAGGTATCCGAACAGCGCCAACACCAACGGCATACCAATGCGTGCGTTGGGTGATATGTTCAAAAATGGAATGACCGATGGCAGGTTCATAAAGAGAACCACGAAGAAGATGGTTGCCAGAACTGGTAAGAACCGGCGCCCCTCCTTTTTGCCAAGAATCTCCTCTGCAATATTAATGCGGACAAAATCCAACATTATTTCGCCTACGTTTTGCAATCCGGTTGGAACTACCTTCGGATTACGCATCGCAACGAGGAAGAACACGGCCAATACCGCTGCCATCAACAGGCGGACGAACATCAGACGGTCGATTGTGAACCAGCCGTTCGCCACGTCGGCGAACCACACGGCATCCGGGAAAAATTCATGGTCCAGCGAAGGTGGATGGAACTCACCTTTGAAGGACAGTGTTGTAACGCTCAGCGTTCTCTCCCGTGTTCGGGCCGTAAATTCCTTAAGAGAACTCACGGTGCGATGGACGTCTATAAACTCTCTGCAATCACCATGGACTCCGTCGCACATCAGCATGGCAATCACAGGGGACAAATTAAGGAATAATCCACAAGGCTCGGTTATTCCATAAACCCACCGATTAGACTAGCAGCCTAAACCTAAGTTTTCCCATTGGTTTTTCTGCCGGTTTTCCCCCTGTTAGCAACGACCCCCTATCACCCCCACTGAACAGGCAATAGCCATGATATGTAAGTTCGGTCACAATATGGAATGGGGGTAATTTTTACCCCTTTTCTTTTGTGGAAGTTGCCTCAGATGACCATTACCTACAACACGACCAACTACACTAACCAACCGACAGAACCCCAAGGCCACACCGAATACCATTGGCAGCTACCATGCTAAAGAATAAAAATTTGACAACAAATTCCCACCCATAATTACCCCCGATAATCCGACATATTGATGGTTTTTCACCGTAAACCCACATCGGAATGGCCGCCCCAGACAAGCCAGGAAGCCGAGCTACCCCCTAATAAACGGTCTGATGTCTACGCTCATCATTGACCGCAACTAAAACTCGTCGAAATACCCCGCCTTACCTGCTAGATGTTAAAAAACGGCTGTGCGATACAGCCGTTAAGAAACATAGGTGACTTTAGAGGTAATCACACCATAAACCTCAGTCCCCAGCACCACAATCAATGCCACTACTACCGTTACGAACAAGGCAATCGGATCATAGAAATCCATTCCTCGCAATAGGAATAGCACCAAAAAGACCACCACGATCTTTAGCAGCCACCCACCAAGCACCACGGCACCGGTAGTACTAGCACTCGTACCAGAGGTGGCCAGCACACTGACCACTGTCATGAGCACAAAGCCACCACCTAAGGCAGCACCTATGAGCACGCCCCAGATACCGGGCAAATCACTCACTGCGCCCCAAATACCTAAAGAAATAACGGTGATAATGACAAGCGCTATAGACCCAAACCGCAGTGCACGCAGCAGCGGGCGGCGGTGATCGTCGTAGTTGGAAGTTTGCTTATCCACAACGGGGAATCCTACCTAACCACACATCATTGCGCGAACTGCTCTAAAAAATGTTTGGCGCTTTACCCATTTAAGAAGGTCTGCCACCATTAGTTGCCCGCTGTTTAATAATCCGAACAACGGGTGGTGGTTGCTCCTCCCGCGCCCGCTGCACGGGACCTCTAGAGGCAACAGCTGCACCGATAATGGCTGCTATACATAACCCAACAGCCGCTAATGGCGGAACTACGGAAAACGACACCGCCCCGAAGGCCACCACTGAGGCCCATAAATACAGCAGCAACACCACACGCCGGTGGGTGTGTCCCAACGACAGCAACCGGTGATGAAGATGCAACTTGTCTGCGCTAAACGGACTTTTACCTTGAGAAACCCGCCGCACCACGGCCATGACCAGATCCAGTACTGGCACGAACACCGCCGCCACCACCACGAGCATGGGCGACATCAGCGCCACCATATCTCCAGCTCCGTACAGGCTCATGTTGATTTTTCCGCTTGCCGACGTCGCCGCCGCCGCGAGCAGCAACCCAATCAGCATGGAACCGGAATCCCCCATGAAAATACGGGCGGGTTCAAAATTATGCGGCAAAAACCCTACACAAATTCCTACCAGGCCGGCGGCAATAATGGCTGGTGGATAGGCCGATACCATCCCGCCTTGATCGTGCAGAATGGTTAAGGAGAAAACTAGGAGTGAAGCACCTGCAATCATCCCCACCCCAGCGGCCAAACCGTCGAGACCATCAACAAAGTTCACGGCATTAATCAGCGCTACGGTAACCACAACAGTGAGCAGCACTGACCACGATTGGTCCAAGAGATAGGTTGAGCCCTCGCCGAAAGGCACATAGACCATGGATAGATTCAGCCCCAGTAAACTCATTACCAAAGCTCCAACTACCTGACCGGCCATTTTGGTTAAGGCATCTAGTTCTAGCAAATCATCTAGAATCCCGACCATCACAATCACAAATGCGCCCCACATTACTGCGGTCATCTCGGGGGTTACTGGGGCAAAACCTCTGGTTAAAGCAGGAAGTTGGGTGGCTAAAAATACCGCACCTAAGAAACCTGAGAACATAGCAGCACCGCCCAAGCGGGGCTTGGGAATGGTATGTACATCACGTTCCCTGATCTCTCCCACTTTACCTGCGCTGACCATGGCGTGGCGCACTATTCCGGTGGTGAGATACGTCAATGCCGCCGCTACCAGAACAATCAGGCCGAGCTCTCGCAGCGGAACACCTGCAACCCCCGCCCCCATTAACGCAAGCTTTCTACATCGATGTCGAGAACTTCGGCAATCTGCTCAGCAGAAATCCCACCTTCACGCAGCAGTTTAGGAGCAGCACCGGAAAGATCAATAATGGAAGAAGCTACCCCTTCAGTACACTCACCACCATCAAGATAAGCGCTCACGGCGGTACCGAGTTGTTCTTTCGCCATGGCCGCTGTGGTTGCTGGTGGCTGTCCAGAAATATTAGCGCTAGAAACCGCCATGGGACCGGTTTCCCGCAATAGTTCTATAGCCACCGAATGCAAGGGCATGCGCAGCATCACGGTGCCGCGGGTGTCTCCCAGATTCCACATGAGGGAGGGGGCTTGTGGCACCACTATGGATAATGCGCCTGGCCAAAACGCTTCAATGAGGGTTCGGAGCCGGGCATCGTAGCTGTGCACTAATCCCCTGGCGGTATCCCAGCTGCCCACCAACACGGGCACGGGCATATCAGAACCCCGTTTTTTAGTCTTGAGTAGACGAGCTACAGCATCATTATCAAAGGCATCGGCACCAAGACCGTATAAGGTATCGGTGGGCAGAACTACCAGCCGTGATGACTTCACAGCATTAACGGCAGCCTTGATTCCAATGCTTCGATTTTCTGCTGAACTACAGTCGTAGATTCTGCTCACGATATCCTCTCTTGATCGGGCACAATGCCCACTGTCCGTGACGTTGTATAGCTTAACAGGAAGGTTTCACCGCGCTGACAAAGCGGGGGTTGTTTGCCCAATCCTGATGCGCGATAACCTTGGTAAAACCGGTAGCCCGTACTTGCGCTAGCACTTGGTCTTGGGTGGTGTCGTCATGTTCTAAGGCAATAAACCCGCCCGGTCGTACCAACTGCGCCATTACTGGGAGCAGTTGCGAAATCATTTCCATACCGTCTATACCGGAAAACACCGCCATAGCGGGGTCGGCGTACACTTCGGCGCTTAACGTGGAGCTTTCTGGAACATAAGGCGGATTAGACACCACTGCGTCACAACGACCTATGAACTCAGACAACAAGGATAAATCAGTGGCGTCACCATGAATGAGCGTTACTCCCAAATCTGCCACATTTTTTCTTGTGTAAGCTAGTGCCGGTGCTGATAACTCGACAGCGGCAATCTCTGCTGCAATTCCAGATTCGTTAAGCCCATGTGCCAGGTAACCACTAATGGCTCCAGATCCCGCGCACAGGTCAAGGACTACCAGCTTATGATCCGAAGCTGCTGGTGCAGCGTCGTGCTGTTGCTGTAGCTGCGTCAGCGCAAAATCCGCCAGCAGTTCCGTCTCGGGGCGCGGAATAAAGACTCCTGGTCCCACCGCAAGCTCCAGTGGGCCGAAATAGCTCACACCTAAAATATGCTGCAGGGGTTCGCGTGCAGCTCGCCGTGCAATCAACGCAGCAAAGTCCCGCTCTACTGCTAAGCGACGCGCAGCAGGCAAGTCAGCTAGCTGGATAAAACCAACTTCCAGCGGGCTGCACTCTAATAGTGATGCGGCGATCTGGGTGGCGTCGTAACGCGGCGAAGCCACCCCTGCCGCGGCCAGAGTGGCTTCAGCATTGTGAACAAACGCACCCACGGCAATATTCAGCATCCAGTCGTGGGGGCCCGTACGCGGGGGGGGGGGC
>CAUQSW010000051.1:0-21657 GCA_963520895.1 uncultured Corynebacterium sp. | reverse complement strand
CACACCGAATACCTAGAAAGCCTCGGCATCCACGGCCCCGAATACCCCACCTGGGACTAGTAACCACAATAAGTCTTGACCGACCTTTCCAATAAAAACTGCTATCCTGACTGCCTCCTCGCGGTGTGTGTCCTAAAATTTTAGATTGTGCACAATAATAATCGGCGCAAACCACAGACGTCGCCCCAGCCGGAACTTCCGCTGGAGGAGCGCCGCTTGATGGGCGTCGTTAAGCAAAAGTTTTTCTCAGCTATACCGTTACCCCTAAATGCAGCGTGGGCGTTATCGGAGAAAAATCAGGGATTGCTTCAAGGTAATTCCTGATGCGTAAATGAGTAGCTGCTTTTTATGATTAATGGGATTGGCACCCCTCCAATTCGCCTTCCCGCTCAAGGAGCATCATGTTACGTACACCTGCTATAGCAGCTATTATTGCGGCTGTAGCCCTAGCTATTCCTCACGCCCAAGCACAAGAAAAAATCCGGCCTCTCGATTGTCCAGCAGGTATGGTGCGACAAGCCGAATGCGGCCAGTTGACAGTACCCATGTACTACAACAGCACCAATGATAGGACTATAGACGTGGGGTTTGTCCGGATTCCTGCCGAAAACCCAACCGCAAAACGAGGCACCATTTTTATTAACCCAGGCGGTCCGGGGAGTTCGGTTTATACTGCGCTGGCTACCGATTTCTATAAAGAGTTTCCGGCAAATATGCGGAAAGAATGGGGCATCGTTGGTGTCCAACCGAGGGGCCTGGTTACCTCCACCCCCGTAATCTGTGATGAGCCTTCCGGCACTGACATGATCAGCATGTTCACCAATTACGGCGGCCAGATAAAACAGGCCTGCGAGAACCATACTCGAGGCTATACCGCCAGCTTGACTACGGAACATACCGCACGGGACTGGGAAGAAGTGCGCAAAGCTATGGGGTTAACCAAGATCAGCATCTACGGCTTGTCGTATGGCACCCAGCTTGCTTCGGTCTACGCCACGCTATTTCCCGACCAAACCGACAAACTGATCCTCGATTCTGGATACAACCAAAGTGCCAGTGATGATGAGAAGATTCCCGCCACCGTCGCGCTCACTCACGAATTTTTCAATTGGGTTGCACAGCATAATGATCGGTTTAAGCTCGGCGCCACTGGCGAAGAAGTCTATGACAAGTGGGCAGCAAAAGTGGAAGCCGAATCCGGCATTGTTCCGACCATACCGTCGCCCAGAGGCAAATGGGCGGACGTCCAAGCCGAAACAAAAAACCTCGGAAAGGTGATAGCTACTGGCGCAAATCAGCAGGATTCCCCTACCTTCCAATGGACCACAGTATTAATGACTGATAACCGGACGTGGCATGAAGCTGCCAAGCTCATTATTGGCGAGTGGAGCATTGCCGATGCAGAAGCAGCCCATCCGCTGGTTGCCGAACGCCAAGTTCATGCCCATCTTGCTTTCCTGTAACGAACGAACCAACACAGATAAACCGTGGTTACTCCCCGCCGCGATATGGACTGCGCTGACAGGCAACTTTTTATCGTCGAATTTTGCTTCTGGGACTGGCTTGGGTTGCAAGGGAATCGATACGGTAACCGCCTTCCCCGCTATTACCGGCGATAAGCTCAACCTGCAACCGCTGCAGATTCAAGCGTTACGCGATCCCACCGCACCGTATGAAGGCGGTATGGCTATGCAACGGAAAATGGGCAGTCATCTCATTACTGTTGATAACACTAATCACGGTCACCTCACTAGCAATCCCGCAGTACAACGGGCAGTAGTGGAATACCTACGCACCGGAAAAACTGATGTTACTGCTATCCCGCAGCCGGAACTTCCGCTGGATTAACTCCACTAGCCACAGTATTGAGCACTGGTATCAGGTTCTCAAAGCAAATACCAGTGCTCAATACGCTGCTATCTGATCCTCACTTCCTGACCATGAGAAATAAGTTGCACACTATCCGAGAGGTAAACCGTAGCTAACCATGCCTTATAGAGATTCATTGCCAGTTAATTGCCCCAACAACCGGGGTGAAAACCGAGTCCTTCCTTAGAAAAGTATTACAGTTGTGCCTATGACTAATCGGGATGATTTCCTTCGTGATAAAGACGGCAAGATTATTACTGATCGGCTCGGTCGGCCGGTTCGCCGCGGTGGTGGAGCTTCCGCCACCCCCAGCCAACCTGCCGAAGATCACAGCACCAGAATCCTCAATCCCGACCCCAGCCACGCAAGGCCGAGGCAGACGCCACCACGGCAAACCCCGCCAGATCGGCCTAAACAGTATTTTCCACCACCCCAGGAGGGACACACTCCTAGGCGCCCACCGCAGTTGCCGCCGCGGCAAAGCCAAGCTGCGCCGCCGCCGACACCTAGCAAGCGTCGAAAAGCAAAAATACCAAAACCGGGTGGCTGCCTGCGCGGTTGTTCCTTCACCCTAGTAGCACTGCTGGTTTTAACCATTGCGGCAACACTGTGGCTGGATACTAAACTTAATCGGATTGATGCACTACCCGATCAACGAATCAGCAACACTGCGGGCACTAACTGGCTGCTGGTGGGCTCGGATTCTCGGCAAGGTTTCAGCGAGGAAGACGCGCAACGGTTAGGCACTGGTGGCGATATTGGTTCCACCCGTACCGACACCATCATGTTGCTGCATATTCCGCGCTCAGGGCAGGCCACACTGGTATCGCTGCCGCGTGACTCCTACGTGTCCATTCCCGGATATGGCATGGATAAAATCAATGCCGCATTTACTTACGGCGGCCCGCAGCTACTTACCCAAACCGTGGAAGAAGCCACTGGGTTGCGGGTGGATCATTACGCCGAAATCGGCATGGGCGGGCTGGCCCATGTGGTGGATGCGGTTGATGGCATCGAAGTATGCCCCGAAGAGCCGATTCACGACGACCTCGCCAACCTGCACATCGAGGCAGGCTGCCAAACTATCGACGGCCCCACCGCACTGGGATATGTCCGTACTCGGGCTACCGCATTGGGTGATCTGGATCGTGTGCAACGACAGCGGGAGTTTTTCTCGGCACTGGTGAATAAAACCACCTCTGGTGCTACCCTGGCCAACCCGTTCCGCATCATGCCCACCATCAATTCCGTTGCAGGTAGCTTTACTGTTGATCAGGGTGACCACATCTGGAATCTCGCGCGCGTGGGGCTGGCCATGCGTGGCGGACTCAAAACCGAAACTGTCCCGATTGGCGGTTTCGCGGACTACGATGTCGGCAATGTAGTGCTTTGGGATGAAGCCGGAGCCGCCGGATTATTTGATTCCATGCGCTAACCCCAGATACCGCCCAGATAGCACCAGCTGGGCGGTTTTTTAGTTTCTAGCAAGTTTCAATTTTGTTCTTTCGGTAATCTGGGCAGCAACCAGCTAAAAAGGAGAACTCATGGCGCCTCAATCCATTTTATCTATCGGATCCACTAACTCAGTTTTGAGTTTGTGGTCCACTAATTCCGTGCTCAGCATCGGTTCGGTAGGGTCAGCGCTGTCTCTTTTTTCAGTGGGTTCTTTCCTCTCTGTCGCCTCTGCGTTTTCCTCATTCTCCCTAGGTTCCGTCCTGTCCTATGGCAGTTGCCTATCGCTCCTATCTGTCAAAGCTGTAAAGAAAATCAAGAATCAGCCGTTCTTATTAGTGGGTATGAAAGTAGACAGGGCGGGCGTTAGGAGTGCGGGCGAAAAACAACACCAGCTCGGAACTGAAGGTGCCTTGCAGCCCTAACCACTGTCACACTCAGCACTGTTGTGTGCCCCACTATGACCCCAACCTGGAAATATTTACCCTGACAAAACTAGACGCTTCTTAACGGGGGTATAGTGGAAAATACCTCGTCAATGGTACTTAAGGAGCTGTTTCTTTCGTGGGAATTGGATTTTCTAAGCTAAAGTCGATCAGCTACAGCTGTGGAGTAAACCTTCTACAAGCTAAGGCTATTGCTCGGTTCCTAGGCTCAGGGGGATTCAACCAATCTCAGGCCATTGATCCTTCTCACGGCACAGCTGGGGTTGGCCGTGGCAGAAAATAACTTAAACCCAGAAAATCTCGAAGGGCAACACCGCATGGGGCTTGAAGCAGACTCCGTGCTCCGCCTGGGGTTATTAATGGTCGCAGCTGGCACCGGGGGTTACCGGGTCGTACGTGCCATGAAACGCGCCGCTCGTTCCATGGGGTTTGATTCCCTTGATGCCGAGATAACCGTCACCAGCATAACGTGCACTTTTCACCGGCATGGCACCTTTCGCACCGTCGTTGCAGTGCAAACCGCTCCAGCCGTAGATGCTTCCCGCATCGAAGCCCTAGAACACCTCACCCACAATCTTCCACAGCGCTTATCTGCCGAGGCACTCAATATGTGCCTGGATAATATCGAACATAATGTGGTGCACCGGTGGCCCAAGTGGGTGTTAATGATGGCCGCTGGCTGTGCCTGCGCCGCCTTCGCGGTGCTGAACTACTATCCCATCATGGAAGCAACTATTGTTGCCATAGCCGCAGCCGGTGGCCAACTCATGCGTTCTTCCCTAGCCAAACGGAAACTCAATCAACTAGGGGTGGTGGCCATTGCCGCCATCACCGCCTGCTTGGTGTTTTACGGGTTAAGCCAAGTAGTAGTTGCGGTTATTGGATCCGATTTACATTCAGTCACCGCAGGATATGTCGCCGCAGTCCTATTCCTCATCCCGGGATTCCCGCTGTTCTCCTCCCTCCTCGACCTCAGCCGTTTCGATATTATCGCCGGTTTAAGCAGGCTGTGTTATGCCATGACTGTGATTGCTGCGGCGACCATGTCGGTTGCGTTGGTGTCGTCGATAAGCGGATTATCACCACTGCCACTCAAACCACCGGAACCCAGCCTTATGTGGTTTGCCACCGCGGCTGCAGCCAGTTTTGTTGGTATCGCGGGTTTTGCTTTCCTGTTTAACTCCTCTAAGCAAATGGTCATCATCGCTGCCAGCCTGGGAATGGTGGCGAATATTGTACGCCTGCTCCTCATTGCAGCAAACGTACAACCTCAGTTTGCGGCTTTTGCTGGCGGGCTCAGCATTGGACTGCTAGGAGCCCTACTGGCACGCCGCACCCTGCTGCCGAGGATCACCATGACCGTACCTGCTGCCGTCATCATGATCCCCGGTACTGCGATGTACCGCGCGGTTCACTTCCTCAACACCGGCGATATTAACCAGGCGATTTCCAATACTGCCACCGCCGGGCTGATTGTCATGTGGATTTCCGCAGGACTGATCACTGCCCGGATGCTCACAGACCGCGATTGGGCTTTCGGTCGCAATATTGATTTCGGGAAATACCGCTAAGGTTTATTTCGTTGCTTTATCACTCACTCCCGTTACGCCAACGTCGGATCACTTACTTTTTCGTTATCCTGCTGGCCGATATTGTTGGATGGCTAATACCCAGTCTGTTGCATATTTGGGCAGGTTACGACGAGTTCGGCATCCCTCATTTAGCTGCAAATTCTATAAAACCCGAGGAAACATTACAGAAATCACTAAATAAGCCAGCCATGCCACAAGTCATGGCATATATAGTAGTAACCCTACCGAGATAACCCTAAGCAGAACCACCAGCGGGTGTATAGCGGTATAATTCAATCTGTACTATCTTTTATTCCAGCAAGGAGGTTGCCATGCGAATGCTATCGCGAATTGACATTATTGTTGAGCCGCCAACCGCTGTCGAATCCGCAATAAAAGAAATCGAACACGTACTTGAGGCTTCCAAATTTGAACGACTAGAGCATTTTAAAGTAGAAAAAGCACGAACCCAAGGCGAGCTATATCTTTTCCTGCAAGTAACCGCAAAAGAGGATGAATTAGCAGAAGATCTTGCATATGACATTGCCGATCGAATTTTAGAGCAATTACCCCAATTTGAAAACAGATTTTCTACTGGCTCGAATTTTATGATTCCCGCATAATTCCACAGATTTCGACATGCAGAATAGATCTTCAACAATTTCTGAAAGAGGAGCTAAGTTAGGGAGAAGATTTTCTCATTTCCTCAATTGGTGGCCACAAATCGCTCTTGGTGCTGCAACAATCCCATCATGGTGTGTAGCTATTGTTCCGCAGCAGGGTGTTCAGATATGCTTAGCGCATTTTTCACAGAATACTATAAACTTGCTCCTTTATAAGCACGGCAATAGGTCTATTGCTCTTTGGCACCATCGGAACTGTTCGTCGAAGCCCCAACCTACAACAATTGGAGTTAGAAGCTGAAGAGCTCCGAAAACTAAAAGCTAGTATTCAACTAGAACTTGAGCACACGTTGAAATCTCTCATGATAGAACTGGGACTTTCTGTAGGTGACGAAGCAATCCAGAAACCGCCTCATGCTCGTGTAACGCTATATCAGCTAACGACAATAGAAAAGAATTTAGTCCTGTAATAAGGGTTTCAGACAGTCCCCAATTTAAAAAGCTTGGACGATCGAGTTATCCAGATAGTGAAGGAATTATTGGGCAAGGATGGAATGAAGGGTCAGCTTATGTAGTTCGCTTGAGAGATGAGCGTGAAAGATGGGAGAAACAACTAAAAACAGAGTGGAACATCCCACTTGAAGTGAACCAAAAACTCAAAATGCAGTCTCGTAGTTTAGCAGCGGTACAAATCCGAAACCGTTCGCAAGCACTTGGTATTTTGGTTTTTGAAAGTATTAACCCACACGGGGTAACAAGTAAAACACGTGATGTGGTGCTAGCATCTCCCAATTTCCTGGCTATCTGCAGATTACTATCTCTATATAAAAACCAAGGTAATAGCCTGTAGCTATATCGGATGAATGCTTCTGACGATATTTTCAAATCCTAAGCATCCATCCCCCGCCAGCGGGCGTCGAAAAGCAGTCTGCCCATCAACGCCCGTTAACAGAAACGCTAAGCGAACCACCCAGTCACCGCAGGAGAAATGTTCTGGTAAATGTGCTTATGCTCCTGGTATTCCGCGAGGCCAGTAGGGCCAAGTTCGCGACCATTACCGGACATCTTCATCCCACCCCATTCGGCCTGAGGCAGGTATGGGTGGAAATCATTAATCCAAATGGTGCCATGCCGCAGTGCTGCTGCGACCCGTTCGCAAGTTCCCTGATCAGAAGACCATACCGCACCAGCGAGTCCGTATTCGGTGTCATTAGCAATCCGAATTGCCTCTTCTTCCGTACTAAAGGTCTCAATGGTGACGGTGGGACCGAAAGCCTCATCATGCACACAGTCCATATCGGGAGTACAGCCATCAATGATGGTCGGCAAGTAGAACTCACCCTGTGATAGATCAGTATTGCCGGTACCGTGGCTGCCTTGGTTATCGGCAGCCTCTGCCCGCCTGCCACCGGTGAGAATCTTCGCGCCTTGTTCTGCCGCCTTATCCACATAGGCCGCCACCGATTCCAGATGAGCAGCGGTAATCAACGGCCCAGTTTCCGCAGCGGGATCATTGGGGCCACCTAATTTGATATTTTTGGTGCGGCGTACCAGTTCATCCACGAACTTGTCGTGGATGGATTCTTCCACCACGATGCGGGCACCCGCGGAACATACCTGGCCGGAATGCACAAAAGCACCATTAAGCGCATTATCTACCGCGGCATCAAAATCAGCGTCGGCAAAGATAACATTGGGGTTTTTCCCGCCTAACTCTAGGGCAGTGCGTTTAATAGTCTCAGCAGCATTACGTGCGATGATCCGACCGGTGGTCAAACCACCAGTAAACGACACCATATCCACCAACGGGCTGGTGGATAACGGTGTGCCGCACACCGATCCCTTGCCAGTAATCAAGTTTGCCACACCTGCTGGAACTCCCGCCTCTGTTAGCACCGTCATCAGCATCATGGCGGTATGCGGGGTGACCTCAGCCTGTTTCAGCACAAAGGTATTACCCGCAGCCAAAGCGGGAGCAACTTTCCACGAAACCTGCAATAACGGATAGTTCCATGGGGTGATTAACGCACATACCCCGATTGGCTCATTCTCAATCCGGGAACGCACATTATTATCATCCACGGGAACCACTCGGCCAGAATCTTGATAAATCAAGGTGCCAAAATAATCAAAAGCATTGGCGGTATCTTCCATATCCAACCGTGACTCAATCAGCCGTTTTCCGGTATTAGCAGACTCCGCAGCTGCAAATTCTTCCTTATTATCCCGAATCGCCTGGGCAACCCGCAATAAAATCTTGCTCCGCTCAGATGCTGGTGTCTTAGCCCAATCACCAGCATCAAAGGTAGTGCGAGCTACTTGGATTG
Organism: uncultured Corynebacterium sp.; assembly: GCA_963520895.1. Taxonomy (GTDB): domain Bacteria; phylum Actinomycetota; class Actinomycetes; order Mycobacteriales; family Mycobacteriaceae; genus Corynebacterium. The sequence continues at coordinate 13,369 of CAUQSW010000051.1, read as the reverse complement.
CCCTTTCGGTATCTTGCACTGTTGCCTCGGACACTAAACCAACAACACTACGATCCGCAGGATTGGTGATGGTAAACGTATTGCCATCAGAAGCCGGTTGCCACTTGCCGTCGATAAACAGCGAAGCTGGCGCTTCAGGCGAGCCTTCCCCACTATAAACCCCACGCAGCAGCGGAGAGGTGGTCGGATCGAAAATAGGTTGTTTCGTCATGGTTACTCCTTGAAGTGTTCTTAGGTTACGATCGTGCAGGTATTATGAGTTTTCAGACCAATCGCGAATCGGTTCCGCCCCGCCAGACATGTCTGAACTGCCAGGAAGATCGCGTTGCATATGTAAAAATTCCAAGTGACGCTCATAAAGGTCAATCATGTTATCAATCAGCTGCTCGGTAGTGTAGCCGTAGACATCGTATCCCAAAGAACCGGTGTTATCGAAGACCTCAATGCGGTAATACACATCTTCTCGTTTGCCAGTATTTCTAGTAAACGACGGCACCGGATGCTCCATGGGATACAGCTGATACCGGAAATTTTGCTCTTCACCCAGGTCAACCGTGAGATCAAGCGTACGAATCAATGAATCCGATACCTCCGAGGACACCAGCGTTGCCGCAATACCCCGATTTTGCAGCTCGGTAGCGACCTGCTCCAGTGCCGGGGTGGCGGTGTTTTCCATGTAGTTCTGGGTTTTTAAGGCATTGGGCCACGTGCTGGCACGGGACAGGCGGCGTCGCCAAGCAACCGGATGCCCCATGGGCGTTGCGTAATCACTGCGACCCGACATGGCGGAATGCAGCGAAATGCCTCTAGCCGCAGCTTGAGTGCGTTCCAGTCGGAAGGAACGCACCAAACCCAACATAACCAGATACATCACAATAGAAAACGGCAACCCCATCACCACTGTTGCAGACTGCACGGTGGTCACACCATCAATCTGAAGCAGCACCACGGTGAGTACACCCACCAGAATCGACCAGAAGATACGAGACCACACCGGCCCGTCTTGGCTGCTGTGGTTGGTTCGCGCGGTGAAATTACTCATCACCAACGCACCAGAGTCAGCAGAAGTAATATACAGCAGCAACCCAATAATGGTGGCCAGACCAATCAGGAACGGGGCACCGGGATAAGCCGCAAGCAAATCATAGAAGCCTTGTTGTGGTGCCTCTACTGCCTCATGGCCGAACGCATCATCGCCACGGCGTACTAAATCAAGAGCGGAGTTTCCAAAGAAGCTCATCCACAGCAAAATGAAAATAAACGGAATACTCAGCGTGCCGATAACGAATTGGCGTAGGGTACGCCCCCGGGAAATCCGTGCTAGGAATAATCCCACAAATGGTGCCCACGCAACCCACCAAGCCCAGAAGAACAAGGTCCAAGAGCCCAACCACGCTTGGGTTTCTTCTGGAGTTTCAGAAAATGCGTAGGTGTCCATGGTCATGCTGGGGAAAGACGATACGTAATCGCCGATATTCATTACTAAACCATCGAGCAAAAATGCGGTTTTACCTGCTAAAACCACATAAACCATCAACCCCATTGCTAATAGCACATTAAATTCACTGAGCATTTTAATGCCCTTATCCACCCCGGAAACCGCCGAAATAGTAGCAACCGTAATGGACAGCGCCACCAAACCAAATTGGGCGCCGAAGCTTTCTTCAATACCAAACATGACTTTCAGGCCGTAATTAAGCTGTACCACGCCAATACCCAAGGAGGCGGCAATACCGAAAACGGTACCCAGCATGGCAGCAACATCAACTGCGTCCCCCAACGCACCTTGGGCGCGTTTACCAATCAACGGATATAACGCCGAGCGAATAGCAAGTGGCATATTAAGCCGGTAAGCGTAATAACCAAAGGCCAGACCCATCAACGCATACATTGCCCAGCCGGTTATCCCATAGTGAAACAGCGCCCATACTACGGCCTGCTCAGCAGCTTCCCTCGTCTCCCCAGATCCAACCGGTGGACCATAATACTGGGCTACTGGTTCGGCAACGGAGAAAAACATCAAGTCCACGCCAATACCCGCGGCAAACAGCATTGCCGCCCAAGAAAATAAACTGAACTGGGGTCGGGAATGATCCGGCCCCAATCGAATTTTCCCGGAATGTCCCAACGCAATAATCAGCACAAAACTCACGATGATCGTGGCGGTGAGGATATAAAACCAGCCTAAGTTTGTGGCAATCCATCCAGTGACACTGCCTAAAACCTGCTCGGCGCTGTCACCAGCAACCGCCGCCCAAATGGTGACTATCAAAATACCTAACGCAGAAATAATAAATACTGGCCAATTTGCTTTTGGTTCATCGCTGGTTTCCGAGGCTGGGGCAGGCGTGCTCACCGCATCTGCTGGCCCCACCAAAGTCTTGTGACTGGAAGTGGTCGGCTCTTGCGCTGCTTTATCGTCCGCAGCATCTTTTGCATCGACCGTTACCTCTTCCCCCTTTTTGGGGTTGGCATTATCAGCTTGGTCTTCATGCCCGTTGTTGTTTTCACCGTTTCCCTTATCTACTTGTCCTTCGTGGTTGTTTCCCAATGTGGACAGTCCTTTCGTCATTATCCTTCCGGCAGGATAGTCACTGCGCCTGTTGCCGAGGATACACAGGGTTCAATAGAAAAGTTTGATAATGAGATGGTGGCCGATGCCAGCCAATGCTGGCAGACTGGATAAAGTCAAGTTTTTCATAAGGCATAGGGCTACCCCCCAATTCTGGTGGTTAACACCTGTGCCTGGAAGGGGTTTAAGAAGTTGTCCATAAAAAGCCGAATCCTATCAAGGCTCACATTCACCCAACCTCGCGCAGACCAAGCTGGCGAAATAGTTGAAGATCGACGCCGCGACGTAGTGATCGTCGGAGGTGGTTCCGCGGGTTCCGTTTTAGCACGCAGGCTAACCGATGATCTTTCAACCGAGGTGATGGTGCTGGAAGCAGGCCGGATGGACTCACTGTGGGATTTGTTCATTCACATGCCCGCCGCTTTCTCCTTCCCCATTGGCAATAAATTCTACGATTGGGCTTACGAATCAGAGCCAGAACCAGAAATGAACGGCCGTCGCATCTACCATGCTCGCGGCAAAGTTTTAGGCGGTTCCAGCTCGGTTAATGGCATGATTTTCCAGCGCGGCAACCCCATGGACTACGAAAAATGGGGCAAATTACCAGGCATGTCCCACTGGGATTTCAAACATGTACTGCCCTACTTTAACCGGATGGAAACCGCGTTGGGGGCCGATCCCACCGATCCACGTCGCGGGCACGATGGACCGCTGAAACTCACCCGAGGACCAGCCACCAGCCCACTGTTCCAAGCATTTTTCCGTTCCGTGCAGCAAGCTGGATACCATTTGACCAATGACGTCAATGGTTACCGCCAAGAAGGCTTTGCGCCGTTCGACCGGAATATCTTCAAAGGCAAGCGACTATCCGCGGCACGGGCTTATCTCCATCCGGTGCTGGATCGTAAAAATCTTGATGTACGCACCCGCGCCTTTACCACCCGTATCCTGTTTGAAGGTGAAAAAGCAGTCGGCGTGGAATACGAATGGCAGGGCAAAAAACACCGAGTTTTTGCCGACAAAGTAATCCTGTGTGGTGGCGCGTTCAATACCCCACAGCTGCTCCAACTATCCGGCATTGGCAATAAAGACCACTTGGAAAAACTCGGCATTGACGTGGTCAAACACCTACCCGGTGTGGGGGAAAATCTTCAAGACCACCTAGAGGTTTATGTCCAGTACAACGTAACCCAACCGGTATCTTCTCAGCCTTATTACAAGATGTGGATCAGGCCGTTTATTGGTCTGCAATGGCTTTTGACCAAACGCGGCCCCGTGGCTTCCTCGCATTTCGAGGCCGGTGGTTTCGCCCGCTCCAACGATGACGAGGCCTACCCCAACCTGATGTTCCACTTCCTTCCCATGGCCATTCGTTACGACGGCACCCAGCCCGAAGGCGAGCACGGCTTCCAGTTCCACGTCGGCCCCATGTACTCCGATACCCTCGGCCACGTGCGTATTAAATCCACCGACCCAAAGGAAAAGCCAGAAATCATCTTCAACTATCTAGCCACCGATCAAGATCGGCGGGAATGGGTGGAAGCAGTGCGGGTTTCCAGGCGGCTGTTAGATACTCCAGCAATGAAGGAATACACCGATGGTGAGATTTCCCCCGGCGCGCACGTGCAAACCGATGAGGAAATCCTAGAGTGGGTGCGTAACGACGCCGAAACCGCACTACACCCCTCCTGCACCGCAAAAATGGGCGCTGCGGAAGATGAAATGGCAGTGGTGGATCCAGACACCATGCAGGTGCATGGAGTACCTGGGCTTTATGTTTGCGACGCTTCCGTGATGCCCATTATCACCAATGGAAATATTTACGCCCCGGTGATTATGATGGCGGAAAAAGCTGCTGATTTAATCACCGGCAAGAAACCACTAGACCCGATTGATCTGCCGTTCTACCAGGCTAAGAAGGATATGCCACTGTACGCCGAAGGCGAAACGGTGCGTGACCATAAACAAGCTATCAAAGGTGCGGATCACTAATTACTTGTCGACGTCGGTCACGTAGTCGGCGTCGACAAGCAGAGGTGCTGGCACTCAACGTGGCGGCGGTTCTTCGTTCAGATTCCACCCCAAAACCGTGTCGTATGGGGTGGGACCTGTTTCTGTAAAAAATTATTCACTGGTAATAAGTTGCAACTGGGGTCTAGTCGTCGCTGGATGAGAAGCGACCTCGGGGCTGCCTCCGGTTGGTGTCGTTTCTGCGGCAACACCTAATTGCTGATCCAACAATGCGCTGCGCACATCTGATTCCGGAAGTGCGAGTTCGTTTGCTATTGATCGCGCTGTTACTTTTTCAGCTTCATCGTCTGATAACACAAAGTCAAACACTTCTGATCGTTCGTAATGCGGCCTCAGGTTGGGGCTACTGATCTCAAATCTATATTCTGCGAGTTCGGTAAGCGCCACGCGGTATGCCCACTCGGTGAGCTTTCCAACTTTTTTGAGCTGCACAGCAGTGGTCTTAGCAGGAGCATCAAAGTACCTACTCAAAACGATAACTTGGTAAGTGTTCACACTATGATGCCGGTTAACATCTTCGATAAGCGCAATAACGGGCACCAAAAGCTCCGTCGCAAAAGCATTTGCTTCGCGTTCTTCTTGCGCAGTCAGCGCACCAGGATAATGCGCATGTAAGAGTAAATGGCCCAGTTGATGAGCGATGTCGAATCGCACATCTTCCGGGGAGCGTCGTCTAGCACAAAAGATATAGGGGTCGGTTTCGTGCCATGCCGAATACGCATCTACGGCATCGGCGTACCGTGGCAACCCGAAAACTCCAATTCCTTTTGACTCACACAATTGCACCAGGTTAGGCATCGGTTGCTTCCCTAACCCCCATTCTTGCCGCAATACTTGAGCTGCCACCGCTGGATCTTCACCGGTCATGTTTGGGATGCAATTACCAGGTAGCTGGTACCGCTGCCTAATCCACTGTGATATTTCTAATGCGTGTTTTCCAGCAGCAAGAGCAGATTTTTTCGTCTTCGCCGCTACGGTTTTTCCGGCACGGAAACATACCAAGTCATCGTTAAACTCGGCGATATCGGGTAAGTGAAAATACGGTTCGGGGAAGGCCAAAACCTGTGCAATCTGCGCGAGCGCCTTAGGTGGGGCACCTTCCGTTTCATATTTAGTAATTGTTCGCGGGGTAAGACCTAAGGCTTTGGCGAATTCTGTTTTGGACAGCCCTCGTCGCTGACGTGCTGTCTCGATTCTGGTGGGGTTAAGACGCACAGACATGCCGCTACCTAGACTTCCCTATTGTGAAGTGCCTGCCATCCCCTCCAGATGGGAAAATACTGGATTTTTGTTCCGCTGGGGTTCTTGCTGGCAGGTCGTGCATCAGTACTTCCTTGGGATCCTCATTTTTAGTACAAAAACCAGAATAACACAAGGCAGCTACTTCATTCTCTGGTGGCTACCCCACGGCATAATGGCGCAGTTTTAGCCAACAATCCCCACCCCAAAAAACAAATTTATGGCACTGATTGCAATCGATCAGTGCCATAAATAAGTAGCTATTAACTGCTGAGATCGTACATGGTTACGCCGTCCACAGTCTGTGCGGTGTAGTTTTCTTCAATCCACGTCTGGATTGCGGAGTTGTGGTTCTGCTCCGAGTTGTCGTCTTGGCCGCCAGGTCCGCTACCAGGACCATCACTAACGATGTAGTAATGAATCTTGCCTTCAGCAACCCACTGTTGGAACTGCTCTAGGGTAGGCGAAGGATCGGAACCATTGAAGCCACCGATAGGCATTACTGAATAACCGCTGGCCAGCTGGTAGGACGCTGCACTTTGCGATCCAGAAGTCGCCGCCACCCAGGTGAAGTTATCGGCATTCTCGGTGAGCATGTTAACCACTTCCTCGCTAGCCGTACCACCACCGAGTAAACCGCCAGGCCCACCACCAGGTCCACCAGCACCGGCAACTGAAGGACCCGCCAATGGGATCGAACCGGTATTAGAGCTACCGACGGTTTCCAACGAATAAGCAAGTGGTGCAGACAACAGACCTATGGCACCAGCAACCAGCATCGAAGCCAATGCTATGCGGGGTTTTATTCTAAACCGCAGCACAATGGCAACCGCTGCGATTCCGGCGGCGATTACCACCATGTATTTCAACCAGGGCAGGAAATCAGTGCTGCGATTGAGCAGGACATAAGCCCACACACCCGATCCTGCCACTGCTACCGCAAGCAGCAGGTTAACGATGCGTGACTGCGAGCGGTAGGCGTCGTAAAGCCCTATGCCAACTAGTGCGCTGATCGCCGGAGCAAGTGCCACGGTGTAGTACTGGTGGAAAATGCCTTGCATAAAGCTGAACACTAGGGCGGTGACGATCAACCAGCCTCCCCACGCGAGGTAAGAAGCGCGACGTTGCCTATCGGCGCGGCCCAGCCATAAGCCGATGATGAATAGTGACAGGGCAAGCGGGAGCAGCCATGCGATCTGGCCGCCTTGGGACGAATCGAACATGCGCCAGATGCTAGTTTCGCCCCACATGCCGCCCTGCGGGGTGCCGCCACTAGGAAGCACTGCCCCGGTTTCGTTACCGTTTAAGCGCCCGAGCCCGTTGTATCCCAAGGTTAATTCCATAATGGAGTTGTTTTGACTACCGCCAATATAAGGGCGGGCCGCCTTAGGCCATAGCTCCACGGCCAGCAGGTACCAACCTGCGGCAACAATCATCGCACCGGCAGCAGCAAGCAGCTGTCCTATGCGGCGGAGCCAACCACCCGGGGCGCACAGCAGCCACATCAATGCCAACGGTGGCACAATAAGTAGCACCTGCAACTGTTTAGCCAAAAACCCTAGGCCAAGGAACATTCCGGCGGCCACAGCCCAACGCCAGTGGCCGGTTTCAACGCCCCGCAACCCAGCCCAGACCGCGGCAATCATGAGGAAAACCAGCATTGCGTCGGGATTATTGAAACGGAACATCAATGTAGCTACGGGTGTTAACGCCAGCACCCAACCGGCTATCATCGCAGCAGGTACCCCGTGGTAGCGACGCACGGTCGCATACAGCAGCGCAACCGATGTCACGCCGAGGACAGCTTGCGGGCCCAGCAGCGTATAGGAATTGAGCCCGAAAGTCTTGACAGCCAACATTGCGGGCCACAGCGATAATGGCGTTTTATCCACGGTGATGGAGTTGGCCATATCGGAGGAGCCGAAGAAAAATGCCGTCCAGTTATCGGCACCTGCCTGCGCTGCGGCAGCGTAGAAGCTATTGCCGTAGTCATTGATGCTTAAGTTCCAGAAATACAACACCGCAGTGGCAAGTAGCAGTGCCGCAACACCAATTTTTTCTTTCGGCCAGCTTTTCGACGCCCTAGGTTCTTGTGAGTACATAGGCTGTGCGGGTTTGGTTAACACGGCAGTCATTTAGTTTTCTCCTTCTCGTCCGTGGAACAGCACCCGCAATGCTAGGAAGCGAATAACCGTGGCAAGCAGGTTGGCGATGGTTAAGATGATCAATTCGATGCTCGCGCCAGCGCTTGGGGCAAAAGCATGCAGCGCCCAGAGACTTCCCGCAGTAAGACCCCACCCGAGGAAGAAAACGCCCAGCCCAATACTGTGATCTGCGGCGATTCGGTTGGCACCGCGCACACCGAAGGTAAAGGCTCGGTTGGCAGCAGTATTACCAATCGCGGTAATCAATAGCGCCAGGAAATTTGCCACCTGGGCGCCCATGAAGCTTTGGAGAAGTAAATACAACAACGCAAAAGCAACGGTTGAAGCGATACCCACGGTGAGAAACCGCAGAATTTGCCCGGCGCTATCAGATTTAGCGGTGTATTTTTCTTGGGTGTATGCCGAAAACTCCTGTGGTTTGATAGTGCCCCGCACGAGGCCGGTACCTACGCGCCACATTCCTTGAATGTCCTTGATTGCGGTATCGACGATATTGACCCGCGAGTCGGGATCATCGACCCAATCCACTGGTACTTCGTGCACGCGGTAACCGGCTTTTTCCGCCAGCAAGAGTAATTCGGTGTCGAAAAACCAAGCGTTATCTTCAACATGGGGCAATAACCGGTGCACTACGTCGGTACGCATGGCTTTGAACCCGCATTGGGCATCGCTGAAGTGTGCCGCCATGGTGGTTTTCAGCATGAGGTTATAGGTTCGAGAGATAATTTCTCGCTTTGGGCCGCGTTGCACCCGCGAGCTCCGGGAAAGCCGAGTGCCAATAGCAATATCGGAGTGCCCGGTGAGCAGTGGCGCAACCAGTGGCAGCAACGCATTAAGATCAGTGGATAAATCCACATCCATATACGCCACCACGGTAGCTTCTGATGCAAGCCATGCCTGCTTCAACGCTCGCCCGCGGCCTTTTTGATTTAAATGGATCCGGCTGAGGTGTTCGTATTGTTGGCACAGGTTGCCCGCTACTTCCCAGGTGCGATCAGTAGAAGCATTATCAGCGATGATGATATTGGTGGGAACCGGCATGGCGGCAGCAATATACGAGCTCAGCTTTTCCACACAGTGCGGTAGGGAATGCTCCTCGTTATACACCGGAATAATAATGTCAACGGTCGCCGCTTTGACGGGTAAAACCTGCGAGCCATACTCGAGGCTGGTGCCTAATTGCGTAGTCATGATACTGATTCTGCGACGCATTCTTAGCGGCACCATGAAAAACAGTTACTACCTGGCTGGGGCTATTCTGCGCGTTCGGCAGGTTTTCTGGAAATAGTTTAGAAACTGGCTGCTACTTCCCTTTAGTTTATTTCTTAGTAGCCGGAAAACCGCAGTTAAAGTGGGGTTGTCTAGGTTGTGCAGACAACCCCAGTGCCGTAGCTGTTTTACACGATATTTATCAGGGCATTGTAGCCACTTTTACAGGTGACATATTTCGGGCCATCTTCGCAGGTAACTTCAAAATTGCTTTGTGTAACCTCGGACCACGCCTTAAAGGTAATAGGCGAATTAGGCGACTTATTCAGATCCGCGTGACCTAACCACGTATTGTGAATCTCGATGGCAAACGGGATGCTTGTATTGTCATTTCCCACATAAAGTGACTCATAGCGTCCTGCATCGTACCAACCGTTAATAGCAGCATCATTGGCGGGCTTTGCCTTTGGCGGTAGCAGCATATTTTCATACCGGTCCTTGCTACTGCGCTTTTCGCGGGAACCGGCAGCGGAGTCATTATCGCCTTGCACTGCTGGAGCGTTATCAGCCTGCGGGGCGTCTGCCACTGCCTGGCCACCACCCTGTTCCTGTGGAGCTGCTTCTTACGTTACTGTAACTGTAGTTTGACCTGATGTCCCCAGTTGACCGCACCCCGTTAAGGCCAGTGCGGCACCGCAAGCCACAGGAATAAGTGCGCGCCTTATCGTGTTTATTTTTAACACCTGCTTCCCTATGAACGACGAAAATTAAAAACCCTTCTATTTGTTAGATCCAATTTTGACGCAAGACGATACAACCAAACTTTGTGAAATATATCACTATTATTGCATTTATGCTGGTCTCACACTAATTGACCAATAATCAGCACCACACTGAACACACTAAAGACCACACAGAAACCCATGATTTCTTGAAACGTGGTGCTTTTAGGAGCCACATGCGGCAGCGCCACCGCGGCGGTATGTTCGCCGATTATGATCCGCGTCAATCCCAACAACACCGCAACCAGCGCAGCAACTATAACAGCAATAAGCAGCGCGCTGTCGGCGCCCATTAGGTAAGACAACGCAATACAGCAGCCCACCACCAATACGCAAGGTAATTGGATGAACCACTCCGGTATCCCCGCGGTTTCCCTTATATAATTCCCCGGCAAATCATCAGTGCGTAAGTACATAAAGTTAAACGAACACCCCAACGCCACCCCAGCCGCAATAGTCGCCGGGCGAACCGGAGCGCCAGAGCTTACCATCACTAAAATAACCGAACCCACCCCAATAAGCGGCAGCAGTGCAAACGGCACCACCACCCGCTGATACAGCCGCGTGCGCCGCCTACGCAGGTCCAAGGCAAAATACTGATACGGTCCCCCCACCGCCGAAAACTGATTCTCAACGGCTTGCCCATAATTTTTCTTGCTTTGCGACGCCTCCCCCCACAGCACCACGGCAACCGTGGCTAAGGTGCAACTAGCAAGCATCGCGACAATCAGCAACGGACTGTACGCCATTACCGCCGCCAGTAGACCAGCCGCAGTGGGGATTGATAACCACGACGCCCGCACCAAATCCCATATTAAGGTTCGCGCCGGTACCGATAATGGTGGGGCGCTAAAAACCGACCAGGAAATTTTCCCCACCCAAAAACTAAAGGCCCCCATCACCGCAACCATGGTGGCCAGCGCTGATAAAAAACTCACATGAGGCACGGTGACCAGCAAAAAAATTGCCATGCCAATTTCCATGAGGCGATCCATGCCATTGGCATCACGCCCATAGCGCGCCTTTAAAATAATCGGCAGCATCTTAGGCGATCCATTCTAGGTCACCTTGGTCAATGTCGATCTGGGACAGCGTCATTAATTGTTCGTAAGGGCGTTGGCCTAAAATCGCCGCCGGAGTGCCTTGGGCGACAATCTCACGATTAGCAAAAACCTTCACCACATCACATTGCTGGGCGATTTCTAAATCCTGGGTGGAGAGGTAGATGGTGGTATCGGTATCTGCTAATGACCGGAAAATCTTCATTGCTTGGAACCGGGAAATAGCGTCAACGGTTTCCAGCGGCTCGTCGAGATACAGCACGACGGGGGTGGTCATCAGGGTGACTGCCAGCGCGGTTTTTTTGTAGTTGCCCGCCGAATAGGTGGCGATGGCGCGGTCGCTGGCGCCGTCGATAAGCAATTTAGCGCAGAGGGCTTCCGCGCGAGCCAATGCGTCACGCTTGTTCAGTCCACGCATCACACCGGTGCGCTGCAACAACTCTAAAGCAGTAACTTCAATCGGAATAACTGGTGCATCAGGGAGAAAAGCGGAAATTTTTTTATTGCTCTGTCCGTAAAGATGGCGCAAGTACGTAGTCTTCCCTGCGCCATTGACGCCAACCAGCCCGATTATCATGACATTACTTTACGTGTTTTTAGCCCCAATGTGGTTTTTACGCTCCACCCAGAAGTCGGCATTTTTTATTCCTAGGGCTTCAGGATCGAAATCGGGGTCTTTTCCAGCCTTCTTCTGCCGGTGATAATCCCACAGCGCCTTATGCGCCGGAACCTGCAAGAAGATAATAGCCACAATATTCAACCACGCCGTGCTACCCACACCAATATCACCCAAGCTCCACGCCATACCTGGAGTCGTAGCAGCACCAACAAACACGGAAATAATAATCAACACCCGCAACAGCCAGATCAAACCTTGGCGCGCTGCCTGATTAGGGATCCAGCGATTGAAGTAAGCCAAATTCACCTCAGCCATGTAGTAATAAGCCAAAACCGTGGTGAAAGCAAACAAACCAATAGCCACCGCGACGAAAGTCGGGCCAACCCCCGCAGCCAGGGAGTTCAGACCTTCTTGCACAAAACCAGGGCCGACTGGGATGCCATCCCGCAGCGAACCGTTATACAAGACCTCGCCGTCCTCGGATTCGCCCTTAAACACCTTGTACATATCGGTAGAAATAATGATGAAGGCAGTTGCCGAGCACACAAAAAGCGTATCAATATACACAGCGAAAGCCTGAACAAAACCCTGCTTAGCAGGATGCGAAACCTCAGCAGCTGCAGCCGACTGCGGGCCAGTACCCTGACCTGCCTCATTGGAATAAATACCGCGCTTAACTCCCCACATAATCGCAACACCAAGCATGCCGGAAAACGCTGCCTCTTTATCAAAGGCCGAACGGAAAATCAGCGAGAACACGTCATCAATGCGGTCGTAGTTAATCGCCAGCACCACCAAGGCAGTAATGATATATAAAACAGCCATGGCCGGAACTACCATCACAGCGAAATTCGCAATACGCTTAATTCCACCAATGATAATCACCGCAAGAACTATCGCGAGGATAACCGCAGTGACACGGACATCAAGCCCCCACGCATTATTCATGGCAGCAGCCATACCGTTTGCCTGAATCCCCGGCAAGAAATATGACGTAGCAAGAATCATCATCACCGCGAAAATAATGGCATAAACCAGCATGAACGGAGCAGCAGCGGTGTGCTTATACGCCTTTTCAATGTAGTAAGCAGGCCCGCCACGATACTCGCCGGTGTCTCGGTCCTTTTCCTTGTAAATCTGCGCCAAAGTACATTCAATAAACGACGTTGACGAACCCAATAACGCCACGACCCACATCCAAAAGACCGCACCTGGCCCACCCAAAGCGATCGCAGTTGCCACACCGGCAATATTGCCCACACCAACACGGCCTGCCAGCGAAATCATCAGCGACTGGAACGACGACACCCCGCTATCGGAATCCTCCCCTTCCCGCAGCTGGCGCACCATATCAGGAATACACCTGACCTGAAGAAAGCCGGTGGCTAGCGTGAAAAACACCCCAACACCAAGGCACAGGTACACCAAATTCGTTGACCAAATCGCACCGTTAACGGCCTCTAATATTGCTTCCATGAGATTTGTTACCCTTTCTGCCGTCAATCGTGACTACTGTCACGATTTTTTTCGCAATGCAGCCATTGTGCCTTATTTTCACCGGCGAAGTGAAGCAAAACCGCAAAAAACCGAAATTTGGGGGAACAATTTTCCGCCCCAGACAGTAGCTTTTCGACGTTTTTTTGTGGCTTCGGGTTTTCTTGTGGATAACTTGTGTGCTGTTTCTATGTTGG
>CAUQSW010000050.1:0-22109 GCA_963520895.1 uncultured Corynebacterium sp. | reverse complement strand
CAACGGATTCAAAACCCGTCCAGTGTGAGTTCGAGTCTCACCTGGGGCACTTTTTCTTTAACCCGTCCACCTCGGTTTTTGCAGGTAGGCGGGGTTTTTGCATTATGTGCTACATGATCGAATACAGTGAGAAACAGCCGAAAGCAATAGTTCGTGTCGTGCGATTGTCGTCAGCACGCAGTCACATACTTGTATAAAATACCGGTGCCCAAACTTAACGGCTCGCCCCTACCGTGTCCGCTGCGCTCATCCTGTGCCCTATAGCGCTAAACATAACCTAAGGCATAATAATGGGTCGATGCGCGTCAACCCGAGCTAGTATCTCCAGCGGAGTTAAATCAGAGCAAAAAATATAATCACTAAGATCGGGATCAGAAACCGCAGCTGTTAGCTGTTCCAATAGCTCGTTTTCACTATCGAGTGGCAGGTTGGCTGACCGCAGCCGTTCGATCCCCACCAAAAGTTGCTGTTGAGACAATCTGTTTTTGTCAATCATTTATCTCCTTATATGACACCATACGATACCAAAATCATTTAGCGTTTCTAGCAGCTCTACGCCCATAACTGAATGCTAGCTGACCTGTCACTTTGTTTCATTATTATCACCTTGGTATTTACCACCGTGCGGGGGCGATGCGATAGCCGTCGGCAAGCAAAACGGCACAACAACGAGTATGATTTGGAAAGTTCCTCGGCTGTGGGCCTATCAGCACAGCCCAACCCATAAACAATAGAAAGAATGCTGTATATGGAGAATACGCCATCAGCCTTGAAAAACTCCCCCTTCCGGCACGTGATTAACTTCATTGTCGGCGGCCTCATCGGCATGGCCGAATTGGTCCCTGGTGTCTCTGGCGGCACGGTTGCACTGGTAACCGGAATCTACGAACGCGCCATCCGCAACGGTGACGCACTACTACACGCAGTACGCACCCTCATCAGTAAACCATCTGAATTTTCAACAGCCATCAAGCGAGTAGAGTGGATCTTCATTGCTTCTGTCGGCGCAGGAATGATCACAGCGGTATTGGCATTATCGGGAGTAATGCACGACTTTGTGGATAATCACATTCAAACCGCACGCGCCCTGTTCCTCGGCATGGTAGCGGTATCTCTGATCGTGCCGCTGAAGATGGTTGATAAAAAAGACTTCGCCACCAAACGGCCAGCCGGTATCTCCTTATTCTTGCTCGCATCACTATTTATCTTTTTCCTCACGGGCATGACCTCAGCAGAAAAACCTAACCCATCACTATTCATGGTGTTCTGCGCCGCAGCCATTGCCGTCTGCGCCCTAGTTCTACCAGGAATTTCTGGCTCCTTCATGCTTCTTGCCATGGGGCTGTACCAACCAGTCATGGGGGCTGTCGCCGATCGCGATCTTAAAGTTATGGCAGTTTTCATCCTCGGAGCCATGACCGGTCTTGCCTTATTTATTAAGGTGCTGAAATACCTCATGGAAAGCCACCACACACTCACCATGATCGCCATGGCGGGTTTCATGCTCGGCTCACTGCGCGCACTGTGGCCGTGGCAAACCAGCAATGCTGAATTACTCCCCCCTGGCGATAACTTTCTGTGGTGCCTTGGCATGTTCGTCCTTGGCGGAATAATTGCCGGTGCAGTCATGGTGTTGGAACGCTTCACCGACCACGAAGGCGAGATCGCTAACCACGCTTAAGCCCCTCCCCTTTATCTGATAGTGGTTTAAGGTAGTTAGGTTGGTTGAGATTCCCACCGTTATGTCTGAGCCTGCTGCGTCTGGGCCTGCTATTGCTGAGCACATTAGGCTCGACTTCTTAGTAAGGGATCTCCACCGAATACCGCATTAATATTATGGCGGCTTAGTCAACTTCCCGCTTACCTAACGGAAAAGCAATTAAAATCCTGTTAAACAGGCAGATTGGCCTTAAGTAGGTGGCAAGCTCCCATCTTGTTAGGGGCGAAGTAGCTTAAATATGATACGGTTATGCGCATGATTTATAAAAAGCTACAGTCCGCTGTTTCCGCCCCCATCACTGCCGTTATCACCATTAGCACCGCAGTATTACTCAGCGCTTGTGTGACCAACACCGAAGGCGGTTTACCAGAGGGCTGGACTGAAATCACCCCGGCAACCGTGCCGAAAATTCAAGCAATGGTACCCAAACAGATTGCCGCAGATGGCAAGATCACCATTGGTACCAACCCCCCATTTGCCCCAGCCGAGTTTCGTGACTCACAAGGAAATATCATTGGCTTTGATATTGATTTAGCACGAGCAGTCGCTTCAGTCATGGGTTTAGAATTAGAAATCAATGACCTTGATTTTTCCTTGATCTTACCTGCAGTTTCCGGCAATACCGTCGACTTTGGCGCATCTGGGTTCACCGATAACGAAGAACGTCGAAAAAACTACGACTTTGTCAATTATCTCAATGCCGGTATCCAATGGGCAGGTGCACCGGAGGCCGCCATCAACCCTGACGATGCCTGCGGACTAACCGTGGCCGTGCAACGCACTACGGTCTCTGACACAGAAGATGTAACCAACCGCAGCGAAAAATGCATCGCAGAAGGCAAACCCGCCATTAATAAACAAGTCTACGAATCTTCTGACCTCGCAGCTAACGCGGTAGTTCTAGGAAAAGCAGACGCATTCTCCGCAGATTCCCCCATCACAGCATGGGCAGTACTGCGCTCCGACGACCGGATAGTACTCAAAGGAGACATTTTCGACGCCGCCCACTACGGTTGGCCAGTGAAAAAAGACTCTGACCTCGCTCCAGCGCTTGCTGCCGCATTACAACACCTCATTGACACGGGGGACTACCAAAAAATCATGGATCAATGGGGACTAGCCGAAGGCCAAGTAACCGAAGCAATGATCAACGGTAAACCTATCAAGTAATCCCACAGAAAAGACTAACGTCAGCGTGTCGGTTATCACCTACAATAAGGAAACTTTCTCATGACCACCACTACCCCTAAACCCATTGAGGCGAAGTCACTTCCCCACCCCGGCAGGTGGATAGCAGCAACAATCCTATCGCTGCTTGTCGTTTGGTTCTGCATTTCCGCCCTCAGAAACGACGCCTTTGGTTGGGATGCTTACCTCCAGTATCTTCTGGACACCCGCATTGCCACCGCCGCAATGCATACCCTTGCCTTAACCTTATTAGCCATGCTCATCGGCGTAATACTCGGTGCGATCATCGCCGTGCTACGCATGTCACCCAACCCAGTTTTACGCGCCCTAGCATGGGTTTACCTCTGGATTTTCCGCGGCACTCCTGTGTACGTTCAACTCGTATTCTGGGGACTTGCTGGGGTGATCTTCCAATCATTCAACGTGGGTTTTGCCGAAATAGACCTGCAAGAATTACTCAAAAACACCTTCTTCCTCGCAGTTATTGGTCTAGGCCTCAACGAAGCAGCTTATATGGCAGAAATTGTGCGCGCTGGGCTTCAAGCCGTTCCAGAAGGACAAACCGAAGCGTCGAAAGCATTGGGCATGAGTTGGTGGATGACCATCCGCCGCACGGTACTGCCGCAAGCAATGCGGATCATTATTCCCCCGACCGGCAATGAGTTCATTTCCCTGCTCAAAACCACATCACTAGTTGTCGCTATTCCCTATTCAGAGGAACTGTACGGTAGGTCGATGGACATTGCTAACAACCTTTTCGATCCCGTGCCACTTCTCATGGTTGCCGCCACCTGGTACCTCGCCATTACCTCTATTTTGATGGTGGGACAGTACTACCTAGAAAAGTACTTCGAAAAAGGCGCCACCCGCACGTTAACGCAGCGACAACTCGCCGCACTTGCTGACGCCGAGGCGGCACTTCCTAAAAACATCAATATCACCGACGGCCACGACTAACACCACAGGAGCGCTAAATGACCACCACTGACCGCCTCATGATTGACGCTCAGCAGGTATGTAAATCTTTTTCTGGGCTAGAGGTTCTCAAAGGAATCGACCTTGCAGTTCCCAAAGGTACCGTCACCTGCCTCATCGGACCTTCCGGCTCCGGCAAATCCACCTTCTTAAGGTGCGTCAACCACCTAGAAAAGATCACGGCTGGCCGGCTTTATGTTGATGGCGAACTCATCGGATACAAAGAGAAAAACGGCACACTTTACGAGATTTCCGAAGCAGAAGCAGCCAAACAACGCTCTGACATCGGCATGGTATTCCAAAACTTCAACCTTTTCACCCACCGTACAGCTTTAGAAAACATCATCGAAGCACCCGTGCAGGTGAAGAAGATGCCCGTAAAACAAGCCAAAACTAGGGCTATGGAACTACTGGAACAAGTCGGACTCGCTCACAAAGCTGATGCCTACCCCAGCCAATTATCTGGCGGTCAGCAACAGCGGATTGCTATCGCACGGGCAGTGGCCATGGATCCCAAACTCATGCTTTTCGACGAGCCCACCTCCGCGCTCGACCCAGAATTAGTCGGCGAGGTACTCCGAGTGATGCGACAATTAGCAGCAGATGGCATGACCATGCTGGTAGTCACCCATGAAATGGGTTTTGCTAAAGAGGTTTCCGATCAGGTGGTATTCATGGACGCTGGCCGGGTTGTTGAAGCAGGCAGCCCCAAAGAAGTCATCGACAATCCACAGCACGAACGCACCAAATTATTCTTATCAAGCCTGCTGAAATAGTTCTTAGCTGCCCAACACGGCTAACAAGCCACGTGTTAAAGCCGAAGCCCCACCCAGTACTGCAATGGACAGTGCCACGGTGCGGGCTTTTTCGCGGGAAATACGCTGTTCTGCCTTGGTTCCAATCCAAATACCGGTCCCCATCGCTACGAGTCCAGCGATCCCCACCACCGGATGAGTCTGCTGCACCGGTTCCATACCGATGATAGCGATCTTGGTAGTCAAAGATAAGATACCGGCAACCACAAAAATCGGCTGTAGTGTAGCTGCAAACCTGGAATGATCCCAGCAGGATAACTGGGCATAAACAGTAATCGCTGGCCCTGCTACCCCTGCGATAGTATTCATAAAGCCACCAGCCATACCCGCCCCGATGGCGGGAAGCGCACCACTTAATTTCGGAAGTAACCGCGCGCCGAAAATGGCCAAAGCCAAAGCTAAAAGCAACGCTGTACCGATAATGATCTGCAGCACAGCAGTGCTAAACTGCTGCACCATCAATGCACCTGGTAGTGCGCCTAAGATCATGGGGGAACCGATGAGCGCGAATTTGCGCAAATCGATTCGCGACCACACCGTTATGGTGATGAAAGCAGCATTAACAGCAGCCAGAAGGTTAACTACTACCACCCCGCTCACCGGCCCTAGCACAATGCTCAACACCGACGAGGCAACCAAGCCCAAGCCCATCCCAGATGTCCGTTGTAAAAACGACCCGAGGCATACGGTGCAAAAGACAATCAATCCCAGCGCGGCAACGGACATTTTAGCTGGAATTCTGCCGATACTTGTGCTTGATAGCGGACTCTACCAGCGGCGGTAACATGTCGCGAATGTCGCCACCATATTTAATAACCTCTTTGCATAGTGTGGAGGAGACATGCCCGTATTTGGGATCGGTCATTAAAAACATCGTGTCCACTCCCGTGAGATTACGGTTCATTTGAGCCATGGGGATTTCATATTCGTAATCCAGTGAGGAGCGCAGCCCTTTGACAATCACACTTATGTCGTGTTTGGTGGTGTAATCAACCAGTAAACCGGCCCACCAATCTACCCGCACGTTGTCAAGATCGGCGGTCGCGGTGCGCATTAACTCCACACGTTCATCAATGGTGAACAATCCAGATTTCTTATTGGGGTTACCGGTAATCAGCACAATGATTTCGTCGAACTGCCTCGCTGCCCGCCGGAAAATATCCAAATGCCCCATCGTGACCGGGTCAAAAGAACCTGGGCACACCGCCCGGCGAACCGTAGCTTTCATGACTCATCTCCGGTTGCTAATGCTCGGTCAAACACAGCCATGTCCATCCTAGCGATTCCAAAAGTGCGTTTTTTTAATTTCTGCGTGGTAGGAACATACCCTTTCGGCCAGGCCATTTCTGGTGATGATCGGTGGCGCTCCACCACAACCGCTGCTCCATCCACCAAACATGGTTTGAGTTTTTCTAGCATTTCCACCACGCTTTCATCTACCAGCTCATAGGGCGGATCCGCCAGTACCATATCGAAATACTCACGAGGGGCCTGCGCCAAATAAGTAGAAGCTTTCATTTCTTCTATTCGAATATTGGGGTGTTTGACCACTCCAGCATTGAACCGAATGATTTCACAAGCCTTGGGGTTGTTTTCCACAAGTACCACCTCAGCAGCACCTCGGGAGGACGCCTCTAAACCTAAGGCGCCACCTCCGGCGAACAGGTCCAATACCCTGGCATCTTGGAAGCCGAACCGTACCTGGAGTGAAGAAAACAGTCCCTCTTTTGCTCGGTCTGAGGTCGGCCTAGTTCCCTCCGGTGGGACTTTCAGCTTTCTCCCCCGCGCCTCGCCAGAGATAATGCGGGTCATACCCATGGATTAGGCCTCCTCCAACACCAGTAGTTCATCGCCGCCTAACACGTCGGCAAAATCCGTCTTGGTTAACGCAGTAACTTTGCCGGGGCCCGGCGCGCAAACCGGTGCCTCAAGTTTGACGGCTTCTACACTTGCGAGTTCTTGACCGGTAGCTACGATTTCGCCAATAGCTACTTTGTAGCGAACGATGCCTGCAAACGGCGCACAGATTTTCATGGGTCTACCATATCAAAGACCCTCGCTAGGTTTTGGATTGGGTGTGCGGCTTTGGTTTCGGTGCGTGGTTAGGTTTTTTCTATGAATTCTTGGGAGTGCTCGTCGTAACGCGAAATGAGGGTTTTAGCTAGTTGTATATCTTGGTCGATGATGCGTTGGGCATCGTGGTTTGCTTGTTCGATTATATCTGCGTGCTCTAGTAGGTTAAGGAATAGTAGTTTTTCTGAGCGTCCTGATTGGTCGACGCCGAGGATGTTGCCTTCTCGGCGGGTGGCTAAGTCGAGTTCGGCCACTTCGAATCCGTCGGTGGTGTTTGCCATTTGAGTAATTCGTTGTTCGGTTGCAGAGCCTGGTTCTGCTAGGTAGTGGAAGAAACACAGTGAAGCGTTGCCGCCGCGGCCTACTCGTCCGCGTAGTTGGTGTAGTTGGGACATGCCGAAGGATTCTGCTTCTCTCACCAGCATTACTGTGGCGTTAGCAACATCTATGCCGACTTCGATGACTGTGGTGGACACGAGTACGTCGATCTCACCTTCCGCGAATTGCTTCATGATGAGGTCTTTTTCGCTGGGGTGGAGTTGACCATGGAGTTTGGCCACGTTCAGGTCGGCAAAGGGGCCGGTGCTGAGTTTTTGATAGATGTCTTCCACTCCGCCTTCTTTTTCGATGCGGGGGCACACGATGTAGGCTTGGTGTCCTTTTGCTACCTCTTCCCTGATTACTGCTAAGGCTCGTTGGGTGTATTTTGGTCGGTGCTCCGGCACAGTCCAAGAGGCGATGGGACGTCTGCCACCGGGTAGTTCTTTTAGAACAGAGTGATTGAGATCCGAGAAGAAGGTCATGGCCACGGTGCGTGGAATTGGGGTGGCTGTCATGACTAATAAATGGGGGGTTAGTTCGTCTTTTCCTTTGTTGCGTAAGGCGTCTCGTTGTTCCACGCCGAATCGGTGTTGTTCGTCGATGACGCACAGGCCGAGGTCGAAGAATTCTACGGATTCCTGGATCAGGGTGTGGGTACCCACCACGATGTCAGCATCACCGCTGATGATTTTTAGTAGTGCTTCTTTTTTTGCTTTGGCGGTCATGGACCCTGTGAGCACTACTACCTCACAGTTGATGCCAGCGTGGTCGAGGAGGTCTTTGAGGCTGCGGCCGTGTTGGTGTGCTAGGACTTCTGTGGGCACGAGGAGGGCGCATTGTTTTGCATTGTCTACTGCTTGGAGCATGGCTATGAGCGCGACAATGGTTTTACCGGAGCCTACTTCGCCTTGCAGCAGTCGTTGCATGGGAGGTGGTTGCTTAAGGTCTGCTGATATTTCTTCGATGACTTGGTTTTGGCCCGCGGTGAGTTCATACGGCAGGCTGGCAATAAGTTTTGCTGCGCTGGCGGTGTTGTGGGGCGGCAGTTGCGGGGCTTGGCGGGCCATGGCGGTACGGCGGCGAAGTTGCAGCATGAGGGCTAAGACGAGGGCCTCATCGTAGGCGAAGCGTCGGATAAACAGCTCTGGGTCGCCTGGTTGTGCTTGGTGGATACCGCGGATAGCTTGGTCAAAGGCGGGAAGCTGTTGTGGTTTAAACTGTCCAAGTGGTTCTGGGATAGGCGGCATAGCGCGTAGCACATAGTGGATTGCGGCAAGCAACCGCCAACTGGCGAAACCTTTTTTACCAGGGTAGATCGGTAGATAGTCGAAGGATTGTAACAGTTGTAGAATCGTTTGCTCGTCACCGTAGTTTTTCAGTTGTGTTAATCCACTGCTGCCTGCTAATCGCTGTTTTTGATGTCCTCGTGTTGGATCGTAGAGAACTAAAAAATCGGGGTGTTGGAGTTGCGGTTCAGTCTGGAAGATTTTTATCTTGCCATTGAGCAGTACCGTGCAGCCTGTGACTAATTGTTTGAGAAGGTAGCGAGGATGGAAAAATGCTGCTGTGATATAAGTGTTTCCGCTGGCTACTGCTATTTTGAGTATTTCCCCGCGGCTGGTGGCTGTGACTTTGGTGTGTACGATCTCCCCCACGCAGGAGATGTAGTCCCCATCTTGCATTTCCATTGGCGCTACGCCTTGGCCTTGCCTAGCGTACATCCTGGGATGGTGTGCTAATAGTTCCGATACTGTGCTGCAGTCCCAGTGTTTTTCTATTGCTTGGGCTTCTTTTTTAGGCAGGATGTCTTTTAGTTTGCGGTTGTCTTCTAACCACAACACGGTTTAGATCACCCCTATTTCTGCTACAGTTCCTTGGGTTGTTTCATACAGGTGGGAGATTTCAATTATACAGACTTTTTCTCGAACATAATTACGATTACCATCACCATTTCCCCCCGCTGCTGGCTCGGTAGCGATCTCCAGTTGCGGCGCGTAGTGAGTATCGATAATCACTGTAGCGATGCTACCTGCATGTGCACTGCGCAGCACCTTTGCAATCACCTGGTCAACAGTGGAATGAAGATCCGCAGAGCTTAGAACCAACACGCCATCGACCCAGCCCAAATACTCATCATCATGAAGAGTAATGGCTGCAAAAGTATTACGCGCAGCCGCTTGCGCCATGAGGTAGGCAGCTACTGCTACTGGCTGACTACCGTCATGGTTACGCACCGCCGCTAAGCTCGGCAAGAGCCCTGAAGTTGCTACAAAGGCAATATTTTGTTCGAACGCCCTACTGGATTGCTCTAAGCTGGAAAGCTCATAAGGGCTTAAATGACCATTGGGCACCATGATCAGCTCCGCCACCGACTGGCTTCGCGCTTGCGCCGTGATCGCTACCACGACATCCTCGCTTGTCGACGGAACAATCACCACGGCACCCGCTTGCTGGTAATACTCAGCAAGTTCACCTGCCGGGCATAAAACCACCAGTTGCCGAACTGGGTTGGCAGCTTGTGGGGGCGGCAGTAACTCAAAATGAAGATTCGACACCTTACCGTGGCAATAAGCTGCCTCGACAACTGCTTCCGGCTCAGTGGTATGAATGTGAATCATGCCAGAATCTTGTCCCGCCGCGGCAACAATGAAGCTATTGCCTAGCGGCGCCAAGCTATCGCGCACATTATCTAAATCAGCATCTTCGATAAAAAACATCACCTCTAGTTGCTGCTCCCCCCGCTGGTCACCCTGCGGCGAGGAGCTAACCTGCATAGCTTGTGACGGCGTTGCCGGTGGTGCTGGTGCTGTTTCTAACGGCCCAGCATACATCTGAGCCAGTAACTGAGGCTGTCCAAATGGGCTTGGCGGCAGTGGCTGGGGATAATCTTCTCCAATGAAATGCGCCTGCATGAGCCGCCCAAAGAAGGCAACACCGGTTGGCCGCACATCTTTTACAACCTGTCGCAGTGCATCATCGGCCACTGCAAGAGGAGCTACGTGACTCGACGGCTTATCGCAAACCTCATGGAAAAGGCTATCGAGTAATACTACTAATCCCTTCGCCCCAGCATCCACTACCCCGGCTTCACGTAAAACCGCAAGCTGGGATGGTGTATTATCCAACGCAACTTGAGCGGCTTTAGTAGCTGCCCCCAAGACGTCGACCAGTGAGGTACTAGATGCTTGATTCGCCGCAATAGCTGCAGCACGTAATACGGTAATCACGGTACCTTCCACCGGCTCGTTGATCGCCCGGACTACAAAGCTATTACCCATGTTAAGTGCTTGCTGGATGCTCTTACCATCAAGATTTCCTTGGGCGGCGGACTGAGCTAGGCCGCGCAAGACTTGGCTGAGCACCACACCCGAGTTACCCCGAGCACCCCGCACTGACCCGGTAGCCATGGCAGCTGAGACCTTGGCGACGTCGAAAAGCTCACCCGCTGCTAACGCCTCCACTTCTTTCAGCGCTGCTTCCATGGTGTGGGCCATGTTTGATCCAGTATCTGCATCGGGAACTGGAAAGACATTAAGTGCATTGATTTCGGCACGCCTTGCCGTTAATTCACCGACTGCGCGGCGCACCCAACGATAAAGGCCCGGGCCGTCTAAGTACTCAACGTCCTGCATAGGCAAGTATCTTACAGCTGCCAGACGATCTCAGGTGCACCCATCGCAGCTAAATACTCATTAGTCCTGCTAAAAGGCTTAGAACCGAAAAATCCCCGCTTTGCTGACAACGGCGATGGATGAGCCGAAGCAATACACTGCACATGGGGCTGGCCGTCTAATTGCGGCATTAAACTCTGTGCATCCCTCCCCCATAAAATAGCCACCAAGGGAGTATTCCGCGCCACTAGTTGCTGAACTACGTGATCAGTAATTTTCTCCCAGCCTTTAGCACGATGACTACCTGGTTGGCCGCTGCGAACTGATAGCACGCGGTTGAGCAGCATGACTCCTTGTTCAGACCACGCACTCAAATCCCCATTTGCCGGTTGAGGTACCCCAAGATCACTGTGCAGCTCTTTGAAAATATTATCGAGGCTGCGCGCCAATGGACGTACTTCGGGACGCAACGAAAACGACAACCCCATGGCATGGCCCGGCGTAGGATAAGGATCTTGGCCGACAATAAGCACTTTCACTTGATTAAAATCTTGACGAAACGCGCGCCACCGATCCTCTTCAGGCGGTAGAAACTCAACACCTGCCATCACTTCACTGCTTAAAAATTCCCCCACTTGATTGATCTCATCACGTATAGGTTCTAATACCGGAACCCAACTGTCGTCAATCTTGAGGGTATCAAAATAGCCTAAACCGTCGCTCAGGCTAAAAAGCTCATCTTGGTGCATTAAAGCTATCCCATCCTTTAATGGTGGACATGGTCATACCGTCTATTGTGACTTCTCCCATGGAATTATGCCGAACAATCGTACCTATTTCTCGAAACCCAGTCGGCGCTGGGCCGAAACTACTCCCAATCAGGGTGTGATCTTCGCCGCCAGAATACACAAACGTCATCGGGTCGTCTCCCACGAGCTGTGCTGCTTTTACCACTAAATCATTAGGTTTAAGAGCCTGAGAATCCAAGTCAATGGTCACTCCCGATTTCTGTGCCATAACCATGACATCACGCAATAACCCATCTGAAATATCAGTCATCGCGGTCACCCCAGCCGAACGCGCCACAAACCCGCGCCCCGGCGGTATCACCGTGGCGCAATGCGCACGGATCAACGGTTCAAATTCTTCAGGAATCTCATGGCGGCTAAACCGACTCAGAAGCGCCAACCCAGCCGCTGAGGCACCAATGTCTCCCGACGCAACCAACCGCTGCCCAGGACGAGCATGATCGAGACGTAGCGCGGGCAACGATCCGCCTAACTGGCCGATACCAGTAACACTCACCACAATATTCTCACCATCAGTCACATCGCCGCCTACTAATTCCGCACCATAGGCAGCCAATCGCTGGGCAATGCCCTTGGCTAGTTCTTTAACAAAATCCAACCGAGTGTGACCCGGCGCAGATAACGCTAGCAACGCCGCCACCGGGCGTGCTCCCATTGCCTCAACATCGGCAAAGTTCTGCGTGATAGCTTTGCTTCCTATTTCCGCAGGAGTAGACCAATCCCGCTTGAAATGCTGACCTTCTACCAGCATGTCGGTAGTCACCACGATCCGAGAATTCGGCGCTGCATGATCGAGAACCGCAGCATCATCGCCGTTTCTACCACTGGGAGCTGCATCGGTAATGGCCGCTATAACGGCCTGCTCGCCTACTTCAAATAACGTAGGATTTTTGGCTTTGACGATATGTGCCACGAACGGGGTCTTTCCTTAAAAATAGAACAGTTGAGTTTTCAGGTGGTTTCACCTGGACGGAAATTATTACCCATCCATTATGGTCCACCACCTAAGATTGCGCCCAATTGCTTTGGGTTTACACTTAAAGGCTATGAGCTCTTCAGAAGTACCCGTGAATAAAACTCCCATGATTATTGCACTCATCTTGTCACTGCTGTTGGTCGTAGGGGTTTTGGTCGGGGCCAAGCTGGTCTTTCACCAGGCAACTTCTGAGCCTATTGCTATGAGCACCCTAGATAATCCCGATGCTTCATCACCGGAATGCACGAAGTTTATAGAATCTGTGCCAGATGAATTACTCGGCCACAATCGCGCCACCATTGCAGAACCAGCACCACCAGGTGCTGCGGCCTGGAAATCCTCTTCCCTAGAACAAGTGACACTTCGGTGCGGAGTAGATGTTCCCCTGCAATACACTGACCTTGCCACACTTGACGACGTCCAGGGCACTTCGTGGCTGACGGTCGTTGATGCTACCCCCGGTTCTTCCCTACGCACATTTTATGCACTCAACCGGGATAAAGTCATTGCAGTCACAAGCGATGCAGCAGGGCTGCAACAAAAAACCGTCACCGACATTGGCCAACAGCTAGCCACAGCACTTGATACATTGCCTGTAGCACAAAAACCCACGCACCCGCTGCCGCTAACCGATCTCGATATCGTCAGTAAAAACTCCAGCTCATGCCATGCTCTACTAGACAAACTTCCAAAAAGTTTTTCTTCTTCCGACTCAGCCGAATTCACCCGCACTGAAAACGGCAGCTTACCGAAGAACACTGCAGCCTGGACCGCTAAAGATTTTGAACCTGTCATCCTGCGCTGTGGCACCAGTTTTCCCCAAAGCTATCAAGCAGGAGCTCAGTTGCAACAAATCAATGATGTGGTGTGGTTTGAAGACACTACCTTAGGCAATGGCACCACGGCATCGGCTTGGTTTGCAGTCGATGGCAAAGACGTGGTGGCAGTGTCCATGCCCCAGGTAATAGCCCAAGTGGTTCTTGCGCAGTTCAGCCCCCACATCACCCAGAAAATACCTAAACAGAAGTAGCTGTAGCTACTGGAATACCCCATCTCAGTCACACACAGGAAGCAACCGGTCTGGTGTTTTACACATTCAGGGTGGTGCTTGCACCCTGATGAAACCAACGTGTGCAGCAGTAAAGGGCGGTTTGAGCGCTTTGCGCAGCAGGCTTCAATCAAAACCCATGGCAGCTACAACATCACTTGCAGGCAATGCTTAGTTGTCTTGCAAGCTTAACGCCCGTTGTACCAAAGTATCTAAGAGTTGCTCATAGGTAATACCCGTAGCCGCAAATACCTGCGGATACATCGAAATTGGCGTGAAACCAGGCAACGTATTGATCTCATTGAGCACTGGCCCGTAAGCCGTGACAAAGAAATCTACTCGGGCTAAGCCAACACAATCTACTGCCTGGAATGCCTCCAATGCTAATGACTGGATCAAGGCAGTGGTCTCCTCATCGAGGTCAGCAGGTATTTGTGCGGTGACCACATCATCAAGGTACTTGGTATCAAAACCATAAAAACCCTCATTGCCAGAATCAGTATCAACGAGGCGAGCTGGCACCGAGGCCACCAAACTACCGTCTGGGCGCTGCAGCACTCCACATTCGACCTCAGCGCCAACAATCTCTGCTTCGACAATTACCTTATTGTCATTAGACTTAGCCACAGCAATGGCATCGTCCAAATCCTCCCACCGAGTTACTCGGGAAACCCCAATGGACGATCCCCCCCGCGCTGGTTTAACAAACACTGGCAACCCCAGCAGCTTCTTATCAGCTTCAGTAAGGGATTCCTCTCCCCTTAAAATCACTTCCTTGCCCACAGGCAGCCCTTCTGCCGCCATGAGCTTTTTGGTGTATTCCTTATCCATACCGCAAGAAGAAGCCAGCACGCCTGAACCCACGTAGGGAACTCCGGACAGCTCAAAATACCCCTGGATGGTGCCATCTTCACCAAACAACCCGTGCAATACCGGAAAGATGACATCAACGTCAGCATACAGACTGCCATCTAAGTAACGGAACTGCCCCTTGGTAGCCGGGTTGACCGAAAGCATCACTTCTTCTTTCAGATGCACCTCGGGTAAGACCCGATCAATGATCCGTAACTTTTCCGGGTCAGATTCCCCTACTGTCCACACTCCCCCTTTCGTGATCCCCACCGGAACCACTTGGTAACGATCGGGATCCAAATGAGACATAACCGCTCCTGCTGAAACACAAGAAACAGAATGCTCAGAGCTGCGGCCGCCATACACTACAGCAACAGTGATCCGCTGATCGTCGGTAACAGTTTGGGAATTTGCTTTATTTTCACTCACGCCGCTTAACTCTACCTGTTTTCAGATTTATTCTGATTTTTTATTCCGATTTCTTTGTCCGCCCCATTAAGGCCGCAACCATGTCATCCACCGCTAAGCCCTTATGGCACACGCCGAAAACAGCTTGAGTGATCGGCATTTCCACCCCTTGCTGCAACGCCAGCTGAAAAATCGAAGCCGAAGAAATCACACCTTCAGCCACCTGTCCGTGGGTAGCCTTAGCAGCTTCAGCCAATGAACCACCCCGCCCCAGCCGATACCCAAAAGAACGATTCCTCGACAATGGCGAAGAACACGTAGCCACCAAGTCCCCCAACCCTGCCAGGCCAGCGAAAGTTTTAGGATCCGCCCCCATAGCCACCCCAAGTCGGGTGATCTCCGCTAGCCCTCGGGTAATCACCGAGGCAAGGGTATTCTCCCCCAACCCTCTTCCCGAAGCCATACCGCACGCTAGGGCGATAACATTTTTACAGGCGCCACCAATCTCACAACCAATGACATCCGTATTGGTATATGGCCGGAAATACGCCGCCGCCACAGCCGCCTGCACGTCCCGCGCTCGGTCTTCATCACTGCACGCTATAACCGTTGCCGCGGGTTGCTCTTCAGCAACTTCACGAGCCAAATTCGGCCCCGAAAGCACCGCAATCCGGCTCGGGTCAGCTCCCGTTACCTCGGTAATAACCTGACTCATACGCAAAAAAGTCCCCTTTTCAATCCCCTTAGCTAAACTCACTAAAGTCCCATGAGCAGGGATCAGATCACTCCAAGCCGCAAGATTACTACGAAGTGTTTGGCTTGGCACCGCCAACACCACAATTTCAGCATGATCTAGGGCAACAGCCGCATCACTGGTGGCTTGAATATTGGTTGGTAACTCAATATTTTCCAGATAATCAGGATTGTGGAAGGTGGCATTGATTGCCTCCGCCACCTCCGCCCGGCGCGCCCATAACCGCACGTTACACCCTGCGTCGGCAAAAACCTTGGCTAAAGTGGTACCCCACGAACCTGCCCCCATTACTGCGACTTGATGAACCATACTGTTTTACCTTCCCACAGCCAACACACATGTTTTTACCCCCAAACGTTACCTCAAGTTCGTATGTCAGACAGCCGAATCAGGTCACAAATGCAGCACGATTCAATTGCATCTACTCTTAAAAGCATAAGCATTGATGCTCGCTCATTTTTCTGTTTGATCTTTGAAGGATAACGCCGATATGACTAACTCACAGTTCCAGGCCGGAATCACTGGCCGCTATCAAGCTGTCACTACGGAAGAAGCTCGCTGCGAACCCAAGCGGATTGTTGCCGCAGGCACAGTGCTGTGGCGTAGGCAGGAAACCGGCGAGTTGGAAATCGCGGTCATTCACCGCCCACATTACAACGACTGGTCACTACCCAAAGGAAAAGTAGATGAAGGCGAATCTCTGCCGACTACTGCTGCTAGGGAGGCTAAGGAAGAAACTGGCTACACGGTACGGCTAGGAAAACTCTTAGGTAAGGTGACCTATCCGGTAGGTAACCGTACAAAATTTGTGTATTACTGGTTGGCGGAAGTCATAGATGGCGCTTTTAGCATCAACTCGGAAGTAGATGAGTTGCGGTGGTTATCCCCTGATGCCGCCCAAGACTTGCTTAGCTACGATATGGATCAACAGGTGTTAAGTAAGGCTGTCAAACGGCTCAAGACCCCCAGCACAGCTCGGATCTTGCTGGTACGGCATGCAAAAGCACAGAAGCGGGATCGTTGGGATAGTGTCGATGAATGCCGCCCGCTTGATCGGAGAGGCGAAGATGAAGCGCGGTTGCTGGTTCCCATGCTTCTGCCCTACCGCCCCACCACTATCTACTCCGCTCAGCCGTTGCGCTGCGTGCAAACCGCCCAGCCTATCGCCTCTCGCCTTGATCTGACTATAAACATTAATCGAAGCCTTGGTGATGAAGGTTGGTTAGAAAGCATGAAAACCAGCCAAGCAAAAATACAAGAGATCATTGATGCTGGGGGAACCAGCGTTATAGTCAGCCAAGGCATTACTATCCCCGATTCCATTGCGTGGTTATCTGCTAAAGGAACGCTACCGTTGACGGAAATCATCGCTAAGAAGGCAAGTGTGTGGGTACTCAGTTTCACTGACGGAGTACTAACCGGCGCTGATTATCTGGAGTCACCAGAACCACTTAAATACTGACGGCTTGGTCGTTGTAAAACTACCGCCTAGACATACACCCACCAGTGTCACGTGGGCAGGTCGGGAAGCTAGCGGCAACCGACTTGTTAAGACAACTGAAGCCAGTCCGGTCCTTTCCTGTTCTCACTGGTGGGTTATCCCGAAAGTACAGTTATACAGCTATTTTGATCAACTGCGATCAGTGTTCTGGATCTGCTGAGTGCTAGGCCCTTGTACCGGACTCTAGGCCAAAGCACCCACCCGGCTGCACCCTATCAGCGCAGCAACCAAAACTGGCAACTAGAGCCAAGAAGAAGTGCTTAGCTTAAAACCATTACATTAGTTTCTAGGTCTAAGCAGTTTCCAAGTATAAGCTTCCATACAACGAAAACCGAAAGTACCTTAACCAGTCCGCTGGTACGGTTTATTTACTAAAAACCAATATTGGTAATCCAGCTAACAAAAACTTGTATAATCGGCGGTAGTTTTTATCACTTCTGTACTTTTAGGTTCTTATGGCTGGAATATTTTTACTCTTGGGGATTGCACTATTTGCGGTTGCCATTTTTGCTTTTATCAAAGCCGCTCAGGCGAAAAAAGCCGCACCGAATTTTGCACAATTTGCTGGTGGCGACCCCTTCGACCACATCACCGGTGCCGCTGATTTCAAACCTACGGTGCTCGGACCAGGCGCTATTATCACCTACGGTGCTACCGACTACGTGGTTCGCGGTACCCTCGTGTTGAAGCAAGGAGCATATGTCTGGTATGAGCACCTGCTTGATGGCGGGGATGGCTCTAGCTGGTTAAGTGTTGAAATCGACGAGGGACAATTAGAGCTGGTCTGGTGGACCACCAGAAAAGGCGCTGGTATCACCCCCAACTCGATTGTAGAGTTCCAAGGGATCACCTATCGCGAGCAAGAACGCGGACATGCTTATTACACCTCGGTAGGCACCACTGGACTGCAAGAAACTGGTGTTATGCGTTATGTTGACCTAGCTGATGACACCGAGCAAAACCGGCTTGGTTTTGAGGGATGGGAAAATAGTGAGTCTTGGGAAGTGTCTACCGGCAGGCGGGTACTACCGGGCGAGTTCACTGTTTATCCGGCCCCTACGTCTTAATTTTTATGATGCATGCAATTAACTGCCCCATTAAAGATGTCAGTGCCACCGAACTAGGAGTGCTATGGAATGCTCCGTTACCTCAAGAAATTTTGGCCGAGCACTACCTTCATCACGGTAGTTCCCGCATTCATCTTGGGGTGATTGGGGCATCACATGTAGTGAGTATCTATGCCTCATCTGGCGAGTTATTATTCCGGGAAGAAATTTCCTGTACCGCTAGGAAATTAGGGCAGCCGCTTTCACCAAAAGTACAGCAGGAAAACTACCAACTAACCTCTTCCATCCAACATTTAGCTAGCCGTACGTTCACCGAGCAAGCTACACAGATAGCCCAGGATGATTCTATGGCGCTGATGGTTCGCTTCCCTGGCCACGGGCAGTTTCACATTACTGCCTTAACTGCTACTGCTGCAGAACATGGCTGGGAGTGGACCACGCATCACCTGTACCCCACAGACAACACTATCGTCACCACCTGGAGCACCTTTCAACTATGAACGCAAGCACGTGGAATAAACTCGGTATCATCGCAATAATATTGGCAATTATTTTCAGTGCCTTAGCGGTCGGTACTGCCAGCGGTGGTGTGGAAGAACATGTGCGAAATAACTATTCTCGGATAAGCAGCGGCACCTACTCCTGTACCGGCACAGTTCAAGATACCGCTAATGAAATAGCAAAACACGATCCCGCTATTGCTCGGCAGTTTGATTCCGCAACTGGCACCGAATACCTGCGTTATAAAAGGCGAGTAGTCAGTGTGGCACAAAGCGGTAGCACCAACTGCACCATCACTATTGAAAACTTAGATCGCTTCAATAATGGCGCTTTTATTTTCCTCGGCCCAGGTTTTACCCCATCAGCGCCGTCTCGCTCATCGGGTGGCTCCTCCGGCTCTGGTGGTATTTCAGGTAGCGGAAACTCCTCCGCAAAATAGCAAATTTTTTCCACTTTCAAAGGAGACCCCACTCAATGGCTTCAAATATCATGCTTGATGCGTTAGACACACTCGTTTATTTCGGGGTGGCTGCCACCGCTTTATGTATTGGTTTTATTGTTCTCGACCTGCTCACTCCGGGAAAACTACACCAGCTGGTGTTTATCGATCACTTGCCTAATGCGGCCTTTATTGCCGGTGGGCAGCAAATCGCCCTGGGCATTGTGGTTACTACCGCGGTATATACCTCCGCCTCGGAACACAGCTTGGTCGAAGGACTAATCGAAGCCACGGTTTTCTCTATCCTAGGCATAGTTCTTCAGGCCGTTTCTCTGGTCATTCTTGAGGTGCTTATCCCTGGTAGGTTCCGTGACATTGTCGAAGATACCAAGCTACGAGCTGGCGCAATCGTAGCCTCCATTTCGTTAATTGTCATCGGCGCCGTTAACGCTGCATGTCTGACGTAGATACCTTAGCTGCCGATTCGTCAACTGTGACCGCTTCCTCATGGTGGCGCTGGTTACTGTTGGTATCAGTGGCAGTTTGTGCCGCCTCTGGATTGGTTTATGAACTCGCCCTACTCACGTTATCCACGAGCCTTAGTGGTGGCGGCATAGTAGAGACCTCTTTGATAGTCGCAGGTTATGTAGCTGCCCTTGGCTTAGGGGCACTTGCTGCAAAACCGTTGCTGCACACACCGGCGAAAACCTTTTTACTCATTGAAGCAACCTTGGGCCTGATCGGAGGCTGCTCTGCTTTAGTGCTGTATATTGTTTTTGCTGCCGTTGGGCAGTCCTTGATTGCCTTGATCTTTTCCACGTTGTTTATAGGCATGCTGGTTGGTGCCGAGCTTCCCCTGTTGATGACGTTAATCCAACAAGGTCGTGTCATTGATGCCCAAGGCAGTGGTTCCCTCATTGCCACACTGAATTTTGCCGACTACCTCGGGGCACTTGTTGGTGGGTTAGCCTGGCCGTTTATCCTATTGCCCTGGCTGGGCATGGTGCGTGGCACTATTACTGCGGGAATGGTGAACTTAGGGGCAGCGCTGTTTATCGCCATTATGTTGCTGCAGCGCTACCTGAGGCGACGAGATTTTATCATCACCATTACCGCTTTGCTCACCTCTGCTGCCCTACTACTGGGCTTGTTCTACTTCAGCGAAGGTATTATTCATCAATCGAAGCAAATACTGTATCGTGACCGGATCATTTATTCGCAGCAATCGGACTACCAAGATATAGTGGTGACCAAAAGCCACAAAGATCAACGGCTGTATTTAAATGGCGGTTTGCAGTATTCCAGTCGGGATGAATATCGCTATACCGAATCCTTGGTCTACCCGGCCATCACCGACACCACCAAGAACGTCTTAATCATTGGGGGTGGTGACGGATTAGCCGCCCGAGAGCTAATAAAAATGAATCTCAAGGTCACTCAAGTTGAGTTAGACCCGCAGGTGGTACTGGTTGCTAACACCGTGTTACGGGAGGATAATAACGGTGCATTACAAGACCCGCGGGTTCAGGTCATCACAGAAGATGCCTTTACGTGGTTACGCCAAGGCAAGAACCCAGAAAAATATGACGCAATCCTCGTTGATCTACCAGATCCAGATAACGCCATCTTAGCGAGGTTATACTCCGAGGAGTTCTACGCCTTAGCCCGCAAGACTTTGACTGACCACGGCAGAATGGTGGTGCAAGCTTCCAGTGCGTTTAGCACACCTGACGTATTTTGGCGGGTTA
Source organism: uncultured Corynebacterium sp. (assembly GCA_963520895.1). GTDB lineage: Bacteria > Actinomycetota > Actinomycetes > Mycobacteriales > Mycobacteriaceae > Corynebacterium. The sequence continues at coordinate 1,303 of CAUQSW010000050.1, read as the reverse complement.
ATTCCACGCTGCAGGCCGCTGGGTGCCCAAAAGTAATGCCTTATCATGTGCATGTGCCAACCTTCGGCGACTGGGGATTTGCATTATGTGCGCCTAAGGACACCGCATTAGAAGTTCCGCAGCGCGCCCCTGCGTTGCGTTACGCCACCACCGAGGTATTACAAGCAGCCAGCGTTTTTGGCCTTGATAATCAACCACGCCAGCTTAAGCCATCAACGCTAGACCGCCCTTATATTGTTGATGACCTGCGTAAAGGATACCGGCAAGCTGGCGATTAACCAGCTTTTCGACGCCCCCAAGCAGCGGTGCCAGCGTCGAAAAGCAAAGCGATGCTACGTTAATGTGCGGGGTTTAAAACTCGGACGTTGAGCTTCAAAGGCTTTAATCTCTGCGTCTTTGCGCAACGTCAAACCAATATCATCTAAGCCCTCCATTAACCGCCACCGCGTGTAGTCATCAACGTCAAAGCTATAGGTATTGCCCTCGCAGGTCACCGTTCGTGCTTCAAGATCAACCGTTAGCTCGACACCGGGATTTTGTTCTAATTGCTTCCATAGCAACTCAATATCCGCCTGGTCCATTAATGCCGCTAACAGGCCGGCTTTACCGGAGTTTCCTTTAAAAATATCGGCAAACCGTGAGGAAAAAACCACTTTAAAGCCGTAATCCATAAGCGCCCACACGGCGTGTTCCCTAGACGAACCAGTACCAAAATCTGGGCCTGCAACCAAGATGGAGCCTTGTGCATACGCCGGTTGATTTAACACAAAATCTGGTTCATTGGTGCGCCAGTTGTTAAACAGGCCGTCATCAAAGCCGGTGCGGGTAACCCGCTTGAGGTAAACCGCTGGAATTATCTGATCTGTATCAACATTCGATCGGGTCAGGGGTACACCGATTCCCGTATGGGTAATGAATTTTTCCATGATAGTACTCCTTATTTTTACAGATCCGCCGGGCTAGCGAGCGTTCCTATTATCGCTGTTGCGGCAGCTACCTCGGGGGAAACCAAATGGGTTCGGCCACCCGGACCTTGCCGACCTTCGAAATTCCGGTTAGAGGTAGAAGCCGAGCGTTCACCGGGTTTGAGCTGGTCAGGGTTCATACCTAGACACATCGAACATCCGGCGGAACGCCACTCAGCCCCAGCTTCAATAAATACCTGATCCAGGCCTTCTTGTTCGGCCATGTCCTTTACCAAAGCACTCGACGGCACCACCATGAGCCGCACGGAATCTGCCACCTTGCGGCCTTTAATAACCTCAGCGACTTTTCTTAGGTCTTCGATTCGGCCATTGGTGCA
>CAUQSW010000049.1:0-22422 GCA_963520895.1 uncultured Corynebacterium sp. | reverse complement strand
TCAGCTGCTCGCCATTGAGGTCGATCACCACATCTTTTTTAAAAGCAGCAACTGCTCCCCCACCAACAACCAGTGTTGCTACCATGCCGCCAGCAGCGATACGCACCGGCATGGATTGGGCAGAAGTAAGTCGTGTTTTTTGGCGCAGACCCATCAATTCACTTTCAGCTTAGGAATCAAGGTGGAATGTTTATAACAATACGGCAACATCGCGGGCATGTCTAGGCCGACCTGAGAACAAACCTGGTATCGAAGATGAGTTTCAAACGAGAAAACTCCCTTCCCCGCAGTTCAGACCACTATAGTAGAAGTAAAGTATTTCCTCAATAAAGAATAAGAATTTTCCGGCATCAACTGATCTAAACCTGATAAACTCGTCGGAAATTTTCCTGAACCAACTCCGCAAACTGCTGGGGGTCCACGCCACGAGCCTGGGCAACACACAACGCCGTATGCCCTATAAACGCCGGTTCATTACGGGAACCACGATACGGCTCTGGGGTCATATAAGGCGCATCAGTTTCAATCAAAATCTGAGAACTAGGTGCCTTAGCTGCGATGTCTCGTAGTTCTTGGTTGCGTTTAAAAGTCACGTTGCCAGCAAAACTCAACACATATCCCCGCTCTAATGCTTGTTTTGCTACCGCTTCCGGGGAGGAAAAGCAATGCAGAATCGTATCGCGTGGACTAGGGAGCTGGCCTAATAAATCAAGTAACTCCGCATCCGCTTCCCGGTTATGAATCATCAATGGCTTGTCTACCTTGATGGCTAGATCCACATGCCATGCCAATGCTTCCTGCTGGACGCTAAGCGGTGCGGTAGTTTCTGGGGCATGCCGTATCCAATAAGTGTCTAACCCAGTTTCGCCAATGGCCACACATTTTTTATCGGTGGCAAGCTTAGCAAGTTCTTCTTTGGCCGCAGCATCAAGCTGATTCGCTTTGGTTGGGTGAATGGCAAGCGCGGCATACACATTATCCTGCTGCCAGGCTGCCTGCAGCGCCAACCGAGTTTCGGCTAATCCGTCACCAACCGTGCATACCAAGTCCACTCCCGCGGCTTGGGCGCGCTGCATTAAATCAGCCACGGGATCCTTACACGAGGAAAGATGCGTATGTCCATCAACCAACCCGGGTATGGTTTCAGCTGGTTGTGGGATAGGGCGTGGCTTTTTCTTCGACATGTACTACTCCCCTAATTAAGCGGTGATCTGCGCCCAGTCCGGTCCAGTTTCGCCCAGTTTGGGATCCAATTTAGCAATCAACGGTTGCGGCTTATTAAGCTTCGTACCAGCTACTACCGCGACGCGCTGCCACGTGGCCTGCTGCGACTGGTAGTCGCCCATGATAACCGGATAGCTATGACCTTCTTGCGGTAATCCGACTCCCACCAACGACACCGGCATATCGTCGGTAACCTCCACTACCTCAGGTTGCGCCGCCCAAATGCCCTCGCGGCCTAAGGTCTCGTACACCCGCTGCGCAATATGCGGCAGGTACGGGGTCAGTAGCACATTAATATCGGAGACTACTTGCAAAGCGGTCCACAACACGGTTGCCAGGCGCTCGCGCTGGGAATCATCCTTGGCCAGCTTCCAAGGCTGTTGCTCAGCAATATAGGCATTCGCCTCCCCCACCACATGCATAGCGTGGGTTATACCCTGCTTGAATTTCGACTGCGCCAGTGCCGACCCGACCACCGCAAAAGCTTCCTCGGCCAGATTTAGGATCTTAAGATCCGAATCGCTTAGTTCCCCGGGGGTGGGAACCTCACCGAAATTCTTATGCGCCATAGAGACCGTGCGGTTAATCAGGTTGCCCCAGCCATTGGCCAATTCGTTATTGATCCGGCGGACAAACTCATCCCAGGTAAAATCCGTGTCTTGGTTTTCCGGGCCAGCAACTGCGATGAAATACCGCAAGGGATCAGGGCCAAATTCTTTGAGGAAGTCTTTAACATAAATCACCACTCCTTTAGAGGAGGAGAATTTTGAACCGGACATGGTTAAAAACTCACTAGAAACCACTTCGGTGGGCAGGTTTAATGCCCCCAACGAATGCTCGGTTCCGCCATGAGCACCTTTGCCTTGATAGCCCAGTAATTCCGCTGGCCAAATCTGGGAATGGAACGTGATATTGTCCTTGCCCATGAAGTAATAGGACGAAGCCTCGGGGTTGATCCACCACTGCTGCCACGCATCCGGTTGCCCCATACGGTAGGCCCATTCAATGGAGGCAGACAAATAGCCCACCACGGCATCGAACCACACGTATAGTTTTTTCGACGGATTATCCTGCCACCCCTCCACTGGGATCGGAATGCCCCAGTCAATATCGCGGGTCATGGCGCGCGGACGCAGGTCGTCAAGCAGATTCAGCGAGAACTTCAACACATTGGGCCGCCAATCCTCGCGGGTTTTTAGCCACTGGCCTAAGGCGTCGGCAAGCGCTGGCAGATCCAGCAGGTAATGCTCGGTTTCGATGAATTTCGGGGTTTCGCCGTTAATTTTGGACACCGGATTAATCAGATCCGCCGGATCAAGCTGATTACCGCAGTTATCGCACTGGTCGCCGCGGGCGCCGTCGGCACCACAAATCGGGCAGGTTCCTTCGATATAGCGATCCGGCAAGGTGCGACCAGTCGAGGGCGATACGGCTCCCATGGTGGTTTCTTTGAGCATATAGCCGTTTTCGTACAAGCCGGTGAACAGCTGCTGGACCACCGCGTAATGATTCCTAGTGGTGGTGCGGGTAAACAGGTCATAGCTTAGCCCCAAGCCAGCGAGGTCGTGCACAATCTGCCGGTTATAGCGGTCGGCTAGTTCTTTAACCGTCACGCCTTCCTTATCGGCCTGCACCAACAAGGGGGTGCCGTGTTCATCAGTGCCGGAAATCATAAGGACGTTTGCCCCAGTCATGCGCTGGTAGCGCGCAAAAACATCGGAGGGAACGCCAAACCCCGCCACATGCCCGATGTGACGGGGGCCGTTGGCATAAGGCCAAGCAACTGAGACAAGCACATTATTCATGTCTCATTACTTTAGCCGATCCAGTTATCCCTACAATTCTTTTGACTCTTTCGCCTGAGATTCCTTCGGCGCATCCTTGGAAGAATCCTTAGCCTTGGCGCGCGGCTTAATTACTTTACGACGCATCCTAGCGTGCTCACGCCTACGATGCTCGCGGTGCAGTCGCCGCTCCCTGGCCAACTGTGCCGCCCAGACCCGATGCTCGCGGTAATCAAGATAAATGGCGTCATTGCGGAGATCTTTTAACAAGGCAAACATCAATAGGAAGATGACCACCACAAACGGTGACGCGGCAATAATGGTGAGATTTTGCAGGTTAGAAAGCACATCGTCCCCGCCGGTCATCAACATGGTCATACCGATCAATGCCACCGATACTCCCCAAAACGCGCTCACCCAAGGATTGGCATCAGTTTGCCCCTCCTGACTCATCGAACCCATCACAGTTGAGGCGGAGTCCGCTGAGGTAATAAAGAAGGTTCCCAGCAATACTACCGCTACCACACCCATGATTTGGCCACCTGGGAAAGTTTGCAGCAAATCAAATAACTGGCTTTCGGCATTACCGTCACCCCAGATAGACTGCCCAGCGCGCTCGAGGTTAATGGCAGTACCACCGAAAATGGCGAACCAAACCACCGACAGTAACGACGGCACCAAAATGACCACTAAGACGAATTCCCGGATGCTCCGGCCACGGGAAATGCGAGCTAGGAACATACCTACGAATGGGCTCCAGGAAATCCACCACGCCCAGTAGAAGATCGTCCAGCTGCTGAGCCATTCCCCGGCGGTACCGTCGTTGTATTCGGCGGTGCGGCCGACCATCTCAAAGAACCCAGAAAGGTAAGCACCCACTGAGCCTGGGATGAGGTTCAAAATGGTTACCGTGGGTCCTAACACAAAGACGAAGATCGCAATGATCGCAGCCAGGATCATATTGGCGTTGGACACGTACTGAATGCCGCGCCCGACACCGGACATAGCGGAAATGAGGTAGGCCAAGGTGAGCACAGAAACAATTGCTATGGTGGTGCTCATGGTGGGGTTTTCTACCAAACCAGCTGCTTTTAGTCCGGCGCTGATTTGGGTTGCGCCGATGCCTAAGGAACAGGCGGTACCGAAAATTGTAGCGACAATCGCCAGGATGTCGATGATTCGTCCTGGCCAGCCTTTCGCACCTGCTTCACCGAACATGGGGGTAAAGGAGGCGCTGAGTAGCTGTCGGCGGCCTAAGCGGAAGGTTGAGTAGGCAATTGCTAGACCAAAGATCCCGTAGATCGCCCAGGGGTGCATGGTCCAGTGCAGCAGGGTGTTGGCCATTGCTCGGTCCACGTCGTGGGTGCCGTGTCCTGGCACCCCAGAGCGGTAGTGACTGAGCGGTTCAGCAGCACCGTAGAACATCAAACCGATGCCCATGCCGGCGGCAAACATCATAGAGATCCACGAAACTGTGGAGAACTCGGGGGCCTCATCGTCGCGGCCGAGTTTGATGTTGCCGAATTTTCCTAGCGCCAAGGCCAGAACAAACACCAAGAAAATGGTGCTGCACAGTACGAACGCCCAGCCGAAGTTAGAGATGACAAAACTCAGGGCGTTACCAGAGAAAGCTGAAAAGCTCTCTGTTCCTAGTAGCCCCCAAGCGACAATGGCGATCACGATCAGTGATGCGGGAATGGTCACTTTCCAGTCAATGGAAGCGTCTTCGTCTTCCCCTTCGAAAACTACTTCAGCTTGGCTATCTCTTACGACATGTTCCTCAATGACATCTTTCTGAGAAATCATGCCCACTAGTTCTTCGGTGGCGGTTGGTTGGGTAACTCCTTCTATTTCTACTTCGTTATTCATACTTTTCTCCATGGTTCTAGGCTGCCGAGATTCACGTTCGCTTGCAACTGGCGTGGTGTTACATGGCGACAAAATCCCAGTTCGCTTCCCCTAGGAGAATATAAAATTTTGCTTAACGTTGCTGCAGTGTGGCGTCGTAAAGCTCTTTCTTGCTCAGCCCATGGCGGGCGGCTAGTTCGGCGCATACTGTTTTTAATCTTTCGCCGGTTTCTACGCGGGCGATTACTTGCTGCACTATGTCTGCCACGTCGGCTGTTGCTGCCTTATCCACACCTTCAATAACGCAGGTTATCTCCCCTTTTAGCCCTTCTGCTGCCAGCTTGCTGAGCTCAGCTAAACTGCCGCGTTGGACTTGTTCGAAACGCTTGGTCAGCTCCCTGGCTATTGCGGCACGCCGGGTGGGCCCTAAGATTTCGCAAGCCTCTGCCAGCGTGTCAGAAATGCGATGAGGAGATTCAAAGAAACAGACCGCTCGTTCCTCAGTTTTTAAACTTTCCAGCCATTCCCGCCTAGGTCCCCCCTTGCGGGGGGCAAAACCGTCAAAGGCAAACTTGCCTACATGTAACCCTGACAAGGCCAATGCCACCGGCACTGCTGACGGTCCGGGGATGCAGCTAACCGCAATACCGGCGTCATGTGCCGCTTCCACTAAGGGAAAACCCGGATCGGAAATGATCGGCATACCGGCATCGCTCACGACCACCACACAACCGTGCCGCGCATGATCTAACAGCTGTTGCACTCGACTGTGTTCATTATGGTCGAAATTACTCAGCACTTGACCGGTGATTTCCACCCCTAGTGTCTGCGCGAGACTGCGGGTGCGGCGGGTGTCTTCTGAGGCTATATAGTCCGCCTGTGCCAGGGCCTGGGCTAACCGGGGGGAGGCATCACCAATATTTCCCAGCGGAGTTGCCGCAAGAATAATTCCGGTGGGTAGCGGTGGTAAAACCCCACCACCAAGGTCATGGGTATATGCGTTAGAAACCGACATGGCTAAAAGTCTCTCATATTCAAAGCTGGTGCTAGGTGCGTCGACTAGGTGTGTTGGCGCATGCTGAAACTAAGATAGGGCGGGTGAAACAAAAGACCACGAGTGCGATTGCTCCGCAAGCGGAAAAAGCCGACCCAGGTATCCCGGCTGGTCCGCCGATCATGACGTGGACCCGGTTTGACACCTACGCCACCCTTATTGTGGCTGGATTGGCGCTAGCCACCCGGTTTATTGGGCTGACCATCCCCACCGCCCAAGATACCCCAGTGTTTGATGAAAAACACTACGTCCCCCAAGCCTGGGACATGGTGCGTAGCTGGGTTAATCCCCTGATTGGTGGCATTGAGTCTAATCCTGGCTACGGTTTGGTGGTGCACCCGCCGTTGGCCAAACAAATCATGGCGTATTCCGAGTTACTGTTTGGCTATACCCCCTTGGGGTGGCGGTTTGCCACCGCTAGCTTTGGTTGTTTCACCGTGCTGCTGATTATGGCCTGTGCAAAACGCATATCTGGCTCCAGCTTCGTTGCGGTTTTCGCAGGCATCCTGTCGCTTTTCGACGGCGTCCTGCTCACCGCCTCCCGGTTTGGCATGTTGGATATTTTCCAAACCTTCTTCATTGTTGCTGCCGCCTACTGCTTGGCCATGGATTTTCACCAAGTCTGGGGCCGCCTGCACCAAGCAGCACTCAATCATGATCTGACCACCAGCAGCCTCGGGGCGCGCATTGGTTTTCGGTGGTGGCGCTTTTTAGCCGGAGTCAATCTCGGCCTAGCGCTATCGGTGAAATGGTCCGGCCTGTACTATATGGCATTTTTTGGGGTCATGGCAGTTGGTCTTGATGTGTACCTACGCCGCCGCTACGGGGCGAAACACCCCTACCTCGGGGCGCTGCTGCGCGACAGCTTGCTGGCTTTTTTCCATCTCGTGATTATTCCTGTAGCTATTTACGTCTGGAGCTGGCGGGCGTGGTTTAGCTCCGAAACCGCCATTTACCGCCACGCAGCAACAGATGGCACCATCAGCGCGGAATCCACACTTCATTATTTGCCAGACACGCTGGCCAGCTGGTTCTACTATCATTCCTCCGTCTTGGAATTCCACGCCTCGTTGACCACCTCCGGCGGGCACGACCACCCCTGGGACTCCAAACCGTGGACATGGCTGGTGGCAGGCCGACCCATTTTGTATCTGTCAGCCACCGACATCGAATGCGGCGACACCACCTGCCGTCGCATGTTGTACCTGTTTGGCACCCCAGCTATTTGGTGGTTGACCATACCAATTTTAATGTGGGGACTATGGCGGCTGTTCTTCCGCCGTGATTGGCAAGTAGTCATACCTCTAGTAGGGTTTGGCGCGGGATTTATCCCTTGGTTAATCGGCTACGACCGGCAAATGTATTTCTTCTACGCCACGGCGTTAATCCCCTTCACCATCCTATTATTAGCGCTGTTTTTACGATCGTTACTCACAGCAGGCCCCCGCTACCAGCACCCGCTTTTTGCTAAATTAGGCATCACATCAATTCCCGCTGGGGCGTTTGCCGTTTGTGCTTATTTAGGGTTGGTTGTTGCCACGTTCTGGTATTTCTCCCCGATTATCTACGGGTACACAGTCACTGATGCTACGTACGAATCCCTCATGTGGTTACCCAGCTGGCGTTAAACACAGGTAATGTTCTAACCACGCCTAGCTCGCTGATTACGTTCATTATTAACAAATCAGTTCTATAATGGACAAAGGTTCGCAGCAACCAACCACAACCTACCTATAAGTCAACGAACCTGCCACAATCGTGGCACGCGGAATAACCTTAAAGCGAGGAATCATGATTAAAGCAATCGAACCTTACTTAGTCACTAACGGTAACGGCCAACAAGCAGTCGAATTCTACCAACACGCACTCAATGCCAAGCTGGTCAGCATCACCTTATGGAAAGACCAAGTCCCCGACTGCCCACCCGCGCGGGAACATTTGGTGATCAATGCCCAACTCGATGTCGGAGGAATCCGGCTGATGCTTTCCGACGATAACCCCGATTTCGATTACCGCATCGGCAGCAATATGTCCGCCGCTATTATCACCGACAACGTGGACACCGCCCAAGAAATCTACAACAAACTCAAAATTGATGCCCGCGAAATCCACATGGAACTCGCCGAAACCTTCTGGAGTCCTGCCTACGGCAATGTCACCGATAAATTCGGCATGAACTGGCAAATCAGCACCGAAGTGTAACCTGCGCTAAGGCGTTGGCCGGGCACCCAACGATGCCACCAGTGCCCACCCCCGATCAGCTAACCACAACACCGCTAATAACACGGTTGATAGAAACAACAACCCCAACTGCACGAAGCTATCCACCGTGCCGAGCCCTAAAACCACATCGCGCATACTAAAACCCAGACTAAACATCAGCACCGCCCCATATAACGGCAACACCCCCTGTGCTAACCGCGGCAGCCACGCAATAAAAGCCACACCAAAGCCCAAGGCACAACGCATCGCAACAGATTCAATAACCAAATGAGAATACTGGGTGTACAGCGGATCAAGCTCAGCTGTTGTAACTAATAACCGCCCAGCCCACAAAAACCACAGCACCGTCGTCACAGCAAGTGCTACCCGAGCACTCGCCACCACGGCGGCACGATTAGCACGCTGCCTACGCCACTGTGGCTCCACTCCGGCGATGATTTGATCGGCTAAATCCGGCACCGCCCCATCAACCACAGCCCTAGAATCACCAAAAGCCAACTGCCGGTTAATCACTGCTGATTGCTCTAAAAACCAGCGGCATTCCGCGCAACCTGATACGTGTGCATCAATGACATCGTCGGCAAGCGGGCTGGGTTCGCCATCTAATCTGGCGGATAATGCCGCTTGGACTTGGCTACAAGAAATCATTCCGAGCCAAAATCCCATCAACGCTGGCGCGACCCGACCCAAAAACCACAATCATCAACAGACTAACGATCAGCACTAGGACATACTCGAATCCCCCACCGGTGACAAAAAACCCTTGGCTTAAATGCACAAAATACAGCGCTGCGATCATTAACAACGCCAAAGCACTGGCAATAAACGTGGTGAGCAAACCAATAACCAATAACGCGCCACCCAACGTTTCTGCCGTTGCCGCTAAATAAGCCGAAAGCTTCGGCTGGGGAATCCCCAAGGCACTAAACTGCCCCGTGGTTTTGGTAATCCCCGATAAATAAAACTTATCTACACCATGCGCTATAAAAACTCCGCCTAGAACCACACGCAGAACAAATAACGCAGCATCACGCACAACCGGACGATCCATCGCCTAGCTCACCCGCAAGGACTCAACATCATCATGCCCGTCTGTTGCTACAGGCAAATACTCTGCGGCATCAACCACATCTAGGTACAGGAAATCTGGCGAATCGTCATCAATTTCTAGCACCACTGCGCCGGGTCGCCGCAGCCGGTTGGGAATACCCAACTCTTTATCAGCGGAGTTGCGCACACCAAGGCGGGCGCGTCGTAACTGCAGAATCCTCCGGTGGCGTAATTCCGCTTCCTTGCGGCTCTGCGCCCGCAACGCGCTGAGATACACCGCAGCCATCACTCCTATCACGCCAGGTGCTACCCATACCCAGTTCCCCCACAGCAGGCCAGCACCGACGGAAAGGGCCAACATGGCTAACAACACCAAAACTATCCGTTGGCGCCGTTGGTAGCGGTTGGTGGCGTAACGACGATCGGCCTCTGGGTCATAACCACCCCGGCCCCGCCTAGATTTCGCAAAAGCTATATCCTCATCAGACAGCTCATCGTCTAGCTCCTCATCATAAGCGTCCGGCTCATAATACGGTGCTGGCTGTGGATCAGGATCGGGATACAGCAAATCCCCGGGAATCAAATAGGCGTCATCTAAGTGGTAGGGGTGCTCATCGCGATCTGTCACCACTGTTTCAGGTTCTACCGCTGTTACTTCAATAACCGGTTCTGGCTCATCATCGAAGTATTCCGCTTCATAAGCGTATTCTTCTTCAGTAATGGCTGCTTCATCAGGGTATTCCACAATGAGAGCTTCGGTGTAATCAACATCAAACTCTTCCTCATCGCTATCCTCGTCCACCACAGCAGCCGGTGCCAGCCGCGGACGCCGCCTAGAGGTTACCGCGCCGCTACCACCCTCATGAATCACGCGAGTGTCATCAAACGCAGTGCCAGCCTTGCTGATAGGCCGGTGCCGATTGATGAACCACGGCCCGAGGACAAACAGCCACACGAGCGCGATCAAAAGAATGACAATTGTTCCGGTCACTGGTAAACCTTCCTACTTAGTAGGTTTCAGGGTATAGAGCTTAAGCTTAATCGGGAATCAGGCACGCCGAGGATGATCCCTTAATGGTCTAGCACCACCATAGGCAATCAACCGCTGAACCGCAGTATCGGTAAATTCATCAGCAGTCAACGCCATGAGGTAGTGGTCACGCCACCTGCCATTAATATGCAGGTTGCGGCGTAATAACCCCTCGTTACGGAATCCATTTTTCTTCAGCACCCGATGCGATGCCTCATTTTCCGGCAGATGTGTAGCGGTAATCCTATGCACCCCCACTCGGCCAAATCCGTGATCCACCCCTAACGCACAGGCTGCGGTGGCAATACCCAAACCGGTGAAATGCGAAAACACCCAATACCCGATCCAACAATCCGAAACCGAACCGTGTTGAATATTGCCCAACGTGAGCTGGCCCTGAAATCTTCCATCAATTTCAATAGCCATGGGCACCACCGTACCGCTATAAGCCGCTTGGCTCAGGGAGAAAAAAATCCCCCGCCACTGCGCCGCGGTGTGTGCCTTGGCCCAGCTGGTCAACGTGGTTGGTTCCACCGGCTCTAGAATCTTGGCATCGGCTATCCGCTGGCGTGCCCATTCAGCGCCATCGCTGCGTTTTAACGGGCGCAACCGTAGCTTATGCCCACCAACTAACAAGGTGCGGGTATATTCCGGCCAACCTGGATGCATGGGGTGCCGAGGTCCAAAGGCCGGCTTGGGCTTTCTGCTCCAATGCCACATTTAGGTAGTGCTTTGACTCAAGAAGATCACCTCAATGATGTCTCCGGGACGTACTTCGGTAGCGTGCTCTGGGATCCGAATCATGGCATTGGCATCCGATAGACCCGCTAATAAATGCGCAGGCGCACCATTGGCCGCCCCTAACGCCTCCACCAAATAACCCTGGGTTTCTGCATCACGCATTAATCGGGCACGCACGTATCCGCGCCGACCTTCCTTCGACGTGCAGTGATTCAGCGCCCTGGCGCGCACGGTACGCCGCTGGGCGGAACGCTTGCCCAAGCACAACCGCACCATAGGCCGGACGAATAATTCAAAAATAACCAGCGCCGAGACCGGATTAGCAGGAAGTAAGAAAACTGGTATTTCTTTATCCCCCAACAAGCCAAATCCCTGCACGGAACCGGGATGCATGGCCACCCGAGTCGTGTCAATGGTGCCCAGCTCGGACAGGATTTCCCTAATGGATTCCGAACCAGAACCACCCACGGCACCGGAAATCACAATGATTTCGCTGCGCAGCATCTGCGCCTCAATGATTTCCTTCATGCGCCGTGGCTCGCCTGCGGCTATCCCCACCCGATGCACATCTGCGCCGGCTTCCCTGCCCGCAGCGGCTAAGGCATAGGAATTGACATCTAGCACCTGACCTAGGGAGGGCTCCCGATCAATGTCTACTAATTCATGCCCCACCGCCAGTATTGACATGCGCGGACGTGGATACACCAACACTTTCGAACGTCCCACTGCCGCCAAGAGGCCAATATGGGCGGGGCTTAAAATCGCCCCTTGGGTCACTGCCACGTCACCGGGGCGAATATCATCGCCTTGTTTTCGCACAAATTCACCACTGCGCACCGGTTTTAATGCGGTCATGCGTTTACGACCCCGATCGGTCCACGCCAGTGGGATTACCGCATCAGATAGAGACGGCAACGGCGCACCAGTTTCCACCCGAACTGCCTGTTTCGGCTGCAATCGGATAGGTCTGCCACTACCCGCCGCCACCATGCCAACCACAGGAAGTGATACTTCGGAGGGTCGAACATAGTCATCAGTGGCCTGGCCTAAGCCGCGTTCGCCACCAATATCCACGGCACGAATGGCATAACCATCAATGGCCGCTTGATCGAATCCCGGAAGGGCACGCTGCGCCTGCACTTCTTCTGCACACATTAACCCCAATGCCTCAGCGATGGCGATACGAACCGGCTCGGGAGCCGACGCTGCTTGGGTAACTATCGCCAGTTGCTCTTCCACTGAACGCACCGAGATGTCCCTCCTATCAAATCCTTAACCACTTTAGGGCATAGTAAGTCCTAATGCATTTTAGTTTAGGTGGAGGTTGAGCTTTAAGCGTCGTGCTCGTCGAGGATTTCGCGTAAAACTTTTTTCAGGATCGGACCATAGGTTTCGTGCTGTAAACCGAAATCCACCACAGCAGGAATATACCCACCCGGATTACCCAGGTCATGGCGCTTTCCTTCATGGATCACAATATGTACTGGGTGTCCCTCGGCAATGAGCAAGGCTATGGCATCAGTTAGCTGCAGTTCCCCGCCAGCGCCTGGGGTGATCCGCTTCAAGGCATCAAAAATCGCGCGGTCTAATAAATACCGGCCAGTGGCCACCAAATTCGACGGAGCAGAGTCCACCGCCGGTTTTTCCACCATGCCATTTACTTGCTTAACCTTATGTTCCCCCTGGTAGCAGCATTCTGCTACCGCGAAAACACCATAATTAAAAACTTCTTCTTTAGGAACCTCAAAAGCACACAGCACCGAACCACCCAGCTGGCTGCGCACTTCCACCATTTTTTCCAACACCCCGACGGGCAGCACCAAATCATCGGGCAACATAACTGCTACAACATCTTCGTCGTCGTCAAGTACCTGCTCCGCGAGGCTAACGGCGTGCCCTAAGCCCAACGGCTTATCCTGCTCTACAGCCACGGGGGTGGGCAGCTCGGTGGCATGACGTACTTTTTGCAGTTGATCCAGTTTGCCACGACTTTCCAGCATTTTCTCTAACACCGGAGAAGACTCAAAATGCGCTAAAACTCCGCGTTTTTTCGGTGCGGTAATAATCGCAAGCCGCTCAGCACCTAAATGTGCAGCCTCTTCTGCTATTAATTCAATACCCGGAGTATCAACCACCGTCAGTAATTCTTTGGGACCTGTTTTCGTTGCTGGCAGGAACCTCGTACCCATTCCAGCAGCGGGAATGATAACAGTTCTTACTGCGTGCGCAGGATTTTGATTGGAAAAACTCACGCACATAAGTTTACGCTCTCAGGTATTACTTCCACTCATTCTCAAGGTGAAAAACATAATTTTTTTCTAAAATAACCCCATGGATTACCCCTATCATTCCCCCACTAAAGCTCAACTCCGGGAGCGGATCCGCAAACAACGCCGCGCGCTCCCGCCGGCCTACCAAGCCGAGCTCGACCAACAACTGGTAGCCAATCTACTTGAGCTTATCGACGACCACAGCACCGTCGCAGCCTACCTCCCACTGCCCAACGAACCAGGTGGTAGCTATTTAATTCCCTATTTAAACGCAAAAGCCCAACAGCTCTGGTTACCAGTATGCATGCCCGATAATTTTCTCAGCTTTGGCCGCTACCGCGGAGAGGAATCATTAAATCCGGGACCCTTCGGGCTGCTAGAGCCCACCCCCACCCACGACAGCTCGGTAGTTAATGAATTTGATACTGTTATTATCCCCGCCCTGGCGCTTACCCCCACTGGCGCTAGGCTCGGTCAAGGCGCCGGCTTTTACGATCGCACGTTAGCCGGCTGGCAGCGGCCGATTATCGGCTTGGTATATTCCTGGGAAATACAGCAGTTTCCCGCCGCAGCCCATGATGTGAGATGCACAACAATAGTGACAGAAAAGGGAACCCTCGACTGCCCGCCTGAAGTCTAACCTTATATGAAGGTTTTTCGTTCCCTTAGCCAACCAGGAATTCACCGTAGCCAAACCCTGCGCAAAATCATTGCCTTAAGCCTCTTTATAGCAGCGGGATTACTCGTGGTCTACGATCACCTCAATGCCCATCATCCGGTGGTAGTTTTTTCCAGACCCGTGGCAGCAGGCACCCGCATTGAACCAGCAGATGTGCGCCTAGTGCAGATCGCCCCTGAAGCACTTCCCCAAGATGCTGTCGATAATCTTGACGATGCCATCGGGCATATCAACTTGGTTCAGCGCCCTTCTCAAGCGATAGCTACTCGTCATGATTTCGTTGATTCTTCCCTCATTTCGGCAGAAGTGACCAAGAACATATTTGGCGACGAAAATATGATTTTTAACATGGTTCCCATCACCCTGGCCGACCCCACAATAGCTGGATTACTGCAACCGGGTGACGAAATTTCTATCATCACCGCCACCAATAACGATACTGCTGCCGAAGTGATAGCCGCAGGTGGAAAAGTTATTTTCGCAATTAGTAATGAAACTAATCTTCCCGGAACCGTGCCGGGAACCGTTCTTGTTTCGCTGCCAGACCATGACGCACATAAGGTAGCAGCTGCCGGATTACATTCGCCGTTGGCGGTCGTACTTACCGGCGAACGAGCCAAATAGCACAGTTGCATCTAGTAAATGGTTGACTATTCGTTCTAGTCTTAAAGTCCAGAAATTTGTCCGCCGAATTTATAAGGAAATTCCATGCTTAAAGGTTTCAAGGATTTCATCCTTCAAGGCAACGTGATCGAACTGTCCGTTGCGGTTGTGATTGGTACCGCCTTCACTGCAATCGTCACCGCCTTCACCGATAACCTGATCAACCCACTGATCGCCTCCTTCGGTGGCGCTGAAGTATCTGGACGTGGCTTCTACCTCCGCCCTGGCAACGAAGCCACCTTCATGGATTTCGGTGCCATCATCACCGCTGCACTGAACTTCCTTATTGTCGCATCCGTCGTGTACTTCATCCTGATTGTTCCAATGAACAAGCTCAACGAAGCACTCGCTGCCCGTAAGAACATCCAAGAGGAAGAAGAGCCAGCATCCGTCGAGGTGGAACTGCTCAGCGAAATCCGCGACCTCCTTAAGGGACAAAACCGTACGCTCTAAACAGACACACGGTCTTTCACCTCGCAGCACGATAGAAGTTGTTGCGAGGTTTTTTAATCCCCATAATGCGGTGGGCGTTGCTCGCGGTAATCCTCTGCAGTTAAGTGGAGATCGTCGCTAAGCTCATCATCAGCTGCGGCAAGCTCCGAATCGAAAATCACCATGCGGTCTTCATCGGCGTGTGCGTCGGGGGGCGAATTACGATCCGCGGTGCGGTCATAGTCAACGGCATCAGATACTCGCTCAACCCGCCGACGCTGTTTCTTCGGTGCCATCTAATTCATAACCACCCTACGTAGTTGATCCACCAAATGATGCACCAACGGGGTCAGCGTTGCCATGCCATCACGAATTGCTGCCCGAGAGCTCGCCACATTGACCACCACGGTCGAACCAGACACCCCGGAAAGTCCCCGCGACACCGCGGCGTCCACCGCGCCGCAATGCAAACCAGAACTCCTCAACGCCTGGGCGATACCTGGCACCGCCTGATCGAGCAGATCCCGGGTGGCTTCTGGGGTTTTATCACGCGGGCCAACACCGGTGCCGCCGACGGTGAGCACCAAATCAGCGCCACCGATGACACCTGTTTCAATAGCTTTACGGATTTGGGAGCGCTTGGAGCGCACCTTCACCACAGCATCGACCACGAACCCACCTTCTGAGAGAAGCTCAGCCACGAGGCGGTCCGTGTCCGCTCCCGCTCCAATAGCATGATCTGAGACCAGCACCACCAAAGCACGGCGCGGCGAAATGCGCTTGCCTTCTGCGCGCGCCTTATTGGCGGCTTCTTCCGCCCGGAAGAAATCTTCGTCTGGCTCGCCAACATCTTCGAGCCTGCCGATGGGAGTCACTTCAGCAAAAACATCTTGTGGGTTCATTTCTATCTCTTTCTGATGGATGAATCCTATTAGATAGAAATTTACTCGCTTGTGAGCGTGACCTCTACCGAACGTTGATTATTTCCTTCAGAATCTGCCACTTCCAGGGAAATTACCTGACCAAAATCTGAACTCCGCACCGCTGCGATCAGTGCATCGGCACTATCAATTACTCGACCGTTCATGCCAACAACCACTTCGCCAGGCTTCAAACCGGCCTTAGCACCAGGACCATCGGGAGTGACTTCTGCAATAACAGCACCGGCGGTATCAGCATTAGATTCCAGTTGAATACCGATCATGGGGTGAGTGACCTTACCAGTATCAATCAGCTGTTGTGCGACTCGACGGGCAAAATTTGCAGGAATAGCAAAACCCAAACCAATGGAGCCAGCTTCAGAATCAGAGGTCGATAGCGAGGCAATCACCGAGTTCATTCCCACCAAGGCACCGTTCATATCCACGAGCGGCCCACCGGAGTTACCGGGGTTAATGGCAGCATCGGTTTGTAGGGCATCCAGCAAGGAGGATTCACCCGTGCCGCCACCAGCACGGACCGGCCGGTTCTTAGCGGAAATAATTCCGGTGGTCACCGTAGCTGATAATCCCAAGGGCGAGCCGATAGCAACAACCTGCTGCCCCACCGCCACGTCATCAGAATTGCCAATCCCAATGGTGGGTAGGTCTTTCACATTGTCAATCTTGATTACAGCAACATCGGTATTGGAGTCACCTGCAATAAACTTCGCGGTGTGGGACGAACCGTCATTTAACACCACCGTGATTAATGATTGCTGCCCTTCAGCCATACTCACCACGTGATTATTGGTCATGACATAACCGTCAGAAGAAATAATCGACCCCGAGCCTTCGCTGGATTCACTGCGGGTGCGCACCTGAATGGACACCACGGTCGGCAGCACCGCATCAGCGACGGCCTGCACACCGGTAGGTGCAGAATCTTCATTATTGCTAACTGTTTGTTTTAAGGAGTTATACACCGCATCGCTGGAATTGCTGCTGGTAGAGCGCACCGCGTAGATACCTGTGATCGAACCGGCTAGCACCGATGTCACCACGGTCATGATAATGGCGGGCACCAACCCGATGGTCCGCTTGGGTTTCGGTTGCTCTGAGGGAGTGGCAAACACCGGTGGCTGATTGTCTTGTCCATTTTGTGGTGCTTGACCAGTCGCAGTGAAGCTTTCCGTTGGCTGACTAGGCTGAGCGTAAGGGCTACTGACCGGGCTAAACTGCGGTTGCGGGTTTGCCGGTGGCTGCTGTGAAAAGCCTGGATTGTGACCATTATTTACGTTATTAGGATCATTGCTCATGGTTTGATAGTCTCCCTTGCGCAGCTGAAACGTTGCTGTAACAGATATTGAAGAAAGCCTAAGAGTTTCTGGCAATAAGCTGTACACAACTGTTTCGCCGCTATCATGCGGTTTAACGTCTTAACACTCTACCCCCAGAATGCCCATATGAAGCAAGAGCTAACTTTCAATTGCGTCATGAGCATTGCGGAACATCGCCGCGCGACCAAAGGTAGGGCGGGTATCGTGGCTGTTGGCCACGAGGCGTTCTTTGGTCTGGGGCTCAGAGGATTCCAAATCATCTGGTTGGTCACAGCCGGGCAAAATCAGCCGGAACATGGCTCCGCCATCATCAGATTCCTCGGCAGTAATTGTGCCGCCATGGCGTTCCACCACTTGGTGCACAATGGCAAGCCCTAACCCAGATCCCGGCATGGAGCGCGCCTGGATACTGCGGTAGAACCGCTCAAATACCTTCTCGCGATCCTCCACCGGGATACCCGGCCCAGAATCGGAAATGGTCATTTGCACTTTATCGGCACTGAGCTTGGTCATTTCAATGCGCACCACCCCATCGGCTGGTGACCACTTGGCGGCATTATCCATCAAGTTCAAAATAGCCCGCCCAATGGAATGACTATCCCCCCACATAAACCACGGGGTGGTGGTCAAGCGGAATTCCACATCGGGGCGGCGACGGCGTACCCGCTCCAGGGCGGTTTGGGCCACCTCGGTTAGGTCGGTTTCTTCCAGTTCTCGTTCTGGTGCATCCTCCCTAGCCAAATCCACCAGGTCGCCAATGAGGGTGGATAGCTCCTCCATTTGCGCCATCACATCGTGTTCTAATGCTTGCATTTCATTGGGCGATATTTTCACTGCGCCTGGTTTCTGCATCAGCATCAGTAGTTCAATATTGGTCCGCATGGAGGTCAACGGAGTTTTCAGCTCATGGCCAGCATCAGCGACCAATTGCGCTTGGCGTTGTCTGGATTGGTCGAGGGCGGCGAGCATTTGGTTAAAACTGACCGTGAGCAAGGCCAGTTCATCGTTACCAACCACCGGAATCGGGGTAAGTTTTTGGGTGCGGGTGACCGCATCAACGGCTGATTGCAGCCGCACTAAGGGACGCAACCCAGCCGATGCCACTACTATCCCGGTGATAATGGACAGCAGAATACCGATACCACCAAACGTCAACAGCGCTAAGCCTAGGGTGATAATCAGATTTTGGGTGTCTGACATATCGCGGGACAAAATGACCGTTGCCCCAGCTTCATTGGTCTCTCGAAATACTCTTTCGCCGCTAACGGTGGCCACGGCGGTGCTTTCGCCGTCGGAAAGCGGGATCAGTGGTAGGTCATCCCCGGCGGTGAAATTCCAGCCTGGTAGCCGGATAGAAATGCGGGTGTCTGCGTTGTAGGCGCGGAAATACTCGACTTCGTTTTTGACGTTATTAAAAAACGTCGGATCGGCCGTTTGGGACAGCATGGCCGAAGCTTTAGCCTGAAGATCAGTGTCTACATTATTGGTAAGGGTGACTGATACCGACCAGTAGGCCAGAACCGTCATAACGCCAACTGCAATCGCCACCATACTTGCTGTAAGCATGGCGACGCGCCAACGCAGCGAGGCTTGTTTGCCCCACCCGTCGTAGGAATCAGCCACAAACGTCCCCCAGTCAAGATACTTTTTGCCGTTCTCGGGGGACGGTTTCCTTAAAATCACGGAGCCGTGTCTCGCAATACATAACCCACGCCACGAACCGTATGGATCAATCGTGGCTCGCCTTCTTGTTCGGTCTTACGACGCAGATAGCCGATATACACTTCCAGTGCATTGCCGGAAGTCGGGAACTCATAACCCCAGACTTCTTCTAGAATATTGGCCCGGCTGAGCACCTTACGAGGGTTGGTCATCAACAGATGTAGCAACGCAAATTCGGTGCGGGTGAGGCTAATGGTGCGGTTACCGCGCACCACGTCTCGGGTTTCTGGGTTGAGCTTGAGATCGTCAAAAGTGATCTCGGTTTGGCTAGTAGAGCCTACCGCTTCCGCCGCAGCACGACGTAGCAGGGATCGTACCCTGGCTAATAGTTCCTCCAAAGCGAATGGCTTGGGGAGATAATCATCAGCACCTGCATCTAAACCAGCGACGCGATCGGAAACCCCATCGCGGGCGGTCAAAACCAAAATTGGGCGATCATCACCATGGCTGCGCAGGTGCCGGCACACCTCCAAACCGTCCATCTTGGGCATCATCACGTCTAAAATGACCAAATCTGGCTGCTCGCGCTCAATCACCTCCAGCGCTTGCTCACCATCCTCAGCTGTGACAATGTCGTAACCGTTAAAAGAAAGCGAGCGGCGCAGCGAATCGCGGACCGCTTGTTCGTCATCTACTACAACAATTTTCATCTTTATAAATTCGCCCCATCTGCTCATTCCAAGCTAAAAGACTGCGTCTCATTATTAACTACAGACACTATTAAAAAGCAACATTTAAAATTATATAGAATTTGTGGCGTTAAACCCACCTCGTTCGGAATCTCTGTTAAGAATTTCTTCAAGCTTAAATGACTACTCGCTAGTCATGGCGGCGCAACACCCAAATTCTAACAAAACGCATAATGCTTAACGCATAAAAAAGGCAGGGCTGCAACAGCACCTGCCTTTAAACCTAAAATTTATGCAAACTTAGAATTGCTCGACCTCGATCAAACCAAGCTTGGCGGCTTTAACCAATCGACGTGGGATACGTACTACTTCCCCATCGACCCGAACTTCCTGAAGAACCGGGTTGTTTGCCTTCCACTGCGAACGACGCGAACGCGTGTTGGCGCGGGACATACGGCGCTTTGGAACTGCCATTAGTTTTCCCTCCCTTTAAGAATTCTTCTTGGTACGGCGAGCCATGCCACCGAAACGACGCTGGAACTTTTCGACCCGGCCAGCGGTGTCCATCACACGCTGTGCACCAGTCCAGAATGGGTGCGACTCACTGGTCACATCAACGACGATCAACGGGTACTCGTTGCCGTCTTCCCAGGTAACGGTGCGCTGGCTTTTCACAGTGGAGCGGGTCAGGAACTGAAAACCTGTACCTGCATCACGGAATACAACCGGGTGGTAATCCGGGTGGATATCCTTTTTCATAATTCTCCGATTCCCTCAGGATTGAAACTTCAGGTCGGTTCTTACTGCAAAGATCGTGCCTGAGTTGGGTTTCGTTCAACTGATACTAATTTGCTCAACGTCGATCGCCGAGACAACTTGATAGAGCATACCGGCTAGAAGCGAAATTACGAAATCTCGGCTTTCGAAAGGGTTAGTTTTTCCAAATCGTTCAGAGCAACAGTATTAGCATGAATTGCTCTTGCCTGAGCAAGATGCTGTTCTACCGTGCTGTAACGAGTGGAAAAATGCGTTAAAGCCAGTTGCCGCACCCGCGCCTTCTGCGCCGTTCGCGCGGCATCGCTTGCGGTACAGTGCCCATGCTCGGCTGCTTGGCTTTTAAGCTCATCAGTATAAGTGGCTTCCATCACCAACAAATCCGCCTCCTTAGCGAGGTTTGTTGCACCCAGGCACGGCACCGTATCCATAACGAACGCAAACCGAGTCGGCGTGCGCTGATGCGTGAAATCTTTCAACCGGTGAGTGACACCATCAACCTCAACAACGCCGTTTCGCGCCAACTCCCCTACCGCCTTTCCGACGATTCCCTGCTGGGCCAGCAACTGCGCATCAAAGCTATACGCGGGCACATCTTCCACCCGAAAGCCAATAGTAGGCACTCGATGTTCTAAAGCTGCCGCTGACAACACGAACTCATTGCTTCGCAGAACTTCTACGGGTTGCTCACCGACATCAACCGGAACCAATTCCAGCTGCGCTTGGTTGTAATAAATAGAGGCATCTCGCAGCCGCTCCACATACTCCTGCCCCTGTTTCGGATACACCACCCGAACCGGATGCGGCACCTGATCGAGTGAAATCCGTTGCAGCACGCCTGGCAGACCCAAACAATGATCGCCGTGAAAATGCGTAATACAAATGGTGGTAATGCTGCGCGCCGACAACCCCGCAAACGTCATCTGCCGCTGCGTCCCTTCCCCGCAATCAAACAAAATGCCCTCCGCGCCCCACCGCAAGAAATACCCATTATGGTTTCTGCTTTTCGACGGAACCAAGCTCGCAGTGCCCAATGTAAGAAGTTCCCGTGCGCTCACTTTTAGATCATCACTTTCTGCAGCTGTTTTTGACGTACTAAATGGGTCTTAAAATACACCGAAACCTAGCCAAATTTGCGGTTGACCCCAACCAGATTACCCCGTTGCTGTGGAATTTAAGGTTCCCTGTGGATAACTTTTCTGCAGCTGTTTTTATGGGGCGTGTGCTGGGTTTTTGCATTACAGCGAGAAGGTTGCTGCTATGGTTTTCTTCGGCTGTGGCGGGTTGAAGGGGTTGGTGTTGACAAACCCCTTGAGCCACGCTAGCGGGTGTGGCTAGGTTTCAGGTTATGAACACGTTAGCGGTCTTTGATTACGAAGCCACCCATGGGATGCAGATGATTATCGACATCCACCACGCTGTCGCGGCTGCGAAACATAACTGTGACAGTGACCCGGTAGCAGCCGTAGCACACCGTGCTGGGCGGCGAGTAGAAGAAATCAATCGATTCCTTAACGTGCACGCCAAACTGCGCCACCGTAGTATCCAGACCGCCGCTACCACAGCTCGGTTATCACTAAGCGTGGTCCTTGATGTCGCCCACGCGGTATTTCCCTTGCGTAACCATAACAACCGCGACCAGTTAGTAGCACAACTTTGCAGCATGCTCGAAGGGCTCACTGCCGACCAAGCCAGGGCGTTAATGACCGAAAAAGTCCAACAATGGGCCGGCGATAGCACCAAACGCCCCGATACAGCGTGTATGCACAAACGCATCGGTAAAGACGGCAAACGCCGCCTGACCGCAGCATTCAGCACGCCGGTAGCAGCACGAATCGATACTATCTTGCACCGACTAGCAGAACGCATCAAACAAGATGACCCGAAACTGCAGTACGACCAGGCGTATGCCCAAGCTTTAATCCGCAAACTCACCAGTAGTGGCGATGATAGCGAGGGGTTGTTCGGGCCGATGTTCATGATCCCCACCACCTGCCACTTCCATAATGACGGCACCATCACCACCACCGACGGCGCCCACG
>CAUQSW010000048.1:0-22455 GCA_963520895.1 uncultured Corynebacterium sp. | reverse complement strand
TTGGTGGCAAGGTTCGCGGTGGTTTGGTGGCAAGGTTCGCGGTGGTTTGGTGGCAAGGTTCGCGGTGGTTTGGTGGCAGAACGGGAGCTTAGTTCTGCAGTATTGCTATGTTAAAGAGCAGCTGGAGTTGCAATTGCATATCCTGATGCCACGACAATCATGATCAAGCCAAAACTGCTACGTGCAGCACATGAGACCGGAACAAAAAATAATGGAACAGAAATTTACTGAAGAAGTGCATCTATTCTGCTCTCGCTTGGAGTTGGAAGAATTTATCCAGCGCTTTCAAAAGGCGTTTATCCGCAAGTTCCCCAACTTGGCAAACTTGCCTACTGCATCTGTGGAGGTGGAAACAGACAACTACGATTTATCTAGCGAAGCTGCAGGAAAATATGCCTCTAAAGACCGCCAAAACTATGTTGTAAAACAGGAATTTAGCTACACGGTTCACGAAAAAGATGGCTGCCCTTGCGAAGAAGACTTAGACCTACTAAGCGATAGAGTTTTTGAAGTTGTGAAAGAAAGCGTAGAAGACATCCCCTTCTTCAGCTTTCTCGGTTTTGACTCTGGCCATCCCCGGTAGACAGGAAAGTGTCCGACATACTGCCTACCAGCGCTTCGGTTTTTTCATTGCACCGTGGGCACGCTGCAGTTATAACCAGCAACGACACCTTCGACTGCGACTTTTCGGACAACAGCCACGCCCGCCAAAGCACGGTAGCGCTCAAGCATCCTAGATGAAAACCGGCGAATCTAGTCCAGCTTACACCCCTGTTATGGTTCGGTTGTGAGCCATCGCAGCAGCAACCCACCCCGATAGTGAGCCGGTATCCGCGATCGTCTCAGACTTGATCGTAATCCAACCTGGCCCCATGCTACGCCCTGCTCCCATCTCCGCCGGAACAGCACCCGGTTGAAGCAGCAACTCATCATGCTTTTCAGCGGCCACCCGAACCAACAGATTGCCGTCTTTTAAGGCACTCACGATTATTTTTCCGTTGACCATGAATGCTCTACCACCGAACATGGACACTTCGCGCAGGGTGGGTTCGTCGACAAGCAAAGCGCGAAGGCGCGCACTAAGGTCGCTCATTATTCAGCAGGACTGTAGGACAGCCGGTCAAAGATCAGCACACTACTTGTAATTTGCCCGTCCACCACTGTGAAGTACTCAGCTGCGGCTGCAGTTTGGGTTACCTCGGTTTGCGGGTGGTAGAACAGTGCGATGCGATTGTCGTTGGCAAATTCGGCAATATCACCGATGCCGGTCAGCCGAGGGGCGAATCCGGCAAGGTACTCACGGTATTGCTCTTTTCCTTCGAGTTTGACACCTGGCGCACTGCAGACAATGCCATCAGAGACGTACGTCATAGCCTTTTCAATATTTCCGCCGGTCCAAGCGCGGTGGTAATTCATTACAACGTCATATGCGGTGGTTTCAGCCATGGATTTCTCCCTTGTCTCGTAGTGGTTTCCAGTAATCAACCCCAGCGTCGCCCTCAACCGTGGCAACAGCAAGGCGCGGTAGGTAGTTCGCCCAACCATCAGCATGACCGGGAATTTCTGTTTCGGGAAGGTCATAGTGCCGAAGGTCAACGCGAGTCCCGTTGGCAGTTGGGGTGAGTCGGAACTCAACCTTTGAAGCGCCAGCGGGCAGGTGTTTGCTTCCCGCAAATCCCCACGACACCACTATCCTGTGCGGTGGTTCGACGTGTAAAAATTCCCCACGCACTGGATATCCGGCAATATCAACGGCGAACGCGCCGCCTTCGATGGGATCGAGCTCTGCATACTGTCCCAGCCACGCAGTTATGCCCGAAGGGGTGGTCAAGTAGTGAAACACAGTTTCTGGTGGAGCTGCTATTTCGATAAAGTCGTGAAACTCAGGCATGATTTTTCCTTGTTTCTGATTCAATAGCTGTTTTCAGTGCCTGCAGTTTGCTAGGCCAGAAGTCGTCGAGGTACGAACGAACCGCAGCAAGCCCATCGGTATTGACTAAGAATAAGTGCTTTGTACCTTCTTTGCTCCGCGTAGCCAAACCAGCTTTATGCAGTATTTGCAGATGATGCGAGGTCGTTTGTTGCGACAAACCCACCTCTTCAGAGATAACCCCTACCGACTTCGGCTCAGACCGAATTACTCGCAGTATTGCTCGGCGGTTGTGATCAGCAAAAGCACGTAAGGTGAGATCGATTGCAGCTTCAGAACTCATAAACATCTCCTTCCCACCCCACCATAGTACAAATATTTATTTGTACTCAAGTTCATTGGTAAACTTTCGCACAGAGCTTTCCTACGCTCCTAGTAGCTTCTCACCACCTGAAGCCGTTCAAACAGGAAAGATACTATTGAGAAAGCGCCATAAGGTGCGGTTCCTTAAGCGACTCCACGACTTGACATATAAGCGGATAAGCCGCCGACTTCAGAATTTCATCTTCTTTTTTCAATCTCAACATGCGCTGTTTCACACTTTCAACAACCAACACTCCAACGTTACCTTCCAGCCTTACAAGCACCATACGCTGCGACTGCATTCGAATCTCGGACGCAACTTCATAAGGTAAGCCGTAGTCTTCCACCATGCAGTTCACCCACTCTCGGCCAGAGCGTCCTTCCACACGAACACGAGAACTTCCCAGTTGCCAGCATTCGTCAATCGCCCCCATCCCAGCTTTATACTGCTTTGAACGAGAGCGCTCCCACTCAGGGTTTCCTGCTTTACGGATCGTAAGTAAAAAATGCTCTCGATCTGCAGTGAGACAATACACCGAACATCTTATTTCAGGCTTAGGAGCACCTTTCTCGGTTGTTAGTTCTATTTCTTCCAACAGCTCCTTAACCAAAAATTCAAGCAAATTTTCTGTGCTACCTCGATACCCCTCAATCAAAGCTTTTGCTTGTTCGGCTTCTCGCTGCATTTCGCTCAATAAGCTACCACCACGAAAAGAACTTATGGTTCCTGCACTGAGACACCCAACTGCGCATGCTGCAAGAACCCACCGCCAAGCAACGGTGAAACCAACAATATTAAATGCAGCAGCAGGAAAAGCCGATGTCAAAATAGTCAGAATTGTTCCCACTAGAAGCAAAATTTGAGGTAAATATCTGATCAAAAATTCAACAACTGCTGTGGCTTTTTCCCAACTAGTTCTGCCCTTTTCCCAACCATTATTATGCGTATGCCAGTCTATCACTTCCACTGTATGCGTCTTTGGCTTCTTCATGATTTTTAACTAAGTGCATCAATTCATCTAAAGCTATGTCAGCGCGTTCCTCTGCTTGGTCAGCATCTTGAGCATGAAACTCAAATTCAATAATCAACTGCCCTGAACGATCGCCAGTACGTACCACTGGCGACATATCATCAAATTCAGCCGTGGTACGAATTGCTTCACTAATAGCAGCCTGTGCAACTGCAAGTTTTTCTGCAGGTCGGATATATAAAAACGTCCTCAAATTAAAATTGTTCATAGCACTACTTTCTTCTTGCAGGTTAATCAAAGTTTTATTAACCGGATTATACCAATTCCAAGCATCCTCGCTGCAGGCCATACATAAAGAATGCCCCGCTTTCCGACGCACTCTTTGTTGGCGTCGAAAAGCGGGACGTTCTAGATCAGTCTAAGCCTTGGGGCTCTTAGTGAGTTTTGCCAGAATGAAAATCACACCACCTAAAGTCACGATCGCTACAGCTGCGGCGATCCACCATATCATGCTTATTCCGGTTTTTTGCTCCGCCGATGGTTGAGCTTCGTTGGTAGCTGGCTGCGTTGTCTTCTCCCCAGAGTAAGTCGAATCAAACTAATGAGTTTCCCGCGCAACTTTCACCGATGCTAGCGCCCCACCATCAACAAGCAATAAGGCAAGGCGGTTCCACTGCGATTGACTGACAATGTTAATAAGAAAGACAATCCAGAACTCCATATTTTCGGGTCGATCTTTCTCAACAACAGCAATTATCTTGTCAATATATTCAGCTTTCCTTCCCGCTACCTTTGCCAGCAAGCTAGCCAATTCTTGCCTTGAGCGATTTGCCGGAGCCGCAAAGTACATTGCTACCAAATCATCCCATTGGTCACGATAGCCAGCAGATACATGCTCACCTATCGCAGTCGCGTAGCATACCGTTGGCAACACCCCAAGTCCAGGATATGACGCTACCTGCACCCCGTTAGATATATATATTCTTGCATTAAAGCTTCGGTGGGTTTGTCCCATCTATCTGGCATGGGATAAGGCAGCCCAACGGCGCTAAGCGCGTTATTAAGTTCCTCCACAAAGCCCATATCAACCGCCTTCCTCACCATAAGTACATTCACAGATCTGGATCATGCCACCGATGAGGTTATTGCTCTCCATATGCGCTTACTTGTGCTTCACTCAGGGTATAAACCTAGATTTAGGTGCTTCAACTACCATGCCATATGCTCAATAGAAATAATTCGTTTGACACTAACCACATTAGTTCGAATTTTTCTGTCTTACGGTGCTTACACCACGAAAGAAGGCTGTCGCTTTTAACTAACCTCTGAGAAAACCAAACACCACAATCTACAACCGCCCCGAGCCTCTCCCCGATTACAATTCCACTGCACACAACCAGTTAATAAGCAGGGCGATCACAACAGCATTTACCGCGGCCATATCCAGGGGCATTACAACAAAAAATCGCTATCTAAACCCCAGCAATCCACCCCAGCAATTCCGCGAATAAACCCACTACTGCTACCTGTTGCGCACCACAGTTTTTTGAAGCATTATCAGTGGTAGGGCTAGTTAAATTCAAACTAGCGGGAAGGAGTTGGAATAGTGACAGACCTCGCAACCACACAACCACCCCGAGCACCGGGTAAAGAAGTGTGGCCACTAATGATAGCGCTGCTAACTGCGGTGCTTGCCTTTCAATTAAACGCTTCGATGTTGTCTCCCGCACTGGCAACAATGGAGACCGAGTTAAATACCACTGCCGCCCAGATTGGTTTATCCCAAACAGCGTTTTTCACCGCGGCAGCTTTGTTTTCCCTATTTTTACCACGCTGGGGTGACCTGGCCGGTAGGCGCAAAATTCTCGTTGGCATGCTGGCAGTCACCGCCATTGGTTGTGCGGTTTCTGCGCTGGCACCGAATGTGACCGTGTTATTCATTGGCCGCATTATCCAAGGTGTTGCGGGCCCAACGGTTCCATTGGCACTGATTATGCTGCGCCAGCAGATTACTAATGAAAAGCAGTACGCCTTGTTATTGGGCATCGTTACTTCTGTTAATGGTGGCATTGCTGGCGTAGACGCCCTGGCAGGCGGCTGGTTAGCTGGCAGCTTTGGGTTCCGCTCCATTTTCTGGGTCATGGTAGTCACCTGTGCAGTCGGCGCGGTAACTGTACAACTTTTCACTAAAGAAACCACCGCCGACACCACTGCCCCCATGGATTGGAAGGGCGTAGCACCACTAGCCGTAGCATTAGGCACCGTACTAATTGCCTTTAATGAGCTAGGTAAACTCGCCGAAGCAAATTGGGCGTTGATCGCCATCTTGCTGATCGTAGGACTGTGCGCGTTTGTGGTGTTTTGGAACGTCGAAAAGCGAGTGGCGCACCCCTTGGTTACGGTGGAATACCTTAAGCAACGCCGCACTTGGGCGCTGCTCACCACCACGCTTTTGACTATGACCGGTGTTTTTGCCGTAATGAATGGCCTTATTCCTAATTTAGGGCAAGATAGTGCCAATGGTCCTGGTATCTCTGCGGAGATGATTTCTTGGTGGACATTGACACCTTATGCGCTGGCTGGGCTGATTTTTGGCCCGATTTCTGGCGTACTGGCCGCAAAGTTTGGCTACAAGCTGATTCTGCAGGTTGGTCTGGTGGGTACTTTGATTGGCCTGATCGGTGCCACCTTTATGGTTAGCAACATCTCACGGGTGGGTTTGTTTGTTATTTGCGTGTTCATTGGTATTACTTATGCCGGCATGACCAATATCATGCTCAATGGCTTAGGTGTAGTCTCAAGCCCAGCTGATAACCAAGGTTATCTCCCCGGTATGAATGCTGGTGCCTTTAACTTGGGTGCCGGTCTCAGCTTTGCCATCTTATTTGCGGTGGCGACCTTGTTTGCCGATAACTCCGGCGGCTACGCTGCCGGTATCACCAGCGGCGCAATCATTCTTGGGTTAGCACTTCTCATGTCCTTTGTCATTCCCGTTCCAGAAACCATCACCGATACCGTCGCCGCTGCAAAGGCGCGCGAACAACAGGAGCAATCATGACTGCTAGAAAGATCATTCTCGACTGCGATCCCGGCCACGATGATGCCGTTGCCATCCTGCTGGCGCTGGGGGATCCCGCCATTGAGCTGCTGGGCATCACCACGGTGGGCGGCAATCAAACCCTAGAAAAGGTTGCGCACAATGCTCGTGTGGTATGTACCGTGGCAGGCGTTACTGACGTTCCGGTTTATGCTGGCTGCACTCGTCCCCTAGTGCGCCCCGTGGAAGTCGCTGCTGATATTCATGGTGACACCGGAATGGAGATTCATAATTTCAACCTGCCCGAACCTGCGTTTCCGCTTGCCGACGGCCACGGCGTGGACTTCATTATCGACACCGTCATGGCGGCAGAACCTGGCACCATCACTCTGGTTCCTACCGGGCCACTTACCAATATCGCCTTGGCGGCTCGTAAGGAACCACGGATTGTGGAGCGAGTAAAAGAAGTTGTGCTCATGGGTGGCGGCTACCACGAAGGCAACTGGTCTGCCGTCGCAGAATTCAATATCAAAGTCGATCCTGAAGCAGCGCATATTGTGTTCAACGAGTCTTGGCCAGTGACCATGGTTGGGTTGGATTTAACCCACCAAGCACTAGCCACCGCCGACGTGGAGGCAGAAATCACTGCGTTAGGCACCGACTTGAGCCAATTCGTAGTGGGCTTGTTTGGGTACTTCCGGGAAGCCTATAAAAATGCCCAAGGTTTCGACGATCCACCAGTACACGACCCATGCACCATTGCTTACCTGGTAGATCCCAGCATTGTATCCACCAAGAAAGTGCCGATTGACGTGGAACTTTCCGGGGCATTAACCACTGGTATGACGGTCTGTGATTTCCGCGCTCCTGCACCTGATGACTGCCACACGCAAGTGGCAGTGACACTCGATCACGCTAAATTCTGGCAACTAGTCATTGCCGCACTTAAGCGGCTCGGATAGCTAGGAAGCAGTAAGCACTGGGGCACATGTGCTACCCCAAGCGAAACTACAGCCAGGGTAAGTCAATTCCAAGTTTCGGGCTTGAAACTTGGAATTGTTTTTTGGATCAACAACCAGTTCCAACTGCGATACCTTAAAAACTATGCAAGCAACACCAGAAACCTTCGCGTTGCGGGAAGTTATTCACGCACAGTACGATGATTTTTTAAATCTGCTAATGAAATATGGTGCAAAAAATCCCCAGCTATTTGGCTCGGTTGCCCGTGGCACAGCTACAGCTAATAGTGACATTGACATTCTGGTTGAAATGGAAGAGGCAGACGGAAATATTTTAATGCGCGCCGCTGGACTTCTCACCGAAACCCGAGAGCTATACGGGCGCGATGACATTGATATATTCCCAGCACAGCTATTAAAGACGCCCATTTCTGCCACAGCCATTAAAGACGCGGTAAGTTTGTGAGCCGAGGAGTAGACCAACGCATCTCTGACATACTCATAGCCATAGAAAAGTGCAAGCAGTATTCGCCTTACCTTGCGGTAACGAATGACAACGACTTAGTTAACATGCCCGAAGACGCTATCGTGAGAAATCTGCAAATCATTGGCGAGGCAGCTAATCATTTACCTGAGACGATCAGAGGTAGAAACCCCACCTCAAAGTAGGTACCAACAGAGTATGAAAATTGCTTTAATGAAGATTGAGTGAAAAAGTAAAAAGGCAGCCAAACTAACTTAAAGGATAGGGGCAAAATATGAAGCGGTGTATCCCAGTTTTCGTTTTAACGTTTACGCTTATCGCATGTAGTAACACAACAGATGGATCACCCCAGTCCACCTCAACAACGACAAAGATAACTACTACCTATGCCACAAGTACTTCTCTGACTACCAGTACTACAACACAAAAAGTAGAGTCGACACAAGCAACTCCAGTAGCCGAGCAGCCATACACGCCACCGGCACAAACAACATTTGATCCAAACAGCGCTGATGGTTACGGGCCAAATCAGAAACTGCCACCACT
Organism: uncultured Corynebacterium sp.; assembly: GCA_963520895.1. Lineage (GTDB taxonomy): Bacteria > Actinomycetota > Actinomycetes > Mycobacteriales > Mycobacteriaceae > Corynebacterium. Next base: position 14,225 of record CAUQSW010000048.1, on the reverse strand, counting down.
ATGTGAGCGTTTTCCGGGGCAGTTTGACTGTAATGGAAACCCAATCGCTCCAGCTGCAGCGCCTAGTGAGTGCGTGGGGTTTGGCTGCTCACCGGAACAGGATGCAGAACTCGCGCGAATTGAGCACGGAACAACTGCACAGTTCTGGGACTGCATGAACGCAGGTGGTACCGAGGAAAGCTGTTTGCAATAGCTTAGATATGGAAGAACCAACGCACTTCTAGCTACGGTTGCAACATCAAAGTTCCAGCCCTAGAAAAACCGTTACACCCTGGCAGCGAGGGGAAGCAACGAAAACACCAACGGGTACTACGCCAATAGTTCCCCAAAAGCACCGACTTCAACGCCCAACACTGCAGAAGAGCTATGGACTCGGTCACCCCTCACCCACCACTTTTTATTGGGCAATAACGATAACTGCATCGCCGCGCTCGGCGGCCTCAGAATAAAAGGATTGTAATTCCTGTGCAGAATTAATCAGCTCACCGCCGTATTCTTCTTCTAACTGCTTGAGATCAATCTCTGCTAGTGTCTGAGCTAATTCCACCACTTGCGCAGGTGAACTCACGCGCAGTTCTGAATCCCACTCCTCAGTTCCATAAACCGCGGTCAAAGCGGGTGACTCCTCAAGATACTGTCCAAGCTGTATCCAGAACTTGTCAATATCAGTGGTGGGGAACTCTTCTGATTCAAAAAGCAGATCAGTGGTTGCCTCATAGCGGTCTTTGGCTGCTTCCAGCTGCTGAAAAACCTCTTGTGGCACGGCGAAGTAGTTAAAAAACAATCAACTGTTTCATCCTTTCGAAAATTCGACTTCCCTCACCTTACCGAAAAGGTTTCACTAGACTGAGAAGTATGGTTCCCACAACTGAAATCTTTGAGGTCACAGACAAGATTGCCCTGGTCACAGGCTCTACGCGCGGCTTAGGCAAAACACTGGCGCATGATCTTATTCAAGCCGGTGCATAAGTCATCATTCATGGTACCGATCCGGCGCGCGCCACTGAAGTAGCGAAAGAACTAGAAGCTGCTGGCGCTGTTGGTTTCCGGGTAGATGAACCCGCTGCGGTGGCTGCGGGCGTCGACAAGCTAATAGCCCAGTGGGGCGTGCCAATAATGCCGGTATCCAGCGCCGCAACCCCATTGGCGAGTTCACCGATACCGATTGGGAGGACATCATTGGGGTCAATCTCTCTGGGGTTTTCCACGTCACCCGTCCCATAGCAACCGCGATGGCTGAACGTGGCAGCGGCAAAATCATCATGATTGGTTCGGTGCAGTCTAGGCTGGGTCGCGCCACGATTGCTCCGTACTGCGCCACTAAAGGTGGGGTGGTTATGTTCGCCCAAGGGCTGGCCGCGGAACTATCCCCGAGAAATGTGCAGGTCAATACGCTTTCACCGGGGTATTTTGACACTGATCTCAATGCTGCGTTGGTAGCTGATCCGGAGTTTAGCGCCTGGGTGGCTAAGCGCACCCCTGCTGGCAGGTGGGGCGATCCGCAAGAATTAGTTGGCCCATTGCTATTCCTTGCTAGTAGCGCCAGTGATTTCGTCACCGGCCAGAATCTTGCTGTCGACGGCGGCATGACGGCGGTGGTCTAATCATGATGAAAGCTGCACTGATCCACGGCAAAGATCAACTAGAACTAGCAGAGGTTCCCACCCCAAAGCCAAGTGCCGACGAGGTGCTTATCACCGTCGCTTATGTCGGAATTTGCGGTTCAGACCTGCATTATTATCAAGACGGCGCGGTGGGTGCTTTTACCGTGCGCGAACCACTCATCCCAGGCCATGAGATGTCCGGCACGCTTGCCGACGGCACCCCGGTGACCATTCACCCCGCCACCTTCGGCACTAAGCAGCCAGGTATTGAAGATGCCCCACACTTGTGGCCAGGCGGTGCCTATTTGGGTAGTGCTTCCACTTGGCCGCATACTCAAGGAGCCATGTCGCAGCAGCTTTTGGTTCGGAAAGACCAAATCCGGCCGCTGCCGGAAGGACTATCCCTCAAACGCGCCGCGCTTGCAGTGCCGCTATCCGTAGGGCTGCACGCCATTAATATTGCCGGTGGGGTTACAGGTAAAGATGTCTTGGTTACAGGCGCTGGCCCTATCGGACAGCTCGCCGCGGCTGGTGCGCTTGCCCAAGGCGCGGCAACGGTGACTATTACTGATATTTTGCCAGAACCACTCACCCGCGCAGCCACTATTCCCGGATTACGCACCGCTACGGAAATCCCCGAGGAATCCATGGATGTGGTGCTGGAATGTTCTGGCGCTGCGCCTGCGGTTTCTGCAGCACTGGCGGCAGCACGTCGAAAAGCAGTGGTGGTGCAGGTAGGAATGCTGCCTAACCAACCAGTCGGAATTAATCTGGCTCCTCTGGTGGCTAAAGAACTCAAGCTCTGCGGCACATTCCGCTTCCGTGACGAGGTGGATCAAGCCATTGAGCTACTTGCCGCCCACGACTTTTTCGACGCAGTCATCACCCACGTCTTTGACCTAGAGGAAGTCCATACCGCTTTTACCACCGCAGCCGATGCTCAGCTTTCCGGAAAAGTGCTGGTACAAGTATCACCAACAACCGAAGGATCATAATGCAACAGTATGTAGTTGTCATGGGAGTATCAGGGTCTGGAAAAACCACAGTGGGTGAACTGCTACCCCCCTTGGTGGGAATCGTATACCGCGATGGCGATGACCTGCACCCAAAGGCAAATATCGACAAAATGTCCGCAGGCATTCCGCTTACCGACGACGATCGCTGGCCGTGGCTAGAAAGCATCGGCCGCTGGCTCGCCGAACACCCCGAAGGTGCCATGATTGGGTGCAGCTCTTTAAAACGCTCCTATCGTGACCTGATTCGTTCCCACTGCCCAGATGCGGTTTTTCTCCACGTACACGGAGATTTTGATCTGTTACTAGAGCGGATGAGCTCCCGAAAGGGTCATTTCATGCCTGCCTCATTACTGCAATCGCAGTTCGATACCTTGGAACCATTAGAAGCTGACGAGGCGGGTCGGGTTTTTGATGTCCACGACCCGCCAGAAGAAATAGCCCGTCAAGCCGCACTGTGGCTAGAAGAACTGGATTTAACCGGCAACGCTAGCCAGCCCGTAGCAGACGAGCACTAACGCAAAACCAATAGCACTGACCATTACTTGGTTAACGGTCCACGTGCGCAACGTGGTAGCCACGTCCATACCCATCAGGCGTCCCACCAACCAGAAACCGGAATCATTAACGTGGCTACCAAATACTGAACCGGCAGCGGTAGCCAAAACAATCAAGGCCAATTGCACTGCGCCCAAATTAGCGGCCTCCACCGCGGGAGCCATAAGGGCAGCTGCGGTGGTCAATGCTACCGTGGCAGAACCTTGAGCCAACCGCAGTGCCACCGAGATCAGGTAACACGCCAAAATCACCGGGATACCAATATTAGACAGGTATTAGACAGGGAATCCGCCAAAGCATCACCAATGCCACTGGTGCGCAACACCCCGCCGAACATACCACCGGCACCGGTAATCAGCACCACTGAACAGATCGGGCCTAAGGCACCTTCCATTAGTTTTTCCACACTGGTCTTATCCATACCACGCCGCAAGCCCAGCACGATCATGGTGACTACAGTGGTGATCAGCAGCGCAATAGAGGTCTGACCTAGGAAAACAAACAGTTGTACCCAACCGGCATCGCCATCGATTGTGCCTGCCGAAGCCAGAGTTTTCAGACCAGTATTACCGAAAATCAGGACCATGGGGATCAACATCAACGCAATAACTGTCCCCGGTGACGCTGGGTTTTTCAATGCATTCTCATCGTCCTGTTGCGGGCCAAGCAGCACATCGGAAACCTTGAAATCGTATTTCTTGCCCAGATACAAACCCCCACGATAACCAGAAATATACCAGGTAGGAATGGCAATGAGCAGACCGAAGAGCAAAATCAAACCAATATCCGCACCGAAAAACTCACTGACCGCAACTGGGCCGGGGTGTGGTGGCAGATAAATATGCATCACCGAAAAGGCACCCGCAGCGGGCATGCCATACATGAGCACTGGCCCATTCAACCGCCTAGCCACCGCGAAAATTACCGGCAGCATCACGATCAAACCTGCGTCGAAAAAGATGGGGAATCCCCTAATCAGCGAAGCAACACCCAAAGCCAACGGAGCCTTGTTTTCACCAAACCGCGCAACCAATGCTTCTGCCAGCGATTTCGCACCGCCGGAATGTTCTACTAAGCGTCCAATCATGGCGCCTAGACCAACCAACAACGCCACCAAAGCCAAAGTGGAACCAGAGCCCTCGGTGAGTGTTTGGGGAACACCAGCCAACGGAATCTGAGCGGCAATTGCTGTGAGCACAGAAACAATAACCAGCGTGACAAAAGCATGGACACGGAAATAAATGACCATGACCAAAATAAGCGCAATAGCAGCAGCCGCTATCCCCAACAGCGGCCCAGTGGTGAGCACACAGGCTCCCAAGTGTCCATATCCATGGCAGACCTACTTTCAAGCGGATACTATGAGGGTTATTCAGGGGGTTGGTAGAAGAGTAGTTTTGTTATGGTGTTGATGATGGTGGGGATGTGGTGGAGTGGGGCGCGGTTGTCGGTGTGGAGGATGCGCCAGGTTTTGAGGTTGGCGATGGCTTGTTCGATGACGTATCTGATTTTTCCGAGTTTGTGGTTGAAGCGGCGTTGGTAGTCTTTGAGGTGTTTTTGGCCTGGTTTTTTCTTGATTGGTATGTCGCAGCCAATACCGTAGTAGCCTTTATCGGCGGTGATGTGGTCGGGGCTGATGGTATCAAGGATGCCGGTTGCTCTGAGTGCTGTGACGTCGTGGGTTTTGCCTGAAAATGGGTGGGAGATGTAGGTGATGTTGCCGGTTTGGTCGGTGAGTATTTGGAGGTTATGGCCGGTGGTTTTTCGTTTGGCGTTGTAGAGTTCTGGTGCGTTATACCAGCTGTAGCAAGGCACGAGGGTGCCGTCGAGTACGCAGTAGAGTCGTGGGTCGAGTTCTTCGGGTGTTGGTGCTGGTGGTAGTAGGGTGTTTAAGGTGTTGATGATGGTGTTTATCGCTCGGGATATGGTGGGTTGGGAACAGTGGTAGAGCTGGGCTAGTACTCGTTGGGGGAGGTTTTCTTTGAGGTAGAACAGGGTGATTTCGATGCTGGTGTATAGCCCTAAAGAGGCTGGGTGTTGTGGAGTGTAGCCGTGTTGTTCGATCAGCCTAGCTAAGCTGAGGACTCGTTCATTAATCGGTGTGCTAGTATCAGCGATAGGAAGTCCGAATTGTGTTTTGTTGATTTTCATACCTCTAATGATGCACAACTCAGGCTTCTGTTGTATTTTTCGCACCCCCTTCGACGGGGTTAGCAAAACCAAAGCAACATTAATGAAAACCAAAACCTATAAGCATTCCCCAGCACCTGAATAACCCTCTATTTAAGCAATACGAAGGTGCTTTCTAATCCAAAGCTACACGCTTCAAATGCCTGCCGTGGACTGTTTGGCTATGGGGGTGATACGGGGGTGGGAAGGGTGGATTACATATGTGAAAGTGCTTCTAGGTCTAAGCTTTCGGTGGCGGTTCATATTCCCAGATCAACGGTCTCCTAGATAAGTAATTGATAAAGCAATGAACGCTATTTCGACTATGAAAAGTGAAAATTCCGGGAATCTGACGATGTTTAAGGGTTGGGTAGTCTTCGATCAAATATCCCAGCAAATGATGCATACGATGGGAAAGACATGAATTTACCCCAGAGTTTCAATGGCAAGAGTTCTATCGGTATAGAAACTGGTATGGGTTAGTCATAGTTTAGCCGGCCTGATAAATCCCCTAGGGGAGACATGTATGTATACATGTCTCATGACTTCTGTCACGCACGCCCACTTTAATAATTGTAGTTAAGGAGCTCTTCCGGCTTTAGAGTGTGTTGATTGTGTGTTGATTGTGTGTTGTAGATCTGTACCCCATTCCAGCAGTTCACCTACTCGAACGTCACGATAATAAATTCAATGTCTTCCCCAACAAAGCTGCAATAGCACTACACACCGTCAAGCAAGAAAAGTTACTATAATCGACGTTAATTACTTGTAGTAAATTTCGTGCCATTTACAGTTTTTAGGAGGGAGGAGACAGATGGCCCCCACTAATCCAGAAATCGATCAGTGGCGGTTGCCGGAAATAGAGAAACCTAAACCAAAGAAGCTAGGAAATGGCATCATCATTTTAATTGTGGTGTGTGGCTTAATCATCATAGGTGGATTCACAAAAATTTTGTCTTCCTCAGAAGACAGCTTTGAGCAAGCTGCTAAATCAACGGAAGAAACAACAGCGACTGCTACGTCTGCACCTACTTCAACCTATGCACCTGAAACGTTGACAATAACTGAACCAACCCAGATTGCCCCAACACCAAATCCAACAATTGCAGCAGAAAGCAGTAATGCACAATGTAAAGGTGAATATATACTGATTATTCACCTCGTGGTTGATAGAGGACAAGATACTATGGCAGAGGCTAATGAAGCGCTTTCAAAATATATTGGCTCAACGTTGTGGGAACCAGATACTTGCCAGTCCATGCGTAAAAAACTCCATGACAATGTGAAATATGTCATTGCTATTAACTACGGTCATGACATAACAAAGCTATGTGATGCTTACAGAAATTCACAAGGAACCCCGCAAGCTATGGTAAAAGCGGAAGTAACGACAAATCCATGTTTTCCGCTAAGAGAATCCTAAAAAGTCTATCTCTGGCGCACTACGCCTCAGCCACAATCCGTATCATCACTTGACACTGATGATACCCCGAAGAATCTTGGGGCTACCCACGCCTATTTGAAAATACTTGCCACACCAAAATCCAGCGCCTGCGTTATCGGACGGCTATGCCCAAACAGACCACAGGATAGATCGCTGACCTGCAACAGTTCCACACAACATTCCATCACCAGCTTGCTGAACGCACCTAGTGACCAGCATTAATCGACACAGTTACTTTAGGTCGGTACCTTCGCTCCGATATAGCACATGGTATCGATTGAGGATATCTTTCATCTTATTTTGGCACCACCGTCACTTCCTGACCACCGGCACCCACAGTTGCATCTGATAATCGGGGGCGTACATGTCCCCTGGTAGATACACTTCAAAATCGGGGGTATCGGCGTGCTGGTAGCCTGATTCTGCCAGAAACGTCCCCATGACGTAGTTCCAACCGGTATGAATGCAATCGGGAATCGGGCCTTGTAAGGGCACAACCGCATATTGGGCTGCGGGTACCTCGATGACTGTAAAACCCAACTCGCGCGCTGCGGCTGGATCAGTCACCTGCACCCCGGCTATGTAGGTGAAATGTGTTTCGGCCATGTCTGCGCATACGCCGAAATATTGTCCTGGGCCGAGCGCCGCGAGGTCACTGTGGTCGGGGTGGTTTTCAAACTGCTGCCATAATCCAGAAAAATCGGATCCTGCGGTTGCCTTCATGGTTAAACCGGCAATGGTAACTGCGGGTTTTTCGCTAATAATGTCCATGATGGGTTCTCCTTTAGCTGTTAGTTCCCACCCTACAACCGACCAGCTTAAGAGTTTTTGCACGGTTTAGCTGGGGTTGTTCCACAAGCTATTGCCTGCTCAAGTAACGTGAAAGTGACTCATTCACCCACGACAGGTAAAGGACCCGCCATTATGTCAGCCCAGACTATCCTTGCTCCTCCTTCTGCCGCAGCCTTGTTTCTGGTTTTCTCGGTAGATGAAAACGCTCCCGATGCAGTTGCTACCGTTCGGGACCTATTCGCCGATTTCCCAGGACTCAATCGCACGGTAGCCTTCCGCTATCCCGATGCCCACCTCTACGGCGTGATCGGGTTAAGCGCGAGGTTGTGGCCATATATCACTTCAGCGGATGCGCCGGAACAATTGCACCCCTTCCACGAATTGCGGGGCCCCAAGCACACCGCCCCTGCTACGCCCGGCGATATTGTGCTGCACCTGCGTGCCGACAGCCTAGATATGTGCTGGGAACTCGCCCAGTTGGTCAGCACTCGCTTAAGCAAAGTGGCAACCGTGGTGGATGAAACCCACGGGTTTAAGTTCTTTGATAACCGCGACCTGTTGGGCTTTGTCGACGGAACCGAGAATCCCGAAAACAACGATGCCGAGGAAGCAATTAGGATTGTCTCCCCACCCTATGCCGGTGGTTCCTACCTCATTGTGCAAAAGTACTTGCACGATCTTACTGCCTGGAACGATCTAAGTACCGAGGAACAGGAAAAGGTCATTGGTCGCACCAAATTAAATAATGTCGAATTAGACGACGAGACCAAGCCGGATAATTCCCATGTTGCCTTAAATGATGTTGAAGGCGATATTTACCGGCTGAACATGCCATTTGGTTCCTTTATGGACGAGGAATTCGGTACCTATTTCGCCGGTTATGCCGGTGACGTTTCGGTGACCGAAGAAATGCTCAGCAATATGTTTCTTGGCAAGCCGTTAGGAAATTACGACCGGATTCTGGACTTCTCCTACCCCACCACCGGCACGTTATTCTTCATCCCGGCACTGGAATTATTAGACAACCTCGATGATCAGCTACCGCTGCCGTAACTGGGGGTTGGTTGAGGCGTCGAAAAGCGCCCGACGCCTAGTGCTCGGTCGTATCGAAGGGAATGTAGTGCATGTAGGTCAACGCTAATATAACATTCAGCGAATTTGACCAGGATCGCTCCGGCATGATTTTTCGTGCCTGGGCGATCCGATAATTTACGGTATTACGGTGCAGGAATAACCTTTCTGCAGTCTTGGCGACGTTTTTATCGCAGCGCCAGTAGGCGTACAAAGTTTCCCGCAACCGTTCGGCGTCTTGGGTGGGAGCCGCGAGATCACCTAAGGTGGCACTCACCCATTGCTCGGCTTGAGAGCGGGATTGAATAAGAAAACCCAGCGCCGAAACATCACTGAAGTAGGTGATCTGGTCGGAACGCTCCCCAGCAATATTGGCAATCTTTTGCGCCGTTATCGATTGCTCATAACTTTCCCGAAAACCGGCTGCACCATCACCGGCCTCACCGACAGCTAGTTTCCAATCGCGCGGAAACTTGCTGTTGTTGAGGTTGTCTATTAGTTGTTTATAAGGGGCTTTGGTCCAACAAAACATCGATCCGCCGTTATGCGGAATGGTGAGCATATCCGTGTCAGAAAACAGCGTATGCAAATGATTAGCTGCCTGTTGTACTTCTGTCAGCTGGGCATCCCATAACACTATTGCGGTATTCGAACCGGAAAGAGAATAATCATCTATTTTTGTTACTAACGGCGGGGAATCTGAGTGCAATAAATCCATGGCATTGCGATAACCGGTTGCACTCAACCCAGGGTTATCCGAACCAGTTACTATTTTCCCATTTCCTGCACCGGTAATAGAGGTAAATAACGCTTCTTCATAAAGATATAATTCATGCAGTAAATTGAGAACATATTCCGGCTTTAATTCCCGGATAATGCTCTTTGCCTCAGACCTGAGCATTTCCATGACCCATTTACGGGCGCATTGATAAACCTGCAAAAACTGACTTTCACTAAGCTCGGATTTAAAAACCGAAAAATCAATATTTATATGCTCTGCCCCCAACGGTTGCTCCATGCCTTTTTGCGAAAATGCATTAATAAAATCACTAACCAATAAGTTAACCAACTCCCCCACCAGTTGTTTTTCCTTTTCTTGGGTACTGGCATCTAAATCAGAGTTATTCCTCAGGTCTTGATTGATCAGCTCAATTGTGCTGTCCGCCTGAGCAGAAAAGCGGGAAACCAATAAGGCGCGAAAGTCGTGATAGGAGTCAACCTGTGTGTGATCGGCAGACTTATGGTGCGGTTTTTGCATTCCGCAATAATAACACTACCACCGGCGAAAAATACGGATGACCATTGTAAATCGTTTATCCCGGGCCAAATTTAGTTATTTTGCACAAGAAATACTGATAAATCCTGTGCACAATTCACGTTGCCGTAATATTTATCAATCAGTACCATCGGCATTGTACGTGTCGATTCAATCAGGCCTATAAGAAAGGATTCCCTATGGCTCAAGACAACGTCATTTCCATTACTTTTCCCGAAAGCAGCAAAGCATACGAAGCATTTACTGTTTTAAAAAACCTATCCGCTTCAGATCAACTTGACCTGAGCGGCGGAGTCATCGTTGCCCGTGATGCCAACGGCAATGTCAGCTTCCCTGAAGGCCAAGACAATGTTGACGGCCTTGGTTTCGCTGGTGGCAGCCTCATTGGTATGTTCGTTGGCATTCTGGGCGGCCCTTTGGGCATGCTGCTGGGCTGGGGAACTGGAGCATTGATTGGCGGTGCCGTTGACGTTTCTCGCGCTGGCACCACCGATGAAGTAATCGCGGAGTTCAGCCGGGCCATCCCACCAAACACCACGGCTATCGTGGCAGAAGTCAAGGAGGTCAACCCAGTGATCCTCGACGATGCCATTGCTAAGATCGGCAGCGGAGTCATCACCCGCAGGCCTACTCACGAGGTACTAGCAGAACTCGAAGCCGCCCAAGAAGCAGCAGAAGCTGCCGAGCGGGAAGCACGGCGCGTGGTGAAGGAAAAGAAAAAGGAAGAACGCAAAGAAAAGCATGAGGAGCGTGTAGGAAACCTCAAGAAGAAACTACATATTGACTAGTTAATTCTGCTTTACTCGCCGCCGCGAAGCTTAACCTTGTTCACGGCGGCGAGTTTTTGTGTGGGCGTCGAAAAGCAAAAAATCCGGTTTCTACATAATGTAAGAAACCGGATTTTTTAATGAAAGATCAAAGATTACTTGATGATCTTGGTGACACGGCCAGCGCCAACGGTGCGGGAGCCTTCGCGGATAGCGAAGCGCAGACCCTCGTCCATAGCGACAGGCTGGATCAGGGTAACGGACATATCGACGTTGTCGCCAGGCATGACCATTTCGGTGCCCTCAGGAAGCTTCACAACACCGGTAACGTCGGTGGTGCGGAAGTAGAACTGTGGACGGTAGTTGTCGAAGAATGGGGTGTGACGGCCACCTTCATCCTTGGACAGAACGTAGACGGAAGCTTCGAACTCGGTGTGAGGGGTGTAAGCGCCTGGCTTGATAACAACCTGGCCACGCTCAACCTCTTCACGCTTGATGCCACGAAGCAGCAGACCACAGTTGTCGCCAGCTTCGGTGTAGTCGAGCAGCTTGCGGAACATCTCGATACCGGTAACGGTGGTGGAGGTGGACTTCTCCTTGATACCGATGATCTCGACTTCTTCGTTAACGTTCAAGGAACCGCGCTCAACACGACCGGTAACCACGGTGCCGCGGCCGGTAATGGTGAAGATGTCCTCGATAGGCATGAGGAATGGCTTATCGGTCTCGCGAACAGGATCTGGGATAGAATCATCACAAGCCTGCATCAGGTCGAGGATAGCCTGGGTCCACTTCTCGTCGCCCTCAAGAGCCTTCAAAGCGGAGATCTGGATAATAGGAGCTTCCTCGTCGTAATCCTGCTCAGCGAGCAGTTCACGAAGTTCCATCTCGACGAGCTCGATGATCTCTTCGTCAACGTCAGGAGAGTCACACTTGTTCAGCGCAACGAGGATGTAAGGAACGCCAACCTGGCGAGCCAAAAGAACGTGTTCGCGGGTCTGCGGCATAGGACCATCGGTAGCAGCAACCACGAGGATTGCGCCGTCCATCTGAGCAGCACCGGTAATCATGTTCTTGATGTAGTCAGCGTGACCAGGAGCGTCTACGTGTGCGTAGTGGCGCTTCTCGGTCTGGTACTCCACGTGGGAGATGTTAATGGTGATACCGCGCTCCTTCTCTTCCGGCGCCTTATCAATAGCGTCGAAAGCGAAAGCCTCGTTCAGGTCTGGGTATGCGTCAGCCAAAACCTTGGTGATAGCAGCGGTGGTGGTGGTCTTACCGTGGTCAACGTGACCGATGGTACCGATGTTTACGTGAGGCTTAGTACGCTCAAACTTGGCCTTTGCCACTGTATGTCCTCCTGGACTTCGTGGTGACTACGAACCTCGCAGCCACGGAGTTGATAGTGCTGTTACATTCTGGCCACTAATTCGGCAGCCTGGCAGTACAGCTATTACAAATGTGCCAGTTACATGATCCTAAGCGCCTCAGGCGCGTTTTTCAAACCGTCACCGGAAAACTCTTAGAATTTACGTGGGTAACGGCCATCTGAGAGTTTGAGTGTACTCAACTTTTCAGAAAGCCGCTACCCTGAGGGCGCCCACTAGCTTTTCGACACCCCCAGCTTAAGCTGCCGGTATTAGTTACCGGTACGCTCAGCGATGATCTCGGCCGATACGTTGGTCGGAACCTCCGCATAGGAATCGAAGATCATGGTGTAGTTAGCGCGACCTTGAGTCCGAGAGCGCAGGTCACCAACGTAACCGAACATTTCAGACAAAGGTACCCGAGCCTTAACCACCTTCGCACCAGCGCGATCGTCCATGGCGTTAACCTGGCCACGACGCGAGTTAATATCGCCGATCACATCACCCATGTATTCCTCAGGGGTGATGACCTCAACGGCCATAACTGGCTCCAGCAGCACTGGCTTTGCCTTGGCAACGCCTTCCTTCAGCGCCTGGGAACCAGCCAACTTGAAGGCCATTTCGCTGGAGTCAACTTCGTGGTACGCACCGTCAAGCAGGGTGGCCTTGATATTGACCAGCGGGAAGCCAGCCAAGTAACCGTACTGCATGGCGTCTTGAATACCAGCATCAACGGATGGGATGTATTCCTTAGGAACACGACCACCGGTGACGGCGTTTTCGAAGGCATAAATTGGCGACTGGCCTTCTTCCAAGGTATCTGCTTCCGGAGCGTAAGGCTCCAGGGCGATGATAACCTTGGCGAACTGACCGGAACCACCAGTCTGCTTCTTGTGGGTGTATTCGATCTTCTCCACTGGCTTGCGGATGGTCTCGCGGTAAGCCACCTGTGGGTTACCCACATTAGCTTCCACCTTGAACTCGCGCTTCATGCGGTCAACCAGCACGTCGAGGTGCAGCTCACCCATGCCGCCGATCACGGTCTGGCCGGATTCTTCATCCAGCTCAACGGTGAAGGTAGGATCTTCTTCCGCCAGCTTCTGAATAGCAATACTCAGCTTTTCCTGGTCCGACTTGGTCTTAGGCTCGATGGAAACCTTGATAACCGGATCTGGGAAGTCCATGGACTCCAAGATGATGGGGTTATTGGCATCACACAAGGTGTCACCAGTGGTGGTGTCTTTAAGACCAATGAAGGCGTAGATATTACCTGCGCGTGCCTCGTCAACTGGGTTTTCCTTGTTGGCGTGCATCTGGAACAACTTACCAATGCGCTCTTTTTTACTCTTGGTGGAGTTCGAAACCTGAGCACCTGGCTGAACCAGACCGGAGTACACACGAACGAAGGTCAGCTTACCGAAGAATGGGTGAGCTGCAATCTTGAATGCCAATGCTGCGAATGGATCATCCACGGAAGGCTTACGCACAACTTCCTTGGATTCATCGCCGACAGCATGCCCATGAACCTCGCCGATGTCCAGTGGGTTAGGCAGGTAGTCGATAACCGCATCCAACAACGGCTGTACACCCTTGTTGCGGTAAGCGGTACCACACAGCACTGGGTAGATCTCCGAGTTAACGGTCATCTTGCGGATCGCGGCTTTGATCTCTTCAATGGTCAGTTCTTCGCCACCGAAGTACTTTTCCATGAGCTCTTCATCCGACTCAGCGACAGCTTCCAGCAGCTTCTCGCGGTACTCCTCAGCCTTGTCTACCAAGTCAGCTGGGATTTCTTCGATGGTTGGTTCCGCACCGGTTTCCACCTTGCCACGCCAGGTGATGGCCTTCATTTCCACCAAGTCAACCACGCCGTCGAAGTCGTCTTCAGCACCGATAGGCAGCTGCAGAACCAATGGTTTAGCACCAAGGCGGTCGATGATGGTTTGGACGGTGAAGTAGAAATCCGCGCCTAGCTTGTCCATCTTATTAACGAAGCAGATACGAGGAACGTCGTACTTTGCAGCCTGACGCCATACCTGCTCAGACTGCGGCTCGACGCCTTCCTTGCCGTCGAAAACCGCTACCGCACCATCAAGCACACGTAGGGAACGCTCCACCTCAACGGTGAAGTCCACGTGACCAGGGGTGTCGATGATGTTGATCT
>CAUQSW010000047.1:0-23782 GCA_963520895.1 uncultured Corynebacterium sp. | reverse complement strand
AAAACACCTTTTCATCATCCCCTAACCCCACACACACGAAAAATCCGGGCTAGCGTGTCTACTTTTCAAGGGTCGTGCCCCCCACGTAATGCTGCGGTCTTGGGGCTTTTAGGCCTCGTGACTGTCCCTTGGGGGTCTATGGGACCTGGTACCTTAATAGCTGCGGAAATGACAGGGGTAGGTTTTAACGAGCTTGGCGTTCTTAGCGCAGTTTTGAGCGTGATTCCATTTGTCGTAACTGGCTGTATCGCGGTAGTAATCACCGGTGCTGGGTGGCGTGGATTCGTCGCAGCGATTGCAGTTGCCCTAACACTTGCAGCAGGAATACTCCTAGCGAATCTCACATTATCCACCTCACCAGCGGGAGCTTTAGGAGCACTCGCCTCCATAGTGGTGCAGTTATCAATACGGCACAGGCGCTTTGCCGCAGAAAATGTTACCCGCTGGTTACTTCCTTATATAGTGCTACTTAGCGGAGTATTAACTATCAACATTTGCCAACGGTTGTTCCCCAGTACACTTCTTCAGTGGTTGGGAAGCCCTGCCCTATGGTTGTTTATCGCCTGCACGACGGCCTTGCTGTTGTTTAAAGATGAACAGTTGTTTAGTGCCACTGTTATCCCAGCGGTGAAATCGTGGCAAATTATTGGCCCAACCACCGCGATCTTCGTCGTTATTGGTGTACTGTTGTCCCTTTCTGGGATTGCGCAGTTTTTAGCTACCGGTTTTACCGCGCTAGGCCCTTGGTACGGGCTAGTAGCACCTATTCTCGGCGGAGTGGCGGGAGTGGTAACTGGCTCAAACTCTGGTGCCAACGCCATGCTGGCAAGTACTCAAAGTGCCGCGGCGCAGCTAGCTGGTACACCGCACAACCTCACGATCGCCGCCCATAATGTCAGTACGTCACTTGCCACCATGGCTAGCCCTGCGCGCATCGAATTGGCAGCGAATATCGCACAAACCAAAGTTGGCCCAAAACTATACCGCCCCATTCTGCTGTGCAATTTTATTGTTGCCATAGCTTTGGGAATAACCATCCTTATATTCCAACTTGCAGCCTAAGGCTTAATGTTCGTATGCCTACGGAAAATTAATCAACGCCCATAAATGAGAAACCAGTTGCCTAATTATTGAACTATTGGTACACTTAAATTATCGAACCAATGGTACACATTAAGGAGGCTGCCATGAACTCCACCATTTCAACCGTCTTTGCCCGACGGAATACCCCCGAAGCAGCACTACAGCTCATGCTTCCCTACGGCATCACCATCACTGTGATTATGCTCATTGGGCATATCGCTGCCGCTCTTGCTCCCCAGTACACCTTTGCTGCTATCTCGACAGCCATGTTCCTCGTAGCGGTACTGTTTTTCGGATACATGACCTTGCTTAACAAGGGCTTACAAAAACTCCGATTTGGCGCTGTCATCATTCACACCTTGACGTATGTGTTACTGGTCGGCGGAAATCTACTGCATGTACTACTTGCAGGTTTCGGCGGCTACTACCACACCTTGGAAGCACTGATGGCTGACTGGTTCGGCGTTAGCGTCACTATGGGCGGGATCTGGGGTGTAGGTCTATTCTTGCACCTTGCTAGCACGATTGCGCAACATGGCTTTGAAATGACCAACGACTTTGCTCCCCGATCCGCATTGACCAATGGCTAAAGACCTCACCGCTGAAACCAGCGAATGGATCCACGAGCTAGCAGAATCGTGGGTGCAGGTGTACCAAAAGTCACTGACCACCCTGGTCCTGCTAGACATAATCCACGATCAAGGCCCCATTACGGTCACTGAACTGCGTGAACTATTTTCCGCACAGACCAAGTGGAGCATTACGGAACGCGGCCTGTATCGCACGCTCAAACGGCTTGCCGACGCCGACCTGTTAGCCGTGGATAAACTGCCACAGTCTGGGCCAGGCGCTGCGCGCAAAACGTTCGCGATTACTGCTGCGGGTAAGTTATATTTGGAACTGATTAAAAAAGAACAGATTCGTTAAGTTGCCTTGCCGGAGGTAAACTTAGAAGCCACGAACCGTTATTCCTGTTCCTCAAATTCTGCTACTTGCGGCAAATCATGCCCCATGCGATCGCGTTTGGTTTTGAGGTATTTGACGTTGTCTTGGTTGACTTCCACCGGCACTGGGGTGCGCTGGGCAATGGCTAAGCCGTGACCTTCTAACCCGCTGCGTTTAGTGGGGTTATTGCTTAACAGATTAAGCGAACGAATGCCGAGGTCGCGAAGGATTTGTGCGCCGGTGCCGAATTCGCGGGCGTCGGCAGGCAAACCGAGTGCTAAGTTAGCATCGACGGTATCGGCTCCTGCGTCTTGGATTCGGTAGGCTTTCAGTTTTTCTAGCAGCCCGATTCCCCTGCCTTCGTGGCCGCGCATGTACAGCACCACTCCCCGACCGGCTTCTTGCACTGCACGCATGGAAGCATGTAGCTGCTGACCGCAATCGCACCGGCGCGAACCAAAGACGTCGCCGGTTAAGCATTCGGAATGCACTCTTACCAGCACATTTTCGCCGTTTTCCGAGGCGGGATCACCAACAACTAAGGCGATGTGTTCAATTCCATCAACCAGACTGCGATAGCCAACTGCGGTGAATGTACCGAATTCGGTTGGTAAGGTGGTTTCCACCACTCTTTCGATCAGCGATTCGTGGCTTCTACGCCATTGGATTAGCTGGGCAATGGAGACCATTTTTAATCCATGGTTATCGGCAAACCGGCGCAGTTCTGGGCAACGTGCCATGTCAGTTGGGTTTTCTTCGCTGACAATTTCACATAACACACCAGCTGGTCGTAGCCCTGCTAGCCTGGCGAAATCCACGGCAGCTTCGGTGTGCCCAGCGCGCACCAGCACTCCGCCTTCCCTACTGCGTAGTGGAACTACGTGACCTGGGCGGGTGAAGTCGGCTGCGGTGGTATCGGTGGCTGCTAGTCGCTTGATTGTTTCGGCGCGGTCGGCCGCGGAAATACCCGTTCCCCCGGTGGCGGCATCCACGGTTACGGTGTAGGCGGTGGCGCGTCTATCTTGATTTTTGGCGGTCATGGGTGGCAAATCCAGCCGGTCGCAGTCTTTTCCGGTCAACGCTGTGCAAACATAACCTGAGGAATACCGCACCATGAAGGCCACCAGCTCTGGGGTGACTTTTTCTGCGGCGAAGATCAAGTCGCCTTCGTTTTCTCTGTCTTCGTCATCGACCACAATAATCGGCTGGCCAGCAGCAATAGCTGCTATTGCCTCATCGATAGGATCAAGTTTGACCGGGGAGGTTTCGGGTTGGTTAGTCATGCACTCAGTTTCGTGGGATTGTTGCAAGGTTCATCACTTACAGTACCGGCGGTGTGCTTAATTCCACTAACAGGTCGTCACCCAGCGGGGTTACCACGTCCAACTGGAAGCGGTGGACATCTGCAATAGTGGTTCCTAACGGTTCGGCGAGGGTGCCCAGACCGCCGCCAAGCAGCGTCGGGGCAAGGTAGAAGCGGGCGGCGTCGATAAGCGAGCGAGAAATAAAAGCCGAGGCCAGCCGCGCACCGCCTTCTAGAAGAACATCTCGTGCGCCGGTTTGCCATAGCGTATCCAGCGCCTCATCAATGCTGCGGTAGTGCTCCCAGCCGGGGGCGGTGATGTCACGGCTGCCAATAACCACGCGGCGGGGCTGGTGCGAATATAAGCCACCATCGGGTCTCCGCGCCGTCAGCCTGGGCTTATCGACAGCAAACGTGCCCGCGCCAACAATAATCGCGTCACGTTTACTGCGATCAAGGTGCACATCTGCCCGCGCCGCTTCGCCGGTGATCCATTGGCTGGAACCATCGAGCGCGGCGGTGAACCCATCCAGAGTTTGTGCCGTTTTCCAGGTAATATGCGGGCGTTGCAGCTGGGTTGCTTTCAGCCACGGTAGTAATGGCGCAACCGTACCTTCCATCTGAATCACCGTAACCCCATTATCACGCAGCCACTGCGCCCCACCGCTAGCAACTGGGTTGGGATCACTGTGCACGTAATAAACGGTACCAATTCCCGCCGCCACCAACGCCTGTGTGCACGGCCCAGTGCGGCCGGTGTGATTGCACGGCTCCAAGGTAACCACGGCCGTTGCTTTATGTGCTGCGGCACCTGCTTGCTGCAGTGCTTTTATTTCGGCATGTGCGCCGCCTGCGGGTTCGGTTGCCCCAACGCCAACGATTTCCCCGGTTGTGCTGATGATCACCGCGCCCACCGGCGGGTTTGGGCTGGTAGTGCCCCGAATCTCATCCGATGCAGCGATGGCTTGGGTTAAGGCTTGGGTTATAGCACTCACAGCGTAGCCAGCTGTCGCAGCTTTTCCACCGCGGCATGCGGATCGTTGGCACCAAAAACCGCCGATCCAGCCACAAAAGCATCACAGCCAGCTTCCGCTGCTGCAGTAATGGTTTTTTCGCTAATGCCGCCGTCAATTTCAATCAACGTTTCTAGACCGCGGCTATCAATTTCCGCACGTAACAGGCGTACTTTTTCTAGCTGATCCGGCATGAAGGACTGCCCACCAAAACCTGGTTCCACGCTCATGACCAGCACTAAATCGAAATGCTCTAGGTCTTTAAGATACGGCTCAATCGGAGTGCCTGGCCGTAGTGAAAACCCGGCGCGCACGCCTTTATCACGCAGGTAGTCTGCTAAACCAACGTGGTCTTTGGTGGCTTCCACGTGGAAGATCACACAATCGGCACCGGCTTTGATGTATTCATCCACCCACTGCTCGGGGTTTTCAATCATGAGATGCACATCGAGTGTTTTGTCAGTAATAGCATCAACGTCGGCGGTCACCCCAGAGCCAAAGGATAGGTTAGGGACAAAATGGCCGTCCATAATATCGACGTGAATCCAGTCGGCATTAGTAACTTTTTCAATGTCCTGCCCAAGGTGAGCGAAGTTAGCTGCGAGGATAGAAGGCGCAATGATGGGTTGTTTCGACATATTTCCATCATAGTTTAAGGCGGCTGGTGCGCTGGTGGAGTCTTCCCTTAGAGGTTTAGGGGCGCTAAGGGTGTGTTGCGTTAGAGTGTGCTCCAACTTTTAGACTGCGAAGTGTTCGACCATCCCAGCTACGAAAAGGAGCACGTATGCAAGCGTTAACAGTGGTACATGATAATGAGTCGACTCGTCTGTCGCTTTCAGAAGTTCCCACCCCACGTCCCCAAGCCAATGAAGTAGCAATTCAAGTGAAAAGTGCTGGTATAGGCTTAATCGATGCGTTTTGGGGCACGGGTGTAATGCCACAACATGAGGGGTTTATCCCAGGTTTAGAGGTAGCCGGGGTAATCACAGCGCTAGGTTCGGAGGTTACTGATTTCACCTTAGGGCAAAAGGTGGCAGCCCTACTGCCAGCAGCTGGTGGTTTTGCTGAGGTAGTGTGCGCTGAAATATCTCTGGTAGCCCCGCTGGGTGATGATCTGGATTTTGCTCAAGCGTCAGTGGTACCCATTAACTCGGTCACTGCCCACCTAGCGCTCACCACCGTGGCGCGCCTTAGTGCAGGGGAGTCAGTTTTGGTCCACGCTGCTACTGGTGGTTTGGGGTCCCAATTTGGCCAGATTGCACGTCTTTTGGGAGCTAGCCGAGTAGCTGCGGTGATTGGAACCGAAGAAAAAGCACAACTCGCTGTGACACTTGGGTTTGATAGCACCTATTTGCGGGAAGACCTCAGTGCTATTCCGAATGACGCCTTTGATGTGGTTATTGATCCAGTAGGAGGGGCTGCTACCAGCACAGCTTTTGAGAAACTGCGCGCAGGTGGCCGGTTAGTTCGGGTGGGTAATGCCTCCCAAGCACCAGATGTCATACTTAGTTCCATGGCGCACTGGTTGGAGAATAAGACCACAGCGGGTTTTAATGTGGGCGCTTGGTTGGCCGCACACCCACAGCAAGGAACTACCTCGTTGCGGTGGTGTTTAGCCGCCGTTGCCAAGGGTGAAATACAGGTACCGGTTACCGCAACTGGTGGCTTTGATAAGCATCAACAATTCTGCGCCGCGCTTCTAGCTGGGGAGACCACTGGAAAACTAGTTTTCGAGCCTTCCCGCACAACCAACTAGCACTAATGCGGTAGCTTGACGACGCAACGGTGGTCGTCGTAAAGCTACCTGCTATAGATCATGGGCTTTCTGGGCTACCTTAGCCACCGGAATCATGGAGGCGATGCACACCACGGCTCCGAAAACTAGACATAAGACGAAACCCATGTCTTCAGTGGTGCTGAAAATCTTCGCGATGGCGGGTGCCGTGTAGGACAATACAAATGGTACGAAGAAGCCAACGTATGTCAGAGCATAAAAAATGCCAATCAACGCGCCGAGATTGGACGTACCAGCGATCTCTTCGACTTCTTTCAAGCCTGAGACCATCATGATTCCATAGCTGGCACCCAAGAAGAAGGCCGCGGGAAATAAAATCCACTGGTTAGCGCTTAAAACCATGACTGCTGAGACCAACAGCCCGATAAAAGCCGTGGCTAAGCCGGTTATTGCTAATGGCCATGGTGTGCGCAGCCTAGCTGCGAACGGCTGGATGCTTACCCCCGACAGTAGGGCTGTAGCCGCAGCGCAACCAATAAAAACAGTGGGATACGAGGAACCAGCAAAAGGCGGTAGGCTGGCAAAAGCCAGCGTAACGGTGCCAAAGACCCAGGGCGCCCAGGCCGCCACCGACCAGAAAAACCTCTTGGTTTTAGCTTGCGCTGGAATCCAAGTGTGGGTTTGCTGCTTGGCGGTATTCCTAGGGTTCCTCGGCTGCGTCTCGGTGACATTCCACATTAACGGCAATACGATGGCGGCTAACACCATATGAACTATGTAGGGGAGCACTTGCGGGAAGGGGAGAAACTCCGCTAACAATCCAGCGCACAACGGTCCGATACCAAAACCGGCTGATACTGCCACGGTGGCACGCCTTGGTCCTGCGGCTGGGTTATCCACCGATAACTGCTTAATCCACGCAGCCCCCGAAGCCATAGCCATCCCTACTGCTAAACCTGCGATAAAGCGGCCGAAGAATAGTATCGCGTTCTCGCCTTGAGCTGCGGCTAAAATAAGAGATCCCACCTGGGAAAGAATCAATGCTAGCCGTAGCACTAGGCTGCGCCCTCGCCGGTCGGAAAACGGTCCGAAATAAAGCAACGCCGGAACCAAACCAAGTGCATACACCCCTAACATCCCAGTCACCGCCGAATGACTCGTCCCCGCAAGGGTGCGATAAACCTGCAGCATGGGTGCGAACAGGTTCGCCCCGAAGCCAATCACAAACATGGCTAACGCAATTCGCACCCATTCACCGGTGCGCGGGGTGGGGCTGGTGGTGCCTAGGTCAGAGTGAGAGTGTGCAGCCATGGCTAAAATATACTAGGTTCTTGACGCTAGCACTGGGGTTTTTAAGCTGAGATAATGTATTGCCAGAAAATCAAAAATTCCTAGTTTAACGAGCCTATGCACCGACAGTAAGTAGTACGATTCCCAACCCTACCGGTTGATAGTGCTTTTGCTGTAAGCCAGCAGCTGCAATGGCAGACGTTATGCTGGCTTTGCTGGGAACATGTCCACCTGTGGACGTCATGCGCACCACATCTTCTTCCGCTACATGTTCGTCTGCCTCATCGGCGTCGATAAGCGGGGTGAGTATATAAAATTCGTTGCCGCCAGCATCTAGGTGGAATCTTGCCAAAGCCGCTGGTAACTCAGCTTCAGCGATACTGAAGCCGGGATCAATGAATATCCCCGCATTATTAGCTGGATGCGCCTGAGAACTGACGACGACAGCCGGAAGGTCTTTCAACAACTGCGCAGTGACCCCAAAGATGCCCGTTCCTTGTACCATGAACTGCGGATTTTCCGGTAGCTTTTTTGCAATCACCGCAACGACTCGTGGAGCTACAAACTGGGTAAAGAAAGAAAAATACTCATCAATAAAAGTACTGACAGCCGAGGTCGCTAACTCTGCGCGCCAGGTCGTGGCAGCACCATCACCGCTGTGTGGCTTCAGTGTTTGGCTACTTATCGACGTCACCGCACCAGTACGCAGAGTGTTTTCCAATTCCAGCAAGGTTAGCAACCGCTTATCCATCGGGTGTAGTAGCTCAGACACCAAATGGTTTTCCTCATCAGCAAATTCTCGGCCCAACGGCTTCAAGCTTAAAATTTCTTGGCGATAGTCCACTAATTCATGCTGCTGCAGAAAAACTAGTATCCGGTGTAGGTAACCCGTATTAATCCCCACAGCTACACCAAGTGATTCCACATTATGGTGCCCATCAGCAATGGCAGCAAAGATGCCCAGCTGTACCGCCGCTCGAATGACAAAACCGATGCTAATGTCCGTTAATTCATGAGCGTGTTCCAGCACCGAGTAGCCGCCACCAGCTATTGTTCCGTCTTCAGCAACGTGAACGGGGTTGTCGCGCCAATACCCAATAAACTCGGTATCTTCCTTTGCTATGTGCCACTGTTTAACAATAGCCCGCGCTTGTTTAAGTTTGCCTGCCTCACCCGCAACCCACACGAACCCCGTCCCCAGCTGCAGTGGTGGTTGAAAGTCATTCATCGCATCAATAAAACTCTCTCCCTTGCTGCGAACCACCCAATGAAGTTCCAGATTCGCTGCACTTTCTAAAGAAAAAATATGATCGAGCTCGGCTACTTCCACAATCGCGGTCACCGGGAAACCAGCTGGTAATTCCTCCAATCCCCGAGCTATGGCAGGTAACGCGGTTTCATCACCCACCAAAAGTAACCAACCTTTGTGTGCCGGTAGGCTAAAGCTCCCCTTTGGACCAACAACCCACAGAGGATCTCCTATCTCTACCTGTTGGGACCAGTTTTCCGCCAACCCCACCCCATGACGAGCAAAATCTATTGCAACTTCACCAGTTTCTTGCTTCAGCCAGCGCACGGTGTAAGTTCGGAACAGTTCCTTGGTACGGGCATCCCACATAACTGTGCCATATTCGCTAAGCGTTGGCTCGGGCAATTCCCCCGTAGCCGGATCGGGGAAGATCAGTCGCACGTCATCGTCGAAACCCAAGCTGTGCATGCTAGGTATGGTATGCCCTCGGTCATTGTGCTCACCGATATTCCTACCGCCTAGGATAATTCGGCGCATTCCCGGGCTAAGATCAATGATTTTTACAACCTCTAATTTGCGAGCATAAATCGGAAACATGCTGAGGTCACGGCTAACTCTGCTCATAGTTATTCTCTCTGGCTAGTTGTAGTTAACAAAAAAGCTAGAGATCTAGTAACACCAGTCCCTAGCTGCCGACATTTATTATTTGCCGAAGTGCTTTTCCACTTGTTCCAGTAGTGATAATGCACTGTAGTAATCCATGCGGAATAAGTCTGGCCCCATGGTGTAAATAGCATCGTTGGATACTGCTTCGGTATTTGCCAACTGAGTATCGGATTTCAGTTGTTTAGCTGGGTCTTCCGTGCCGTCGGCGCTCATCACCAACACTGTTTTTCCACCTAGTGCTTTATCCACATTTTCGGAAACCACATGGGTGACGTCTTTACGTTTAGCCCATTGCCCAGAAGTATCAGCTAAATCTGCGCTGGGCTGGATCAGATCAAAACCTAGTTCTTTCAGCAACCGACCTTGGGCGGATTCTGTGGTCCAGAAATTAAGACCTTTACCTGCCGGAAGTGTGAGCACAAAATTGGTGGGCTGGGCAGGAAGTGTAATTGCTTCTTTTACCTTGCTGGTGCGAGAAGCAAAATCAGCCAATGCCTGTTGGGCATCTGATTCATGCCCTGTGGCCTCGCTCAGTTGAGTCATTAAATCTTCCCAGCTTTGGTTGGAATAGTCCACCACAACCACTGGGGCGATTTCTTTCAATTGATCGTAGGCGGCTGTTGCTGAGTCAGCGCCAGCTGCGGAAACCAGAATCAAATCTGGCTGTTGCGCAAGTATCTTTTCCACATTCGGCTCGAGGACATAAAGACTTTCAACATTACGCTCTTGAGCAATATCTGCCCATTGAGTAAAAAATCCTTCTTCTGTAGCAACGGGGCCAGGCTGTCCGCCGCCGGTAGCTACCACTGGCGCATTAATCGCTAGCAAACTACCTGTGATCGTCACCGAGGTGGAAACGATTTTTTTCGGCTGATTAGGTATTTCTACTTTTTCTGTCTTATCGGTTGCTTTGCCGTCAGCCACCACCAGCGAATCAACACTGCGTGGCCACTGTCCGTGCTCCGTCACACTGCTATCTGTGGCAGTAGTTTCGTTCGAACTGTTAGCGGCATCGCTTAAAGAATCAGTGCACGACACCATGGTCATTGTCAACCCCAGAATAACTGGGACAGCAAACATCTTTACTAGTTCTTTGATGTGCTTCATACTGCAACCCCTTTCACAAAGGCACTGCATACCTAATTAAAGGTAGGCTTTACTTAAGTGAGGCTATGCTAAAATTTTGCACCAGTCAATCGTTTGGATTACTAACAATAGAAAGTAGTAATAACGCGGCCATGAGTCGACCTACGGACAGTGCAGCCACAACCAGCAAATCAGGGTCTCCATCAGAACAGCACCAACAACAACCCGAAACCCAACCGGGCCTATTTCCCCGCCGCCCCCAACTAATTATCGGATTATTTGCACTGTTCATAGGTGTATTCTGCGCCATGCTCTTCAGCCTTGCATTCGGTGCCCGCTCGGTTCCAGCTACCGAGATTTTGCTCAATCTACGCCTGATCGTATCTCATATCTCTCACCCATTAGACCTGCCCCCAGACCTTCGCATCGTCGCAGAACAACGTATTCCCCGAACCATCACTGCAGTTCTTGTCGGCGCCTGTTTAGGTACCGCAGGCACCCTGATTCAAGGACACACTCGTAACCCCTTAGCAGATCCGGGAATCTTAGGAATTTCCCACGGTGCCGCTTTAGCAATAGTACTGACAACCCTAACGAGTACCGTTATTAATTTTGATGCCATCATCCTGTTCGGTTTTATCGGGGCAATCAGTGCCACGCTGGCGGTGTTCTCCCTAGCGTCCATAGGAACGGCAAAACTCAATCCCCTCACGCTGATTTTAGGTGGCGCAGCATTATCCGCCGTCTTAGCCGCACTAACCACAGCACTCATCCTATACAATTCAGGCGCGTTAGAGCTCATACGTTATTGGTCTATTGGTTCCTTTTCCTATGCCAACATTCTTACAGTAAAAGTCTTCTTACCACTGGCATTAGTAGGTCTAATCTGCGCCTTTGCTACAGCCCCGCAGGTAAATCTGCTGCACCTAGGCGATGAAATGGCTCAGTCCTTGGGACTCAATACCCACCGAGCACGGATTATAGGGATTGCTGTCATAGCTTTTCTCGCCGCTGTTGCCACTGGAGCCGCTGGCCCCGTTAGTTTCATCGGTCTAGTAATCCCCCACCTCTCCCGCGCTATTTGTGGAACCGACTACCGATGGATTTTGCCCTACTCCGCACTACTGGGTGCACTGCTTGCCACCGTAGCAGACTGCGTAGGAAGGTGGGTCATTCGGCCCGGTGAAATCGAAGTTGGTATCGTCCTAGCTTTCCTAGGGGCACCGATCTTTTTATGGTTCATCTACCGCAACAAGGTAGTTAAATTATGACTAGTTACCAATCACAACCCGATACCACCACAGCTTCTCCACCGATACCTAGTCTGGTTGCTTTCCGCTTAGGGCGATTTTCCACCGTGGTAAACCGAAGTTTTATCGTCGGTCTTTGCTTGTTATTGGTATTAATACTATTGCTATGCGCGGTCAGTTTAGGCATTGGCGATTATCCACTATCACCGCTTGCAGTCATCAAGGTGTTACTGGGGGATACTAGCTCACCGATAGAAAACCTAGTGGTGTGGAAATTACGGATGCCCCGCACCCTATCCGCACTAGCAGTTGGTTTATTGCTGGGAATCGCCGGTGCGCTTACCCAATCTGTAACCCGCAACCCCCTAGCCAGCCCGGATATTCTGGGGATCACATCTGGCGCTTCGGTAGCGGCCGTATCAGTTATTGTTCTTGCCCCCCAGCGCCAACTTCTTTATGTGGTTATCCCATGGTGGCCTACCTCTGGCAGCACTTACTGGTGGCCTCATAACCGGTGCCATTATGTGGGTGTTAGCTTGGCGTCACGTTACCGATCCATACCGATTAGTCCTTATCGGTATCGTTCTTACTGCACTAATGCAAGCAACCATCTTATATCTCATCAGCCGCGCTGAGATCACCGATGCCCAGGCAGCAACATTCTGGCTACATGGTTCCTTAGGTCTAGCAAGCTGGGAACGAACTACACCAGCAGTAATAGTGGCCGTTTTCATTATCCCGGTATTGCGCTGGCTTGGGTTTATCCTATCCGCAATCAGCTTGGGCGCTGAGCTTGCCCAAGGTTTGGGGCGTCGGTTTTCTCTTGAACAGTGCCGGCTGCTGGGGATTGCAATTATCCTAACCTCTGTGGCGGTTTCAGCCGCAGGGCCAGTGGGATTGATCGCTTTCGTGGGGCCACAAATCGCCTTGAGGATTTTCCGGTGCACCACACCACCACTACTTACATCAGGACTAATGGCAGCGTTACTACTACTAGCTGCCGACGTGACAGTGCAGCTTCTCCCGACAGAACTACCGGTAGGCTTGGTTACTTCGCTGCTGGGTGGGCTGTTTTTAATCTACACCTTGATATCCCTCAACCGCCGAAAGGGTCGAGAATGACAAAAATTGTAGTATCCGACTTAAGCAGTGGCTACGGCGATAAACTAGTGCTAAATGGCATTTCGGTAGATATTCCCGATAACTGCATTACCACGATCATTGGCCCCAATGGGTGCGGAAAATCCACGCTACTCAAATCTATAGCTAACCTAATACCACCCAGTGCCGGAACGGTCACTATCAATGACCAAGACGTGCGAGCTTTTCGACGCAAACAGCTAGCCACCCTCTTAAGCATATTGCCCCAGTCACCCCATGCACCAGAAGGAGTACGGGTAGCAGACCTTGTAGCACGCGGCCGTCATCCACACCAAACATGGCTAGCCCAGTGGTCGCATCATGACGAACAAGAAGTCGCTAACGCATTGGCACTCACTGGTGTTACGGAACTAGCTAATCGCACCGTTCAATCATTATCAGGCGGGCAACGCCAGCGTGTGTGGATCGCCATGACCCTAGCTCAGCAAACCGAAATACTATTTCTCGACGAACCAACCACCTTCCTTGATCTTTCCGCCGCCACCGATATTTTGAATCTGGTGGCTCGTTTAAAGAAAACATCACAACGCACCATCGTTTTGGTGCTCCATGATCTGAACCTAGCTTTCCGTTATTCCGATCATCTGATCGTAATGAAAGACGGCACAGTAACGGCCACCGGCAACCCGAAGGAAATAGTCACTCCCGAGCTATTGCGTTCCACTTTCGACCTTGATGCTGTAGTGATTGACGATCCCGTTACTGGTGATCCGTTGATAGTCCCAGCAGCCCCCGCGTTTTAAACTGCCTCTACGAAACAGTAATCCGTTGACAGCACATACCACCTAGCAACGATGTTCTAGCAGTGCCTACAGAGATACCCCTAGGGGTACGCCTTTGGCATATTTCTCCGCAAGAACTAGGTTTTTAGCCCTGAGCTGGGTTTTTATCGTTTTAGGGGGTTCGTCGACAAGCAGCTAAGAATAAGGGGAAACACCAACCCTGAGGATGATTCATTTTTCCGGCCGAGTAGATAGATTGAAATTATCGCCAGTGAGAGCTAATCACGCTGACGAGACCCAACCCAGTTCGTTGCTTTCATCAATAGGGGTGTCATGGACTGAGGTGGAGCTACCCTTTTTCCCTTCACCAAAGGGTAGTAAGTTCGATTCGCGATAAGTTAAGGAGTTGGATGATGTCCAGCAGTGTTGTTTCCTATGTAGTTAATATTTTCGATTCCTTGAAGGATTTATTTTACGCAGTTGTCCTTTCCAAGTAACGAAAATACCTACTTTTCTCCTGGTCGATAACCTAGGTGGTATGGGTCGAGGCAGAAATTTAAGAAGACCATGTTCCTGCGCTCGGTCTTCTTAACTGATGCAGATGCTGTGACACTTAGGGAAAAAGGTTTAGCTCCCCAAGTAACGCCACTTGACGGAGCTAAACCTTTTTAACTTTTATACGTAGCAAGAGTGAATCTGTACTGTGGTGTGTCTGTCCCTGAGAACCGCTAAGCTGCCGCCACCTCAACATCGCTATCCACAACTTTTGATACTTCACATCTTCCTAAGGAAACCTGATGTTTCGCGCTCTTCGCCGACTAGCTAGACGGATTGTCTGTAGTCCGTGGCTGTATTTGCTCGTTGTTCCTCCCATCGTGTTTTATCTCGGTTTAATTGTCACCACCGGCATCTGGAATGGTTGGCTGGCTTTCACTGTGACTGTGGTGGTGATCGGTGTGATTGTGTGGCTAGGCATCCGCAATCAGCTACACTGTCGTATTCGCACTACCTTGGTGATGTTAGTTGCGCTACTGCCAGCGCTCTGCTGTGGTTTTCTTTGCATTCCCATCGGTCAGACCACCCGGGCACTAGCACCAGATTTCCCCGAAGCCCCTACCCAGTACTGGAATCTTTCAACCGGCAGCAGAATTGCCTATTATCATTTGACTGGATCGGATCAACACCAATCAGATGAACAAAAACCAGTGTTGCTGTATCTTCATGGCGGACCTGGCGGCAGTATTACCCACAGCGCGATAACCAATATGCAACGCTACGCACAACGTGGTTACGAAGTCTTCTTATACGATCAAGCAGGTGGCGGGCGCAGTGATTTTCTACCAGCCTCGCAGTATTCACACCAGCGTAATGTAGATGATCTTGCTGCCATCATGGATCATCTTCCACAACGAGATATTGTGGCGATGGGGCATTCTTATGGTGGCGAACTTTTAGTCAGTGCCCTGGCGGATCCACGGATCGCACCACGGATAAGCAAAGCGGTGTTTTCAGAACCAGGTGGTTTACCGATTCCTCCTGACGCACGAGAACAGTTTCAGCGTGAGCACGAGAGCAGTTTCAGCGTGAGCACGAAATCCCTTATCCAGTAACCACTAACCTCAGGAAAGCTCCGCTTACTGTTACCGCTCCAGCGATGAAACCTCGAGCAATTCTGGGAATTTTCCTCTTGCCTAAAAATACTCATTTCGTCACACAAGCTGAAGCCAGCACGTTAATCACGAAAGAAGCGGTCGACGACTACCCCGAAGGAATGGTCTGTCCAGAAGATTACGATTGGTACCGAAAAGCAGCAGATGATCCAGCGTCCGGTGACCCACTGTTGAATTTTCGAGCTAATAATGAAATATCAGAGACCGAGAATAGTGTGGATATGAATGCGCTACGGCAGAATACCACCCCATCACTGATGCTGCTTGGCGAATGTTCTTATATTAACCGGGGCGATCAGATGGCCTTGCTCTACTCCCTGCCAGGTTTGCAGCAGGTACAGTATTTCCCCGGATTTGGCCATAGCCTGTCCAGCCAAAGCAGCAACCTTCCCTTTGAAAGCACGCTAGCTTTTATCGAGGATCGGCCATTGCCGATTGCCAATTATCCCACCAAATCCGATGTAGCAGAATTTATTAAATTAGATAAATAGGAGTTCTGCGATACAGAGCGGTTGTGGGGTGGTAGGACGTTGACCCACCGCACGGTGAGCCAGCACTTGGCACCCCCATATCGGTATCCATGAGGTGCATATCAGCCAGAGCTTATATGAAGCACGTACTATAAGTGGTGCAGTTATCGCTGGTACGGGGAAACTTCGGCATGAGAAACCCTGAGATCCAGCGCTATGATAAAGCACACCGGGGTGAGGGTGCGCTTTATTTTTCTACACCTCTCACCATTTTAAGCATCTATAAGGACGAATAATGCGGGCTTTTCTTTCAAGCAAAAGACAAGTAGTAATTCTAGTGTGCTGCTTATTGCTGGTGGTATGCGTAAGTTTAATCAGCGTAACCACATATTCCGCTAGGACTCGGGCATCGGAAGAAGTCACCACTACCGATCACACTTCTACCACCCCAGCTGCCGCCGCTAACCCCAGTGATCCGGTCAATGCACCCCCAGTTGCGGCTGACCCGAATGAAATCTGGGGCGAACCGGTTTTCGAAGACAATTTTGATGATCCTGAACTACCACAGTGGCGCATCCGCGACTACGACTATCTGGGGTATGACTACGCCTATATGAAGGCAGATAACGTGTCGGTTCGTGATGGGGAGTTAGTTATTACCACCAAACGCGAACCAGAACCCAAGAGGTTTAAAAACGATAAGCGGGAACGTGATCGCTATTATTCCACGGGTTATGTCGATACCATCGGTAAGTTTTCGCAGCAGTACGGACGTTTTGAAATGCGAGCAAAGCTGCCGGTGATTCCCGGTAAGTCCCGCGGCATCTGGCCGGCTTTCTGGATGCGGCCAGACGATAAAACCAACCCTGGTGAAATTGACATCATGGAAGCCTACGGCACCCCTCACCCCACTCATAACGACAACCCCATGGAGCGTAGTGAAGGCACTGTGCATTTCTCGCAGGACGGGAAAAACAAAGTCCGCGGATACACCCCTGACCAGTTCAACCTCAACGATGGTCAATTCCACACGTGGGCGGTGGAGTGGACGCCAGATGCGATCACGTTTTTCGTTGATGGCCAAAAATACCATGAGGTCACCGCCGCAGCCCCGCATTACCAGGAGTTTTTCACCAGCGATGACCCCTTCCACCTGCGGATCAATACCCAGGTAGGTAGTGATAACTGGACAGATCCTACCGAAGAGGAAACCGCCGATACCGTCGAGTACATCATTGATTACGTGAAGGTATGGCCCCTGCGGTGACTTGCTTACCGCAGGGCTACGGCTCGGTGATTATTTCTTTTTAGCGCCCGCTTTGGCGGTGCGTTTGGTGGTTTTCTTTGCCGTTTTCTTCGTAGCTTTTTTAGTAGCCTTCTTGGATGCTTTCTTCTTCGTCCCGCCTTCGGCAGCTTCCTTCGCCCGCCGCTCGGAGAGCAGCTCATTGGCGCGGTCGTCGGTAAGCGTGAGTGGGTCGTCGCCCTTGCGTAACGACGCATTCGTCACGCCATCGGTGACATAAGGCCCGAACCGGCCATCTTTAACACTCATGGGTTTACCAGAAACATCATTATCGCCTAAGACCTTAATGGCTTGTTGGCTGGTAGCGCCCCGACCACGGCGTTTAGGTTCGGCGTAAATCCGCCGTGCCTCATCTAAGGTGATGCTAAAGATTTGCTCCTCGGAAGCCAGCGAACGGGAATCGGTGCCCTTTTTCAGATACGGACCATAGCGACCGTTCTGAGCGGTGATCACCTCATTATCGGTGGGGTCAACACCGACTTCCCGTGGCAACGACATCAGCTGCAATGCTTCTTCTAGGGTGACCGTGGACGGCTCCATGCTAGAAAACAGCGAGGCAGTGGCCGGTTTCAGAGTCTGTTCTAGGATCTGGTTGATCCGCTTCTCCTTAGCAGCAATCGCGGTTTTGGTCTCCCAGTTCTTAGCCCGCTTGCCTTCGGCTGCCCGTTGAGCGTCTTCGTCGGCACGCTCCTTGGCGACGATCTTCTCAGCTTCGATGGTTACTTTTTCTTTTTCATCGTCACCCATAAGCTCAGTGACGTAAGGGCCGAACCGGCCTTCTTTAGCCACCACCATACGGCCATTAGCTGGGTTAATGCCTAGTTCCCGGCCTGATTGCGGGGTGGCAAAAAGCTTCTCCGCGAATTCTAAGGTCAGTTCATCAGGCGTGGTGGTATCAGACAAATTGGCGCGCTGGAATTCCGGTTCGCCATCTTTGACACCTATTTGGCGCTCGAGGTAGGGACCGTAACGGCCCACTCTGACGTAAACGGGACGGCCCTGGGCGTCGTCAAAAAGCGGTAGCGAATTAACCATGCGGGCATCGATATGCTCTAGGTTATCGCCCACCAGCGCTTTCAGCCCACCTTGGCGCGCAATGGATTCGGCTGTGGCATCGGAGGCTTCAGCATCACCGAAGTAGAACCCTTTGAGCCATTGGGCGCCGACCTCATTGCCGGCGGCAATATCATCGAGTTCGTCTTCCATAGAGGAGGTGAAATCGTAATCAACCAGCGCGGCGAAGGATTTTTCCATCAGTCCCACCACTGCGAAAGCCACCCAACTTGGCACCAGCGCATTCCCGCGGGAATAAACATACCCGCGGTCTTGAATGGTTTTAATAATGCTGGCGTAGGTGGAGGGACGGCCGATGCCTAAATCCTCCATCTTTTTCACCAAGCTCGCCTCATTATAGCGAGCTGGCGGATTGGTGCTGTGTCCTTCGGCTTCCACCTTATCGGCACCAAGGGTATCGCCCTTGCTTAATTGTGGGAGGTGGCGTTCGGCATTATCGGCGACATCGCGGCCGTCGGCAAGCTTGGTGGTTTCCACGTAGGCCCGCAGAAAACCTTGGAAGCGTATGGTGCGTCCCGTGGCGGTGAATTCTACCGCGGTGCCGTCCGTGGCATTTCCGGCAATGG
Organism: uncultured Corynebacterium sp.; assembly: GCA_963520895.1. Lineage (GTDB taxonomy): Bacteria > Actinomycetota > Actinomycetes > Mycobacteriales > Mycobacteriaceae > Corynebacterium. The sequence continues at coordinate 5,196 of CAUQSW010000047.1, read as the reverse complement.
TGACTTTCATGGAGGTGCCTTTGGCATCAGCCATTTGCGAAGCCACGGTACGCTGCCAGATCAGCTCGTACAGCTTAAATTCCTCGGTATCGAGCACTGAATGCAATTCCCCAGGCGTGGCAAAATGTTCACCAGCAGGGCGAATCGCCTCGTGTGCTTCTTGGGAGTTTTTCACCTTGCGGTCGTAGCGGCGGGGCGCATCAGCGACGTATTCCGAACCATACAGCGCTATTGCTTGTTCCCGCGCTGCTTTAAGACCTTGCTCGGACAAGGTGGTGGAATCGGTACGCATATAGGTGATATGCCCGTTTTCATACAGCCGTTGGGCGATCCGCATGGTGCGTTCCGAGGTGTAATGCAGCTTCCGCCCTGCTTCTTGCTGCAAGGTAGAAGTCATAAACGGGGCATAGGGCCTGCGGGTATAAGGTTTTTCCTCCACCCCAACCACGGTCATAGTGGCATTATGCAAATCCCTAGCTAGCTGCTCGGCGCGCTCTTTGGTGATTACTACCGCATCGTTTACCAGCTCTCCTCGATCCGAGAAATCTCGGCCCACCGCAACCCGCTTATTATCAACGGTGCTTAACCGGCCGTCGAATTGGCTGGGGTTACCATCGGTGGCGGGTTTTCCGGTGTCAAACAGTGCCTTAAGATCCCAATACTCAGCGGAAATAAACAACATCCGCTCGCGTTCCCGCTCAACGATAACCCGGGTTGCTACCGACTGGACTCGTCCGGCAGACAACCGGGGCATCACTTTTTTCCACAGCACCGGGGAAACTTCATAGCCATAAAGCCGGTCAAGAATCCGTCTGGTTTCCTGGGCATCAACCAAATTATCGTCTAAGTCTCGGGTGTTTTCCGCGGCCGCTAGGATTGCGGGTTTGGTGATCTCATTGAAAACCATGCGGCGAACCGGAACTTTGGGTTTTAACGTTTCCAGCAAATGCCACGCAATGGCTTCACCTTCACGATCCGGGTCGGTGGCAAGCAGAAGTTCATCAACCAGCTTGAGTTTGGCTTTTAGGTCTGCCACCTTCTTTTTCTTATCGGGGCTGACCACGTATAACGGGGTGAAGTCGTCATCAACATTAACCCCTAGGCGGGCCCACGGCTCTTTTTTATACTTTGCAGGCACATCTGCAGCCCCCCTGGGGAGGTCGCGAATGTGCCCCACTGACGCTTCGACGATGTAGTCGCTGCCTAAATAAGGGGCGATTTTTTTCGCCTTCGTCGCGGACTCGACGATGACCAGACGCTTGATACCGCTGCCTTCAGCCATGAAACGGACGAACCTCAATTCCCTAACTAGGATTAATCCGCAAACCAATTCAGCAATTGAACTGACCCGCGGGTGTGCCCACAATAAACCAAGACATCAACCTTAGTTCATGTGGGCGCAGAAGATATTCTAAATTTTTGTATTGTAGCTATGATTGCCAGATCATAATTACACAGATGGTTCCTTATAATACGGGTTCGCTGCGCTATTTTGTCCAACTGCTGCCATCCCACCAGCGCAAAGGGGCCGGAAACCCACCCCTATCTCAGGTGTTAGTTATGACACATAACCTCAACTAACGGGGGTGGTATAAGCAAAACCCTGCACCAAAAGATGCAGGGTTTCCTGTAGCACTTTAAAGTTAAATTGCACGCACGCCCAGCGCTTGAGGCCCCTTGGCCCCATCGCCGATTTCAAATTCTACTTGCTGATCTTCTTCCAAAGTACGAAATCCGTTGCCTTCGATCTCGGAGTAGTGGACAAAGACGTCAGCGCTGCCATCCGCCGGTGCGATGAAGCCGAAGCCCTTTTCCGCATTGAACCATTTCACAGTACCCTGTGCCATTGATTTTTCCTTAATGTTTAACTCTAGTTTTCGGTGCGTGTGACCGAGATATTCTTAGATGATGTTCTTAAATAAGGCCGTTCACATCACGCACACTTGTCAAAGCGATAAAAATCCGCTTCACCCTTAAATAAAAATAATCAGGAGCAAATTCGTATTGCTAAAATGCCTTCTAGGATGACTCCTAAAGTGGCGACCTTCCGTCCCAGTGTTCCACGTTTGTGTGCCAAACAGTATATTTGTCCCAGCAATATTCGAAAAATCCCTGCTTAAACCAATAAATTGACTTCATCCCACAGAACGCATTCTAACCCCAATCTAGGGTATCAGCTCGGCGATGAGCTTTTCGACGCCTTAAGCCACCGCTTCCCGCACTCCACCTGCACCCACCGCGAAACTCTACCTAGCAAACCTGCCGAGTTCACCGAGTGGCCCCGCTGGTGTTACCCACCACTGATTCAAGCACTCGCCGATAACGGAATTACCCAACCGTACAGCCACCAAACGGCCGCCGCAGAAACCGCCTGGGGTGGCGAACACGTCGTAATAGCCACCGGCACCTCCTCTGGTAAATCCCTGTGCTACCTGCTGCCGATCTTGTCCCGGCTTGCCACCAACCCCCAAGCATCTGCGCTGTATCTTACTCCCACCAAAGCCTTAGGCTCCGATCAGTTGGCTAACGCTTACTCCTTGATCCACACCGTTAGCGGACTTAATGATATTCACCCCGCCGCCTATGACGGCGATACTCCCACAGAGGTACGCGGCAGCATTCGCGATCATTCCCGGTTTGTCTTCAGCAATCCCGACATGCTTCATGCTGGGATAACCGCAAACCACCAGCAGTGGGGTCGGCTGTTGCGTCATTTGCACTATATCGTTGTTGACGAATGCCACACCTACCGGGGCGTATTCGGCGCGCATGTCGCTTTAGTGCTGCGTCGATTACTGCGCCTAGCCCGTCGCTATGGCGCCAACCCCACAGTAATTTTCGCCTCTGCCACGAGCAATAACCCCGCAGAACACGCCAGTTTGCTCATCGGTGCTCCAGTTACCGCCATTACCCATGATGGCGCCCCGCAAGGCGCACGAACCGTACTGTTGTGGGAGCCTGGTTTTATCCCGCACTTGCATGGGGAAAACGACGCCCCGGTCAGAAATTCCGCCCCCAGTGAAGCCGGCGGCATGATGGCCACCTTAATCACCGAAGGGGCACGCACCTTAACGTTTGTCCGTTCTAGGCGCCAAGCCGAATTAGTGGCCCTGCGCGCCCAAGAGGAACTTGGCCAATCCGGCAGAAGAGATTTAGCCGCCCGCATTGCGTCTTACCGTGCCGGTTACCTTGCCGAAGATCGTCGCAAGTTAGAACACATGCTTGACGACGGAACCCTCCTGGGCGTGGCCGCAACCAATGCCTTAGAACTCGGCATTGACGTGGGTGGGTTAGATGCCGTTATCACCGCAGGCTATCCCGGTACTGTGGCCAGCTTCTGGCAACAAGCAGGCCGCGCCGGTCGACGAGGTCAAGGATCACTTGTTGTTTTAATCGCCCGCGACGACCCGATGGACACCTATGTGGTGCACCACCCCGAAGCCATAGTGGGCAAACCAGTAGAATCAGTGGTGTTCAACCCCGCCAATCCCCACATCTTAGCTGGTCACCTCTACTGTGCCGCTGTGGAGCTGCCCCTGACTCCCGCCGATGTTGCCGCTTTCCAAGCCCAAGAAGTAGTAGAAAACCTAACCCGGCAGGGGTTGTTGAAACACCGCGCCACCGGATGGTTTGCCGTGCTCCAACCTGGCCAGCGTGACCCCCATGAGGTAGTAAACCTCCGCGGCGGTGCCGGTGAAGTCATGATTGTTGATAATAATGACGGCCGCATGTTAGGTACCGTCAGTGCCAGCCAAGCCCCAGTGCAAGTGCATCCCGGCGCGGTCTACCTCCACCAAGGCGAGACGTTTGTCGTGGAATCTCTCGACCTAGACGAGTCCTTAGCCCTGGTTAAACCGGATCTTCCGGACTATTACACTCATGCCAGATCCACGACCGATATTCGGATTTTGTCAGACCCGGTTGAGGTTATCAATCCGGCCGCTGGGGTGTGGGTATGCAGCGTAGAGGTAGAGGTGACTAACCAGGTTATCGGGTATGTTGCCAAAGGCTTTGACGGATCCACGTTAGCGAACGTGCCCTTGAATATGCCGCCGCAGGTGCTGCACACCAAGGCGGTGGCCTACACCATAGATCCGGTGTTATTAACCGAGCTTGGGGTTGATGATATTGCCGGTGCGCTTCATGCTGCCGAGCATGCCGCCATTGGCCTGTTGCCATTGATTGCCACCTGCGACCGGTGGGATATTGGTGGGGTGTCTACAGCTTTGCATATAGACACCCAGCTGCCCACGGTGTTTGTGTATGACGGGCACCCGGGCGGAGCCGGATTCGCTGATTGTGGTTTCGCACGCTTTGGCCACTGGATGGCAGCAACCTATGAGGCAGTACGTTCGTGTGGCTGTGAATCCGGTTGCCCTTCGTGTGTGCAGTCCCCTAAATGCGGCAATGGCAATTCGCCGTTGGATAAGGCTGGCGCCATTGCAGTATTGGGTATGCTGGCACAATTCAGCAACACACCGCAGTAGATTTTCCACTACCAGATTGTTGTAGCACTATAGGTTGTTGTAGCACTATAGGGGGCCGGCTTTGGCTTGCACCGTTGCCTCCCGAACCGTGGCCTGGACGATCACGTCTGCACCGTCGATGCGGCAGTCAGTTAAATCTGCCTGGTTATAGCCCGTGACAATCGTTGCAGTGTGACAAGCGTCCGCGCCCTCATAGAGTGCTTCTGCTGCCGCAACAGCTGCTAGATCGGCGGCCACCTGTGCCCGGTGCGCATCAATTGTGGTAGCAACGATATAAATAATCATCAGGGTAATCATGACTAGCGCTCCGGCAATACCCGCCGCGGTGATAGTGGCACTCCCCTCCTCATTTCCCAGAAGGGGTTTATTCCCCATAAGAGCAGCTACAGTAATCATGACTGCTCCTTGGGGAAAATCGCGGTAGCGCTCATATCATAAACCACGGCAGGTACTGTGGCCGTGATGGTTACCAATCCGGCGGACTGTGCCACGGAAACGTCACCTTTGGGCGGAGTGTAGGCCACCCCAATGGCATGTGCCCGCGCAGCAGCCCCAGCAATATCAACAGCACTGATATAAGCCCCTAGGCTGGTCAAAGCGGAAATCATGGCAATAAACACCACCAGCAAAGCCGTCAAGGACAGTGCTGCTTCCACTGTGATGGAACCTTCGTCATCCGCCCATAGCGTCATCGTGATCTCCTTTAAGG
>CAUQSW010000046.1:0-24504 GCA_963520895.1 uncultured Corynebacterium sp. | reverse complement strand
ACCTTTCTCCCCAACCAAACAATCACGAAATCAGGTGCCCACCAAACAGGGGTCAGGTCCCTAAAGGACTTGACAGCCGTCAATATGCTCATAAACGTAATATCGTCGAAAAACTGCCATGGACCGATGCAATTTGGCTAAACACCGACTGGCCAGCGCAGGTAAGGCGCTCGCGGATTTCGTTGATCGAATCGCCGAAACGTGCCACATCAACGCCTGGAAAGTTATTGGTATCGGCGCACAGGGCAGCGGCATTATTGAAACCGAAATCATCGGTGTACAGATTGAGCGTTTTTAAAATATCTTCATTGAGCGCAGTAATCGCGAGCGCGCTCATAAGCTCTTGTTCCAACACCGAAAAACTCAAATCTTGGTTTTCAGCTGGCAATTGCTCAAAGGACTGATGAAAACCTGGTAAAATGAGTCGATTCAATTCTAGATCATCAACTTCAACACTTGCAGCATCCGCCCGTTGATAGGCCCTGCGATCGAACCGGTAGGGAGTAGCCTCCCCCTTGTTCACCTGCAAGGTAACAGTTCCATCATCTCCAACCATCAACGAGTATTTAGGGCGAGGCACAATCGAATCATTAATCATGTTTTCTATTTTCAAAGCAACAGCCTGGGGAGCAGGCAAACCTACAACTTTGTCATCATCATTAACACCAAAAATGATCTCGCCGCCTTGGTAATTAGCAAACGCGCTTACTGTCTTTAAGAACGTCCTTGAAATTTTCTCTTTGAGCTCCAACCTTGCGTGTTCGTGACGCTTCAACGCATCATTCATGCAACGATTCCCCTCGTCGTTGCGCAACGATTGCAACGAAAACCGTGCCGCACCCGCCGCCACATTGAGCTAAGGTGGTATGGGGCGTCGTTAAGCAGTTAGCGCAGATCACCGCACAGCCATCAGCACCCCGATAGAAACCATGCTGTTGATAAACACATGCAACGCTAGCGGTCCCCATAGATTGCCATGGAAAATTCGCAGTGCCGCCAGAATGATTCCCAGCGTAAACATATAAGGCAGCACAATCGGAATGCCGTGCGCCACCGCGAAAAGAACCGCGCTAATAGCCATTGCCAGGCTAGTCCCCCAACGCGCCCGCACCGAACCGAATAGGAAGCCTCGGAAAAATAGTTCCTCCCAAAGTGGCGTCACTAGGGCAATCGCCACGAACCCAAACAGCGCAGATGCTGGCGATACTCCCAGTAAAGCCGAACTGGAATCGCCGCTCGGGACTGGGTCTTTGCCTCCTAAAGCAAGGAACATGACACCTTGGACCATAACCAACACAACCATGGTGCAGGGTATCTGCCATAGCACGTGCATGAGGCGTTGAGTGGGAGGAACAATTCCCAGTGCGGCGGGCGCAAGCTTGAATCGTTTGATAATATCAACAAGTGCAATCACGCAGGACACGGCATGAATAAAGATTGCTATAGCAACGATTTCATTGAAATTATCACGCACGAAATCTGTCGACCTACCCCCAAAATAAATCGATCCGAAGATGATAGCCGTAATAGCGAGACATAACCCTGCAGCCAAGAAGGTCGTACCCAGGTGAAGTGGCGGAACATCAACCGCTTGCATGCCTCTTCGTCTTTCCAGCTCCGCATCAAAGTCAGAGGTGTGGCGAGTGTCCATTTGGCCCTTTCTTAACGCGAGTAACTTCAGATTTCATCATCTGCTACCGATTGATACCCTTTCCCAGCCACCACTCAGTTAATACTAGCGATTGATGGATCCCTGGCACATTGGGGGTAATCCGGATTGCACCTACCTGCCATGCCAACCAACAAACCTGCAAGGACAACCTCGCCACCGCTCCCTATACCTACTTATTGTCTGAAGCTGAGCGTGCCCACACAGCCAGAACTGGCTTCGCCTCCGTTTGCCCCCAAATCAAACTGTACCATACAGAGCAATACAATCTGTGTTATTATTAGCAATACAAACCGACGCACTAAAAGGAAGGCCCCTTGACTTACATCACTCTTGAAACAGGGTCTGATGTGCCCTTATTTCAACAAATTCACGATCAGGTAATCGAGGGAATTCTTGCTGGCCACTTAAGGAATAATCAGCGACTTGATTCGGTTCGCCGCGTTGCAGCGGAGTTTGGTATCAATCCAGCCACCGCGCAAAAAGCCTATGACCTACTCAAAGCCGATGGCATTATCGAAACAGCGAATCGCTCGGGCTCAATCGTACGAACGCCAACAGCCATCAGTAGTGAACAACTAGACACGCTGCACGGCGAGCTTCGTCGAATAATGGCCCGTTCCGTGGCGCAAGGCATCACCGAACAACAACTTCGCGCGGTCCTAGACGAAATCCTCGCCGAATTAGCTGAGCATCTACCACCAAACGACGCCACTACCCCCCTGCCCACTTAATATCCCAGGAAGACACTCACCATGAATGAACTCTTATTACAAACCATGATGCTCTTGTCCATCACAATTATGGCAGCGCTGTTAGCAATGCTGCCTGTATTGCAATCGCAGGCCGTGCCGCTGGGTGTGCGGGTTCCTACCAACTACAGTGACCACGCTGTAGTGCTTAAAGCTATCCGGGGATACCGCTTAGTACTGCTTGCTTCGTGGCTAATCGCACTAGCCTTGAGCATCTTATTCTGGGACAATCCTCTAGCGGTAGCTTTTGCTTCTATTATCGTGGCCGCAAGCAGTGTCTTTGGCTATGTCTGGTCACGCCGACAGATTATTGCCGCGAAAAAAGCCGAAGGATGGTTTCAGGGTGCGACGTTTTCCATTTCTGGACACATTAGTTCCGAGGGACTCCCAGCCGAAACAGCAGAAGGCATAGCTGCGCTTCCCACACCTCGTACGCCATGGATAAGCATTATCAGCTCGCTTGGCGTAGTTGCAGCAGCTGTAATTACTGTGGCAGCGCGCTGGTCCGAAATCCCCGCCACAGTTGCTACACATTGGGGACCGAAACTACAACCAGATACTTGGGAACCCAAATCCATAATGTCGGTGTTCTTCACCACCTTTGTGCTTGTCGCGCTAGTAATCCTCCTATCAGGATTGACAGTGCTCATAACCCGAGCCCATGTCCATAGTCGTTCCGACCGCAGCACCAAGGGACAGATCAAACTAAAAGTCCAGCTCGCAGCCGCGAACACTGGCATGGGACTGCTGGTGCTCATTCTGAGTACTACCATGGCTTTTTCACAAGTTGTTTCGGTGCTACCTGCCTACCATCATCTCGTCCCCCTAGCGTTCACCCTCATGATTCTGGGAAGTCTCGGCTCCATCATCGCCCTTTTGTCCATCACCTTGAGTTACCAAAGCAAAGCAGATGAGGTGCTAAGAAATGTGCGCTTTGGCGATGAGGACAAGGAAAACCCAGACAACGACAAGTATGTTAAGTTTGGCATGTTCTATTACAACCCTGACGATCCAGCGGTTCTAGTGGAAAAACGCTACGGTACCGGCGTTGATTTCAATTATGCGACCTGGCAAGGAAAAACATTCCTCACGGTTATCATCACCGTACTAGCCTTTGCGATCGCAGCACCATTCATCCTTTAAGCTCGGCAGCGGCTAGGTAGTAGCTTTTCGACGACCTAAGCTGCTGGGGGTGGCTGCAAGGTGGCGGCTATTCGATAACTTTAGCCTCTGCCTGCACTTGTCCAGATTCAAGGATAATCACACTGTCAGCTGCTTCGATCGTTGCATCCCTATGCGCAATTACCAAAAGCGTACATTGAGATTTAACATTCATAAAAGTCTCATATAATTTGGATGCATTAATCGAATCCAAATGAGCAGTTGGCTCATCAAGTAGCAGTAATTTCGGCCGAGGGAGCAATGCTCTCGCAATGGCAATGCGCTGCCTTTCACCACCAGAAACCGTATCACCATGCTCCCCGATAAGTGTCTCAAGACCTTGCGGGAGACGGGCAATCAAATCATCTAAATTAGCCAGCTTTATCACGCGATTGATTTCCGACTCAGCTGCTTCTGGAAATGCGTATGTAATATTCTCACGCAAAGTGCCGTACATCAGAGGAGCGCTTTGTTCTACCAACCCAATCTGCTCACGGCACTCACTGATGGAGAATTCAGAAATAATGTTTCTGCCGTCAATGTAAATGTTTCCTTCTACAGGATCGAAGAACCGCGCAATTAACGAAAACACTGTAGATTTTCCAGAGCCTGATGCTCCTACAAGCGCCGCATAGGTTTGATGCTGCACTTTAAAAGAAACATGTTTCAATACCGGCATGTTTTCTTCATACGCAAAACTCACGTTTCTAAATTCAAGCGCAGGCATGTTTTCCAATCGCTCTATAGCAGTAGAATCGGACTTTTCTTTTCCTGATGTTGCCGCTTCTAACTCAATATTGTTTATATCTTGAATACGCTGCAACGAAGCCAACCCATGTTGCAATGTGGCTAAGAGATCAAAAATATTAGCTATTGGTGAGGCTATGTACGTCACATACAACAAGAAAGCAACCAAGTCGCCTAAGGTCATTTCACCATTAGCGACTCGAAGTCCGCCAACGACTAAGACGACGATCGTAGCACTGTGCGTAGCTAAGGTCATAGCTGGTTCTATGATCGCATCACGCTTTAATGCTTTTATCGAATCGTCATATGCTTTATAAGCAAATCTCGTAATACGATCGTATTCACGCTGTTCGGCACGCATGACACGAATACTGCGAATTGCTGATAGTGCTCTCTCCAATTCTGAGTTCATAGCTCCCAGGCTGTCTTGTGCATCTTCCGCTGAACGCCGAATTCCCGCGAGCAACAACGTGGTGAGGCCACCAATCGTCCCCAAAATCGCAAGGACGATCAGAAACATCATGGCATCCAGCCAAATCATCATCGTAATACCTCCGATGATGAAGATTGACCCCACTCCCACTTCCACCAAATCATACGCCAAGGTATTGCGGAGCATTGTTGTATCTGTAGTGGACCTAGTCAGCAGATCACCGAGCCGAAATTGTTGATAACGGTGAATTGGCCATCGAAGAAGTCGATTCACAAGATTAGTTCTGATTCCCAAAATTATGCGTTCACCAGTGCGCTCAAGAATATAGTGCCCCACACCGGTAATTATTGCTTCACTAATAAACACGACTGCTAACAGTGTTAGCCACAACGCAATATGACTGCCATTGGGAAATTGTTCCACCGTTTTACTAGCCAGAAGTGGTTGCGCCAAGCTTAAGAAAGCTCCCACCAGCGAGGTACCTAATGCTACCAACAGTATGCGACGATGTCCTTTAGTAACCTTCAGCAAATCAGCGAACGTTGCTCTGTTGTCATCAACATAGCTCGAACCATCGTCATCATCTAAGATAGTTTCTTCCCGATTAGCTTTTCCTGAGGAACCAAGAAACCAGGTCATTTACTAACGCCCTTCTGACTTTTTCTTGCGGTTGGCGCAACTGTCAGGATGGGACGAAAAGCATGAATCGTATCGTTCTCCCCTACTTTCAGACCTTCAGCTTCTATCCAAGCATGCGCACCAAAAGGGCTTGTGCGAACACCTACTTGCCACGTTGGCCATACTCCGCGAAAACGACATAAGATGGCAGCAGCAATAGATCTAGGGAGACACCCTTTTCCTGCACAGATAGTGCTAACTGCGATGACTGCATCCCGCGCCATATCAGCCTGCTCATAAGATGCTTCACTGGCATTACCTCGAATTACTAGTAATATACGCTTTATCCATATTGGACGAAAGCGAGAAATCACTAATGCGATAGAGGTGGCAATCAAAGCCATTATCCGCATTATAAATGGAGGTCGTGGGGCTGTAAATAAAGTCTCTGGGGTGCTCATCGGTTCACCAACAATCCATTCTCAAAAAGTTGCTCTTTTAGAGCACCTATATCCTGGAGTACTTCAGTCATATCCACATTAGGCCGAATGAGACTTTTTGCTATTTCAGACTCTGGCACACCTTCCAAAATTTGTTTCAAAGCTGAGAAGCCAGTGTAATTTAGCTGCCAGTATGCACCGTCCTTTTCATCCAATAGCACCCCACTTCCATCGCTTGATTCCGTTAGCACCACATTTTCTCTTAGCGAGACCATCTTCATCTCCTTGTTTACAATCGCAAGACTTACATCAATTTAGTTTGGGACGATGTCGCGCAGCCATCGTTCACAGCTCATAGAAATCGAGATAGCATAAGGCATAAACACGGATAGGTTTTGAGTAGTGCAAATGCCACGCAGAATCTTTGAATCGATTAGACCAAGTTCTTCCAAAAAAGAATTTTCACATAACGCAACCAGTTTCTCTGCGTTCGCACGAAGGCCTTGGTACTCAATGTTCGACCCTTCAGATTTAGTTGTCCGAGATAGATTTTCCTGAGGAACTATTCCCTGCATCGCTTCTTGAAGCAATGGCTTATAGGACCACGGATTATTACGCACATGAGTAGATGCCCGCATGCAAGCTTCCATAACGTTGTCGTCTAAGAAAGGAGCGGTAATCTGCACTCCTTCATCGCGATATATTGGAATCGAAGATCTGAACATGTAAGCACTCTGTCTGATACCCCATACGGTATGATGAGCAGTCCAACCACGCCAAGGATCAGAGTATGTTTCTGCCTCTTCAAATAATTTATCGCGAATGAGTTCGACAGCATGTTTGGTTGCCCAAGGCGGCATCTGAATTACATTTTCCTCATCTTGGTTCTCAAGCGGTGAGATTTGTATAGAAGCTGCCCTTTTTTTGAGCCACTCAGGGTATTGTGAGCGTTTATCCCAAGCATGCATAAAAACATCTCTCCACCGCCAATGCTCGAACGCTCGATAGGCATGTCGATACCGCATTGCCGTGAGTGGTCTCTTACGAAACATCTCTAAAATGCCTGATGCGCCTCCCATTAATGTTTCATCACCGCCATCTCCTGTCATATGCAATTCTGAACCAGATTTTCGGACTGTTTGTGCAAGCAAACGAAAGGCCCCGATGTTCTCCAAGCAAGAATACGGTTCTTCCGATAATGGAGCGGGATTTTCAAGATCAGAATAATGTAGTGGCATATCATCTTCAGCAACTTTAAGTCTATTCAAATTGGGAAGATGCGAAGCCGCCACATCAGCCCAAAAAGGATCATCATCGCCAATATCGCATTCGAGTAAAGTCATCGTAGTCAAAGGCACATTCCCTTGACTAGCGAGAAAACACAAAGTGGTTGAATCTAGGCCTCCAGATAAATCTGAACTGAGTTTTTTACCAGAATTCGAACGAACTTTAACAGCCTCACTCAGAGCATCCCTTAATAGAAGCCCAGCCTCTTTCGCTCCGAGGTCGGCTGCGGGAACATCCCAACGCCGATGCATATGTCCCTTACCATTAGTAGACAAAAACAAAGCAAAATCATGCTTGACCGTAGTAACTTTTTCCCACATCGCTGCATTCAACGTTGTCAGGACATGTTCCGATATAAGCAACCGAAGCGCTAACTGTCCGACATCAACTGACGTACCTATGATGGCAGCTAGAACATCCGACCTAGTAGCTGCAATTGTAATTCCTTGGTGCTCAGCCTGATAGATACTCCGCAAGCCCGATAGCGTGCCTTGCACTCTACTAATTTCGCCGTTAGATGCGAATAAATGAAAACAACCTGCAGGCCTGAAAGTATCAAGAGAATGAAGATCGCCATTCCCCTGCGTAAAGACTTCTGAAGCAAATGATTTTTTGTCTACCAGCCCAAGCACTGCAATCTGCTTCATCGAATCTGGCGATATTCGCAAGTCAAAGTCTGAGGAATCCCACTGCCCCAGAAGCCATGGATTTCCCGATGGATAGTTTATCCTTTGCTCAACATTTGACAACTCTTTCACTATCTGAGCCGCCTTTGGATGATCTGGAAGTATGACCACCCACTCGCCAACAAAACGAGCTACATCAAGCATCTTTATTCCTTAAAAATTCATTTTGCAAAAAATGGTGTTCGATACTAGAATGCTTGGTTGCGTCTAACTTGCAGAGCAACCAAGCATCAGTGAAATTACATCGTAGTGTTACAGCATACGACGACGCTCACGCCGACGATGTGAGCGATCCCTTTTCACTGGGCGGCTATGCATAGTTAGCCGCTCAAATGTGCCAATTTTCACTAGAGTTGGTTTAGCGTACATGACGCTACTCCTTTCTACATGTCAAGTACTTGGAACTTTTCCAAGTACCGAGTACGAGGTTGCCCTCACTTACCCGTACAAAAAGTTCAACATAAAAGCCCCCCCGGTCAACCACTTATTTTTTCACCAAATAACATAAGCATTTTATCTATATACGATTATCCATACCTTAATAGCCACTTCAACAACAGGTTATATAGATGAGATTTACGAAACAAGTTTCCGTAACTAAAATCACCACAAAAGTAGCTAGCTGGAAATATGCAGCAGAACTAAAGCAATATTTCACTAGGTTCAATTAATTCAACCTTCTCTGCAACCTGCCCGCTTAATTGCGCAAAACTATCCATATATTGTTGACTCTAAAACGAAATCCCCAGTACCCCCTACCTACCCCCGAACAAAAGCCACATGTCTTGAGCGGTTAGCGAATAGCGCTCTTGACAGATTCGAAAGTAGCAGTACTACCCCCAAAACACAGCAGCAGAATTCGCAGACGCCATTAGAGCAGTTCACAACGGTAAACGCTATATCGATCCCGAGTTAGCAGTACTAACAATCTCCTCCGGAGACAGCCCACTAACAGACCGCGAAGCCGCAGTAATTGAAGCAGCAGGAAAAGGCGGATCAGTAGAAGACATTGCCGCTTCCGTTTACCTCGCACCAGGCACCACCAGAAACTACCTCTCCTCCGCCATGGCAAAACTCAACGCCCAAAATCGATTCGAAGCCTTCTCAAAAGCCCGCGAACAAGCATGGATTTAAAAACCACCGACACATAACCCACCCCATAGTTTTACCTAAAACCAACACAGCGATTGCTTTTCGACGACCTAAGCTGCTGGGGGTGGCTGCAAGGTGGCGGCTGGACCTTCTCCCCTTACCCCGCCACTAGCCGCAACCAGTTGCGCCTATTTATAAAACCCTTCCCGCAGGTTAATCCCATATTCCACCCATGCTTTCATGGCTGCAAGCATACCGGTCCACCCCATACAATTTCCGAAAGCACTTTGCGCGCCTTCCTCGGTTGCTTTCCACGCGGATTCGGTGATTGTGACTAGTGTGCGGGTGTCATTATCCACTGGTTCAAAATCAAAGGCGGCAGTAGTAGCTATATCGCCGTCGGTAACTTCCGTGTCTGCTGCCCATTGAATAACGATGCGGCGTGGAGCTTCCGCTTCGATTACTTGCACTGGAAAGCGGCCAGGAAAATCGTGAAAATCCCAGCTATAGCGGACGCAAAACAAAACCAGCAATGAACTTAGGTGTTGAGCAGCCCCAACTGCTGTAAAGCGAGGACATTTTGTTTTGTGTCCGCTATAACCTCTGCCCCTGCTTCCAATCGCCCTTGAGCACCACCGGTGGTGAAATATTGCGACAGTTGCGCTGGGTCGGCGACTGCTTCATAGACCTCAGCGCAGGGTCGCGAAATGTGGCCGAAAACAGTGAAACTCAACCGCTCTAAAGATGGACCGGTACCCATAAAACCTCTTTCCGTAGTGTTGCGATTTCAGGCTGGTTTCGATCGTACCTAGCTTTATCCCCTTCTATGTTTAAGGGCACAGCCAGAAGGTCATGGTGACAGAAAAGCTGGGTATTAAGCGGATGCGGGGTTGCGTCGAAAAGCGGTAAGTTGGACATGTTTTCCCACCCCTACGGCTACCACGAAAGCCTAATTAAAGTTAGGCTTGACTCATGTCATTGTCGAATAAAATTTTTACCACCTATCTCACGGTCGCGCAGAAGGTCATGACCAAACAGATGGACATACCGGAACGAGAGCTTCGTGAAGGAACGTTTATCGCGACCGTAACTGCCGCGAAGGATTTGGCGCCACATCTGCGTCGAGTGACGTTCACTGCTCCCGAGTTTGTCCAGCTGCAATTAGGGGGCGCCGATGAATATATCGGTGTGATTATGCCAAAACCAAAAGCGGAGCTTTCACTCCCCGATCCAAGTATTAAAAATGTACGCGCGGCTGTTCGCAAAATGGATAATGTGGACTTACGCTGGTACACCATCCGGCAGTTACGCACCGATGTTGCCGAGATAGATATTGATGTGGTCACCCATGGCACGGAAGGGCCTGGCTCGACGTGGTTCCTCCTTGCCGCTCCCGGCATACAAGCGGGAATCTCGCTCACCAGCCACTTGTATTATCCCCATAATGGCCCGCAGTTGTATGTAGCAGATCCCGCGGCGGCACCGGCTTTGTGGGCGATTTTAGAATCCATGCCCGAGCACAATAACGTCCATGTCCTTTTAAACGGTGATGCGGATGAGCTGGACATTCCCTTCCGGCTGCCACCGCTTGGGTCTTTCCAGCAGAACATGGCAATCGAGGATTATGTAGCCAATCCGCCGGTTGCCATTAGCGATCTTGAGTATGCCTGGCTATGCGGGGAATCCTCCCTAGCCACTGGTGCCCGGCGTGCCCTCGTGGCGGCAGGGATGCCCAAAACCAAGATCATGTTTTCTGGATACTGGAAACGAGGCGCAGCCAAGGGGTAGCACTACCGAGTTAAAACATGGCAGCCTTAAAAATATAATGCCGCATTGCTTTGGTGGGGTGGGGCATATCACAACACTATCGATATGACTGCGAGAAATTTATGGCCAACGTTCTCGTTCTGGGTGCCAGCGGGCAGATCGCCCGCTATGCCTTCCCCGCCTCACCGTTGAGGATCGAAAGAACCATGTCTTTCGACGCCGCGAACAACTACACCCCATCACTGGTGCTCGCTGACACCACATTCGGGACTTCCCAGACCCTCGCTGGTTCCGACGATCCATACTTTCAGGGTGAAAAAAAGTCCGGGCATTCTCCTACATTCGTCAAGCACCCCTGCCAGAGAAGACAATCGAGGCGATCCTTCGCAACAATGCGATCGACCTGTACGGAGCAGGAACACTCACGACAGCACCCGGAAAAGGGACACACTAACGGCCGTAATCCGGTTGACTGCACCGCACGCAAGCAGTAGCGTCACCACGCAACGCCGTATCGACTCCATCAGTAGTGACAACCATGACGATTTCATGTCGGCACCAAATTATAAGATCAGTTATCAACAAGTTCAGCCATGTCACTGCAGATACTTTAGGAGATTGTCATGTCCGATACGGCTCCCAGATCAAGCAAAACTCTAGTTATCATAATCGCCATCGTGACCGGCCTAGGACTATACAACTGTAGTGGCAACCAGGATCAACAGACTGCCTCATCCCCGACTTCCTACTCGACATACAGCCATGAGCTTTCCGACGCCTTCGCGGTAACTTCGGCAGCTCGCTACCCCAGCCCCTCCCCGATTGATACCGCAACTACAGCAGCCACCGTTGGCACGAATCAACCGGCCATATGTGAAGGAACACCCAGCCCATCGGGAGTTTCCCTCATCAGTGTCACTGTTGTAGAAGGAGCCGCAGGCCATCCTTCAGGAGCAGCGACTGCCACATGGAACTACAATGGCGATGTTTCCGCAGACAAAGTAACCTTCAGCATCACTTCCAACAGTGCTACTTGCGTCGTGACCTTCCTAGGTGGAGAAATGACCACCAATACTTTCATAAGCGCGGGTAAAAATACGCCGATTACCATACCAATCCCGTTTACTTCCTATGAGCAACAGATTCCGATTCCCGCAGCTATAGGCCCCAGTTTCAGCCAAGGCTGGACGGCAGACATGCTGGTAAATGGGGTTCAGGTCGGGCAATGTCGGGCTGGGCTGTAGGGGCGGGTGACCAGTAAGAGTCTACATAAAACCGCTCTTTACTGTTAACAATCACCAATGTGGGGGAGTGATTTTTAGTATGCACCTCTCACTCCCACCTTTACTTTTCAGATTCAGTTGGCCAGAAAACCATTATCAGCATCACAATACTGCATAAAATAGTGATCCAAGCAGGCAGTTTCAATAAAGCTGCAATTATTATCACCAAACCAAATACTGTCGCCAGTACTTTTCTGAACAGTTGAGCCTTATCCATCACGAAAAACGAACCTAGATACAATAGATCGAGCACCTAACTACTGCGATCTACTTCACGCTTTTATTGACAAAGATTAGGCTATCACCGCATACAGTGGACCTCAAGGAATTGATGAAACTTAATATAGCCAGAGTTTTTCTTTACCAGGTGCGTATTGGCACCAAGTTCCCCCACAAACGCAAGAAAACCCCACGTAATCCTATACGTGAGGTTTCTCATTCGGTGGAGCTAACGGGACTCGAACCCGTGACCCCCACACTGCCAGTGTGATGCGCTACCAGCTGCGCCATAGCCCCGAACGTTTTAAACGAACGCCCTAAAGGCTACATCAGCACTCAGTGGGCTGACAAATCAGCTGGTAAAACGCCAATTAACTTAAATCTTAAAGCCGACCTAGCACCGGCTGCCTCAGCCAGCGAGAAAGGCCCTAGCTAACGCGGTGGGCGTCGTAAAGCGGCGCCCTGCTGTTGGTCAGCTCTGCCTTAGCCTACTTCAGGTATGGCGCAGTCCAGCTGTACATTTCTTGTCCCTGGACTTCGGTGCCGTCGATAAATACGCGCGGCGAGGAGACTTGCTTTCCGACTTTTTCTAGCTTGGCTTCATTGGCATCAGCGAGTTTTTTAAACTCGTCCTGGTACTGACCGCTCTTGATTGCGTCCACGGTTTCTGCTGATGCGCCTAGGTCAGCGGCGATCTGCGCCAGCTCGTCTACGCTTTTACCATAGAGATTTTGCTGATCTTTCATCATGACTTCGCGGTAATTCCAATAGACTGCCGGGGTGTCCATCTTCGCGACGGTATAAGCCGCGGTCCCAGCTGCAGTGGAATGCCCGTCTTGGCCACCGTCGAGGAAATGCATGGTGTGAATATTAACCACCACGTTTCCTGCTTCGATGGCTTTTTTCATGTCCGCATCGGTGGCTTCGGCGAGTTGGGCGCAGTAGTGGCAGGAGAAGTCCTCGTAAAGATCAACGTTGGCCGCGTCTTTTTTGGCGTTGGCGGCTTTCAGTTGGACCACATTGTCTTTAGCTGCAAGTTCGAAGGATACTGGGGTTTGTTCCCGTTCGGCGTATTCGGTGACTTTGGGCTGCTGCCCAGACATCACCACGTATGCGATGACCGCCACAGCAATCACCACGAGTGCTAGGACAGCCCAGAGAAAACCCCTGCTGGTTTCGTTAGGATTCCGAACTTTTCCGCTCATATTTCTTCCTTTTAGTTGTACGTAGTTGACATAGCTAGATTAGTACACACCTTAATCACAATTCTTAGGGGTACAGTGCGAAGCGTTTAAAGGGGCGATACACCACCCATAATGACATCGCTACCAATCCAACGTCCCGCAGGATAGTTGCTAAATAGTCCATGCCACCATTAGATAAGTCTGGCTCACCGAAACATCCGCAGTCAATGACCAGCCCGCGATACCACGCTTGGCCGATGCCGATCATGAAGAGCACTAGGACGACTGTCGAGATTTTTCCAGCCTGCCTGAGGAAAATTCCCAACAGCAGCACTAACCCGCCCGCAACCTCTAGCGGCCCGATGATTTTAGCCAAAAACAATGACCACTCATAGGTGAAAATCTTATATGCCATGATGGTTTGGGTTTCCACCATGGTTTTACCCACTTTACCTACGCCTGCAATGATCCAAACGGCGGCAAGTCCGAACCGAGAAATGAAACTAATCGCATCGAGGATCTGTGTTTTTGATACAGTCACAGCACCCCAGCTTAACTGTTTTTCCACCTGCAAAGCGAAATTGCGAGGAAAGGCACAGGCCAGAACCCCGCAAGATGTTTGACGTGTCACCTACTCTTTGCTCGCTGCCCACTCCATCAGTTCATTGATCTCAGCCTTCGCCAGCGGGGTGAGCGCTTTATTATCACGCAGCATCTGCTCGCCGCGCAGCCGAATAAACTCCAAATACTCTTTGGTACCCTGCCGCTCATAGCAGCTTTTCGACGCCCACATCTGCCGCAAATCCTCAACCACTTGCCGGTTGATAACCCACCTGCCCCACATGGCAATAATCGCACAGACTAGTGCCACAATGGCAGCTACTTCAGAAACCAGATAAAGCAATCCGGCTAGTACCATCAGCCCAGTGACCAATACGCCAACCGAGTACACATAATCATTTCGCTGCTTGGACAACGTCTGTTGCCCTACTGCGATGAAGGTTTCTTTGAAACTGGGCCGAGTCACTTAAACCAAGACCTTTCGTATGTAATTCGCGGCAGTATCTGTCACGGTTTCGGTCGCAGCCTGCACCGCTGGCGGCGAGTAGGTAAAGCTGGCCGCATGATCTGCCCACTGATGCATCTCAAGATCATTCCACGAATCCCCCAGCGAATAGGTTTCATATTTTTCGCCAAGCTGGCCCATCAACCATTCCACACCCGTTGCTTTGGTGCAGTTGGGAGGCACAATATCTAAGAAATACTGGTTGCGGTGACAATCAATCTGGTCGCCGTAATTATCCAGTATCCACTTGTGCAAGTGCTCGATCTCCGCATCCGGTAAATCAAGCCACAAGGGAATCCCTACGAAAATGTGGTTAGGGATGTCCGCTAGCGGCATCGGTTCGAAAACCTGCAGGATGCTGGTGGAAGAAGTGGGATCAATGGTGTTAGAAAGCTGCACATCACTGGTATCCAAGGTGGTGGCATAAACCGCCAGATCCAGTTTGCCTTGTAGTTTGGTAGCTACTTCAGTGACCAGTTGGTTGGGCAACGTGTGGCTCATCAGCACGTGATAATTGCGATCGGTAACCACGGCTCCGGTGTATAACACGTAATAGTCAAAATCCAAGCCGGTATCCCGCAATGCATGTTTGGTGGCTGCGATGGATTTTCCGGTATTACATACCGCAATATTCCCCGCCTCCTGCCACTGTTTGATGGCAGCGATCCCTTCCTTATCAACTGCGCGATCAAAAATGATCGTGCCATCCAAATCAATGCTGATGAGCTTTTTTGCCATATTCCATAAACTCCTTGCTTTAAGGCGCGAGAATGCCCGCCCAATATCCAAATATACCTACGGCAAACATGCCGAAGATGATCCAGATGGCATTGATCTTCTTCTTAAGCAACCACATACACAGGAACGTCAACAGCAAGGCCAACAAACCTGGCAGCAAGGTGTCCAGTGTGTCTTGTACGGTGGTAATAACTTCTTTTCCGTTTTGATCGGTATAAGACGACATCACCAACGGCACGTTAATATTGGTCCACTTACTCACCAACGAACCCATGACAAACAGACCCATGATGGATGCTATCTGGGTGAGCCGCTGGAGGGTATTACCTTTGACGTCGGAAACGATCTCAACGCCTTTTTCATAGCCCAGCCTGTAGCCGTACCACCTCGTGGCCATACGGATAATGCTTAAGCCAAAGAAGAACAGGAAGGGGCCTAGGATATTGCCATTAAGCGCCAGCGAAGCACCCAGCGCTGCCAGCACTGGACGTGCCGTACCCCAAAACAGCGGGTCACCCACACCGGCCAGTGGACCCATCAAACCAACTTTGACGTTGGTGATGTCGGCGTCGGAAATCGGTTCGCCTGCGGCTTTTTGCCGCTCCATGGCAGCAGTCACGCCGAAGATCGGTGAGGAAATCCACGGATGTGTGTTGTAGAACTCCAAGTGCCGAGCCAGCGCTGCAGCCTGGTCTTCTTTTTTAGAGTAGAACCGCTTAATTGCGGGCATCATAGTCACGCACACACCAATGGCCTGCATACGTTCGAAGTTGAACGAGCCCAACATGAAGGTGGAGCGTAAATAGGTTTCAATGAAATCCCGTTTAGTCAGATCCGGGACGTTCGTTACAGTTTCATTCTTATCAGTCATGATCCTTAACCCTCCTTATTCAAGCTCGTTATCGTAGTTGGGACCAGTGCGGGCGGTGACTGCCGCTGGGGCTTGGATAGCATCGTGGAAACGTGGGTTGAGCTGGACATAAATCACAGCCAAGCAAGCACCCATGATACCCAAACCAACGAGGTTGATGTCGGGGATGAAGGTTGCCATGATAAATCCGAGGAAGAAGAACGGCATCAGGGCTTTTGCTTTCATCATGTTAATCACCATGGCGTAACCGACAACTACAATGAAGCCACCGGCTACCTGCAAGCCAACGGAAACCACTTCCGGAATGGCTTCCAGCCAACTTTCCACCACATCGGTTCCCGCAGCAGCTGCCACCGCGACGGTAGGAATTGCCACCCTTAAACCTTGCAGCATGAGCGCTGAAAAGTGCATGAGCTCGATGCCTCTGAAATTCGCATCTTTAGCGAATTTATCTGCTTGATGCTGGAAGAAGACGGCAATAGTCCGCACGAAAATGGTAAAGACCTGACCAGCAGCAGCCAACGGAATTGCAATAGCGATACCCGTTTCGATGCTTTGGTTACTGCCAATGACCACCACGGTAGCCACCGTTGAGGCAAAAGCTGAGTCGGGGGCCATAGCGGCACCGACATTCATCCAACCCAAGGCAATAAGTTCTAGACTTCCGCCTAGAATGATGCCGGTTTTAAGATCACCCATCACCAAGCCCATCAGCGTACAAGCTACCAGTGGGCGGTGGAATTGTCGCTCATCCAAAACCGAGGCCATACCGGCCACGAGCGCGACAAGGAAAACCAGAATTAAAGTGATGCCACTCATGAAAGCAGTCCTTTCTCCTTGAGCTTGGACATCATGTCAGTTCTGGAGCTATTAGGTACCTGTTGTAAGGTCATTTTTACTCCTAGATCATCAAGGGCCTTATACGCTGCGATGTGCTCATCATTGACCGAAACAGCCTCAGTAATCAGCGTCATTCCCTCTTTGAAGGTCACACCGCCAACGTTGACTTCATCGACTTTCACCCCAGCTTCAATCAAAGCCAGCGCATCCATGGGGGTTTCCACCACGATCATGGTGCGCATTCCCTTGTAGTCAGGGTTGTAATACACACGCACAGTTTTGGCTATATCCAGCACATTCGTTCGTGCTGAAGCCGGGCCTACCTGCAAAAGCAGAGTTTTGCGTAGCTCGTCTTTAGCTGCAGCATCCGAAGCGGCAATCAAGGTATCGGGACCAACATGATTCACCCACGAACCAGCCACCTGGCCGTGAATCAACCTAGAATCAATGCGCAGGAATTTCACGTCCATGGTCGCATCGGGATCCTTGGGGAAATTAGGATCAATTTCCCCGGTTGGCTCCGCCGCTGCTGCGGGCTTATCCGCCTCAGCTTCGGCCTTCTTCTTGGGTGGTGCTGCTTTTGCTTTAAACGCCCGCACTCCCGCGCCACCAGCCTTCAACGCCTTCTTCGCCAGTTTTTCTACTGTGGCGTTGGGCCGCCGCGCGCCTTCCAATACTTCCATGAGCATGGGAATATTCACCCCAGCTACAACATCGGCGCCGTCACGTTCAGCAACAAACCGAGCGCCAGCGTTATAGGGGCTTCCGCCGAAAAGATCGACTAGTAGCAGTACATCCGTGGCATCCCCTACGGCTTTTTGATAGGACTCAATGAGATCATCAGGTCCCTGGCCAGGCAAGAATGTCACGGTATGAACATTCTCCACATCACCCAAAATCATGGTGGTGGAGTCTAACAATGCGGGAGCGGATTCCCCGTGTGTTGCAATGATTATAGAAACCATGCGTTCCTCCAAAGTGATTCAATACCGCAATAGAACCCATATTATGTCCTTACTGTGACTCCAGCCATTAACACCCCCGAAGGTGATGTAAAACACAAAATCCCCCCTAGGTTAACCTAAAGGGGGGATTTTTTATTTACAACTTAAGATTCAAGAACCGTGGAAACTAGGGCCTGGGCAGCTTTTTGCACCTCAGCAAGGTGTTCTGATCCCTTAAAGGATTCGGCATAAATCTTATATTTATCCTCGGTTCCGGACGGCCGCGCCGCAAACCACGCCGATTCGGTGGTCACTTTCAAACCACCCAAGGCAGCCCCGTTGCCAGGTGCCGAAGTCAGCTTTGCGACGATCGGCTCACCCGCAAGCTCCGTAGCCGTGACCTGTTCCGGTGACAACGCCTTCAGGATCGCCTTTTGCTCCCGGTTAGCATCCGCATCAGTACGAGCATAAGCTGGCGAACCAAACTGTGCCTCCAATTCCGCATAGCGCTGAGAAGGAGTTTTTCCTGTCTTAGCCGTGATCTCCGCAGCCAACAGGTCGAGGATCAGACCGTCCTTGTCGGTAGACCAGACCGTGCCGTTGTGACGCAGGAAGGATGCCCCTGCGGACTCTTCACCGCCGAAGCCGATGGAGCCGTCGATAAGCCCGGGAACGAACCACTTAAAGCCTACGGGGACTTCCACAAGCTTCTTACCCAGGTTTTCCACTACGCGATCGATCATGGAGGAAGAAACCAAGGTCTTGCCTACTGCGTCCGTGCCCCAGCCGGGTCGGTTGGCAAAAAGGTAGTCGATGGCGACAGCCAGGTAGTGGTTGGGGTTCATCAGGCCAGCGTCTGGTGTGACGATCCCGTGCCGGTCGGCATCCGCGTCATTGCCGGTAGCGATGTCGTATTTGTCTCGGTTGTGCACCAGTGAAGCCATCGAATTGGGGCTAGAGCAGTCCATACGAATCTTGCCATCGGTGTCCAAGGTCATGAACCGCCACGTCGCGTCCACCAGGGGGTTGACTACGGTGAGATTCAGCCCATGCGCCTCAGCAATCGCTCCCCAGTAATCCACCGAAGCGCCACCCATAGGATCAGCACCAATGGACAACCCAGAGTTCTTAATTACCGCAAGGTCAATCACATTCGGCAGATCCGCAACGTAGGTGTCCAGGTAGTTGTATTTGGTGGTGCGAGGATCAAGCACACCGGAAACACTAACCCGCTTCACATCTTTCAGCTCACCGCGCAACAAATCATTGGCCCGCTTGGCGATCCAGTCCGTCGCATCAGTATCCGCAGGGCCACCATTAGGCGGGTTGTACTTAAAACCGCCGTCACGAGGAGGATTATGCGAAGGTGTAATCACAATACCATCAGCTTGCGGACGCCCGCCTTTAGCGTTATACGCCAAAATTGCATGGGAAACCGCGGGGGTTGGGGTGTAGCGACCCCGGTCATCAACAAGCACTTCGACACCGTTGGTCAGCAACACCTCCAGGGCTGAAATCATGGCGGGTTCACTCAACGCATGAGGGTCACGGCCGATAAACACCGGGCCAGTGATGCCATTGGCGGTGCGGTAATCCACAATCGCTTGAGTAGTGGCGAAAATATGTGCTTCGTTGAATGCACTGTCCAACGAAGACCCCCGGTGCCCAGAGGTACCAAAAGCAACTTGCTGATCAGGATTATCCACGTCAGGGGTGCGGGTGTAATAAGCGGTGACCAATTCCGCAATGTCAATCAGGTCTTCGGGAAGGGCCACTTGGCCCGCGCGCTCATGCGCCATAGTCAAACTCCTTGCAAAGAGATAGAAACAACTACCTTCCATCATGAACGTTTTATTGCCCGCGTGCAGCTATTCGCCGCTAACATCACAAATTTTATGCGTTTTGCCAGGAAAAATTAGCCAGATGCCAGTTGGGGAAAAATCTGGAAGAATCAAAGAATAAGTTATTGCGGGCTTCTCCAAGGTGGTAATGATGCGATTTGAAAGCCGAGATAAGAACCTACTAGCTGGGTTCTTCTTTGCGCTTATGTTTTTTATAGCGGCCTTCTCTGGGGTCGTGCTCTACGGATACATGGCCGAAATTGATGCCGTAGAAAAACTAGCAATCGCCTCTTACGCTTTAATCATGACGTGGATTTTGTTTAACACTGTCTATTTCTTCTACGAAGCCACCCAGTCTTAAAACTTTGCGGTTATGCTCACCCAAACCCGTACCGCATTATTGGTGGCATTTTGGGCTGGCCTAGGTGCAATGACCCGCCATGCTTGGATCGATATAGCCACCCTGTCGCTACTAGCTGCCAATGCACTGGGATGTTTCTTCATCGTCTTTGTCCCACCAAGTTGGAAACCCTTTTTGGGCACCGGATTCCTCGGTGGTTTTACCAGCTTCTCTGCATTCATACTTGCCACTGATTCGGTGATCAGTGGAGCAATAAGCATAGTAGTTTGTGTAGGATCCTGGTTTTTAGGTGACCTCCTTAAAACGTGGGTTTTGCAATGATAGCAGTCTTTATTGGCGGCATGCTGGGCGGATTAGGCCGCTACCTGTTGGGGCGGTTCCTACCAGCTTTATGGGGAACCTGGATAGCCAACATGCTAGCATGCGCGTGTCTAGGGGTATCGATACGAAACCCAGAATGGCAATTAGCAGTTGGGGTCGGTGTTGCTGGAGCACTTTCTACTTGGTCCACCTTGGCTGGAGAAATAGCAGAACTAATAAAAGAACGCCGATATGTACCAGCAGGTACATATCTTCTGGCTACTGTACTGGGAGGTGTTATTACACTAACTATATACTAATAAAATAGACACTAACGGCACCTGTTTTCCTTTCAGAAAATATCACTGATAATACGGCACCGAACTCACCCTGCAGCTGGACTGCAATGATCACAGCCACCACCTATGCACCCCATAGGCCCGTTCACCAGAGATCTTGTGGCAGTACAGTCCAATTACCATGCCCCGACTGCATCTTCGCAGCCATCATGACAGCTCTCGGTTGCGTTTAGCGCGGGGTGCAGACCGTAGCAGCAACTAAGTGCTGAACTACTAACCACAACCGAGGCGTTTCAGTCCCATCAGCATGCCGCAACAAAAGGGCGTCGAAAAGCTAGCGCCTGATGGCTTCCAGTGGTGGGGTTTTTGCTGCTCTGCTCGCGGGCCACAACGCAGCAAATACGCCCACGAAACCGGAGGCCACAAATAGCCCGCCTATTAACGGGTACGGAATGCTGATGGTTTCCAAGCCTTCGCCAGAGAGCACCTTTAAGAAGGCCCAACCCAAACTGATGCCCACGACAATGCCTAATACCGCGCCAAACAGAGCGATCTGCACGCTTTCAATGGTGATCAAGCGGCGGACTTGGCCGCGTTGCATGCCGACTGCGCGCAGCATGCCAATCTCTTGACGACGTTCGATCACGTTAAGCGCCAAGGTGTTAACAATACCCAATACGGCTACTATCACGCTCAAACCCAACAATGCGTAAAGAATATACAGCATCTGGTCGATCATGGAGACCTGTTCGCCGGCATATTCAGCGGCGGTCTGTACTCGGATAACCAAGTAGTCTTCCACTGCCTTGGTTAGTTCCTCCTGGGGGATATTACCTTCGACCATTATCCAACGAGTGTTGTCTGGGTCCAGCACCACTGTTTTATCAGAAACAATCAAATCGCCCAGAATGCGGCTGCCTTCGTAAGTGCCTATTAGTTTGGCATCGGCAAGCTTTTGGCCTTTTTCTATGACTGGGACCGTATCGCCGATCTGCCAGCCCTCCTCTTCCGCGTAGCGTTTAGAGGCGACGAAGACGCCGGGTTCGGAAAGATCCAGCGAACCGGTTACTTCCCCAATATCCATTAGGCCCGTGATGTCGCCACCAACCAAATACGAAACATTCCCACCATAGATTGGGGGCGCGTTGTTGGGGGAATTACCGAGCGTGATCTCAGCAAAAGAAATCGGAACCGTGCGGTTAACGCCTGGCAGCTCCCGCACTTTGTCCTGGGCTTCTACTGGGATCGGAAAGCTGTTGTCTTGTGGGCCGCGCAAAACGTAATTCGCGGTGATTTCTTTCGTTACTAGGTCCTTAATGGAACTTTGCATAGAAGAAGACAACATGCTGATCGCAGCCACTAGGGCAATACCTAGGGTTAATGCGAAGGCAGTGGTCGCTGTTCGTTTAGGGTTGCGCCTAGAGTTTGTCGCTGCCAGCTTGCCCAGCCCTCGTTTAATGCTCAGCACGCTAATTACGGGGATTGATAGCGCAGGTGCCGCTAAGAACACCCCCAGGAATACGAACACCGCACCAAAACCAACCGCTATAGCGCGCGGCTTGGTTTCGCCTCCCATAAGCACCGCCCAGGTACATAAACCCGCACCGATCAGCAGGATTACAACGGCGATAATGGTGCGTAGTTTCAATGAGGACTCCGTAGCGGTTTCCGTGCTGCGCATGGCCTCTACTGGGTGCACTCGGCCTGCGCGTCTTGCTGGCGCCCAAGCACTTATGATGGTCACGGCTGTTCCTAATACCAGTGGCGTGAGCACATTTTGCACGGTTAAATCTAGCGAGGAGGGAATCGCCATCCCCAACCGCCCCATGATGGCTTGAATAATTTGCACCAGGCCAGCACCGGCGAAGACCCCCACCACGGAACCAATCAAACCGACGGCCACCGCCTCGGCAACCACGGATGTGGTTAGCTGCCGTTGCGACAACCCAATGGCTCGTAATAGGGCGAATTCCCGCATGCGCTGCGCAACGAGCATGGCGAAAGTATTGGCAATAAGGAAAGTCGCGACCAACAGCGCTATCAGTCCAAATGCCACCAAGAAATAGTTAATAAAGTCTAGGGCTTTGCCGATCTGATCCGTAAGGGTTGCGGCCATTTCGGCCGCCGATTGGAACCCAACATCTGGATAGGTTTCTTTCAGTTTGGCGGTTAACTCATCATTGTGCAGCTCCGTACCATTGACAGCAACTGAATAAAACACCTCTCCGTAATTGGCAAGGTATTCGGCTTCAGGCAACCCGAGTTCAATACTGGGGCTTAGGTTCTTGGCTTTGGAATCCGAACTATAAAACCCCGAAACCTCAAACTCTTTTTGGCCTGCCGAGTCAACTACCAATAGTTGGTCGCCAAGTGTTATGCCGTATTTCTTGCCAGATTCACTGACAAGCACCTCGCCCTCCGCGGGAAGGTTGCCGTCAGTGAGGGTGTTCCCATAGCCAACAGCGTTCTGGGAATCGTACCAAGGGACCACCTGCGAGGTGCCGCTTCCGGTTTGGTACGGCTTGCGGTCGGAATTGGCCACCACCACACTGCGGTTTTGTTGCAAGGCAACCTTGGCGAGATCCGGATTCTCCCGCAACTCCACCAAGCGTTCCGGGGTTACCCGCGGCCCGAAGGCATCAACATTGGCGAGTGCGTCTTCCAGCGCTGAATCGAAAACCGAATTGAGCGACGCGGTGAACATCATGGAAGCAGAAATGAACGCTGTTCCTAGCAGCACTGCCAGCATGCTTAGTGCCAAACGAAGCTTATGCGCGGTTAACGAGCGCATACTTATTTTAAACATCAGCGACGCTCCAAGGAACGCATCACTTGGAAAATAGCTTCCACAGTCGGGTTGTTCAGTTCATCAACAATATGGCCATCAGCCAAGAAAATCACCCGATCTGCATAAGCCGCTGCACTCGGATCGTGGGTAACAATGACCACCGTCTGTGAAAAAGCATCAACCGCTGCTCGTAAAATCCCCAGAACTTCCGTGGACGCGTTCGAATCAAGGTTTCCCGTAGGCTCATCGCCAAAGATCAGTTCCGGCCGCGCCACCAACGCTCTAGCACACGCTACACGCTGTTGCTGCCCACCCGACAGCTCCGCTGGGCGGTGGTTAAGCCGTTGGGTCAGCCCCAGTCGAGTCGTGACTTCTTCGAACCATTGCTTATCGACGCTTTTACCGCCAACATCCATCGGTAACGTGATATTCTCAGCCGCAGTCAACGTCGGTACCAAATTAAAGCTCTGAAATATGAAGCCCAAGCGATCCCGTCGCAAATTGGTCAGCGCCTTGTCCCCTAGGCTCGCAAGGTTGGTGTCTCCGATGTAGGTCGCGCCGGCAGTAATGCCGTCTAGGCCGGCCATACAGTGCATGAGAGTGGATTTGCCGGAACCGGAAGGTCCCATGATGGCTGTGAATTTTTGTCGTTCGAAACCGATGGTGACGCCATCAAGAGCACGAACACTGTTCTCGCCAGAGCCGTAGGTTTTAACCAAGTTATCAGCACGGGCAGCAAGTTGAGTAGTCATATGTTAAAAAATGCCTTTCGCTAATCGAAAGGCTAAAGGTCGGCAGGTCGATTAGAAACGAGGAACGCCCGGCCAATCAACATTCTCACCGGTGATTAAATTAATCATGATCCCCAGGAAGAGGTAACCGGCCGCAAGCGATCCAATTATTCCAATAATAGCGCCGATCATCGTCTCGGGGCTGTAATTGTTAAAAGGACCTTGTGCGGAAGCCTGTGGGGCACAGATTACAGAAACAAAAATCGCTAGAGTAGATGCCACTACAAGATACTTAGTTTTAGGCATGATTTCCTTCTGTGTTTTTGCTTGTCAAAAGCGGCCCCCACTGGTGTTGTGGGGGCCGTTTTGTTGTTTTTTGTTGTTTGG
>CAUQSW010000045.1:0-24716 GCA_963520895.1 uncultured Corynebacterium sp. | reverse complement strand
ACGCCGATAAGGATAAATCCGCTAAAGACGCTGATGCTGCTTCCTCTGATAAGGACAAGTCAGATGACTCCATGACGGCTAAAGGCGATTCGCACGGTTCCAAGGACCAGAAATCTGCTGATGGGACTGCGGCTAAAGATTCTCGTAAAGATGCCGCAGCTGCAATCTCATTGGATGACGTCTATGTCAAGGCAACTGGTGATAAATCAGACCAGACAGCCATTTTCGGAACGTTGGTCAATAACACCGGCAAGCCAGTAATTATCACCGGATTCAAGGCCAATGTGGATGCTGCTAAGTATGAGATTCACCACGTGGTGGATGGAAAAATGCAGCAGAAGAAAGACAGCATCACCATTCCCGCAGGTGGGACCTATACCCTCAAGCCAGGCGGCGATTACTTCATGTTGGTCGGAGTGAAAAAGCCAATCAAGGCTGGGGACAAGATCTCCATCACTGTTAATGTCAAGGGTGGAAAGACGATCGAACTTAAAGACGTCAAAGTAGACACCACCGCTCCCGATGGGAAGAAGTCTGGCAAGTAAGCTTGATTGCAGTGTCCTCACCGCTGAATCCTGCTGCTGGCATCGGGCTTAAGCAGCATCTCGGGTTAGGTGGTGAGGATATTTTTTAGGAGATGAATAATTCATGCCGCAGGACAGTCACCATGATTCGAATCAAATAACTGGTTCCCAAGGTGGCCTCAGTCGGCGTGTGTTTATGCTCAGCGCTACCGCTGTGACGGCTGCTGCGGCTTCCGCTTCCTGCGCTCAGCCAGCTGGATCGTCGTCTGCCAAGGCTACAACGACTGACAGCTCCAGTAGCGAGAATGCATTTTTAGCGGATAGTCGCGTGGCTTTTGATGGGGAACATCAAGCTGGCATTGCTACCCCGGGACAAGCGTATCTGAACATGGTGGCTTTTAATCTGCGTGCTGGTGTCAATCGGGCAGGTGTGCAGCGTCTGCTCAGACTATGGACCGATGATGCGCGGCGGTTGACCCAAGGGAAAAATCCCGTAGGCAGCCTAGAGCCGGAGTTGGCTCAAGTTCCGGCTAATTTAACTATTACCTGTGGTTTTGGTCGGCGGTTCTTTGATATTGTCGGATTGCCTGATCAGCGACCTAAGTGGCTAGGTCCGTTGCCTAAGTTTTCTAAAGATAAACTACAGGATGCTTGGGCGGAGGCGGATCTAGTGTTGCAGATTTGCTGTGACGATCCAGTGATGTTGGCTTTTGCCACTCGTCACATGACCCGCGCGGGAATCGATTATGTGCAGACCCGTTGGTTCCAACAAGGTTTTTTGAGCGCGGCGGGATCCCTTGCTAAAGGTGCAACGCCACGTAACTTGTTTGGGCAAAAGGACGGAACCATTAATCCCACCACCGAAGAAGAGTATTCGGATTACGTGTGGATTCAGTCTGGTTCCGATGCGCCAGCATGGGCAACTGGTGGTACCGCGATGGTGGTGCGCCGAGTGCAGATGAACCTAGATACGTGGGAAGCATTAGACCGGAAGTCGCGGGAAAATGCCATGGGACGTTACTTGGATTCTGGTGCGCCGCTGACTGGAACCAATGAGTTTGATACTGCGGATTTTAATGCCACTGATGATCTTGGCTTGCCTGTGATTGACCCTAACAGCCATATGGCTCTCGCTGCGCCACCCCAAGATATCCCACAGCAACGAATCCGGCGGCGGGCTTACAATTACAATGAAGCCCCAGAAGCGGGATCGGAATTAATTTCTAATTCTGGGCTGATTTTCGTCTGCTTCCAGCAAAACCCTTTAAAACAGTTTGTTGCTATTCAGCAGCGGCTTAACGACGGCGACCACTTGAACACCTGGATTACTCATATTGGGTCTGCAGTGTTTGTGATTCCGCCGGGAACGGATGAATCCGGAACCACCCGCGATTCTTATTGGGGTGCCTCACTTCTGGAATCTTAACTAAGCCAGGTAGGATATTATCCCGACCTTCGTTAGTATTTATTGTGCTAAATCGTAGGTTATGGAGTCTGGTTGGATTATCGGGTAATCATTTGGCTGCTGTGCATAGCTAGTGGTGCTGATGGTACCCATCGTGACGGACTTCCTCCACCAAGATTGCACCTGTCGTCCAGGTATGACGGGAGGTGCCTGAGCGCAGTAAGGAGCGCATTTTTATGGCACAGTTGACCGATGCCAAAGTCAATCCTCATTCTGCTTTTGCGGTGCCAGCAGGTACGGCTGTGGGAGCGGCAATGCGGGAATTAGGCCTACCGAACAAGGGGTCTGAAGCGATTGTGTGCGTCAAGGACACAGATGGAAATCTGAAAGACTTGTCGTTTGTCCCAGAGGTGGACACCGAAGTCACGCCCGTTCCCGCCAATACTGAGGAAGGGCGCGCGGTCATTCGCCATTCCTGCACGCACGTTCTGGCTCAAGCTGTTCAGCTGGAATTCCCCGGCACCAAGCTTGGCATTGGACCTGCCATTGAAAATGGTTTTTACTATGATTTTGATGTGGAGCAGCCCTTTACCCCAGAGGATCTGCAGCGCATTGAAAAGCGGATGAAGAAGATCATTAAAGAAGGGCAGAAATTCGAGCGCCGGGTCTACAAGGATCAAGCAGAAGCAGCAACTGCCCTCAAGGATGAGCCTTATAAACTGGAGCTGATCGAAGATAAAGGATCCGTTGATCCCAATTCTGATGAAGCTACCGAGGTTGGCGCAGGGGAGTTGACGGGTTATTACAATCTCAACCCCCGCACCGGTGAAGTGGCATGGTATGACCTTTGCCGTGGCCCACATGTGCCCACCACCAAATACATTCCCGCTTTCTCGCTGACCCGATCGTCGGCTGCTTACTGGCGTGGTGACCAGAAAAATGCTGGTTTACAACGAGTCTATGGTACGGCGTGGGAATCGATAGAAGCTTTAGAGGAGTACCAGACGCTGCTAGCTGAAGCGGAGAAGCGTGACCACCGTCGGTTGGGTGCTGAACTGGATCTGTTCAGTTTCCCAGATGAGATTGGTTCTGGTTTTCCGGTGTTCCACCCCAATGGCGGAATTATTCGGTTGGAAATGGAGGAGCATTCCAAGCGGCGCCATTTAGAGGCAGGGTATCAGTTTGTCAATACTCCGCACTTGACCAAAGGCGAGCTCTTTGAAAAGTCCGGTCACTTGGATTTTTATGCTGATGGCATGTTCCCACCGATGCAGCTTGATGGTGAATACGATGAGGATGGCAAGTGCATTAAGCCTCCGCAGGATTATTATGCCAAGCCGATGAATTGCCCCATGCATAATCTGATTTTCGATTCAAGGGGCAGGTCGTACCGGGAGTTGCCGCTGCGGTTGTTTGAATTTGGCACGGTTTATCGCTACGAAAAATCCGGAGTGATCCATGGCTTAACGAGGGCTAGGGGATTCACGCAAGATGATGCGCATATCTACTGCACCGAGGATCAGTTGGAAGAAGAGCTAACCAGGGTTCTTGAGTTCGTGCTATCGCTGTTGAAAGACTACGGCTTGGATGATTTCTATTTGGAACTATCCACCAAAGATCCCGAAAAATTTGTTGGCTCTGATGAGATTTGGCAGCGATCCACTGAAATCTTGCAACGAGTGGCTAGTGCCTCGGGGTTGGAGTTAGTCCCAGATCCCGGCGGGGCCGCGTTTTATGGGCCGAAGATTTCGGTTCAAGCGCGAGACGCGATTGGCCGTACCTGGCAGATGTCCACGGTTCAGCTAGATTTTAATCTGCCAGAGCGATTCAATTTGGAATACACCGCCTCAGATGGCACCAAGAAGCGGCCCATCATGATTCACCGTGCGCTATTTGGTTCCATTGAACGATTTTTTGGTGTGTTGCTGGAGCATTATGCTGGGGCATTTCCCGCATGGCTGGCTCCGCAGCAAGTGGTGGGAATTCCGGTTGCAGATACTTTCAGTGCCCACTTAGATCAGGTGGCGCAGCAGCTGCGGGCTCGGGGTATCCGGGCTGAGGTAGATACCTCTGATGATCGGATGCAAAAGAAGATTCGTAATCACACCCAAGCCAAAGTTCCGTTCATGGTGCTGGCTGGCGCAAGGGACGTAGAAGCAGAAGCGGTGAGTTTCCGGTTCTTGGACGGGTCCCAGGTCAATGGCGTACCAGTAGCACAAGCTGTGGACCTGATTACGTCGTGGGTAGCTGATCGGAATAACTCCCAACCGACAAAAGACACGGTGGCGGAGTTTTTAGAAAGTCAGGGATCTGTTTAAGATCAGCTGGCTGGTGTCCTGAAAAGCAGTGGCTTAGGTCGTTTGTGTAGCGAAATCTTCACGGTTGTGTCAGTTCCCAGTAGAGTTAAGAGGAAGTACTTAACCACCTAGGTGGTGCCTGCGTTTGTAAAAGCACGTCAAGTAAAAACCAATTGTGAAGGGAGATACGCAGTGGCCGAACCGCAGGACTTCGTCGATTGCGGAGTCGGAGACACGGATCGCCTTGAGCGATTGTGGGCCCCCTATCGAATGAATTACATTGTTCAAAAAGGGGCCCACCGTAGCAGCTCGATACCGACTGATGGGGATGATAAGACCACAACGCCATCAGTAGTAGCTGCTGATCAGCCACATCAACCTGCCAACGCATCGATAGGGTCTCAGCCCCAAAAGGCGTCACAAATCGGCGCTGGGCACGCTAGGCGACGCCCTAATCCGTTTTTAGAGATTCCGACGCTGAGCGACGAGGATGGGCTTATCGTTGCCCGAGGCCAACTGGTGTATTGCGTGTTGAACTTGTACCCGTATAATTCCGGTCACATGATGGTGGTTCCGTATCGGGAAGAACCCGATTTGGAAAATCTTAGTTTCGCTGAGTCCACGGAGCTCATGGCTTTTGCACAGGCAGCCGTGCGGGTGTTGAAGAAGGTTTCGCAACCAGACGCCTGCAATGTTGGTTTTAATTTAGGCCGTGCGGCAGGCGGCTCGGTAGGGGAGCATTTGCATCTGCATATTGTGCCTAGGTGGAATGGTGATTCGAATTTCATGACGGTGTTAGGCGGAACCAAAGTGTTGCCGCAGCTGTTACGTGACACCAGAAGCCTGTTGGCTGGCGCGTGGGCGGACTTGGCTGCACTGGAACCTGATTTTCCGGGAGTGGCTCATGCTTAGTGTTCGGGGTAGAAAGCCGATGTCGGTCATTATTGAGCCGGTGGCTAGGGCACTTACCCGGTTGGGCTTGAGCCCCAACACGGTCACGGTAGTAGGTGCTCTGTGTACCACTAGCGCCGCGGTTATTTTGATTCCTACCGGCCATTTGGTTGCTGCGGCTATTTTGACTGCTGTTTTTGCGGCTTTTGACTTGGTTGATGGCACGATGGCTAGGATGCGGGGTAGGGGTACAAAATTTGGCGCGATCCTTGATGCTACGTGTGATCGCATTACCGACGGTGCCCTGTTTGGGGCAATCACTTGGTGGCTGATTTTCACTTACCACGCACATCCGGCAGT
This sequence comes from uncultured Corynebacterium sp., assembly GCA_963520895.1. Taxonomy (GTDB): domain Bacteria; phylum Actinomycetota; class Actinomycetes; order Mycobacteriales; family Mycobacteriaceae; genus Corynebacterium. The sequence goes on along the minus strand of CAUQSW010000045.1, from coordinate 19,239 downwards.
TGTTGTGGCTAGTTTTGTCGTTATTGTCTCTTCGCAGGTGATTTCTTATATCAAGGCGAGAAGCGAGGCTTCGGGGATCGAAATCACCGGCGGGCTGATTGAACGAGCCGAACGCTTGATCATTGGTGTGCTGGGCATTGGTCTTGCCGGTCTCGGAGTGCCGTGGGTCATTGACGGTGCGGTAGTGATTCTGGCACTAGGCAGTGTCTACACCGTGGTGCAGCGCCTCTACATGGCTGCGCAATCTGAGCAGGCCGAAGAAGCCATTAAAGCACCTGCGGGAGCTAAGGAGTACCCTTGAGCCTAAAAAAGGTGCGCAGCGGCATCGAACGGACAGCAACAAAGTGGCAAAAACCGCAGTTGAATAAGCAAAAATTAGTCGCCCAAGGATATTTTTTAGCATGGCGGCTGGTGCGTTACCTACCGTATAGGTGGGCGGCGTGGTTGTTTCTCACTGGGGCCGACTGGATAAGCGACAACGGTAAAGGCATGGAGCAGCTGCGTCGTAACCTCTCTCGGGTAGTGGGTAAAGACCAGGTTACCGCGCTATTGGTACGAAACTCCATGCGTTCCTATGCCCGCTACTGGCTGGAAGCTTTTCGATTACCACAATTGGTCGGCGACCCGGATTTGATAGCGCGAATTGATCGCGGAGTCATAGGGAAAGAACATTTGGTTTCGTCAGTGAACAGTGACCGAGGCACAGTGCTGGTGGCTACCCACAGCGGCAACTGGGATATGGCGGGGATGTATTTCGCACACACCTTTGGCACCTTTTCTACTGTTGCGGAACGGTTGAAACCAGTCGAGCTCTATGATGCGTTTGTCGCTTTTCGAAAGCAATTGGGTTTTAATGTGATCTCTCACGTGGCCATACCGGGGCAGCCACCGGCAATGCACCAGCTGAAGCAGGTGCTAGAAGCCGGTGGGACGGTGTGCTTACTTGGTGATCGTGATATTAAAGGTACCGGGGTGGAAGTGGAGTTTTTCGGAGAAAAAACCACGATGCCCACCGGAGCAATTCGACTTGCGGAAGAAACCGGGGCAAATCTCCACGTTGTCCACTGCTGGTTTGAAGGAACAATTGATGATCCTTCCTGGGGGTTACACATTTCTCCGCATCTACCGGTGCAAGGGGTAGCGGAAACTGTGCAAAAAATGGCGGCACTGATGGAGGAAAATATTCGTGTGCACCCTGTTGATTGGCATGTATTACAACCGTTTTGGTTGGCCGATCGGAAGCAGAAAAGAATAACTTAGGCTGGTGGTATCTTGCTATAGCTGGGCTGCGGGTTAGACTGTTTCCAACCGACGATTGTTAGTAAAGCGGATAAGGAAAGGAACAATCAGAAGTGCGGATTGGATTCGTGTGCCCTTATTCCTTTGACGAACCAGGCGGAGTACAGGCACATATTCTTGATCTGGCGCAGAAACTGCAAGAACTCGGTCACGAAGTGCAGGTTATCGGGCCGTGTTCAAAAAACACTGATGTTCCTGATTTCGTGATACCCGGCGGTAGCAGTATTCCGATTAAATATAATGGCTCGGTTGCCCGGCTATCTTTTGGCCCTAGAACCTTTGCCAAGATTCGGGATTTTATTACTCGCGGCAACTTCGACATCGTCCACATCCATGAGCCAAATTCGCCGAGTTTCTCGCTTGCCACCTTGATGGTAGCGGAAGGTCCCATTGTGGCTACCTATCACGCTTCTTCTGCGGGCTCTAAACTTTTAAAGCTGGCGTTGCCGCTGTTGCGACCTCGATTGGAGAAGATCCGGGGTGGAATTGCGGTTAGTGAAATGGCGAGACGGTGGCAAGTGGAACAATTAGGCGGCGACCCGGTTTTGATCCCTAATGGGGTAGACACCAAGGTTTTTGCCAGTTGCGCCCAACAGCACGACGGTCCGCTGGAGATCGTGTTTTTGGGTCGACTGGATGAACCACGCAAAGGTCTAGATATTTTGCTCTCTGCCGTTGCTGGGATAGACCGAGACATCTTAGTAACAGTGATAGGCGGTGGAACCCAGCGACCTCAACTAGGAGTGCGGTACGTAGGTAGAGTGAGTGATGAAGAAAAACGAGCTATTTTAGGTCGTGCAGATATTTATGTCGCGCCTAATACCGGTGGGGAAAGCTTCGGCATTGTCCTAGTAGAAGCAATGGCGGCGCAGTGCGCCGTGGTTGCTAGCGATCTTGAAGCATTTGCTGCGGTTTGTGACGCGGAGTCGCCTACTCCAGCTGGGTTGTTGTTTCGTAATCAAGACGCGCACGATCTTAGAGCGAAGCTGCTTCAACTTATTGATAACCCCATCGAACGCGCCGAGTTGGTGAAGGCAGGTATGCAGCGTGCTCAGTTGTATGACTGGGACCAGGTGGCTGAGGATGTACTGCGGGTTTACGAGACCGTAGCAGACGGGACAAAGGTTACGGTCGAACAATGGGACTAACTACCATAGTGGCAATTATTGTTGCCGTCATCATTGCGGTGGTGTTGTCATGGGCTTCTGGTACCGCGCAACGACTGCACCGGCTACATATCCGTACGGATGCGGCACGCCAATCGCTGCAAGCAGCACTAGATAGACGAGCTGCGGTTTTTTCCGCGTTGTATCCGCATCTGGCACCCGTGGCAGCAGCCGCAGAAGCTATCTTTTTAGAATATGATAGCTTCGCTGCCCGTGCCGAGGCCGAGCGCAGCTTGTCCCAAGAGATTAATAATTTACCGCAGTTACCACCGGCGATTATCGATGCCGAAGCACGGTTGCAACTAGCACACCGGTTTTATAACGAAGCTGTTTCTGATACTAGGGCGTTACGGGTGCGGCCGATGGTTCGCTTATTTCATTTAGGTGGAACTGCTCGGTTGCCGGAATATTTTGAGCTTGTTCTTTAGCTGCGGGATTCTTCCACGTGACTTGGTGTGGTTTTGTGCAGGCGGAATAACCACACCCCAACAGCACCGGTAAGTACTACCACCAGCACATTCCTCAGAACTAAGGCAAGCACAGGAAGCATGCTGCCAGTCGTGGTATCCAGCATGTAGTCATAAGCATAGGGGTAGACCACTTGGCCGATGATTGCGGTAGCTGCGATCAAGGCAGCTATGGTTTTCGCCCAATTGCTGGTGGGGTAGCGCAGTAAGATAACTGCCATAAGTGGACCCAACCACATCATGTATTGCGGAGAAAAAACCTTATTGGCGACCATGAGCAGCACGATTAACAGCAACCACAGCACGAGGATGTGATCAGGGTTCCAGGTATTGGTTAAAAATGCTCTGATCGCCCAGGCAGCAGCAAAGATAAAGACGACGATAAACAGCACTGATGTGATGGTAATAGCGGTATCAACACCACTGCCGTAGATTTCATAGCTTTTCGACGCCGCATACTCCACCGAGTAATCGGTGCCAGGCAGTTCCCTAAGAAACATAAACGGGGTTGCCGCTATGGATTCGATTTGTAGCCCTCGCTCGGACTGATAGCCCAGCGGACTCAGTAGCCGCTGCACGCCGTTGCCAATGCTGATAATAATGGCGAAACCTATGATGCTCACGGCAAAACTGGCCAGATTAAGGTAGGTCATGCGGTTGCGCCAGCCCGAGACCAACCCGGTGATTAAGATGCCTGGCCATAGCTTCATCATGGTTGCACCGGCAAGGAAAAACGCGCTAATCTGCGGCCATTTGTGCAAGGCTAAGGCCGCAGCCCCCACGGCAAGTGCGGGGAGCAGGTCAAGGCGAAGCACCGCCACATGGCCGACAGCAGGGGAGAAAAACGCCCAAAACAAGGCTGCAGTATTGACATAACTTTTATTGGTGCTTAAGCTGCCCACCTTAAGCAAAACCCAGAAGAAAATCGCGTCGATAAGGAAGCAGGACGCGATGAAAGCATAGGTGAAAACGCTAAAAGAACTGCCTGCAACGAGGAACACTAATTGAGCCAGCCACAGCCCTACCACTGGGTATTCAGACATCGCACCGTTGCCGGGTTCGCTGAAACTATCAAAATAGTAATCAACGTCGCCGTAAGGGGTATTGTTGCTGTAAAGTAGGAACACCAGTAAAAGATGGGTAAAACACCATAAAGCCCAATAACGCGCGTGCATGACATATTAGCTTAGCCTCTGAAAGGGGCGTCAATGGTTATCGGTATCAAGAAACACCACAACACACCGGCTAGCGCTACACCTACTTTGGGCAGGTGGCAAGTGGTGGAGGCCTGCTTTTTGAAAAGAACTAGCCAGACCAGCCGTCGCTGTCATAGGTTTCTAGCGATCTTGCTTTACCCCTAAGGTAGGGGCAATCAGCGCTCTATTAGTAGCACGAGGCTTAAGTAGTATCTTGTCTGTGGGAAAACGTCATTTCTGATTTCCACATGGCACTATACTTAGTGTGCCGTTTAGCGTATGTAGCTTAAGCAGGTAGCCTTAGTGGTATAACTCATGTCAGAGTTCATACGTAGCGTTCATACTCGTCGATTAGCTAGAAACATTTATGAATAATCAGCACCCAGAAATCACCGAGATCCTCAAACTCGATCGCATAGACAATAATATTTTTTTCGGGCCGATCATTCCTTCCAGTTTTACTCGCACTTTTGGTGGACAGGTCGCTGCCCAAGCCTTAGTAGCAGCACTGGAGACCGTCGATAAGAGCTATGGCCTGCATTCGCTACATGGATATTTTGTCGGACCGGGGGATGCCACAAAACACACTGTTTTTCTGGTTGACCAGATTCGGGACGGGCGGTCCTTTCTATCCCGCCATATCCAAGCGGTGCAAGACGGTCAACAAATCTTTAGCATGCAGTGTTCGTTTCACCGGCGCGACGACACCGGCATTGAACACTCCGATCAAATGCGCACAGTGCCAGACCCGGAAACCATTCAGGTCAACCATGAAGAATTACCTCCCAGCTCTCGAGCTCTCCTAGAGGAATGGGCGGAATGGGACATCCGGCAAGTACCCGCAGGTTCCTATGAGCGTAACCCCTATACGCAAGGTCAGCAGTTGGTGTGGTTCAAAACGAAAAAACGGCTACCTGACGAGGAAAGCTTCCATTTGTGCACCTTGACCTACATGTCTGACATGACGTTATTACATACCGCCTTGGTTCCGCATAAAGGTCGTCCGGTGCAAATGGCTTCCTTAGATCACGCGATTTGGTTCCTGCGCCCATTCCGTGCGGATGAATGGTTATTGTATGACCAGCTTTCACCATCGGCGCACGCAGGTCGTGCCTTGACCCATGGCAGAGTGTTTAACCGCCAGGGGGATTTGGTGGCTATTGTCACCCAAGAAGGCCTCACCCGTAATTTAAAAGCAGGGCAGCGGGCGCTACCATTAAAAAACCTTGAAAGTGGACAGCAATAATGACAGGTGGCGGTGCCTAGCTTAAAGCTCACGGTGTCGTATAATCTTCGCCGTACCACTTTTAATAAAACCCAGTTTAAACAAGCGAAAGGCAACACATGGCAGGGCATTCCAAATGGGCAACCACTAAGCATAAAAAAGCAGCAAATGATGCCAAGCGCGGCAAAGAATTTGCCAAGCTGATTAAAAACATTGAGGTGGCAGCCCGCACCGGTGGTGGCGACCCTTCAGCCAACCCCACCCTTGATGATATGATCCGCAAGGCCAAAAAGGCCTCGGTGCCCAACGACAATATTGAACGAGCCCGTAAACGCGGCTCCGGTGAAGAAGCCGGTGGAGCCGATTGGCAAACCATCATGTACGAAGGCTATGGGCCAAACGGCGTAGCAGTACTTATCGAATGCTTAACGGATAACCGTAACCGTGCAGCCACAGAAGTGCGCACCGCCATGACCAAAAACGGTGGCAATATGGCCGAATCGGGAGCCGTGAGCTACCTATTTAGCCGCAAGGGCATTACCTACGTAGCCAAAGCTGACTTAAGCGAAGACGATATCCTCCTAGCCGTCCTTGATGCAGGCGCAGAAGAAGTCAACCAGGTAGCAGATCGCTTTGAAATAGTCTCAGCCCCCGCGGACCTACCAGCCATTAAAGAAGCCGTAGCTGACGCAGGTTTTGAAGTAGACGATTCCGAACAAGATTTCCGCGCTTCCGTAGAAGTCCCCCTCTCGGTGGCCGACGCAAAGAAAATCTTCCGACTCATCGACGCCCTCGAAGACTCCGATGATGTTCAAAATGTCTACACCAACATGGACCTAAGCCCAGAAGTACTCGCTGAACTAGAAGCCGAATAATTAGCAATTATGTGCTAATCTAAAATGACGGTTCCGCTCTTAAAGACAGCACACGAAGGTGAGATAAAAAACTAATGTCAGTGGTGTCCATAGAAGGGCTACGGGTCATGGGCATAGACCCAGGACTGACGCGATGTGGGCTATCTGTTATCCAAGCAGGCCGAGGACGAGCAGTAGTACCCATCGCGGTGGGAGTAGTACGCACCCCGCCCGACGCCGAACTGGCTCGCCGCCTGCTAGAGCTTAGCGACGCCGTCAACGACTGGATGGACCAATACCAACCAGACGTAGTCGCCATTGAGCGAATCTTCGAACGCGGCAATGTCTCCACGGTCATGAACACCGCCCACGGTGTAGGAGTGCTCATGCTGGCCGCGGCGCAACGCGGCATCGACGTCCACATGTACACTCCCAGCGAAGTAAAAAAAGCCATCAGTGGAAATGGCCGGGCAGACAAAAAACAAATGACCGTCATGATCACACGGATCCTCGGGTTAACCGAAGCACCAAAACCCGCAGACGCCGCCGACGCACTCGCGCTTGCTGTATGCCACTGCTGGCGAGCACCCTTATTGCAAACCCAAAAGCAAACCGCCCAACAAGCAGCCGCGCAAGCAAAACGCATGCACGGACTTCTCGGGCAAGCAAAACAGGCAGCCAACTCACGACGAACTGCACCAAAAGCCCCTGGTGACATGACTACTGAAGAGCTCAGAGAATATCTCAAAACCGCAACGATCAGCCCTGGTTTGAGGCGTCGATAAGCGAAAGGAACAACGTTAATGATTGTCTCATTAAGAGGAACCGTGATCGACATTGCCCTGCAATCTGCGGTACTGGAATGCAACGGCGTTGGCTACCAAGTCTTAGCAACACCACAAACCCTAGCCACCCTGACACGCGGAACAGAAGCATTCATGCTCACCAGTCATGTCATCCGAGAAGAATCCCAAACCCTCTACGGCTTCACCAGCACCGAAGCCCGAGAAATGTTCGCACTGCTGCAAACCGTCTCAGGACTCGGCCCCAAACTAGCACTCGCCGCCCAATCCGTATTTGACAGCAACGAACTCGCTAGAGCCATCGCCAATAGCGAAGCAAAAACCCTACAAAAAATACCAGGTGTAGGAAAACGCATGGCAGAACGGATGGTAGTGGATCTCAAAGACAAAGTAGCCAGCTACCTCGATAGCGCCAGCCACCACAATCAACCCGCTACCATGCCTAGCTTAAGCACCAACGTAGTAGCAGACCAGGTATTAGAAGCCCTCATTGGGCTAGGCTTTACCGAGAAAACAGCCGAACCAGCACTAGTCGCGGTATTGAGCGAACACCCTGACTGGAATACCGCCCAAGTACTACGCGCCACCTTAAGCACACTCGGGAAGAAATAACTCCCCTTTAATAAAAACTCTGGTAGGTGTTAAAACACCACCCAACCACAACGAAAGGCACCGACATGGCGAACGTAGAGAAAACGGAATTCCGCCTTCCCGACCAAGCGCTATCGCCAACCCAAGCTGCCCGCGGCGAAGACACCGCCATCAACGCACATGCCCTACCAGAAGAAAAAGACCTAGAAACCACCCTCAGGCCCCGTAGCCTAACCGAATTCATCGGACAACCCAAAGTCCGCGACCAACTCAACCTCGTGCTCACCGGCGCCAAAAACCGTGGAGTGACCCCAGACCACGTGCTACTTTCCGGCCCACCCGGCCTAGGAAAGACCACCATGGCCATGATCATCGCTTATGAAATGGGAACCAGCCTGCGGATGACCTCTGGGCCTGCGCTAGAGCGCGCCGGGGATCTAGCAGCCATGCTGTCTAATCTTATGGAAGGCGATGTGCTGTTTATCGACGAGATTCACCGCATGGCTCGGCCAGCGGAGGAAATGTTGTACATGGCCATGGAGGACTTTCGCATTGATGTGATCGTAGGAAAAGGTCCTGGTGCAACGTCTATTCCTTTGGAGCTAGCGCCTTTCACGCTGGTTGGTGCGACTACTAGATCAGGAATGCTCACTGGACCATTGCGCGACCGGTTTGGTTTTACCGCACAGATGGAGTTTTACGATACTAATGATCTGACCAAAGTGGTTACCCGTGCCGCCACAATCATGGGGGTGCCCATTGACCGGGATGCGGCGATTGAGATTGCTTCGCGTTCGAGGGGTACTCCTCGTATTGCTAACCGGCTGCTACGCCGAGTACGTGATTATGCGGAAGTTAATTCCAATGGTCATGTTGATTTAACGGCAGCCAGAGAAGCTTTAATAGTGTTCGACGTTGATGAGATGGGTTTGGATCGGCTGGACCGCGCCGTTTTATCAGCGTTGATCAAAGGCCACGGTGGTGGTCCAGTAGGAGTGTCCACGCTGGCTATTGCAGTTGGCGAGGAACCTGCAACCATTGAAGAAGTATGCGAACCCTATTTGGTACGGGCTGGAATGATAACCCGAACAGGTCGGGGGCGAGTAGCCACAGCCGCTGCGTGGCATCATCTTGGCCTAGAACCGCCCGCGGGAACAATGGGTACCCTTTTTAATTAAGAAAACGCCTGCACACAGCGGGCGTTTTCGCAAATAATGGTGGTCGGGGACAACTGCTCAATCGCGGCTTGGGGCAGTAGCTTTCGCTAGTGCATTGCGTAAAACCGTGGGGTATCTGGAATAGTGGAGGGTTATGGATTCCATCATTCTTTTGGTCTTGATTCTAGTAGTCGTGACCATTCCAAGTTTCCTAATCCAACGGAAGCAGCGCCGTCAGATGGACGCGATTCGCTTGGTGCAGGAAAACCTCGTCATTGGTGACAAAGTCGTTACCTCAGCAGGCCTACATGCCACAGTGACAGCGATCGCGGAGACTACCGTGGATCTAGAAACCAGCGAAGGCGTGGTCTCTACATGGGAGAAGTTTGCGATTCTTCGTAATCTCACTCAAACAGAAGCAGAAAAGCAGCCTTCCTTGAAGCAAAGTTCAGATGCCCAATTAGAGTCAGCCGAAGAGGATCTAGGAACAAAAGACGAGCCTCATCAGTAACTGGCGTGATAGTCGCTCGGCAGTTTCACCCTCGTTGTCGGTGAGTTCTGGCAAGCTGGGTCGCTTTGAGGGGGTTTCTGTCGTACCATGTGTCGTTGTGTGCTACAGCTGATGTCTGGGCAGCTTAGATGAAGTGAAACAACCGAACTGCAGTCTTAAGAGCCTGAGGAAGTGCAACCAACTTAGAATGCACCGAGTTTAGCGGTAGTGTAGTCACCCGAAAACCTATCGGGTTGGTCGTGTTTGCCAGCAACCTACCCATATATAGTCAAGGAGATATGTCATTGGCTTCGAAAACCCGAAGCGGCGGTTCAAGCCGGGAGAAGTGGCCTCAACAGGCGCTTGCCTTGTTCGCCATCATTATTGTTGTTATTTATGCCTTAATCTTCCTTACTGGTGATAGAAGTGCAACGCCGAAGCTAGGTATTGACCTGCAAGGCGGTACCCGGGTGACATTGGTGCCTCAAGGTGCTGAGCCAACTAGGGAGCAGTTAGACCAGGCACGTAATATTCTGGAAAACCGGGTTAACGGCATGGGCGTATCCGGAACCGAAGTGATTGTTGATGGCGATACTTTGGTCATTACAGTTCCCGGTGAAGATACCTCCCAGGCGCGTGCAGTGGGGCAGACGTCTCAGTTGTATTTCCGTCCGGTGATTACCCCAACAGGATTCGACACGGATGCCTTTGCCAAAGAAATAGAGAAAATGGCAAACCGGTGGATCGAAAACGGGATTCTCACTCCAGAACAAGCCAAAGAGAAGCTGAATGAAGCAACTGAAGCCTTAAAGGCTCAGGCGGAGCAAATGAAAGCTCAAGCAGAACAGCTCGGCACTGAGGCTCCCGAGACTAAGATTCCTGATTTCAAAGTGACTGCCAAGGCGCCAGCAGCACCTGCGAATTCCATTGAGGCGATGGAACGCCGGGATAATCAGCTAGAAGCACTCAAGGCTGATCGTCAGTCTACTGACACCAGTGTGCAGTTGGCCGCAGGCTACCTATTGGTGTGTGACAATAATCCAGACCCCATGTTGGGCGCAGACGATCCCGCCTTGCCGCTGGTCGCTTGCGACGCCTCTGAGAATCAGGCGATGATTCTAGATGCTGTCCCAGTACTGATCGGTGAGGATGAAAACGATCCTAAGGCACAACGCCTTACCGGTAATGAAATTGATACTAGCCGTCCCATTACTGCAGGGCTCAACCAGCAGAACGGACAGATGGAGATCACGTTCACCTTTAAGTCAGAAAATGGCCAGCAGGGTGCTGCCACATGGGCGAAACTGACCACAGATTATTTGCAGCAACAGGTCGCTATTACCTTGGACTCCAAGGTAATTTCCGCACCTCAAATCCAATCCGCTACTCCAGTGGGTTCGGCTACGGCCATCACAGGCCAGTTCTCCCAAGAGCAAGCTACAGAGTTGGCTAATAACTTGCGCTATGGTGCGTTGCCCTTGAGCTTTGCCGGTGAAAATGGCGAGCAGGGCGGCACCGCAATCACTGTGCCAGCGTCGTTGGGTGTGGCATCGTTGAAGGCTGGTTTGATCGCGGGTCTCGTTGGCTTTGCCTTAGTCGCGTTGTTCTCCCTCTATTTCTATAGGTACTTTGGCGTCATTTCGCTGTTCTCGCTGGTGTTGTCAGGACTGTTAGTTTATGGTTCCTTGGTGCTGCTGGGCCGATTGATTGGTTATTCCCTCGACCTCGCAGGTATTGCCGGTTTGATTATTGGTATTGGTACAACGGCGGACTCGTTTGTAGTGATTTACGAACGTATTAAAGACGAAATTCGTGCCGGTAGAACATTCCGCTCGGCAGTACCGCATGCGTGGCAGCGGGCACGTTCGACCATTGTTACCGGTAACATGGTCACGCTGATCGCAGCGGTGGTGGTGTACTTGATCGCCGTTGGTGAAGTCAAGGGCTTTGCCTTCACTTTGGGCTTGACTACAGTTTTCGATCTCCTCGTGACCTTCTTGGCTACCGCACCACTGGTTGTTTTGGCTTCCAGGCAGGCGTGGACTGCTAAGCCGGCCTTTAATGGTCTCGGCAAGGTGTTTGCTTTGGCCAAGCGTAATGCTCACAAGCAGCGGAAAGCTGCCACTGGGGAAGAACAAAAAACCTCCAAGCATGGTGCTCAGCGGTCTTTTTCGACTAGCTCAGAACAAGAGGATCCGGCACAAGAGGATATAGAAACGCGGTTGGCGCGAAGTCATAGTCACCTTATTCCAGAAAACAACAGTGTTTCAGAAGACAACGGTGACCCCGCCGGAGGTGATGCCGAAACCAACGTAGACGGCGAGCAGAAAGAAGGGGAGAAGTAATCATGGCCAAATCAAGTGTGATGGAGCAGATCTTCACGGGTGAAGGCGGCCTCGACTTTGTGGGTAAGCGACGTGTTGCCTACTGGGCGACATTAGCTATCATCATCGTTTGCTTTTTGAGCGTTCTGTTGCGTGGTTTTAACTTCGGAATTGATTTCGAAGGTGGCACCAAAATGAATATGCCAGCAGCTAATTTGGATACTGCGGCTGTGAGCACGACATTTGAAACTGCTACCGGGGTGCAGCCAGAAACTGTACAGATTGTTGGTTCTGGCGATACCAAGATCCTAGAAATCAACTCCACACTGCTTACACAAGAGCAGATCAATGCAGCTCGTGAGGCGCTTTTTGCCGCCTATCAGCCTCTTTATACTGACGGTAAGCCATCACCTGACGCTATTGGTGATTCCACCGTGAGTGAATCATGGGGATCATCGATTACCAAGCGCATGTTGATTTCCATGACTATTTTCTTTGTAGCTGTGTTTATTTACATTTCGTTGCGGCTACAGCGCGAAATGGCGGTTGCTGCCTTGGGTGCGCTGTTTGTTGACGTGGTTTTTATCCTCGGCTTCTATTCCGTTTTTGGTTTCGAAGTGACCCCAGCCACCGTCATCGGTTTGCTCACGGTATTGGCCTTCTCGCTGTATGACACAGTCATTGTGTTTGATAAAGTGCGGGAGAATACTGCTGGCTATTTGGGTAACAACCAAGTCACCTACGGTGAACATGCCAACTTGGCGATCAACCAGACGGTCATGCGTTCCATATCTACCACTGTTATTTCCGTGCTACCAATCATCGCTTTGATGGTGGTTGCGGTCTGGCTGATGGGAGTCGGTACGCTCAAGGACTTGGCATTAGTGCAGTTGGTTGGCATTGTCTGGGGAACCGTGTCATCAATTTATCTTGCTACTCCATTGCTGGTGAGTTTGAAGAACCGTACCGCGGCAACCAAGGAGCACAACGAGCGTGTTGCAGCCGTTCGCGCGGGCAAGGTATCTGCTGAAGGCGACGAAGCACCGGAAAACGATGAGCCGGTTCACAAGCGTAAAGTCGCTAGCACGCGGTCGCGGCGGGTGGTAACCGATCGTCCGAATGCTTCTGGTCAAAGCTGGCGACCTAATCAGAATTAGTCTATAAAGAGTAGTTCTGCGCAGCTGGTATAGCTTCTTCTGAGAGCTTTCTAGCTGTAAAGACAAGTCTGCTGACTTTTTAAAAGTTGGCAGGCTTATTTTTATGCCTTCTATCGAGCCAGTGTACCGTTGTACGTGTTGGTATATGCTGTGCTGCTATTTGGGATACCTAGGTACCGGAAGCATTGGCAGTAAGGGGAGCGTCAGTAGCTTAGACGTCAGGGGTAACCCAGCGAAATTTGTTAACGTTTGTTGTCTATGTGGTAATTGGTGCTAGTGGTATGATTGTATTGTTATTGCATCTTCCGTGGTTAACTTCGCTGTTTTAGCCGAGGGTTCTAAGCGCGGAAGTACTGCTAGGCAATGCCATGAATAAGAAAGTATTAGCGCAGGAGATGCTGAGGCACAACGACATGACCACAACGAGAAACTACAGGCGGGGGAAAAGAAACGCTGTTGCTACAGCTGTGCTTTCCTGTGTATTGAGTGCTTCAGTAGCCTTAACTGCATGTGGATCGACGGGCGATGGGGTTACTGCTGGAGATCATTTTGGTTATGCACTAGATGAATACTTGCTCACCACCAACTCAGCGTCGGCAGCTGGTGCCTCTAGCGATGCGCAGGTGGTGACCGGGAGGCTGTATCCAGGGGTGTATGTCAATGGGCCCAAGGGGCAACGCATCCCTAACACTGATCTCGTTGAGGTGCGGGCTTTGCCAGGGGCTAAAGCAAAGGTGGAATATCGGATCACCGATAAGGCCGTATATTCTGATGGGCAGCCCATTACTTGTGACTCTTTTCTGCTGGCCTATGTGGCAGGAACTAAGCGGCCACAATTTAATTCTTATAATCCGCTAATGGAGCAAATTGAGCAGGTAGAGTGCCAGCCGGGAAGCAAAATAGCGACAGTTGTGTTCCGCGAGGGCTTTGGTGAGCGGTGGCGCTATTTGTTTGGTGGGGGCACGTTGATGCCAGCACATGCCATGGCTAATAAACTTGGAATGAGTCTGGATCAGCTCAATATAGCTCTGCATAATGGCGAACAAGAGGAATTACAACCTATTGCCGATTTGTGGAATACCGGCTTTGAATTAGCCAACTTTGATCCTGCGCTTCAGGTCAGCTCTGGGCCTTATCTGGTCGAATCTGTTGGTGATAGCGGTGAGGTTACGCTGCGCCGGAATGACAAATATTATGGTGAAGCTCCGGCTCTAGACAAGATTATTATTTGGCCGAAGGGGAGCGATCTGGCCGCTTTGGCCGCGGATAAGCGGCTGCATGTGGCAGAGGTGCCTTCGGTAAACAGTACGACGTGGGTGAATCGTGATGATTCGAAAAACCCCTATATCATTACGCCAACCGCTGGGGTGTTAACTGAACATCTCATTCTCGGTAGCGCGGGGGTGTTTGTTACTCAAGAACGGCGGTCCGCCTTTGCGGCTTGCGTCGACCAAGCAGCAGTGGCCAAGGCCTCGTCTAATGTTTCGGGAGTACAGGTCAAGCCAACCACGGTGCGTACCGCTAGGTTCAATGATCCAGTTGTGCAGCATTTAAGTTATATAACCGAACCGCGGATGGCAGTGGATATTCCAGCGGCTGAAATGTTGCGGGGTGAGACAGTGCGGATTGGCTACTTCGCACCTGATGAGCGCAAAGCCGCAATGGTCGCAGCTATTGCGCAGTCCTGTCAACCCGCTGGGATTAACGTTGTCGATGTCTCTGCGGAGGCAGCAATAGTGTCCATGCTGCCGCAAACTTATGGTGATCCAATTAAAGGGGAGACGGTCGTCGAAGGGGCTGCTGATGCGGTGTTGCAAACCATCGATCCGCAGTATTTTTTCCCAGAAGCTGCCACAATGACGTCGAATATTGATGCTGCTAGAGGAGCCGAACAGTATAGCTGGGATGTGGTAAAGACCATTCCGTTAGCCCAGCAGCCTGCGGTGTACGTCTATGGGAAGAATGTCGCCAATATTGTCGATAATACGGATCTCTATGGGATTAGCTGGAATATGGACCGGTGGCAGGAAACTGGTAACTAGTGCCGGTGATAACTATTTACTCGATATGTGCTAATACCGACTGAAAAGCTAGTATTTAATTGGACTTGTTCTGGCCAATTCATTTCTACATATAAAGGCAGGCTCTAACCCCATGACTTCCCCTAAATACGCTGATTCCAAGGAAGCGCTCCGTGCGAAGACCAGATTGGTACCTGACTTCCCAGTCGAGGGAGTGGTTTTTGAGGACCTCACCCCAGTTCTTGCCGATGCACAAGCTTTCGCTTTGCTTGTCGACGAGCTAGCGCAGGCAGCGCAAAACTATAATGCGGACATGATCGGGGGACTGGATGCGCGGGGTTTCCTGTTGGGGTCGGCGGTGGCTTATAAATTAGGCTTGGGGATCTTGGCCATCAGGAAACAAGGTAAGCTGCCGCCGCCAGTAAATACTCAGGAATATATGTTGGAATATGGCCAAGCGGCTTTGGAGCTTCCTGCTAGCGGTATTGATCTAGAAAATCGCAAGGTGGTGCTCATTGATGATGTTTTGGCTACTGGTGGGACATTGATCGCGGCGCGGGATCTGATTACTAAGCTGGGAGGATCTGTCAGCGGTTACGGTGTGGTGTTGGAAGTAGCGGGGTTGGGCGGTCGAGCTAGGCTTGATGATGCCCCGTTGTTTGTGGTTAATCAGTAAGTAACTATCAGCAATTTTAAATCAGTGAAAACTATAAGATTTTCGTGGTGGTGGGGTACTTTTGCCGACCTCCTGCACAAAAGTTTAAGAAAGTTTTAAAATTGTCTTTCAAGGTTTTTCTAGGAAGGCGTGAGCGGTGACCCAACAGCGTACAACAAGGCAATCAAACACCATGCGGAGTATGTCGGCACGACTTGCTCGTAGCCTTACTGGGAACCGGGTCAAAGTTAATCCAGTATTAGAGCCATTACTGAGTATCCACCGAGAGTTCCACCCCAAGGCCGATGTGGAAGCCTTATCGCGGGCGTATGAGACCGCTGAGCGGTTACACGATGGAGTCTTCCGTAAATCAGGAGACCCCTATATCACCCATCCGCTGGCGGTATCCACCATTGCCGCTGAGATCGGTATGGATACTACTACCTTAATTGCTGCGCTGCTTCACGATACCGTCGAGGATTGCGAAGATTACACGTTAGAGGATTTGACCGCGGATTTTGGGGAGGAGGTAGCTCGACTGGTCGACGGTGTGACCAAATTAGACAAGGTGGCGCTGGGGGCAGCGGCGGAGGCAGAGACCATTAGAAAAATGATTATTGCCATGGCTACCGATCCGCGAGTGCTTGTTATCAAAGTGGCTGATCGGCTGCATAACATGCGTACAATGCGGTTTTTGCCTCCAGAAAAGCAGGCGAAAAAAGCCCAGCAAACCTTGGAAGTGATTGCTCCACTGGCTCACCGTTTGGGTATGGCAAATGTCAAGTGGGAGTTGGAGGATTTGTCTTTTGCCATCTTGTATCCCAAAAAATACGATGAGGTGGTTCGCTTAGTTGCTGATCGAGCTCCTTCGCGGGATCGGTATTTACAGGAGATTTCCAATACGCTGCGTAAAGGCCTGAAAGAAAGCAATATTAACGCTGAGGTGATGGGACGGCCGAAGCACTACTGGTCGATTTATCAGAAGATGATGATTCGCAGCAAAGACTTCGACGAGATCTTTGACCTAGTGGGCATCCGCATTCTAGTCGATGACCTCAATAGTTGTTATGCAGCAATCGGTGTGGTGCATTCGCTGTTTTCTGCCATGCCGGGCCGATTCAAAGACTATATTTCCGCTCCTAAGTTCGGGGTATATCAGTCGCTTCACACCACGGTAATAGGCGAGGGCGGCAACCCGATAGAAGTGCAGGTGCGCACCCACGAAATGCATTTTAACGCGGAATATGGGATTGCGGCACACTGGCGTTATAAGGAGACTAAGGGCAGTCATAATAGCGAGGAATCCGAAGTAGACCACATGGCGTGGATGCGTCAGTTGCTTGATTGGCAAAAGGAAGCTGCTGACCCCAATGAGTTTTTAGACTCGCTGCGCTATGAAATGACCAGCCAGCAGATTTTTGTTTTCACCCCGAAAGGTGATGTCATTAACCTGCCGACGGATTCGACCCCTGTTGATTTTGCTTATGCGGTGCATACCGAAGTGGGGCATCGGTGTATCGGGGCGAAGATCAATGGCAAGTTAGTGGCGTTGGAATCGACGCTGAAATCCGGTGACCGAGTAGAGATTTTCACTTCTAAGGATGAAACGGCAGGACCGTCGCGGGACTGGCAGGATTTTGTTACCTCCCCGCGGGCAAAAGCGAAAATTCGGCAGTGGTTTGCCAAGGAGCGCCGCGAGGAGTTTATTGAGGTAGGCCGCGACGCTCTGGCTGCCGAAGTGCAACGGGGCGGATTGCCGATGCACCGCTTGTTTACTGCGCAGTCGATGAAGGCAGTTGCCACAGAACTGCACTATCCGGATGTTGATTCTCTCTATGCCGCTATTGGCTCAGGAAACATTGGGGCAGGTAATGTTGCTAATCGTTTGATCGCAACTTTTGGGGATGCAGATGATGCAGCGGACACCTTGGCTGCTCGGACGCCCTTGAGCGAATTAGTAACCGCTAAAAGCCAAGTTGTCGACGGCGGTGCGGGAATTTTGGTTGATGGCAGTCCTGATGTCATGGCGAAGCTTGCTAAGTGTTGTATGCCGGTTCCTGGGGACCAGATTTTTGGCTTCGTCACCCGCGGCGGTGGTGTGTCGGTGCATCGGACTGATTGCACTAATGCAAATAAGCTTCGAGAAGAGCCAGAACGGTTGATTCCAGTGGCATGGGCATCCGAAGGCCCTGGTTCGGTATTCCAAGTAACGCTGCAGTTGGAAGCTCTGGATCGCAATGGTTTGTTGATGGAGCTAACAAGGGTGATTAATGAACAGCGGGTGTCAGTGGTGGCAATGAATTCTCATGCTTCGGAAGATCATGTGGCAACCGTACGTTTTACGTTTACAGTTTCTAACACCAAGCAGCTTGGTTCGCTGATGACCCAGTTGCGTAATGCAGAAGGAGTTTTCGATGTTTACCGGGTTACTTCCGGTGGGTAGTTGATAGTTTTCTAGCTATAAAAGCCCAAAAAACCGATACCATACGCTGGAATCGGTTTCGCCTGTGGCTGGAAAATTAGAACTTAAAGTTATTGAACTTTCCCATGAGGGTCACAATGCTGGTTAGCAGGGTGACTACTACTGATACAACTTTGATCCAGTCAGTGATCTTGTCGGAATCAAGCTTGCCATTCTTGTCGCTTGATCCAGAAGAGGAGCCATCGCCGGGTGAGTCGGCATCACTGGGATTGCCTGAGTTGTCCGTGCTCTTGTCATCGGCACTGGACTTGTCGGACGAACTCTGAGAGGGGTCGGCGTCGGCAGACGCGACAGGACTGCTGTCATTCTGTGCTTGAACTGGTGCAGCACAGAAGCCACCAATGGCAACTGCGGAGGCAGTGGCGAGGGCGATCAGGTTCTTACGGTTCAATCGCTTCATTGAGCCATCCATTTCATACGTCGAAAACTATTAAAGGAGATCCTATTTTCGCTGCCGCCGGTTAAGAGGCTAAGCAAACACTATAGGCAATCTAAGATGATGCATTACTTATGGCTAAAGTTTTTGCAACATTTAAAGCATAGAACACCAAGCAAGAAACCTCCCCCAAGTAGGGGAGGTTTATAAACCTTATAAGTGATTATCCAAAGAGGTTAGGAATCTTATTTGCAAAGGTCAACAGCGAGGTAAGCACGGTAACTACGGTGCCAACCAGTCCGATCCATGCGGCGATTTCCTTAGCTGAGAAATTGCCATCCTTGTCGCGGGACAGTGCACTGATCTGATCGCTGGAGCTTTGGTTGAGCTCTTCTACCTTCTTTTCGCACCTTTCCCGATTTTTGGCGTTTTGGTCGATCTTGTTGGAATCGAGGCGGATGGGGAAGCTTGCGTCACAGTCGGTCTCGGCGGTGATGGTGATCTTATCGCCACTGGCATTGGTCAATGTTAGGGCTGAAGCGGGAACAGAGAAGGCGGAGGCGGTGAGGGCTACAACGGTAGCTGCCGACGCGAGAGCCTTGCGATTGAGAAGCTTCATGAAAGTTTTTCCTTCAATTTATAGAGAAATGATTGAATCTTCGATCATTATAGCGAACGGGTATTCTCAAAACAAGTTAGAGAATTTAGAAGTTTCTTATGTGGATAAAGTTGCCGGTGACGAAAAATAAGTGTGCCAGTGGATGGTTTTGATGCTGTTTATGGCGGATATTTTGTTAAATGTGCGGACATAAAGGATAGATATATGGTTTGATATATTTAGGAATGTTTTTAGGTTATTTGGTTAAAACTGAGAAATCTGACCGCGACATTCAGGTGTTATTGCACGGTGTTATGTTCGATGTGGTTGTGTGGATTTTCGAAGTGAATTAGGTATCTGAAATACAGTGTTTTACGC
>CAUQSW010000044.1:0-24978 GCA_963520895.1 uncultured Corynebacterium sp. | reverse complement strand
CAAACCCAACCCAACAACCAACAACAAACCCCACCAATGAAAAATCCGGGCTAGGTCAGCAAGTCGGTAGTAGCGTGCGCTGAGTTTGTTGCGCCACGCGGCTACGGCCAGGGCTTGGGCGAGGAAGCTTTTGCCGGTTTGGAGTGGGCTGGTTTGAAAAGACCATTCGATATGAGAGTGTCTGTCCGTGACAGCCCCACTAGGGGCAGGAAGACTAGGCAACATGAAGAAGTATTCGAAACACAACTCCGGGCAGATCGTAGCCAAGCTCAGCAAAGCTAAGACTATGAAAGAAAACGGCAGCACGATCGCAGAGGTCTGCCGCGAACTGGGTATCAGCGAGGCCACCTACCACCGCTTGGTAAGAAACTCTACGGTGATATGTCACCCATCGAAGCTCGACGGTTGAAAGAACTCCAAGAAGAAAACACCAAACTCAAGCGCCTGCTTGGTGAAGCCGAACTGGAAAAAGCACTGCTAAGGGAGCTAGCCGAGGGAAAATTCTAACCGAGGCACGCAAATTATGAAGCTATCGATTATGTCCTGACAAAGGGCTTCTCGGTACGCTTTGCCTGCCGCGTTGTCGGGGTTGGTCGGGCCAGCTACTACACAGCACGCCACCGCATTCGTCACCAAGCAACAACGGATAAATATGCCCAGCTACGATCCTAGTTAGTGGACTTCGCTTAAGCAGTATCGCCGGTGGGGCTACCGTAGAGCGTGGATCAAAGCCCGTGATGCGGGTTTTGAGTGTGGGCGTGATGTCATTCGTAGACTCTGGCGACAGGAAGGGCTAAGAGTGCTTCCCCGAAAACAGACGAAAACACGGTGTTTACCTATGGTTACACCACGGGTAGCTCCTGCTAGCACCCCGGGAGAGGTGTGGGCGTTGGATTTCCAGTTCGATAGTGACTACTAGGGCAAAGCGTTCAAAATATGTAACGTGATCGACGAGTTCACCAGGGAGCATGTTGGTTTTGAGGTAGGGCGATCGATCACAGCGGTTGGTGTTACCCGAGTTGTTGGATGATCTCGCGGCTGTTCGTGGTGGTCGTCCTCGTGTGCTGCGGATGGATAATGGACCAGAGTTTATCAGTAATGCGCTGCGGGAATGGGCCGAGCCAGAAGGAACTGTGGAGGCGGTTATGCCTCCGGGGATGCCCTGGCATAACGGGTTTGTGGAGTCGTTTCATAACCAGTTGCGTGATGAGTTACTCAAAGACGAAGTGTTTGACGATCCGGCGCATGCGAGTTATTGTCTACGACAGTGGTCGATCCGTTATAACACCTATCATCCGCATTCGAGCTAAGGTCTTGTCCCACCCACAGAATTCGCTTTACAATGGCAACACAACCAAAAAGACACTCAAACCATCCGGCCCTAAAAATCAGACCACTCCAGTACCATGTGGGTTGCGCTGATCTACGTAGTAGCACTTAATCTCAGACCAGCTATTACCGCAGTTGGGCCGCTGCTACCACAACTGGGTACTGAGCTGGGTTTGAATGAAGCTACCCAAGGGTTGCTTGGTTCTATTCCCCTGATTGCCTTTGCTGTGATTTCACCGGCGGTATATCGCTTTTCTGGGCGAATAGGCATGGAGCGTGCCATTTTTGCAGCACTGGCAGCGTTGATCCTGGGAAGCGTGATTCGCAGTTATCTTGGCCTAGGCGGTTTATGGTTAGGCACGATGCTGATTGGTTGTGCTATCGGGGTGGGAAACGTGCTGGTACCGACCATTGTCAAACGAGATTTCAGCACCAACATCTCTCGCGCCACCGGCGCCTATTCGGCTTGTATCACCATCGGCGCAGCAGTTGCCTCAGCCGTGGCAGTGCCGCTTTCGAATGCCATCGGTTGGCAAGGTGCACTAGCCGTCTGGGGTTTGCCGGTAATCTTGGTGGGACTGTTATGGCTACCGCGCATTCAACCGGCGATCACCAGCACGACTACTACACAAAACCCAACTCGGTGTGGCGGCAACCCATGGCTTGGCTGGTGACCGCCTTTATGGGTTTGCAGTCCATTAATTTTTATTTCCTAGTTACTTGGCTGCCCACTATTGAAATTAGGTACGGCATTTCCGAGCAGCAAGCAGGCTGGCACCTGTTCTTATTTCAGGTTTTAGGTTTTATTGGTGCACTACTGATCCCCAAGCTTATGACCAATCCTCGTCACTACACCCCTGCCTGCCTTGTTGCTAGCATTCCCGCTTTGGTGGGCATGCTGGGGTTATTGCTGCTGTCAGCTTAGTCGCTTATTTGGATCATCATTGCTGGTCTAGGCAGCGGTGCCGCGTTAGTAACAGCACTTTCACTTATTAGCGTGAAGGGGCGTAGCCCCGAGGAAACCGCCCAACTGTCCGGTATGGCTCAGTCAATGGGTTATCTGTTTGCTGCTATCGGCCCACTGGTCGCCGGTGCATTAACTCAAGCAACTGGCTCGTGGACTGCCGCGATGCTGCTTATTATTATTCTCGCAGCGCTACAGGTCGGGGTGTGTTTTTTCGTTGACCGCGTATCGTGGACCGAACTCCGCCCGAGCTAACGTCGTCATTCCAGCAATAAACTCAGTCTTTGCCTCGGTATAGGCATCACGATTGTGGGTGAATTTTTCCGCTAGGTTCCGTTTAAGAGCAGCGTAGTCCCTAGCCACCTCGGGGTGGGTTAATAAGTAATCCCGAAAGTACAGTTCATCCCAATCGCCTAGTCGGCGCACGTGCAGGTGGAAAACTTTTTCGACAAAGCCATGGTCGGTGTAGCCCTGGTTGAACACTAATTTCAGCGGTGTTGATTCAGCCGACATTAGTAGCCACCCGGCTGCTCGGGTTTCGGTAATAATTTGCTGCTGATCCCAGCCATGAGCCAGTTCCAGCAGAATATCCACACAGGGTTTGGCCACCAAGTTTGACACCGCAGTAGAACCAATATGGTTAATCCGCAGTACGCTAACGCCAAATGTTTGCCTTAACACCTGGGCTTGCTGGTCATACCACTGCTGGTAGGCCGGATTGTGCTCACGCAAGATAATAGGGAAAAGCTGCCACAATTCCGCCACGCTCATCTTTTCTAAATCTTTGCTCATATCAACCTCGCTATTGCTTTGTCGATAAGCTGGCCTGCGCGGTGGGCCGATATTCGCCGGGGGTTTTCCGCCGCTCGCGCCACGGCGATGCCATCAGTCACCGCCAGTAGCAATGCTGCATCATCGGCATCGAAGTCGCTCCCTGGATATGCCTTCTGAAGTAATTCCAAAGTCGCGGTTTCTACTAGTTGCCAATTGCGACTATGCTGCTCCCGCAAGCGTTCATTGACCGAAGCCCTGGCCGCAAACACCGTCCAAATCACTACCCCCTCGCGGACAGCGTCATGGACGGCAGCAATGCTGTATAAGAAATACCGTAGTTGTTGCTTAGGATCGGTGATTTGCGATAGCGCTTGCTGCATTTCGTGCTGGAATCTGCGGTTCATCTCTTCCATCGCCGCGAACAACAGGTCGTCTTTGCTGCGATAATGATGTTGCACCGCACCTACAGAGACTCCTGCTTCCTTAGCCACATTTCGCACGCTGGTCTCCTCCGGTCCACGGGTACCTACCAGTTTGACCACGGCATCTAGAATCGCATCGCTTCCCATACGAACGTATGGTACCATCGCAACCATGAACAATACGATCGTATTGCCAGATAGGAATCCAACCATTGACGTGGTGCGCGGCGTAGCTATCTTGGGCACACTATGGATCAACATTTGGTTATTTACCAATATCCACGGTCTCTACGGCGCACTCATAAGCAACGCTGACCAACCGCTTGGCGAGCGAATCCTCACCTCTTTAAGCCAGGGTAAATTTCTCGCCCTCCTATCACTCATCTTCGGAGTAGGCCTGAGCCTGCAGCTAGGTTCCGCGCGTCGAAAAGCAGTACGCTGGCCCGGCCGCTACCGCACCCGCATGTTGCTACTATTTGCCGACGGCCTCATCAACTACCTCCTCATCGCCGAATTCGACGTACTCATGGGATACACCATAACCGGCTGGGTGGTGTCCTACCTGTTGCTGACTAGGCCGCGCACCCAAACCGCACTCATTATTGCTTTTGGCCTGGTACACACCATATTTATCAGCCTGCTAGCCTGGGCCGCCAGCACTTTTAGCGAACCCGCAGGCGAACTTGCCACACCTTATGCTCACGGAAATTTCTTTGACCTGGTACTGTTCCGCCTCGACAACCTCGGTATCTTCCGTTCCGAACCAGTGTTGATTTTCGCACTCAGCCTGGCACTTTTTCTCGCTGGCGCCAAGCTTAACGACGCTGGCGTCTTCCAACCCGAAGCTGGCAAGTTACGCTCCAGGCTCATGATTATTGGCGCTATTGCTGCGCCCATTGACCTAACGTTAGGGATCTCTGGCAACACCAGCGCAATTTTGGTGCAGCGCTACCTTACTGCACCGCTGGTCAGCCTCGGCATATTGGCTGGAATTATCTGGCTGTGCCTACGCTTTGGCACTCCACAATTACTGCAAAAAGTGGGCAAAACTGCGCTTTCATGCTATCTGCTACAGAATCTGCTAGCCGGAGCGCTGTTCTACGGCTGGGGGTTGGGATTAGTTAACCACATACAATCCTGGCGAGTACCAGCGACCATGCTGGGATATGTGGTGGTCATGACCGCTGTGGTTTTATTCGCTCACTTCTGGCTGAGCCGGTTTTCCATTGGGCCAGTGGAATGGGCCTGGAAGAAATTAGCAAAGCCTAGAAAGAAATAATCACCTTGCCGTCTAGCCCACCAGCCTCGAAAAATTCATGCGCCTGACGAATTTCAGCCAGCGGAAATCGCCTAGCAACCCGTAACCGCAATTGCCCGGCATCGACTTGTTCAACCAATTCGGCTAACCCAATAGGATCAAGCTGAACATAATGATGAGCAAAGGCTGTCGGTCCTTCAAGATCACTGATAGTCAAACACCTAGTAGTTTCCCCAACTAGGCGCAACTCATAAACACCAGCGGTATCAAATATCACATCAAACTGCCCCAGCTCAGCAATATCACTGGTAGCGAAGGTAGCGCCCAATTTCATTGCGGTCGCCATTTGGTGCGAGGTAGAAACCAAGCCAGTTACTTCACAACCAACCGCAGTGAACATTTGCACTGCAAGTCCCCCAACCGCGCCAATTGCACCGGTAACTAGCACTTTTTCACCCGGTTGTACGGCTAATGCCCGTACCGCTTGTTGAGCAGTTGCCCCTGCCAAGGGCAAGGCAGCTGCTGTGCCAAGATCAATGGTTGTTGGTGCAGCTACCAAGTATTTTCCGGGAATTGCCACCACCTCAGCCCACGCACCGAAGCCGGCATGTGGTGGCGTCATAGCAATAACCCGATCACCTACCTGCCATCCCGACTCTGGCTGTGCCTGTATCACGATCCCAGCCATGTCCCACCCGGAGACAAACGGAAACTGGGGAATTTGCTGAATGGTATCTGGGGTTCGAAACTTTATATCTACCGGATTAATACTTGAAGCAACTACCGCAACCAACACTTCATCTGACTGGCGTAGGGCAGGCATGGAAGTATTTTCGATTTCCAGCACCTCGGATCCGCCGTAACTGTGCATTACTGCAGTTCTCATTGGTCAGCCTCCTTATCATTTGGGATTTTCCTGTAGGCTAAACCTTCACATAGATGTGAAGGCAATTGAGAGGTTAACCACATGCGTATTGCCGAAGCTGCCAGCAGAACAGGAACCACTACCCGCCTATTACGGTATTACGAGGAACAAGGTTTATTAACGCCCTCACGTAACAGTGCTGGCTACCGAGATTATTCCGAGACTGACCTGCACACGATCAAACAGATCCGGCAACTACTTGACGCAGGACTCGGCACCGTCACCATAGCAATCCTTCTTCCTTGCCTGAATGAGAAATCTGTTGCCTGTCCCGAACTAGTGCAAAGGCTACGCGAAGAAGAACAACGGATAACCAACGCTATTGACGCACAACTGGCTGCGCGCGAGGCGTTACGCACGATCATTCAATCAGGGCTTAATTAACAAAATACATGGTCAGATGCATGGAATAGGAGGCCGCGCTGTGCTCCAACTCGCGCAGGGCTTCTTGGTCATAGCCTTGCGCCATGTTAGGAGCATGAAAGGCATAGATCGGTTGATATTTCGCCTCGATAAATTCCATGACCAACTCAAACGGACGGAGTGTTTCCATCACGGTATAACCAATCAAACCGGTCGGACTATAACTGGCCGCGGGCTGACCAAAAGAAACTGCAATTCCCATTTTCTTACCCCGCAATGCCGCCCCATCAGGGCCATAAGCCCAGCCGAAGGTCAGCACATCATCAAACCATTGCTTTAACAATGGTGGGCAATTAAACCACTGAACCGGGAATTGAAACACGATTCTGTCATACGCTTCCACTAACCTTTGTTCAGCAACAACGTCAATTCGATAATCGGGATAAAGGTCGTACAGTTTGTGAATTGTGAAAAGGTCTGGCCGCTTTTGTAATTCCTCTACCCACCGCCTATTAATCATTGATTGTTCCAAGTTCGGATGGGAGACGATCACTAAAGTCTTAGTCATTTTCAACACTCCTTTGCACCCATACGAGGTTTAACTCCATTTTTGCACAGCTAGAGCACAATGGCGCCAACACTCAATAGTCCGCAATAGAAATTTTACCTAAATAATTCTAAGCAGTTTTTGCAGTAGAATATAGTCACGTATTAGATCGTTTTCCACGCTGTACCACCTCAGAATAATTGATACTTACGGGTTCAAAATTACCAAAAATACAGCGCGATTTGTTGTATATCATTTTTATAAAAATCACGTTATGTCGTCGGCATGTCACGCAAAAACAGCGGAAGAAAAATGAGAAAATAACCCATTTAAGAATGCCGTGCAATAAACTCCACTATCGGCCCCACCACATCTTGCCCTTTGAGCAAGTGACCACCGGTATCAAAAAGCACCGATTGCAGATCAGGAAACCGATTAATGGCCTTTTTCACCCTGAAGTACGGCACCACCCGATCGTCTTTAGCATGGATCAACAATGTCGGAACTGTCAGTTCTTCTATGGGGTAATCGTCAAAGTTCCGGGCCATATCTGGATTGGACAGCCAAGTATCAATGGCCACTCCTTCCCTGCGTTTAGTCATAGGCAAGATGGTGTCTATTGCCATGGGACTCATCCCTAAAATTGGCAATAATAACGGACTCAGACTGAGCAGTAACTGATCGTTGCACACAATCTTTGGCGGCCCTTGGATAGGCAGGAAAAGATTCGGCCGAGCCCCGCAAGGCGGTGCCGCCGCAACCAAAATCACCCCTTTAACCCGCTCGGGATAGTCGAGCGCCAACCTTAACGTGGATGTCGCCCCAGCGGAGAAACCTTCGATAAAAACCTGCTCAATGCCCAAATAATCGAGCAATTCCACAAATGCTTCAGCTTGCTCCTTGGGGGTCCCGCTGCCGGAAATATCACTATCTAAATAGCCGAACCGTGATGGCACGATTACCCGCTGGGTTGGCAGCAGCTCCCACTGCCCCGCTAAAAGCTGATCGTAACCGCCGAATATCCCATGGGATACCAAGAGAACCTCACCTGGAAGCTCATTATCTAGGTAGGTGATTGTGCCGTAGCTTAAGTCAGCAGACTGCGCCCCAGAAGCAGCCAACCTAGCATGAGCGGCATTGATCCTAGCGCGGTTACGGCGTAATGAAATCAGCTCCATGCCGACCATTGTGCAACCTAAATCATCACCGCCGCCACAACATGACAGCTTCCAGCGATAACCGGCGCAATAACCATACCGGGCTGGCGATAACACACCCCAATGAGGGCATCACCAAACTGCGCGCATGCCGACGCTACCAAAAGAAGAACCGTCCCAAACCCCACTGGATGCATAATCGCAATTACAGTGGCCACTCCCAAGGGAATCGCACGGCTGGCATACATCGCAGCATAGAATCTACTAGTTGTCTGCGGGGTAAGTAGGCCAGGTTTCACTACAGCAGCAATTCCAAACAGCACCGAAACCCCTGCCATTACCGCATTGAGCACCATAAACCACATAGTTCACCCTCTTAATCGTTTAGTTTTGAACTATTCTCAATGTTAACATGTTTTAGGTGACTTCGATTCTTGGCACCACATGCTTCAACCTTGGCGTCCTAGGGGCACGACTTACCCATGACTTCAGCACACGGATAGCTGAACTTGGAATTAGCCATAAACAGGTGGGCATTCTCGCACTTATCGACGCCGACACCACCCGCTCCCAACGCCAGCTCGCCGACCAACTGCGCGTGGCCCCAAGCCTGATTGTCACGCTCCTAGATCAACTAACCGCTATCGGTGCGATCACCAGGCAACGCAGCGATACCGATCGACGAGTACACGTAATAACCCTCACCGAAACTGGTAAGGACTTACTTAATCAAGCCGAAGCTATCGCATATGACTTAGATCATGATTTTCGCTCTTCACTGCCCACCAAAGCTCAAAAAGCATTGGATATGTTTCTTGCTGAAATCCAACCGCTTTAAACTAGCAGGGAAAGAAAAACGTGCTTGTTACCTGCGTCAGCCCAGCTGGCTCACCTAGACAATATCTACAGCCTCGAGTGGACTAATGACCTTGATCACCGACAGATTTGCGGTGATCCTGATGAGTTGGGCGTCGTTAGTAAAAAGATACGCACAGTCCGCCTGGATGCAACATGCCAAGATGGCCGCATCAGCAGGCTTAAGCAAATAGGTCGTAGCCAAATCTTGCGCGCGTATCATCGACATAAAATCCAAATCAAGCCACGTAGCCCTGCAGCCAAAAATCAAGTGCCAGCGATGCTCTTCTTGATGCAGTGACTACTACCCCACCCAACACACCGCTACCTACTGATGCACAATCTAGGTGATACGTAGCAGTGTTTCTCAAAGCTGGCCATTCCCCCTGTCCACAAGCTCAATACCTAGCGGTATCACTAAAAGTGCCAGCCAACTATAGGCTTTCTGGCCGCCTAGGCGCTTATCGACGCCCTAACCGTCGATAAGCCCTCAAGCTACTGTTTATTCTTCTGCGCTCCATAGAGAGAAACCGCGATCAAAGCGACGGCAACAACAGCATTGAGAATGAAGCCCGCTTTCAGAACAATGGTAAGAATCAATGCGATGACGAGTACGATCTGGATAATTTTTAGCGTTGTGGGGGTCATTACCGGCCCTTCTTTCTGTAAATTCCTATCATTTTTAATAGCAAAACAGAATTATAACACGCTTCTGATAAACATCAGTAAATATGACAAAGCCAAGTCCCGAGAAACCGGACTTGGCTTTATGCGTGCCGAAGCTGCCTTAGAGCATGCAGCTTACGCATCCCTCGACTGCCGTGCCTTCGAGAGCCACTTGGCGAAGCCTGATGTAATACAGGGTCTTAATCCCCTTACGCCAAGCGTAGATTTGCGCGCGGTTGATGTCGCGGGTGGTCACGGTGTCTTTGAAAAATAAGGTCAAAGACAGTCCTTGATCGACATACTTCGTCGCGGCCGCATAAGTGTCAATGACCTTTTCAAAGCCAATCTCGTAGGCGTCTTCAAAGTACTCTAAGTTCGTGTTATCCATGTGTGGCGCGGGGTAGTACACCCGACCGATTTTGCCTTCCTTGCGGATTTCAATCCTCGAAGCAATCGGATGGATAGAAGAAGTAGAGTTATTTATGTACGAGATAGAGCCAGTCGGCGGTACTGCCTGAAGATACCGGTTGAAAATACCATCAGCCATCACATCAGCCTTTAGCTGCTGCCAATCTTCAGCGCTGGGAGTATGAATGGACGAAGCCGCGAATAGTGCTTTGACTTTCTCCGTTTTAGGCGCGAAATCTGCAGGATCGAAGCGGTCAAAATAGGCACCGGAAGCATAATCCGACTCGGCGAATCCAGCAAAGGCAGTACCACGTTCCCGCGCAAGCTTATTCGACGCCCGGAGGCACTGATACAGCACGGCAGCGAAATATGCATTGGTAAAGTCCAGTGCTTCTTCCGATCCATAGTGAATCCGCTGGCGACCTAGGTACCCGTGGAGATTCATCTGCCCGAGCCCAATGGCGTGTGCTGCTTCGTTACCCTTGCGGATCGAAGGCACCGAATCAATGCTGGTTTGTTCCGATACCGCAGTCAAGGCTCGAATGGCGGTTTCTATGGTGGCCGGGAAATCAGGTGAATCCATGGCCATAGCAATGTTCAGCGAACCTAAGTTACAAGAAATGTCCTGCCCAACCTCGCCATAGGTGAGATCAGCATTGTAGACGCTAGGGGTATTGACCTGCAGGATTTCCGAACACAGGTTGGACATATTCACCCGACCAGCAATCGGGTTGGCTCGGTTTACTACGTCTTCAAACATGATGTAGGGGTAGCCGGACTCGAATTGAATTTCCGCCAAGGTTTGGAAAAACTCCCGAGCGTTAATCTTCTTCTTCCGAATCCGTGGATCCTCAACCATCTCTTGATAGTGCTCAGTTACCGAGATGTCAGCAAAAGCTTTGCCATAGACACGTTCCACATCATAGGGGCTAAATAAGTACATATCAGAGTTGTTTTTAGCCAGCTCAAAGGTGATGTCTGGAATCACAACCCCCAGCGACAACGTCTTGATACGGATCTTTTCGTCGGCGTTCTCCCGCTTAGTATCCAAGAAATTCAAAATATCCGGGTGATGAGCATTGAGATAAACCGCGCCAGCACCTTGCCGCGCCCCGAGCTGGTTAGCGTAAGAGAAGGAATCCTCCAGCAGCTTCATTACTGGAATAACACCCGAGGATTGGTTTTCAATGTGCTTAATCGGGGCCCCAGCTTCACGTAAATTGCTCAGCAGCAGCGCCACTCCTCCGCCGCGTTTCGACAACTGCAGCGCGGAGTTAATCGAACGCCCAATGGACTCCATATTGTCTTCGATACGTAACAAGAAGCACGATACCGGTTCGCCGCGCTGCGCCTTACCCATATTTAAGAAGGTGGGAGTGGCAGGCTGGAAACGACCAGTCATAATCTCATCGACTAAATGTTGCGCAAGCTCACGGTCGCCGTCGGCAAGCCCGAGGGCAACCATACAAACGCGATCCTCGAAGCGCTCTAGGTAGCGGGAGCCGTCGAAAGTTTTTAGCGTATAGGAAGTGTAATACTTATACGCACCAAGGAAGGTGCGGAACCGGAATTTATGCCCATAAGCCTGTTTGAATAAATCTTTAATAAAGGGGAAATCATATTTGGCCAGCACAGCTGGGTCGTAGTACTTGTTTTCCACCAAGTACTCCATTTTTTCCTCTAAATCATGGAAGAAAACAGTGTTGCGATTAACGTGCTGCAAGAAGAATTGATTTGCCGCCTCGCGATCTTTATCGAATTGGATTTGGCCGTTGTCGTCGTAAAGATTGAGTAAAGCGTTAAGCGCGTGGTAGTCCAGTTGCTCCTTCTCGGAAGCGGGCTCAGCAACGGACTTTCCGAATGTTGTAGTCACAGACTTATTCACCTTTGAATTAAAAAATTGTTGTAATCCGTTGCGCACCGTTTCGACGTCTTCCGGTAATCCCATCAGTTCAAAGCGATACACATACGGAACGTGACATTTAGCGGCTATCAGGTCCCCCGCCCGGCCAAAATCAGCACCGAAATTAGAGTTCCCACCCGCAATCACCGCCTGAATTAGGCTGCGGTTGTGTTTATTGTTAAGAAACCGGATTACCTGTGGCGGCACCGGCCGAGAGTTTTCTACCCCACCGCCGTAAGTCGGACATATGAGCACATAAGGTTCATGAACAAGAAGGTCGGGCTCGCTTTTTGTTAGCGGAATTCGAACAGCTGGCAAGCCCAACTTCTGAACAAAGCGGTGGGTATTTTCAGTTGCAGAGGAAAAATAAACTATTAGCACTAGGCTACAAGACTGCTAATACGTTCTGGACGGAAGCCAGACCAGTGCTCACCATTAGCTTCGACGACTGGTGCCTGGAGGTAACCTAGACCAATCACGTAATCCCGTGCCTCGGCGTCAATGCTGATGTCTACCAAGTTGTAGTCTAGGCCAGCACGATCGAGCGCTTTCTTCGTAGCGTTACATTGCATACAAGCGGGTTTAGTAAACAAAGTGATAGACATAGCTCGAGTTCCTTCAGACTAGCGATTGATGAAGATTTCATATCGCGGTACCGGGCGACACAATTGACACTATACTTTGTGGTCTTTTGTTGCAACTGGCTCAATATATAGTAGTTACAACTATGAAACTCCCAGCTGGGCAACCGGCCAAACCCCACATGTTGACATTTCATCGGCCCAAAAATAACAATGCTGTAACATCAGCAATCTTTCCTCTTTGCATATTCCCAGCTCTAGCCCCACTTCCCCGAAAGTGTGACGTTAGTCACCGAAAATATGAGCTAATGTGGATCTGTCAGCAATCCCTACCCCCGCATTAGTTCTCTATCACAATATTCAAAGCTAGATGGAATATTTTAAACCCCGCTAGTCACAGTAATTAAACCCCTTGACAAGCCAAAACACCCGCCTCAACCATGCTTAAAATTTTATATAAAAATAAAGTTAAACTTTAGGTTTAAAGTTGCCCCCACCTACCCCATCTTAAGAAGCCGCTCGGCGCACGCGACTCCCCAATTTCGTTTTTATCCCCGTGCATTAAGTACGTTTCAGACACTGAGACTGTTCCACCCCTAGCGTCATCTCTCCGTACGCCCCTAGCGGTGGGACAGAACTGAGATACAGAACCACTAGCCGCGCTCGCCCCGCTACCCCAAAGAATTAACCTGTCGTGCTCGGTCCTTCTGACACTGCAAAACACAGGCAGAGCCAAACAACAAACCCTACCCTGCCCCTCAAGATGGACAAAACAGGGCAATCGATCTAGCCCTACTCTGAACCGAAGCGGGGTGATAGGCCGATCCGAGCGAGAAGCCAAAACGAGAGCATCCCTCGTCCTACCTTTGGATAAAAAACGGGAGGCCAAAAACCTCCTACCTTGAGCAAACCGAGATAGTAAATCAGCACAGTAAAACCTCGCCCTACTTTTAGTAAATCGGCACAGTAAAACCTTGCCCCGACCTTGGGTAAATCGGAACAGTAAAAACCCGCCCTACCTTTGGTAAAGCGGGTTTTTACGGTCAAGCTTAGCCCTGACGAGCTTTGAAACGTGGCTCTTTTTTGTTGATCACGTAAATCTTGCCACGACGGCGCACAACCTGAGCACCCGGCTTGTTCTTCAGCGACCTAAGGGAATTACGAACCTTCATCGGGCGCTCCTTTCTTGTTGCGGCTTACTATTGGCGGAAATCTGCCAATGACACGGGGAACAATACTATCTCACCGTCATGGGAATAACCAAACTGGTATTACAATAGCCCCCATGAAACGGGAAGAAATTATTAGCCGCCTTGGCACCAAACCCCAGATTGACCCTGCAGAGGAGATCGCTCACCGGGTAGAGTTTCTAAAAAACTACCTTACTACCTCCCGCACTGCAGGCTTTGTCTTGGGAATTTCCGGCGGTCAGGACTCTACTTTAGCGGGCAAGCTAGCCCAGATCGCAGCAGAAGAACTACGCACTGCGGGGATGGCAGCGGAGCTTTGGGCTATGCGATTGCCTCATGGCGTGCAGTTCGATGAAGATGATTGCCGCATTGCGCTGGAGTTCATTCAGCCCGACCATGTCATCACCACCAATATCAAACCCGCCACAGATGCGTTGCTAGAGGAATTACCCCAACCGTTTTCGGATTTTAACAAGGGTAATATCAAGGCTCGGCTGCGCATGGTGGCTCAATACGCGCTGGCGGGCCAGCATAATCTTCTGGTTATTGGCACCGATCATGCTGCTGAAAATATCACCGGATTTTTCACAAAATTTGGCGACGGCGCAGCCGATGTCCTTCCCCTAGCAGGACTGAGCAAACGGCAAGGAGCAGCCTTATTACGCCACTTGGGGGCGCCAGATTCCACGTGGAAGAAAGTCCCTACCGCAGATTTAGAAGAGGATCGGCCAGCGCTTTCAGACGAGGAAGCCTTGGGTATTACCTACAGCGAAATCGACACCTATATTGAGAACGCCGGTGAGGTGTCGCCTTCAGCCACTGCACGGTTAGAGCACTTGTGGCGCATTGGTGAACACAAACGACACCTTCCAGTTACCCCGCAAGATACATGGTGGCACTAGCCCAGTAGCCGGACCACGGTTTGGCTTACCCGTACCAACTCTTGGGCGTAACCTGGGCCGTGGGTTACGGAATGTACCGCTAACGGGTGCAGTTGATGCACTGGTATGAGTTCCCGCCACCCAACCGGAAGCGGGTTTACGGACTCGTAACCGGCATAAATATCCTCCAGATAAGGGGCATTAAACAAGGCCAACATGGCCAAATCGGTCACAGGGTGTCCACCGTGTGCTGCGGGATCAATGAAAAACGGTTGTACCGTTTCTTGCTGCCAGCCGTATATTAAATTCCCCGACCACAAGTCACCGTGAATCCGGGCAGGTATCACTTCCCAGTCAGTATCCAGTATCAGCGTAAGTGCTTGCTCTACTACCCCGGTGGGTTCAATAAAGGGCAGTACTCGCTGTTCCACATAGAATTTTCCCCACTGTGGTTCCGGCACGCATGGCTGTTGTTGAGTGCCAATAAAATATGGCCCATCCCAGCCTGGTGGCGGGCTACCAAAAGCTGGGGCTCCCGCGAGGTGGATTTTTGCAAGTTCCTCCCCGGCTTTAAACGCAGCCGCCATGGTTGGCGGGGCAAGGTTCACTTTTTTAGTAGCTATACTGCGCTTACCTTCGGTCACCACCTCGACGACCTGCGGGGATGCGTCCGCGAGCCATCGCAACCCAGCGGCTTCCGCTTGGGCAGCGCCTGGCTCATAAACCTGCTTGGTAAAGACGTCGTCACGCATTAGTAGCGCTCGGGTTCCTCACCGAAAACGAAATGGCGACCGCTGACTTGGCTGGGGACAATGCGGACATAATTGCGTTTTAAGGTGGGAACCCAGGGTTTGAGCGGCAAGGTATCACAGTATTGGACTTCGGCGTTTTCTCTGACCATTTCGGCGGTTCCTTTAACCACCACAGACCAAGCTTCGCCGTCTAGCACTTTATCGACTTCGAAAAGGACATCATTATTGAGCGCTAGGCTGAATAATTTATTGCCTTCGGCAGTACGGAAATAAATTGAGCCGTCTGCTACTACGAAATTAATGGGGAAAATATCCATCTCGTCTTTGCGACGCACCACAATGCGTCCTAAAGACTCGGAGCTAATGCGTTCTAAGGACTCTTCTGCGGACAAAATGGTAATTGAGTCGTTCATGCTTCCATCCTGCCATTTTCCCCGTTCAGATGTGAAAACACCCCTCCACGGGGGTGAAATTCTCAGCGAATCATAACTTTCGCAACTCATCATGTACGTGACTGGGGACACCCATCAGGCTGAATAATAATGATTGACCACCTAAATCGAGCCTTTGGTCGAATGCTGCGGAATAGACAGGTGGAAGCAAAACCCACAGCGGCTGATGCGGTGTTACGCGCAGCTTTCGGTGGTGCCGGTCTTGGCGAACGTCATGAGCTATCGGGTTTACACTGGCAGGAAAGGCTCGTACTATCAGCGAACTGCCTTTTTTAAGAAAGGCGATCTCACTAGCCCGCTGGCAAGGAGGATCAGGTGAATTCCAGGGTTTTTATGACAACATTATTCCGTATCGCAGTTGCCGAGGCGGATAAAGCCAATCAACCCACCGCAGGTGTTGACTATCTTTTTCTCGCCTTGCTGCTATCCGATAGTTGTGCCGGGCAAGCCTTGCGCGCCGCTGGCATCGACCCCGAGGCGACCCGCGCCCTGTTACGAAACGAGCCTGATGCTGATACATCTGATACCGATGCTGACCCTAGGGACGCCGACATAGCAACTAATGATGCCATACCCAAGGTAACCGAACAGGTCAGGGAGTTACTAGAGCGCGCCCAGTCTGATGACGTCGCTGTTTATAGCACTAATGTGCTGGCCAAATTACTTACGGAATCAAGTGGGGTTATCCAGCAATTACTACTGCAGCTCGACTGCAGTCCTGATCAGATTCAAGCCCAATTGGCGGACTTAGATTCTCAACCTCCCGCAGCCGAAACCACCATTACTGCTATTGAGCTAGATGATACGAGCGCCAACCGGACACTTGTAGTTCCTGCTCCAATCGACGTTGTGCGCACCACGCTAGCCGATCCTGAGCGTG
Source organism: uncultured Corynebacterium sp. (assembly GCA_963520895.1). Taxonomy (GTDB): domain Bacteria; phylum Actinomycetota; class Actinomycetes; order Mycobacteriales; family Mycobacteriaceae; genus Corynebacterium. The sequence goes on along the minus strand of CAUQSW010000044.1, from coordinate 8,671 downwards.
CGCATCTGTGGCATATGGGTATTGATTCCATCACCCAAACTGACATCCCTGATACTTGGCAGCTTAATCACACTCAGCACGAAAAAGTGCAGCCTAAATTTGCCACACAACTCTTGCGCCCTCATCCTAGTAAAAGCCCAGTTGAGGATGCCACTGATGGTGTCACCGAGATCAGCTGGGATTTGTGGTTTCCTGACGCTCCGAAATCTCTTAACCGAACGGTCACGTTTAAGCTGTTCCCGGTCGATGAGGGCACAGAAATAACCGTGGCCTTTGAACTGCATAACCGCCCGCAGCGGGTGTTGTTTGCCTCGATTCGGCGTTATATTTTAAAGCTGCATATTTACCACATCACAACCAAGTTGGGGCGTTCTTTCGCACAATAACGTAACCGCTCAATAACGCAAACCGCCGTCTGCCTTCACCAGCGCTACTTGGGGTGGATCGGTAGTTTCGAATCGTTCCAGATAGTCCAGTGCTATTTGTTTGCCGTCCTGTGCCCACAGCCTGGCAAGCTCTCCGCTGGTAGCTTCTGTGGTAAATGTCATAAATTCGTGCGCCAACCATGCCCACACCAAGTCGGCCTCTGAAACAAAAGCCGTGGCATGCTTGTCAGGCTTATCGGCATCATCCAGCAAAGATAACTGGTGACGCTGATCTTCGAACTTCCGGATACTTTCTAAAGCTGCCGAGGAAATCCAAAGTTTTTCCAAGGCTAGGCGCTGGTGTGGATTCATCCCTTTATTATGCAGCCTACGATGGTAAGTACTTAAATAAAGGAGGAATCTTCATGTCCACTAACTGGGCTCATACTGCAATTTTTTGGCATGTCTATCCACTGGGCTTCACTGGCGCACCCATCCGAGAGGCTGATGCCGAACCGCAATCTCGACTGCTGCAACTGATCAATTGGCTGGATTACGTCATTGAACTTGGCGCAAACGGTCTGCTGTTAGGACCGATTTTCCAATCCACCACCCACGGCTACGACACCACGAATCAATTCACAATTGATCCTAGGCTGGGCACTGAAGAAGATTTCATCCAGCTTGTCGACGCCTGCCACAGCCGCGGCATCAAGATCGTGCTAGATGGCGTGTTCAGCCACGTGGGAACCGAACATCCCGATGTACAAAAGGCCCTAGCAGAGGGTAAAGAAGCACCAGAAGCACAGCTTTTTGATATTGACTGGGATGCCCCGGAAGGCCCTGCACCGCGAGTTTTTGAAGGCCACCGCATTCTTACCCGGTTCAATCATGCGAATCCCAAGGCGCAGGACTATGGCAGAAAAGTCATGCAGTATTGGCTCGAGCGCGGCATTGATGGTTGGCGCCTCGATGCCGCGTACTCGGTACCACACGAATTTTGGCAAGCCACCATCCCGCCGACCCGGGAACTCTACCCAGAAGCGTGGTTTTTAGGTGAAGTTATCCACGGAGATTACGCAGAGTTTGTAGCCGCCTCGGGGGTGGATACCGTGACTCAGTATGAGGTGTGGAAGGCGACATGGTCGTCGATAAAAGAAAAGAACTTCTACGAACTTGAGTGGACGCTCGGTCGGCATAATAATTTTCTCGACCACTTTGTGCCCAACACCTTCATTGGCAACCACGATGTCACCCGGATCGCCAGTTACACCAGCCGTGAAGAAGCCATAGTGGCGTTGGTGATTCTTATGACCATTGGTGGCATTCCCTCCCTTTATTATGGGGATGAACAAGGATGGCTGGGCATCAAAGAGGAACGGCTCGGTGGTGACGATGCCGTGCGACCTGCCTATCCAGAAACCCCAGCCGGACTGGATGAATCAGGAACCTGGATGCTACAGACTCATCAGCAGTTGATAAGCATTAGGCGTAATCACCCTTGGTTGGTTACCGCACGCACGGCCATCACCGAATTGGATAACACTCGCATTTGTTATCGTGCCGAAAGTGCTGATAGCGAAAAGTGGTTGCAGGTCACCTTAGACATCACGGATGAGCCCCACGCGCTGATCGCCGATAGTGAGGGAAATGCTCTTTGGCAGTACTGATTTTTAAGATCTACAAACCTTAGGCTGCGGACATCGATAAGCTTTGCCAGGCGCTGAGCCGATTTGGGCTTATGCTAGCGGCGCGGCTTAAGGGTTGTCCGGGCAAAACTTCCCGGCTGGTCATCGGTTTGGGTGATAACGGTGCCGGTATGGCTATAGATTACGGATCTGCCAGAGCTGCGGCGAAGCACCGGCCCAGGCCCTGCGGTACGGGCAAACCCCATGGGGATGCGTAGCTGCCGTGCCATGAGGGTGCGGATTTTATGAGCACTGGCCTCTTCTTCGGGCTCGTCTACTACGCCAGCCACGATCAGGTCTAAGTCCAGATAGGCATAGCGTTCCATGTATTTTTTATTCCAGGTATCCCGACAAATGGCCAATCCGATCCGCCAGCCATCGACTTCAATGGCCTTTGGGCCGACCCCTTGATCAAATACCCGGTGTTCATCGGGCGTCATGCAGGTCTTGAGATACACAACGTTAATCCCCTGCACGTCAATCCGTATGAAAGAAATGAACTGGTGGTGGTCAATTTTTACCGGCGCACCCACCAGCGCCACACTGTTATACCGCGCAGCTGCCTCTCGCAGTGGTTGTAGCTCAGTCGAATTTAAGGAAATCGGCGCGACGGCATGGTCGTAGGCCACCAGTGATAGTTCAGGAAAAACTACGACCCGCGCTTGGCTAGCCTTAATGAGCTCTACATGTGCTGCAACATTGGCCACCAGCTGACCTGGAACCGACAGCGGCTGTGCCACTGACAAAGTTAGCGGTTGCAGGTCGTTCATAGTTACACTATAGCGTCATTACGCTTGATCAGGATCCCAGCAAACAGCGCTAGTCCGGCCACTGCACCAAAAATCCACCAGTGGATTTTTTCTATCGGCAGAAGCACCGAATCTTCTGAAACAGTGGGCGCCGCCACAGAAGTAGCTGTGGCCACCGACGTTGCCGGATTAGCTAGACTGGTCGCGCTCACCGAGGACGGGGCGGACATGGGGGCTGCGGAATCGTCGAAAAGCACAATGAACGGGAGTATCCACTGCCTTAACATGCTTCCCTGCACCGATAATGCGGTTGAAACGGCGAAGGCCACGGTTAGCAATAGTAATCCCACCAACACCATAATAATAAGCAAATTATTATGTTTTACTAATTTTTTGCAAACCATACACATATACTGCACTTAAGTTTAAGCATATGCAAACATTGCTACCATCCAGAAGCTACGGCAGCCGAATAATCACCCTCAACGCAAGTGGAATATTAAGAAAGCCCGGCCAGCAGCGCCTGCAGCAGACCCGGAAAGCGCTCATTGAGATCTGAGCGCCGTAACGTCACCCACCGTTCGCGCCCCTGAACAGATGTACTTGTCACCCCCGCCTCGCGCAACACTTTCCAATGGTGCGAAAGCGTGGACTTATGTTTAGGAAGCTTTCCCAGCACAAACCCGCAGCTAACTGTTTCTTCTTTTATCAGTATTGTCAGCAATTGCAGCCGAACCGGATCGGCCAATGCCTGCAGGATAGCCAATAATTCCAGCTCTTCTGTGGCGGGCTGCGGGAGAACAGGCTGTGTCATAAATCTCAATAATACGCGATAGAAATAGTTTGATGTCCATCATATAGTTGGATATATATCAAACAAACTTTGGCCGTTAGCTTTACTAACTTTCGCCGTTGGTACGGACACGTTTATTCTCGCTGGCCTCCTTGGTGACATCGCTAGTGAACTGAACGTCAGTGCCACCACCGCAGCACAGCTAATTACCTGTTTCAGCATTACCTACGCCGTTAGCGCCCCCATCTTGGGAATGGTGCTCCGACCCCATCTAGCCTTACGCGCTGGCACCGCTGTGTTCATCTTGGGCAACGCACTAACCGCACTGGCGCCGACCTTCGGTTTCGCTATCGCAGCACGTATTCTTACCGCCCTTGGTGCCAGCATCCTTACCTCTTCTGCGATTGCGATTACCGCCGCAATCGCACCGGAAGAACAACGCGGAAGGGCATTATCTTTTGTTATCAATGGACTCATGTCCGCTACTGCACTCGGGGTGCCGGTGGGACTGCTGCTTGGTGCCGCCAATTGGCGGCACACCATTTGGTTGTTGGTGGCGCTAGGAAGTATTGCCCTGTTGGCCATTATCATCGCTGTTCCTAGCGTTAAACTAGACACAAGGAGCATTCCGCGGCCGTCGTGGCCAGCGTTTATCATCCTGCTCACCACGATCATTGTGGTCAGTGCTAACATGCAGATTTTCGCCTACGCCAGCCAAATCACCAACACCACCGGTACCGCGCTTATTATTTATCTCACCTGCTTCGGTGTTTTCACCATTGCAGGCAACAGTATTGCTGGCCGACTTACTGATCGCTATGGCGCCTTAAACACAGTACTGCTCTGCATTACCGGACTGCTGGTTACCCTTTGCGCCGCCCCACTGCTTCCCCCAGTATTACTTTTGAGTATTGATGGCTTTTTCGGCGGCATGTTCACCGTCCCCCAGCAAGCTCGGATCGTTGCACTTAATCCGCTATTGCTTGGCTTACTCTCTGCCAGTGTTTATATTGGATTCGCTGGCGCTGGCGCGACGGGCAAAGTTGTTATCGACAATCTCGGGGCATCGTCTGTTACGTGGATCGCCGCAGCATTATTGGTCCTTCCGCTCGGGGCAAATCTCGTCATGGCAAAGAAATCATTGCTCTAGATTTCCCGGCGCATCGGTGTATCCTCAGTTACGAACACTAACCAAAGTTGAAGTCCGTCACTATTGACTCCACCGATGAAAGGGAAGGCCATGACCAGTACTTTTTACGATTTCAGTCAGGTCCAGCCGTTTTATATCCCTTTCCCCAACCCCGAGGACGTGTTCGCCGGAACCGCTGAGCAGGCTGAGCAGATCGCTAAGATCCTCCAGCCGATTCTCACCTTAAACCTCCGCAGTTTCGAACCAGCAATCGCTGAGTATGGCTACCTTCACGTGGTCAATCCCGTTGAGCCGTTTGAAGGCTACATCGGTGAGCACACCACCACGTTTCATAATTACTACAGCCGCACCAATTGGCTTGGGTTTTTTCTTAACGACGCCAACAAGCTGGAATTTCTCGGCGATTGGCGTTATTTCCAAGCGGTTTCCGGCTTCCATGATGAAAATCAAGCCGAAGAGTTTATCAATTTTTATAATCAGGCCACCGAAAGCTTCGAATGCCGCCGAGAATACTTCCTTAAGCATGGGCACTTAGCACCGATTGATACGCTGGCCGATTTAGAAACCCCAGAGCAAAACCCCATAAAACTAACCTTCCTAGAAAGCTGGCACGCACGCCCAGGCGGCGGCAATTGGGCTTTTTCTGATTCTGCCATCCCACTGAGCAGCGATAATGACGAAGATTTCTATCCGGTAACCGAAGATGGTCGCCGCTTCCATTTCATCGCTACAATTGCAGGGAGTAATTATCGTAATTATGGGGCGGAAATTTTGGTGTTTTTCGATCCCCTCACCCGCATCGTGCTGTTTACTTTTGACTGGAGTTAACTGTGAAGCTCATTAAGCTTTCCATCTTGGTTAGTTTGCTTACCATCAGTGCCTGTTCTACCCCACACGAAGCTATTCCCACCACCACGGCACAAGCCACAGCCACCAATCAAGCACTACCACCGGTGATAGTCACTCCAGCCGAGGTGAAAGATAATATTATCGAGCTGCCACTCGACCAGCTGCTTGTCTTAAGCGTTGACACCCCAGCTGCTGACTGGCAGGCAGAAATAGCCGATGAGACCATTGCCACCTTCACCGCCGGCTATTCTGACGGGTCTGCGTTATTCAATCCAGGCTTTGAACCGCACCGCGAAGGTGAAACCCACGTCACCGCCATTTCGCCAGAACAGCAACGATACGACTTCACCTTAAGAGTGATCCGGTAACCTTCAAGGCCAAAACAATCTAGGCTAAGTTGCGGGCAGGTTTCCCGTATCGGTGCGCTTAAGCCACAAAAACGTTTATTAGGCAACACTAGAAAGCTCTAGGCAAAAACCAAGAAAATAGCGAAACAGAAACCACTAACCCAAAACCGTACAGCCTCGCCATCTGCCAGTGCTTATCGACGGCCAAATATCACCCGCTAAAAGCTTGGGATACGGCTTATCTCAAATACGCCACCCAACAAACTGAACACGCGATGCGGTAGCCAGTTAGGACAGCGTCTGGGCGTCGTCAAGCATGCCGCGTGCAGCTAAAAAGCAGCCGGTGGGGGTAACCCCAACTTACCTGCAAAGACAACGTTTAAAGCCAAGGCGCTGCCCGTTTCTCACCCCTGAATTGCTAATAATCATTAGACTAAATATAACATCTCTGTCACAAGATAGGAGTCAGTAAGATGATGTACTCCACCACCTATGATGCCCCTACCGGAACCTATACCCTTGTTGCCGATGACCATGGCTTAGTTGGCGTGTGGCTCAAGGGACAGAAGTACTATATGTACAACATTTCCGGCCCCATTAAAGAACGGCCAGACGCGCCCTACCTCACCTCAGCAGTAGCATGGTTGGATAATTATTTTGATGGGATAAACCCCAATATCAACGATCTATCTTTGGTTCCTCACGGCACTGAATCGCGTCGTCACATCTGGAACGAAATAAAAAAGATCGGCTACGGACACACCGCAGATTACGACGATATTGTCCAGGCGCTGGGAAGTGGAAAGGACGATGACCTTAAAGAAGCAATCGCGCGTAATCCGCTATCCATCATTATCCCCTGCCACCGCGTGGTTCGGGCCAATGGCAAAGAAACCGGATATTCCAGCGGTAGCGATACTAAAAAGTGGTTACTAAACCACGAAGGAGTTGATAGCTAACGATCATACCAAGACCACGTCATGGTCAGATTAATACTAGTTTTAGGCGCCAGCTTTTTATTGGCGCCTAAATATTTCCCCAGTATTTAAGGCAATACGGCAAACGGGCGCTGCTGGATCATGAAATAGGTAATTGCCAGCACCAAGTTAACAAAAGGCAGCGCGAATAACATACCCACCGCTACCGACGCAGCCAGCGAAGCAATAATCCCGTTGATCAACACTATAACAATGGAAATGCCAAAATTACGTTTGAATGTTTCATAGGCATCAACCAGCACGCCACCAACCGTAAGCTCTGGTTTAGCCCACACCGAAATCGGTACAAAACACAAAAGGAAACTCAATACGATGCCGGGAATAACACAAGCTAAAAGCCCAAGAAAAACAATCAGACCAGTGAGCAGGGAAACCACTACCGCTTTTCCGGTTCCCGATAGCTGATAGAAATCACCGATAGTAACCTCTTCGCCTTGGACTGCACGCACGGCGTTACGGTAGGTATTGACATTAAAAATAATACTCAAAACTGCTATAGCAATAGAACCTAGAGCGTAGAGCAGAAGGAAGACACCTCCGACAAAGGAGCTCACAACAAACTCGGTATTCGACCCGCTTGCCGCCGATTCGATCGCCGGAATTATTCCCACAATAACTGCGAAGAAAGCATAACAACTTATAGCCGCCAACCAGATCAGGGTCGCGAGCACCCACACCCCCAGCTGCTTACTAAAATGCTTCCCAGCTTGGCTGAAAATAGTTCCAATATCAATATTTGGCGACGGAACAGCTCCTGGATACGGAACTCCAGGCTGCGGTGGGTTCGGAGGATACATATTACTCATGGTTAAAGCCTATTCTTCAAAAGTTTTATCACGTTTCAACACTTATATCGCACTATAGAGCGTTTTCGCTTTCTGAAGTTTTGGATTAGTGCCACCACCCAAATCACTAAAACAGCCACCGAAAACTACCAACAGAACGATAGGCGCAATCGGCAGTCTGACCACTTTCCCTATTATACAGCTTGGCTATTTGCCATAAACGGTGTTCCCCCAAGCCGGTGGGCAGGTTACTTAATCCCCTCCAAAGGCACCGGCCCTTTAATCCAATTCAGATAGCATTTGCTTTAATAGTTGCACATGGAATAGTTGCACATGGTCCCCGATTAGCTACTCAGCTGCACCGCGTACAAGATCCCTCTCATCAGCTCGGGATCGCCTAGGAAATGTGTCAAACTGTGGGCTACGTACACCGGGATCAACGACCGACCACCGTAAACATAAATGGTAGATAAAATACTAAATAAAACAGTGGCGCTGATAATAGCAATTCCCGAAACATGGAACCCTAAAATGCCATGATAAATGCCCATGATCAGCCCAGTGAACAGGATCTGAATCAGTCGGTTAGTCCCGCACCGATCCAGCCGATCCAGAATGAGACCTCGTACTGCTATTTCTTCACCAAATGCTAGTACTAGCCCAATGAGCATCATGATTGGTCGTTGCCAGGTCAGCTCAAATGGGTTCCCGCCGCGAGTATAGGCAGTTGCTGCCCACAACACGCCATAGATTATGGCGATGATTACTACGTACAGTCGAACTGGGCGGTTCCAACCAAGCTCGATCAAACTTTCCGCTTGTCTACGTTGCTGCGCATAGACGTAGGCAATAACAATTAAGATCCCGAAGAAAAAGATGATGCTCAATGCAAAGGCACCATCAAGGGTAGTCCCCCATCTGCTATACACCCACTGCACCCCAAAGCC
>CAUQSW010000043.1:0-27183 GCA_963520895.1 uncultured Corynebacterium sp. | reverse complement strand
CGGTCCGGTTGGCCAATGCGGGCTGCCGATACATTGGCGCCGAGCGCACTACTATCCAGGGCATTGATCTCATCGCCCAACCTGGCACTATCACGTTAATCTGCGGTGCCAGTGGTAGTGGAAAATCATCGATATTGCGGTTAATTAATGGCCTGATCCCGCATTTCCACAGCGCGGAATGCGAAGGAGAGATCACGCTAGGCGATACTGCGGTACACACATTGCCGTTGGCTAAGATTGGGCAACGGTGCGCCACCGTGCTGCAGAATCCGCGCACGCAATTTTTTACTACCTCAGTGTCCGCCGAGCTAGCGTTCGCAGGGCAGAATTTTTAAGGTGCCGCGTGACGAAATCCTGCGTCGAATAGCTGATTCCCTTGCCGCAGTGGGAGTAACTGACCTGGCAACCCGCTCCCTGGGTGGCTTATCCGGTGGGCAGTTGCAAAAAGTTGCCTGCGCCCAGGCATTAGCCCAGCACACCGATATTCTGCTCTTTGACGAGCCCACCTCCAACTTGGATGCCGCAACCATCGACGAGCTGGCAACACTATTGGCAAAGCTTAAAGCCGAAGGAAAAACTATCCTGATTGCTGAGCACCGGTTGTATTTCCTGTGCGGGTTGGTTGATACCGTCGTACTGATGGACAACGGGGAAGCCAAACACTGCTTCAGCGGCGATGAGTTTTTCGCCCTGACAAATACCCAGCGTAAAGACCTTGGTTTACGCACCTTAACCCCACCCCAGCTTAAGGTGTCTACTGCATCAGCAGCCGGGTGTGACGGGGTAACCATAGAAGAACTCAGCATTACTATCGGTCGTAGGACCATCTTAGACATCGACAACCTGGTATTTCCTAAAGGCGCGGTGACCGGTATCATCGGGGTCAATGGAATCGGAAAAATCACCTTGGCTCGGGTGTTGTGCGGATTGCACAAACCTGACCGAGGTGCTGTGGTACGTGGGCTGTCCTTAAAACCCAAAGTTCCCGATGCGTTTTTAGTAATGCAGGACGTGCACCGGCAATTATTCGCCGAATCAGTCAGCGCGGAAGCCGACGTAGAATATTTGTCACAAGTAGGGCTTGAGGAGTTTGCACACCGCCACCCCTTATCACTTTCTGGCGGTCAGAAACAACGCCTCGTCATTGCCACCGCCTTAGCATCCGGCGCGCAAGTATTGCTTTTCGACGAACCCACCTCCGGCGTTGACTACCGCCACCTTGATATGATCGCTACCCAGCTGAGAAACCTAGCACAAGCGGGGAAAACAGTCATTGTGATTAGCCATGATGTTGAGTTTTTAAATCACTGCGCGGATCAGGTGGTAGATCGTAGTCAATATCAGCCGTAACCGGGTGGTTCTTGTTACGCGACATCAACCAGATGGCTAACACAGCGAAGGGAATAATACTCACACAGGCCAGAATCATTTGCAGATTTGTATCTACCTCTGGGCGGATTAGGACAGCTAGGGTGCCGCCAAGGACGATATTAACGCCCGAGTGCAGTAATGAAGACGTCCAGGTGGTACCCGACTTTTCCCACAACCAGCCAATGATAATTTCGATCACGGTACACAGTGGGATCCACATAAAACACATCAGCACAATATTGGTATTAGCATTAACGCCTCCATAGCCAACCAGCGGCAGCGGTGCATGCCAGATTCCCCAAATGAAGCCCGTTAACAAGGTAGTTGCCGCAGGCCGACCAAGCAGGAGCTGGTCACGCATATAAGCAGTCCAACCGAATTCTTCGCCCCACAGCACGATACTGGAAGGAATACAGGTGAGGATTTGTAGCAGTATGTGGGCACCCAAGTTATCTGGTAATGAGTCCACCTGAAGGTCGAATAAGTAGACCAGCCCAGTAGCAATTATCAAAAAACCTACAGGCAAGGCAAGAGCAATGAGATAGTAGCGCCACTTATTCCGAAAATTCGGCCGCAGTCCAGCATCCGCGAAGCCTTCTTTAGTGATCCATGCGCGCACAATAATAGCGGCAATGGCTGGAACCATAGCCATGGTAAAAAACTGGGTGACTACGTTGGTGAAGGTTTTCCTAAAAGCAACGCAACAACGAGTGATCCCCAAGACCACACGAAACAGATGATGAGGAAAGCCTTGACAACCCAATGAGCCACCGAAGGAGTGGTTTTTGTTGAAATTGTCATGGTTTCCAGTCAACCCGTGCACTTGGGTATGCACCATGGTGGCAATGCCCGCTATAGGTGGAGCTAGCTCCACCTAGGTGCTAAAAAGGATTGTGTTTCAACCATTCCAAAACTGCCCGAACCCTGCGATTATCGTCCTTGGCATCAAAGCCTAACTTTAAAAAGACATTAGCCACGTGCTTACTTACCGCACCGGCGCTGAGAAACAACCGAGCGGAAATTTGGGTGTTAGATAACCCCTGAGCCATAAGAGCTAATACCTCTGTTTCCCGCTCAGGCAACGTGGAAATATCAGTATGACGGTTGCGCAATAAGGTGGTTACCACCTCAGGATCTACCACCGTCCCGCCACCTGCCACCGTTTCTAAGGTGGCGGTAAATTCCGATACATCAGCTACTCGCTCTTTGAGCAGATAACCAAAGCTACCGTGCTCTAATAATGAATCAAGATAAGCAGCTGCCACATACTGCGATAAGACCACCACAGGAATGCACCGTTTAGCGTCGGCTCGTAGTTGATGCACTGCCTGTAAGCCGTCGTCAGTCATTGTTGGTGGCATACGGACATCCGTAACAATCAAGTCAACCGGATGGTGGGCGCATGACTCTATCAGTGCGGTGGCATCGCCCACTTCAGTGACTTCATGCCCTGCTATACGCAGCAACTGCGCCAAGCTGGGTCTCAGCAGGTTGGAATCGTCAGCAACGAGGATTTTGATGGTGTTACTCCAGGTGAATCTGGTTTTAGCGGAATAATCATCACAAGTTGTGCACCAGTTAGCGCCGAGGATTTTTGAAGCGTAACCGCACCGCCCAGTGCTTGTGCGCGTTCTTGCAGGCCAGCTATGCCGGTGCCAGCCGTGTTGGTAATAATCTCTGCTACGCCATTGTCATGGATGCTCAGCTGTATTCCTTCCGGGACATCAACAAGTGTTAGTAACACCGTGGTTGCGTGGCCATGTTTGACCGCATTAGTGATTCCTTCTGCACCGCAGTGGTAAAGCAATAACGCTTCGGTGGGCGGCAGTAAGGCGGCCTGTTTCGTGGACGCATTAAGCTCTCCTGCAACGCCACTATGCGCAACTAGCTCCTGAAGTGCTTCTACTATTCCTTTGTCGGCGAGTACCTGCGGGTAAATGCCGCGCACCGTTGCCCGTAGCGCTACTAGGGCTTCGTGGGCATTGGCCTTGGCTTGGTTCAGTGGTTCGAGAATTTCGGCATGAAGCTGCGGGGATTGTGTTGCCGCTAATTCGACTGCGGCTATATTGAGTTGCAGGGCTGTGAGATACTGTTGCGCGCCGTCATGTAGTTCACGTTCGATGCGACGCCGCTCACCGGTGAAGGCGTCGATAAGCGTTGTGCGTGATTGGGTAAGTTGCTGGATTTCTTTGTCGGAATCACGGTTGGCAACCGCGGTGATGCGCACGGAAGTAGCAGCTAGGCCCCAGGAAAAATGCAGGTACAGCAATAGTGCGCACAAGCTGAGAGTCCAGGAAAATGGGGCAACAAGGGGAGCTGATTCGGTGGACCAAATAATGAGGTGAACACCCGCACCAGGTGGGGCGAATGACCAGAAAAAGGGAATAAGGAACGCCACTAAGATCAGTGGCACCAAGATAACACTTATGAGCAAAGCTGCGAAAGAAATCCCGAGATTCCCAGCTAAGGTGGAACTTTGTTTCGTGTCGAGCCATCTTTTCTTAGCTGTAACCCCCTGCGGTATGACTACCCCTAATCAGGCGGCTGCGCGGCGTTGCAATTGATCTACCTGGTGATAAACTTTGGGCAGAAAAGGCGCTAGCAAGATGCAGCTTATGAGCAGCGGGATCAAAAGCAGACCTTGGAACAGACTCCATGCGATGACCCGCCAGGCTTTGGCTGAGATCAAGAACTTCAGCGGGTTAAGCTGAAAGCCCAGCAGCTTGGTGGGGTTTTCATCAGAACTCTGACGGGCCAACGAGGTGCTCATGTGGTCAGCATAGTGGAATTACACGGGGTGGGGAGTAGAGAAATCTTCTGCAAAGCGAGTTTGTATGATCGGGCAATCAGGAAGCGCTAGCAGTTTATCGGCAATTGCTACTAGTTCTTTTTCCTGATGCAACTGCTCGCGCCAGTTACTAGGGATCGCATCGTAACCATAAAAAGCACCAGCTAATTGGCCATAGATAGCGCCATTGGTATCGGCATCGCCGCCAAGATTAACGGTAGCAAGCATTCCCTCTTCAAAGGTGTCGTACTGCTTAAACGCCCAGACGGCAACCTGCAAACTATGGATGACATAGCCAGAATTATTCAGTTTTTTGGTATCGGTAATACGTTCAAATAACTCAGCAAACAGGGCACCAGTACTGTGTCTGGAAACCTCTAACACCGCTTTTTTATTATCGGTTTTTAACGCATTGAGCAATAAAGCTGCGAACACCTCGGTTCCTATTTCTGCTTCCAGCGAATAGTGGGTTTCTCTGGCAGAAACCCGCGCCAAGTTAATAATGTCGGCCGGGCTAGACGAAGGATAAGCCGCAATAATCACCGGTGCTAAGCGCATAATAGTGCCATTTCCAGCGCTTTCTGTCCGGGGCAGGGAAGCGGGAACTATGGCAGGTGCCGGGAGGAAATCTGCCAATGCTTGTCGTACCTGGTTGCCAATATCAAAACAATTGCCTTGGGAACTTCGATAGCCTTCTTGCCACCACTTGAGGTATTTGTCCATGACATCGTAGGAATCGTAACCGCCGCATTCGAGCAAGCTATCGGCTAAACACAGCGCCATGCTGGTGTCATCGGTCCAGCAGCCGCGGGGGAGTTCAAACGGGCCGCCTGACCGCATTCCAGTGACCGGCTCAAAGCTTCCCGGCTGCATGAATTCCACTGGCATCCCCAATGCGTCGCCAATGGCTAAGCCTAAGAACATTCCCCGAGATTTATCATTCATTTCTCTCCTCCTTAGTACTGCCTAAAGTTTACTCCAAATAATGACCTGAGCACCGTGCTAAACAGAAGAAAACCCTGCCAATGGTGCAGTCCACTGGCAGGGAAAACAAGAGTTTTAGGCACTTAGTCTTCTTCCAACACCAGTTCTTCTAGTACTGGATTCGATTCCGAGTACGTGGACGTTTCTTCAGTAGTTGTTTCTGCTTCTAACGGCTCAGCCTCCGCTGCCGCTGCTACTGGGCTTTCATCCGCTTCAGGTGCTTGTTGGGAAGGCTTTTTGTCATTTACCGCGCGAATGGTGGAATGCAAAGTTTCGGCAAAAGACTCACCATTAAGCGCTTGGTTTTTAATGTCCAGTTTCTTCAAAAGTTCTGGTAGGTCACCCAAAACACCAGTGAGCAGATTGCCATTAGCTGAGCTGCCACCCATGTCGATGAAGGTGGCATTGCTGCCGACTTCATTCACTGCAGCACTAATGGCATCGGCAATAGCGATCCGGGTGTGGCTTTCGATTTCGGCGATAGAAATCTTCAGGTTAGCGCCCTCATGCGCGGCCATGGCTTCAGCCATCATCCGCTTTACTTCCGCCTCAGCGGCACCCTTAGCACGGGTAGCCTCTGCTTCTGCCTCACCTTGAGCACGCCGCACTTCCGCCTCGGCGAGACCAGTGCTGCTGATTTCTTCGGCACGAGCCTTGGCCGCAACCTTGACCGCCTCGGCTTCACCTTCTGCGCGTAGTCGTGCGGCTTCCGCTTCACCTTTAGCCTTCGCGGTAGCTGCACGAGCGGCACCTGCTGCCTCAGTTTCAGATACCTTCGCCTGCGCTGCGGCATTAATCTCGGAGCGGCGGGCAAAAGCATTAGCATCAATTTCCGAACGCTTAGCTGCAGTTTCCGCCTCAATGGTGGCACGGTGTTTATCCGTCTCGGCGCGAGTAAGATTTGCTTCGCGCTGGGCGAGTGCAGCATCTTGATCCTGCTTGGCCTGGATAACCAAGACCTCACCTTGACGAACCGCTAAGTCCTTATTGCGCTCTTCTCTGCGCAGTTGACCCGCGATTTCAGCGTCGGCTTCAGCAACATCGGTTTCTTCTTTAATCTTGGCACGCCGCAGCCGAACTTCCCGCTCTTTCTCATCAACGGAAAGATTGCTTTCCAATTCGGCCTGTTTTGCAATCTTATTGGCCTCGGCTTTTTCCACCGCTACCTTTTGATTAGCCCGAGCGGTTAATTTCTCGGACTCTTCACGTTTTGTTTCCCGGTCTGCCGCAGCAAGGTTGTAGTAGTGCTGATTGTTATCGGAAACCTCCGAAATATTAAGGGAAACTAGCTGGTAGCCGAGGTCCTCCATACGTCTGGCAACACCTTCACTGACCCGCTCGGAAAACGCCACCTTATCGGTAACTACTTCTTCTGGGGTCATTTCGGCAACCACCGCACGGACTTCGCCGTCTAGGGTTTGCTGTAGTGAATTAGCAATATCTTTGGTCTCATAACCACCGAAACCACGGACTGCTTTTTCGAGGGAGCCGGCGGTGTTGACGTCGACACGCAACTGCGCAGTCCACTGCACCACAATAGGCACTAAGGTGCTGGTTTGGGTTTCTTGATCGGAGCTTCGTACCGTCATGACCCCGATGGGGAAGTAGTCATATTTTCGATTGGGAGGAACGAAAGCGCCGCCACCTGGCAGGATCAGTGGTTCTTTCTTGCCGCCAGTAACGACAAGTGCTTGATCTGCGCTGGCAATTTTATAGCGGAATTTATAATAGCCGCCACCGATAAAAGCTAAGAACAATAGAAGGATTACGAGAAATAATATTTCCATGAAAGTCCTTTCTCTGAACATATGAGCGATAAAGGAACATAGGTAACTAAGCCAGCCAGTTCCGGCGGGTTAGCGGGCTGCCAAGAGCCAGAAGGTGACTGGGAAGTTACAAATAGTTAACTGCGGTAAATACAACATCAATAGAAAGATGCGGTTAACTACAACTATATAGTGAATACTATCACAAAACTGGATGAAGTAGCTTGGGGTAATCTTATTTATTCGCTCTTGTGTTCGCTTATGGTGGTTTCGTCTCATGTGCTGGCTAGAACCCGCCTTAAGCTGCGGCGCGCATGGTGACAGATTAGGATATGGGCGTGTTTAATGTTGACCCGTTGTTGTGGAACCTCTATCAAACTTTCGATCTGATTGGTGTGGTGCTCAATGGCATTATTGGCGGCACCATCGCTAGGCAGCGGAACTTCGATTTTGTAGGGTTTTTGTTCCTAGCGCTGTTTTCCGCACTCGGTGGCGGGATGGTTCGGGATGTGCTCATGCAAAAGGGGACCGCCGCGGCCATTGCGGATCCCACCTACCTGCTTTTGGCTTGCGTGGGGGCAGTCATTGCGTTGATTACGCATCTTAAAGGTCGGATGTGGGAACTGTTTCGGGTGCATGGCGATGCGGTCATCTTGGGCGTGTGGGCAGTTACCGGCTGCATGAAAGCGCTTAATTTTGACATGCCCTTAGCCTCTGCGGTGTTCATGGGGGTGCTTACGGCCGTGGGCGGCGGCATGATCCGAGATGTGGTTACTGGACAAATCCCGGCGATTTTTGGCGGTGGCACGCTGTATGCCGTTCCCGCGGCGGTTAGCGCGGTGTCAATGGTGATATTTCATATCGCAGGTTTAGATGCCCTAGGCATGATGATTTCGCCAGTGTTGGGGGCGGGCTTGGCCATTATTAGTTATTGGAAGGGTTGGGTGTTGTTCCGCAGCGCGGAGTGGGCACCGGTGAATATGACTGCGGCACAACTGAAATCCTTGGTGGTGCGATCGGAGGCCAAGGGATGGCATCAAGGGCGAAAGTCTGCGAAAAAGCTGGAAGATTAGTAGAATCTACCAGCATGGATTTTCAAAATTGGCCCTGTGACAACGTAGCTAGCACCATTATTTCGCCAAGCGGATACCAAAGCTTTGGTGACCCCTCGCGCAGCTTTGAACTGGCATCGGTAACTAAGCTGCTATCTGCTTATGGTTTTTTGATTGCCGTGGAAGAGGGAATTTTTGAGCTAGACCAGAAAATCTATGAAAACGGCGCAACCGTGGCTCATTTGCTATCGCATGCCGGTGGGGTGGGCTTTAAAAAAGGTGACCCAGTGCGCGATATTAACCAACGCCGGATCTATTCCTCTTATGGCTTTGAATTGCTTGCCGACGCAGTCAGCGCCGAAGCGGAAATGACCTTTGCGGAGTATCTAACTGCAGCAGTATTTGAGCCATTAGGTATGGCCAATACGGTGCTGTGGGGATCGCCCGGCCATGAAGCTCGGTCAACGGTAGCGGACTTGGCTAAATTTACTCAAGAAGTTTTGGAGCCGACATTACTTTCGGAACAAACCGTTGCCACTGCCTGTGTGGAACACTTTAGCGGTTTAAACGGGGTGGTTCCTGGCTACGGTATGCAAAAACCATGTCCCTGGGGGCTGGGTTTTGAGATTCATGGCAATAAAAATCCGCACTGGCTGGGGGCCGACATGCCGGAAGATGTGGTCGGACACTTCGGTCAGTCGGGGACGTATATTTGGTTGCACCGACCAACGGGTCGCGCCATGGTGATGCTGACCGATCGACCATTTGGCGAGTGGGCAAAGCCGCTATGGGCAGAAACGAATAACGCTATTTGGCAAGCTTGAACTTTCAACTAAAACTTGACATGATGGGGGTGTCAAGTGGTGGTTGAGAGTTGCGCGATACAGGTGAGTCCTGTTGAATCTCGTGTAAACACCTGTGATGCAAGTGACTGATGTAAGTGACTAGAGACAAGGCCGTTGGGGAAGACGAACCTCGTCTTGGCAGGGGTAGTTAACCCTGTCTACGCAACTAAGAAACGGTACTCACAGTGGAAAACAAAGCGCAGCGTATTGCCGTCATGCATGTTCAAGGGATGCCTCGGGTATGTCGAGCACGTGTGGAACAAGCAATGGTTGATGTTCTGACCTCCGAACCCATGGCCGCTTCACCAGGTGCGGACATACTGGAAGCTGGTTGGTGCACTAAATGGCACCGTTCCGGGGCTGCGGCTGGGGCAGTGGATTGTCGGCAAGTCCTCAGCGGAACCTATTACGAACTTGATGCTTTTGAGGATGTTCTAGAACTCATGGCCGGCGAATACGGTTTCACCGCACGCCTAGAACTAGTTGGCTAAAAACGCCTCCAAGTCGCCCACAGTGCGCAGTGCTAGATACGCTTCAGCATTGGTTGGCACCTTAAACGCTTGCTCGCACCGAACGGCAAGCTCTATTAAGGTTATGGAGTCGATGCCGAGGTCGTCGACAAGCGTGGCGTGGGAATGGACGGACTCGACATCCACTTTGGCAACTTGGGCTATAAGAGCGCGTAAGTCATCGGTTTGGGTAGGTTCAATGGTGGTTTGGGCTTGCAACGCTGCTAGCTGCTCTTGCAGGGACGCCATAGTTACTCTTTCCATCGCGGGTTTTTAAGCTGCTATAAACCATAATGTAAAACGCTTCAAGAGCACAGGTGTAGTCTGGAACCTATGGTCGTGAAGGAAGTGGTGAAGAGGTACCGCAAATGGCGAATCGAGAGAAACACCCGCGAACTGGAGTTTAAACCACCCCAATTTAGTCACGGCAGCCGCATCGGCGGGCTGCGCTATTACACCGAAGGTGACGATGATGCCCCAGTGACCATAATTTTCGTTCATGGCTACACCCTCGCGGCCTCTGCTTGGCACCTACAGATAGCTTCGCTTGCTGACCGCGCTCGGTGCATTGCGATGGATTTACGTGGACACGGTAAAAGTGAAGAATGTGACATCGCCAAATGCACCATTGATGGTGCCGCGGATGATGTTATGGCAGTGCTTGACGACGCTCCCCTGCAAGGCCCCGTTATTTTTGTCGGCCATTCACTTGGCGGAATGGTGGTATTAAACCTGTTACGACGCTACCCGCAGTTTCGTGTTAACTGCCAAGGCGTGGTGTTGATTGCTACTTCGGCCCGCCCCTTTGCTTCGGATGGAATGGCGCAACTACTGAAACTGCCCATTGTGTCTGCTATTCGCGATACCCCCAAAGCCACAGCCGTGGACGCTGAGCTGTTTCGCGATAAAGTGCTAGATCTCGTCGCTCCAGCGGTTCGCGCTTCGGCATTTTCTGGTACCGCCGACCAAGCACTGGCGGATTTTCATTTATCGCTTATTAAAGGCACCCCGATAAATTCCATTATCGGTTTTTTGGACGACCTAGAAATCCACGATGAGGTTGAGGCCTTGGCCTCCTTAAAAGGAATACCAGGGGAAATTATTGTCGGCGATGGTGATCTGGTTACTCCGGTGGAACAATCTGAATTTATCCACGATGCGTGGCCAGGTTCGCAGCTGACAGTGGTGCCCGAGGGTGGGCATATGCTGCCGTTAGAAAAGCAAAGCGTTATAACCAAAAAGATCAACAGCTTACTTGATGGTGTCTATGCCTAATGATTACTACCCAATTCCCGAAAATTACCCCACGTACCATGCGAAGCTCAGCAAAGTAACCGGCGGCAGACGGTTTTCGTTCTATGCGCTAGCCGATTCCTTTTTCATTGTCATAGGGTTATTACTGAGCCTGTGGTTGGCTATCTTATTGCTTTGGGATTCGCTGACCTTATCACCCCGCATGATTTTTCTGTTGACATTATGCTGGGTGTTGATCGCATATCTGATGCTGCCGAGGTTGCATCAGCTGTTCACCTTGATCTACGTGCCGGATTATTTTATTGGGCGCACTAAAACCACCGATGGGTTATTGGGTGATCCGGTCAATCTCGCTTTTGACGGCTCTGAGGCTGATATTCACCAAGCCATGAAGGATGCCGGCTGGACGCTGGCGGACCCGATCACCTTGCTGAGTTCCTGGCGAATCATTGTTTCATCAGTCTTTCGGAGATCCTACCCCGACGCGCCGGTATCTAACCTATTGTTGTTTGGCCGGGCGCAGAACTTTGCCTACCAGCAAGAAGTGGAAGGCAGCGCTTCAAAACGGCACCACGTACGGTTCTGGAAAGTCCCCGATGGCTGGGTGCTACCTGGCGGGCATCGGGCGCAATGGCTAGCCGCTGGAACCTACGATCGCGCAGTAGGATTTTCGGCGTTTACCTTTCAGATCACCCACAAAATTGATGCTGATACCGACTTAGAGCGCGACTATATTATTTCCACCCTGCGCTATACCAATAAAAAGATAAAGGTTCGGGTCATTGAGGATTTCTCCACCGCCTACCACCACCGTAATGGCGGTGGCGATACCATTACGACTGATGGAAACCTCCCAGTAGTTGATGTAACCGGTGTGGCACAGGCTCAGCAAGAATCCACGGAGGCAACGGGGTACCGCTTGAGGGCGTACCAACGACGATTGGCGCGGGATCACCAAGTGCCACCACCAGGTTTACTGGCAGCTGGTTTGTTTATTGTGCTGAATATGCTGTTTCTCAGCCAGGCGTGGGCCGGGGGAAAATCCACCGGAGTGCAGCAACTCAGCGGGGAAGAAACACTGAGCCTGTGGGTGATCCTATTTGAATTGTTTACCCACTTAATCTTTTGGATCTACACCTTGCAGCACTACCGGTTCGCACGAATTGGGCTGATGGTTATTGCCACCTTGAGTGCGATTCGGTCGCTGTTGGATTTAATGGATAATCCCAGCTCGTTTGTCTCTGTCAGCATGACATTTTTCGCCGTGTTTGTAGTACTTGCCGTAAGCGGTGATGCCACGAGGTTGTGGGTGGAAAAAGAAAGCTTATCGAAACTCCCCGCCACAAGATCGACATAGCTTTCTGCCGCAGCTGACTTTTCGCTTGACGACGGCTTGACGACGTCCAGGGCGTTGTACGGGTAGCCACAGGTAGGTAACCGAAAGCCATGCGGTGGCCCGCAGTCTGGTGGACGTCGTCAAGTCCCAGTTCTAATGCCCCGAAGCTAGTTGTGCGGTGGGGTGTTACGGAAATAAAAATCCGTCAGCGGTGACCGACTGCTATACCAAAAAGCTCCCCACAAAACGTGAGGAGCTTAAAACCTAAAAACTAGGCTTTAGTAGGATCCGTGAGGTGGTATTTCTCTGCTGCTTCGACGGCAACGGAGCGATCAATCTTTCCTTCGCGGGCAAGTGCGGACAGTGCCGCAACCACCACGGATTCGGCGTCGATGTTGAAATAACGCCGGGCGGCTGGCCGGGTGTCGGAGAAACCGAAGCCGTCGGCACCCAAGGTGGTGTAATCACCAGGGACGAAGCGACGAATCTGCTCCTGCAGATCGGTGGCGAAGTCCGAGACCGCTATATAGGGACCTGGTGCCTTCTTTAGCTGCGTGGTGGCAAAGGCTTCTGCAATGTCAGCACCGGGATTGCGGAGCTGTTCTTTGGCCTTGGCGTGGCCTTCGCGAGCTAGCTCCACCCAAGAGGTGACCGAGAAGATGTTGGCGCCGATGCCGTAGTCGTCGGCAAGCATTTGCTTGGCACGAAGCGCTTGTTGCATACCAATACCGGAAGCGAGCAACGAGACTTGGTTTTCCTGGTTATCGGCCGTTTCGTAGAGGTAGATACCCTTGTGCAGGCCTTCAACGTCGAGGTTTTCTGGCTCGGCGGGCTGGTGCACCGGCTCGTTGTAAATGGTCAGGTAGTACATGACATTCTCGCCGCGGTCGGGGCCGTACATGCGGTCAATGCCTTCATGCAGCAAATGGGCGATTTCGTAGGCGAAGGCGGGGTCATAGGATATGACCGCCGGGTTGGTCGAGGCGATGATCTGAGAATGGCCGTCCATGTGCTGCAGGCCTTCACCTGTTAATGTGGTGCGTCCCGCGGTGGCACCGAGGATGAAGCCACGGGCCATCTGGTCACCCGCTGCCCAGAAGCTATCACCGGTGCGCTGGAAACCAAACATCGAGTAGAAGATGTATAGCGGAATCATGACTTCGCCGTGGGTGGCATAAGACGTAGCAGCGGCGATGAATGCCGCAGTCGAGCCAGCCTCGTTGATGCCTTCATGCATGATTTGGCCGTCAACGGCTTCTTTGTACGACAGCATCAAATCGTGATCCACCGGCACGTAGTTTTGGCCATGCGGATTGTAAATACCCATGGTGGGGAACCACGAGTCCATGCCGAAGGTGCGAGCCTCGTCGGGAATAATGGGCACGAAACGTTTACCCAGTTCCTTATCGCGCATCAGCTCCTTGAAACCACGCACCACTGCCATGGTGGTTGCTACTTGCTGCTTGCCGGAGCCTTTCCGCAGGCTGCGGAGCTTGTCCAGGTCTGGCACCTGCACCGGCTGGTAGCTTTCCCGGCGCTCTGGCACAAAACCGCCCAGTTCTTTACGCCGCTCCAGCAGGTACTGAATTTCCGGAGAGTCCTCACCTGGGTGGTAGTAAGGCGGCAGGTAGGGATCCTTTTCTAGTTCTTCATCAGTAATCGGAACCCCCTGCTTGTCGCGGAATTGCTTCAAGTCATCCAGGGTGAGCTTCTTCATCTGGTGGGTGGCGTTACGGCCTTCGAAGTTATGGCCCAAGCCATAGCCTTTGATGGTGTGCGCCAAGATGACCGTGGGGCGGTCCTTGATCTCCAAAGCACGCTTATAAGCAGCGTAAATCTTGCGGTAATCGTGACCACCACGAGGCAGCTTCCAGATTTCCTCATCCGTCCAGCCCTCAACCAGCTTGGCGGTGCGGGGATCGCGGTTGAAGAAGTGCTCCCGAACGTATGCACCGTCATTGGCTTTGAAGGTTTGGAAATCACCATCGGGGGTGGTGTTCATTAGCTCCACGAGGGCGCCTTCTTTATCGGCTTCGAAAAGTTGATCCCATTCTCTGCCCCACACAACCTTGATCACTGACCAACCGGCACCACGGAAGAAGGATTCCAACTCTTGGACGATCTTGGTGTTGCCGCGCACGGGACCGTCGAGACGCTGCAGGTTACAGTTAATAACAAAGGTGAGGTTGTCGAGGTTATTCAACGCCGCCATCTGGATCAGGCCGCGCGACTCTGGTTCGTCCATCTCGCCGTCGCCCAAAAATGCCCAAACGTGCTGTTCGGAAGTGTCTTTAATGCCTCGGTTATGCAGGTAGCGATTGAAGCGAGCCTGGTAGATGGCATCCATTGGGCCCAAGCCCATGGAGACTGTGGGGTATTCCCAGAAGTCTTTCATGCCATGTGGGTGTGGGTAGGAGGGGAGTCCACCTTGAGGGCGAGAGACTTCTTGGCGGAAACCATCCAAGTCGTCCTCGGTCAGGCGACCTTCCATGAAGGCGCGGGCATAAACACCAGGGGAAGCGTGGCCTTGGAAGAAGACATGATCGCCGCCGCCCGGGTGGTCTTTGCCGCGGAAGAAGTGGTTGAAGCCAACCTCATAGAGCGGGGCGGCACCAGCATAGGTGGAGATGTGCCCACCAACACCAATGCCGGGGCGCTGCGCGCGGTGTACCATGATGGCTGCGTTCCACCGGATCCACCGGCGGTACCGCTTTTCGATTTCCTCATCACCGGGGAATTCCGGCTCCATGGTGGTGGGAATTGTGTTGACATAATCGGTGGATGTCATTGGGGGCAACGGCACCCGTTTGGCCGAAGCACGTTCCAGCAACCGGAGCATCATATAACGCGCACGGTCGGGGCTTGATTGCTCTAGGAGACCATCGAGGGATTCCATCCATTCTCGGGTCTCTTCAGGGTCGGCGTCGTTAAGATAAGACGCAACACCATCGCGGATCATCGCGAAGTTGGTGTCCTCGGTCTGCTTCCCGAAATTCGGGTCAGCCATTCCGCACCTCCATGGGGTTATTTGTTGAGATGAATTATTTAGCCACGTGTCGTGGCTGCATTACCTCTCCACTCTACGTGTCTGAACCATTTTTTTCGCCTTGGCTAGCTTTCGCAGGCAAAACAGGGGTGACTCCCCTCAAAGGAAGGGTGTAATTTCACGATAACTTACGCCACATTTTCCCAATTAACGACATTTTCGCGGTATCCTTTACCGTTGATGAAAGTTCAAGAATTTGAGGAGAACAGTTCCGCATTAATCGCCAGCCGACTCGGACTATCAGAAGGAATGTTGGTTCAAGAAGTAGGCTGGGACGAAGATTGCGATTCCGCACTCAGCGAAGCCATCGAAGACATTATTGGCTCCGACCTGCTTGATGAAGATACTGATGAAATCTGCGACGTCGTACTGCTGTGGTGGCGCTTTGACGACGGCGACTTGGTAGATGGGCTTGTCGACGCCCTCCGCTCATTGGCCGAAAACGGTCGAGTATGGCTGCTGACCCCCGCAGCAGGCAAAGCAGACTCGCTAGCACCAGGTGATATTGCCGAGTCGGCGCAACTGGCGGGCTTGGTGCAAACCAAAGCCGAGCGACTCGGTGATTGGCAAGGTTCCTGCTTAGTGCATAGGGGCAATAAGCAGTAGTTTTAGCCCCGTTTTGCCATGTTGGTTGGCTACTGTTAATATCAATCCCCGATGCGTTAAGCATCCTGCGTCTTTAGCTCAGCTGGGAGAGCAGCTGGTTTACACCCAGCAGGTCGGCGGTTCGAGCCCGTCAGGACGCACAGCAAAAAATCCGATCCCTTTTACCATTGGTAGGGATCGGATTTTTTGCTACTGTCCGTCAGCTCTGGTGCAAGCTAAGCAACAGGGTGTGGCTAGGAGTTGGTTATTTAGCTTGGTTGTATGTGGCTGCGAGCCCGACCGAGCGGACGGCTGGCACGGCTGAAGGTGTGTGCGTCGTAGCGCGAAATGAAGCTTTATCCCACCGGCACGGAACGGGACACTTTGACCATATCTTCCCATTCGACGATCTTTTTGCGTTCACGGCCTTCGAGTTCGCCTTGCCGACGCTCCTCTGCATCCAATAAGTGCCACCCATCCCACGTGGTATAAGCGATGTCGCGGGTATCAAGCAGGTCTATGAAGTCTGCTTCTCGCCTAGGGGTGGAAAGTTTGCCTGCTGTAGCGTCGGCAAGCACCATGTCAATCGTTTCTTTCGCATCGGACTTCGTGTTGCCAATCAAGCCCACTGGGCCGCGTTTAATCCAGCCCGTGGCATAAATACCAGGCAAGATATTGCCCTCAAGGTCTAACACATGCCCACCATCGTTCGGCAGCACAGCTTTATCCTCATCAAACGGCAAGCCCGCAATGGCATCAGAACGATAGCCCACCGCGCGGTAAACCGCCTGCACCGGCCAGTCTGTGAACATGCCGGTGCCGCGCACGCGACCACCACCAACCAGCTCGGTGCGCTCCGTGCGCAATCCAACCACATGCCCGTCTTCTTCGAGGATCTCTACCGGATTTTCAAACAGGTGAATCTGCAATTTATGCGGTGCTTGTTTCGGCTCGCGGATGGCATACTGCTCTAGAATGCTGCAGACCAAATCTTGCGACTTTGAGGCGCGCCTAGCTTCTTCGGAAGCAGCGTCGTAATCAATATCAGCCGGGTCCACCACCACGTTGATGGTTGGGGAGTGGTCGAGTTCTTTCAACTCCTGCGGGGTAAATTTCACCTGGGCGGGGCCACGGCGACCAAACACATGCACCTCAGTGGCTTGGTTTTTCCGCAAGCTGTCATACACATTGTCCGGGATTTCGGTGACCAATAGCTCCTCGCCGGTTTTAGCCAAGATGCGGGCTACATCTAAACCGACATTGCCCACCCCAATCACGGCAACGGACTGCGCGGACAGATCCCAAGAACGCTCAAACCGCGGGTTGCCGTCGTAGAAACCCACGAACTCACCCGCACCGTAGTGTTCGGGTAGGTGCGCGCCGGGGATATCTAAAACGCGGTCGCCAACCGCCCCAGTGGCAAAGATTATTGCATCGTAGTATTCGCGGAGTTCTTCGACAGTGATGTCTTTCCCGATGGTGATATTAGCCAGCAGGCGTACGTCGGGTTCGCTGAGAACATTGTGGAGCGACTTGACAATGCCTTTGATACGGGGATGGTCAGGAGCGACGCCGTAGCGGATCAACCCGAAGGGAGCGGGCATTTGTTCAATGAGGTCGATGTGAATATCGAGGGGAGATTTGATGAGCAGGTCGGAGGCATAAATGCCTGCGGGGCCTGCACCGATGATTGCGATAGTAAGGGGCCGAGTAGCCATAGGTGTTTCCTTTCTAGAGGTCCTGGAGGTTAAATAGACTAAGCGGTCTATAAAGATACGGGATATTTTGGGAAAGTTCTTCCTTGGCGTGGCTCTGTTCCTGTAAAACGCCTGCGTGTGGGCGTTAAAATATGGTGAATATAATTTCATGGAGGCCTTGGGTGTCTGTCTATAAAACATAGACTAAACTGTCTGTTGTATAACTTTTTATAGGGTTTTCTTTGTCGAAAAAGCCCCGAAAGTGCCGTGGTGAATAAAATTTCTTATAACGCGAATATCCTGCGAAAATGTGCATAAATACCTTCAATTTTTCGCCAAAGTCACAGGCATATCTTGAAGTAGACTAAGCGGTATGTTTAACTGGCAGGCATCGAAAAGATTAGATAGTTACCTAAGGAACGTGACATGCCTCCAGCGACAACCAGAACCCGCCCAGCGCGGACGAAAAAGCCCGACGGGCAGTGGCTCATTGACGGCACCGAACCACTGAACAATGACGAAAAAATTAAACAAGACGACCCCGGTCTGTCCTGCAAGCAGCGGATCATTGAGCTGTATTCCCAGCAGGGATTTGATTCCATTGCGGCAGAAGATCTTGCTCCTCGCTTTAAATGGGTTGGCCTGTACACGCAGCGTAAACAAAACTTAGGCGGCGAATTTACCAGCAGCTTGACCAATGAACAGCTGCAGGATAAGTACTTTATGCTGCGGGTGCGGTTCGACGGCGGAATAGTCAGCGCCGAGCAGTTGCGCACCGTGGGGGAAATTTCCCAGCAGTATGCACGGGGAACGGCGGACTTCACGGATCGCCAAAACATTCAGCTGCACTGGATCAGGATTGAAGATATGCCCGCTATTTGGGAGAAGCTCGATGCAGTGAACCTAACTACGCTGTTGGGCTGCGGCGATGTGCCCCGGGTTATTTTGGGATCCCCAGTGGCGGGTATTGCGGCAGATGAGATTATCGATGGTACCCCAGCGATCGCGGAATTGGTGAACAACTGGCTAGGCCGCGATGAGTTTCATAATTTACCGCGGAAATTTAAGTCCGCGATTTCTGGCTCACCCCGCCAAGATGTCACCCACGAGATCCAAGACTTGTCGTTTATTGGGGTTAATCACCCGCAGTTGGGTCCAGGTTTTGATGTTTATGTAGGTGGTGGACTGTCCACAAATCCGATGCTTGCGCAACGTTTGGGCGTGTGGGTTTCCTTAGAACAGGTACCCGACGTGTGGGTTGCTACGGTGCGGCTTTTTAGGGATTACGGGTATCGCCGCCTTCGAAACCGGGCTCGCCTGAAATTCCTAGTCGCTGCGTGGGGCGTGGAAAAATTCCGAGAAATCCTAGAAAACGATTATTTGGGGTATCCGCTTGCCGACGGCCCCGCCGCACCGATTAACCCAGGTAACCGCGACCATATCGGAGTGCATAAGCAAAAAGACGGCCGGTTTTACCTCGGGGTGAAACCAACTGTCGGTCATGCCACCGGCGAACAACTGGTTGCCATTGCTAACGCGGCAACCCGCCACAACGTGCACCGCCTGCGCACCACCGTGGACAAGGAATTGTTGTTCCTAGACGTAGAACCCGAGCAAGTGGAGTCACTATCCCAAGCCTTAGATGAGATCGGGTTGTACACCAAGCCCAGCGAGTTCCGCCGGGGCGTGGTGTCTTGCACCGGTCTGGAGTTTTGCAAACTGGCCTTAGTGACCACCAAGGCACGAGCCATCGAACTCGTCGATGATCTAGAAAGCCGCTTAGGTGATTTAGACGTACCGCTGCGGATCAGCTTGAATGGTTGCCCCAATTCCTGTGCCCGCACCCAAGTCGCAGACATCGGGTTAAAAGGACAACTGGTCACCGATGCCGAAGGCAACAAAGTCGAAGGGTTCCAGGTGCATCTCGGTGGAGCACTTGGCTTCGACTCGGATTTTGGCCGCAAGCTACGCGGACACAAAGTCACCTCCGCGCAGCTCGGGGACTATGTCGTGCGGGTGGTGGAAAAGTACAAACAACAGCGCGAACCCGACGAACAATTCCGGGACTGGGTGCTCCGCGCAGCGGAGGAGGACCTGCAATGAGTCTGCGCAGAAAACCAAATGCGAATCGTAATTTCCCACAGCATTGCCCCTACTGCGCGGGGATGCAGTTGTTTCCCGATGGGGAAAACGAATTTGCCTGGCTGTGCGGGGACTGCCGCCGAGTGTTCTCGGTAATGTTCTACGGCCAGGATGATCCTGAAAACACTCCGCAGCCAAGTGCCTCGACTGCGCAAGCACTGCGAACCAGCCTTTCAACACATGGACACGATCATGTTGCCACATATCACCACTAATCTCGCTTCAGTTTTCCGTGATCCGGAACAGAGCTTTAAGGAGACACAACCCGCAACACCTTCGGTTGCGCTATGCACAGGTTGTCAGGTGGCTATCGAATCTTATGCAGCGCAGCGTGGCTGCATTTCGCTGGTAGATCCAAGTACCAGCGATACATTAGCAGCTGGGTTGGTGAGTTAAATGGTGGCATTGATCGCGTTAGGGCACGGGTCGAGGCATCAGGCGGCGCAGCACGGTGTGGATACGCTGGCGGCGGCTGCGGGGCAAGCGTTAAACGTTACGGCGTATTCGGCGTACCTAGATTTAAATCAGCCATCACTCGTTGACGTCGCTAGGTCACTTGTTGTCGCAGGTCACCGCCGCGCTGTGGTGGTTCCGTTGTTGTTTACTACCGCCTTTCACAGCAAGGTCGATGTGCCTGCTGCGGTGCAGGAAGCCAAGCTAAAAAGCGGCCTGCACTTAGAGCTTGCCGACGGCCTAGGCGTAGGCCAAGACATTGCGCGTATCTTGGCGCAACGGGTAGCAAGAGACGCTCCCACTGACGCCGATATTGCTGTGTACTCGGTAGGTACCGGTAATAAGAAGGCAAATCACAGTGTCGCTGATCTCGGGGAAGTTGTGGCTGGTTTGACCGAGCGTACTGTTCATGTCGTTGCTGCTACCTTCGGCGACAGCATCGAAGACATTGCTGCAAAATGCACCAGTTTGCATATAGTGCCGCTGTTTGTCACCGAGGGGCTACTGCTGGATCGCGTAGTGACGCAACTTCCGTATATCGCCACTGAAACCGGCACCGCAGTCACGGCAAGCAAGCCACTAACTGTCGCATTAACTGATATTGTGGCTGAGCGTTACAGGAGCGTAGCATGAGAAAATTTTTACTCATTGCGTTAGCGAGTGCTGCCGCTGAACTTATTGATGGCGCACTAGGCAGGGGATTCGGGGTGGTAGGAAGTAGTGTCAATCTAAAACAATAACTCCGAATAATCCACGCCTCCTTTAATAAGAAAACTGCTTAAACGGGTACGAACTTTCAGGAAGCAGTAAATACTCTTTGAAATAGGGCAGCCGGAAGCTTAATTTCCCACGAGCCGGAACAGTACTGACAAAAGCTTGGTGTGGGCGTCGAAAAGCGAGGTTACGACAAGGTAGCGTTACCATTTTGTTACGATAAACTAGATAAAGTCGATAATTAGCCTCGCGGAACTATCTCGATGATCTCAGGTGGCACTTCGTCCGCTAGCCAAGTCTGATCGTTGCCGTAATAGAATTTCAGCTCCGGCCTGATTGTCGTATCAACCTTGAGCAGCACAATATCTTGCGCTTTTCTTCTTCCGACTCTCACTGCGGTTTCGATGTCTTCGGACAGGTGCACATACTGCCTCGACATGGGTAAAAGCCCCTGATGGCTAATGGCATCTAAATTCCTACGCGCCGTGCCATGATACAAAACCGGTGGTGGGGTAACGGCTTTCTTCACTATCTTCTTCTGTATCGAATGCCCGTATAGGGCGCGAATCCGGCCCGAGGTGATTTCAAAACGCTTCTTCTCTGATGAGGCTATGACCTGGTGAAAATCGGCTTCCGTAATCTCTTTCCAGCGGGGAATCTCTCTCAATGCTGCTACTAAGCGATCTGTGTCCACCCAGCCTTCGCTA
This sequence comes from uncultured Corynebacterium sp., assembly GCA_963520895.1. GTDB lineage: Bacteria > Actinomycetota > Actinomycetes > Mycobacteriales > Mycobacteriaceae > Corynebacterium. The sequence continues at coordinate 5,934 of CAUQSW010000043.1, read as the reverse complement.
TCTAACTCTATGCCAAACGAAGCTGGGTCATGGCGCAGGGCAACGGACATGGATTTACTTAGCTGTACTAATGAATTGGTTTTTGTCATGCGTTTATTCTTATACAACGGTGATGCTAGCTAACCTGTTAAAAGTACAACCCTTTAACATCATGCTTTTTCCATAGCCACAATTTATCTCCAGTTGGTTCCCAGCATTTTTGCATTTTTAGCCGCCAAACTTATTCTCATGAGAAACGTCACTGCGCGAACCAAACGTATCGCTTTGCCTGTCATGTCCCTTGCTATCGCTACCGGCTTCGCCCTATCCGCATGCTCGGCCAGCACCGCAGAAACCCAGAGCACCACGAGCATCAGCGCGACCAATAACCAGGTAGCAACCACGGCAACTAATGCGGAAACCACCGCACAGACCATTTCCGAAACCGCCGCCGCAGCAGAGGCGTTCCTCGGCACCCTTACCGAAGAACAACGCAAACAAGTCCTCTACACCTATGATGATGAAACCAAATCCACCTCCTGGTCGAATTTCCCCGTCACCTTCGTCGAACGCGCCGGAGTAAAACTCGCCGACCTTAATGACGAGCAGAAAGCGGCAGCACTCAAAGTCTTAGAGGCACTGCTCAGCGAGGAAGGCTACGAAACCGCAACCGGAATCATGGGTGGTGATGAGTTCCTGAAAGAAAACAACTCCGGTGACGACGCCCTAGGCGGCGACCAATACTACATCGCCTTCTTCGGCGAACCCTCCACCACCGATGCCTGGGCAGTCCAATTCGGCGGACACCACCTAGGGATCAACGCTGACCTTCATAAAGATGCCATCACCTTCGCACCGACCCACCTAGGCGTACAACCCGCTAGCTACACCGGCAGCAATGGCGAAACCGTAGAGCCATTAGCCGGTATGTACGACACGGCTTTTGCCTTCTATGACAGCCTCACCGAAGAACAAAAAACTAAACTCTACCAATCAGAGCAAGTCGCATCCATGGTCTGCGCACCAGGAAGTAACTGTGACTATCCCACTGGTACAGGATTGAAAGGCTCAGATCTTACCGATAACCAGAAACAACTATTGCTTGATGTGATAGCCAATTGGGTTGGGCTTGCCGATGCGGAAACCACCGCTAAAGAACTGGATAAGATCGAAAAAACCCTTGACGAAACCTACGTCAATTGGTCCGGTGCCACCAAGTACGATGTGAACACGGGCAAAGGCATTTACTTCCAAATTTCTGGCCCAGAAGTATATATCGAGTTCGCCAGCCAGAATGACAGCGCCGGCGCAGACGTGGACGGATATATCACCGCAGGCTGGGGACACGTACACACCATCTACCGCAATCCCAGCAATGACTACGCAGGCAGTGTGACCCAGCAAGCAAGCTCCGGTCCCATGGGCGGACCTATGGGAGGTGGGCCTTCCGGTTCCGCTGGTCCCGCTGGTCGTGATCAGGCGGGCAATGGCGCTCCCATGAACGGTGCGCCAAGTGGAAAACAAGGAGAGAACCGACCCACCCCACCTGCTAAGCAATAAGATATTACGTGCAGGTTTGTACCCTAGGAACCATGAGCCGATTGAGCTTTACCAACGCCATTGAAGCAATTGTGTTACACAAGGACGAAGGGATCGCTGCTTTCGATCCAGTCACCTTATACTTAGCTGCAAGCAAATGCGCTGAGGAAGTAACTCCTATAGCACTCCCAGCGCAGCTTAAGGCGCCCCGACCCCGGGCGCTCACAGAACTGGCCACTGTGTCGGTTCGTAAGGATGCGCATGGCACCGTCAAAGTTGATGCGATAATAGATACCGGCCATATGGCTTGGGAGGTACCTACCAACCCCACCGAATCAACCTTTAAGGATTACACCGGTACAACCATAAGATCGATCCGGTTAGCAGAGATTACAGTCGCAGATCTGCCAGGTTGCACGGTATTAAAAATTCCCATGAGACTACCGAGTGGGGAGGTAATCAGCGCATGGTTTGCCGAAATCCACCATGAGCACAGCAACCCCCAAGGATTAGCCTTGGTCCACCAGGCGCAAAGCGCTATGCGGTCCTACGATGCTGCCGTCGATAAGTATCGTGCGGATGTGCATATTCCTGAGCTAAAAATCAGTTACGAATCCGCAATTAGTTCCAGCGTTCAATGCGCCGAACCGGTGGATGTGAAGCAGGTTTTTAAAGCAGACTTAGATGTCAGCGGGGCGCGGGTGGTGGCAAAAACCGCAATAGTGGTTATGGCAGGATTTGCTCCCAGCCCTGATACACCCAAGCAGGTGCAGCTGGGTGCGACTGGGCCGGTGTTATGGTGGTTGACCGATAGGGATTCTGATCCCGAAGCAGTGCCATTTGCGGTATTTTATACCGAAGCTGCAGCGTGGACTTCCGCTGGTTACGTAGCGGAAGAGACACCGGGCAGTGCCTATTGCTGAGCCGGTTCTTGCTGCGTCGCCGCCCATTGCGCTACGCGCCGGGCACTTTCTTGTTGAGAAATGTCTTCTACCCGAGTCATTACCGACCACCTGACCCCGAATGGATCACGGAAAACCGCGAACCGATCACCTGATACAAATTTTGCTACAGGTTCCATGATGGTGGCTCCGGCGGCTACTGCACGTTCAACTACCGCGTCAACATCAGGGCAGCGGTAGCTCAGTGAATAACAATCGGATTCAGATTCTGGTGCTGCTTGAAGGCAGTAGGCGGGGTTGGGCTCGCCAAGCTGAAGGCGACCTGCGGCAAATTCCAACTCCGCATGGGCCACCGCGCCGTTTATTTCGGTGAGGTCGGTAATGTGTGCGTCGAAAACTATGGCGTAGAAGTCTAGCGCGGCGCGTGCGTTAGAAAGCACAAGAAATGGCGTTAGGCTGCTATACCCATGAGGTACGCCGTTGGTGGAATACTTGAAACTATCCATGTATCCAACGGTATTGCTGGCCACGGCAACTCGGCTTGAAAATTTGCGACAGAATGATGATGAACCACCTTGATGACTCCCGCGGTATCCTGCACCCGACGCGGCTACCTTGGTTTCATAGGTTTCCGGTGCCTGCTGAGCTTCGTGAATTGGTGCGGTGGATTTGGGTTGCGCGGTGGCAGCTACCAGCTGGTGAGGTATCCAAGCAGGAGGTCTTGCCGTTTCCTGCCTCCAATCTGGTGGTAGAAACCAATGGTGTAACCTTAACTGGGCCAAGTACTGAAATTTCGACTCGGATATTACGCGGCACTGGTTGGGCAGTGGGCGCGTTGCTGCGGCCAGCTGCTATGTCTAGTTTTACGCCGAGGAAAAATACCGTCTCTACCATTGATGCCGCTCAGCTCCATGCTGTTTTTCTTTCGAAAGACGGTTATGCCATTAGCTATTATCTGAAGTGGCTGCAACAATACCTCGCTAAGCCGTCGAAACTTGGGTTGGAAGCGAATCGGATGGAAGAGCTTATTTCTACCGATCGTTCGATTGTGCATGTGTATCAATTGGCGCAGCGGATGTACTTGTCTACTCGCAGCGTGCAGCGGCTGGCCAGTCAATATGTGGGGGTAACACCTCTGGAGATGATCCGCAGGTACCGGCTTCAAGAAGCAGCACAGCGCTTAAGGGAGAACCCGACAGTGACGATTTCCGAGATTGCTTTCGAATTAGGCTACAGCGATCACGCTCATCTAACCGCGGATTTCCGGAGGATTTTAGGCTTTTCACCCACGTGGTACCGCAGCAATACAAGCTATTAGAATCCCACATATGGCTTATACCTCTTTACTGGGACTCATTGCAGGTGTTGTTGCAGATCGGCTCATTCCAGACCCCAGCAACAAGTGGCATCCAGTGGCGGTATTTGGCCAGTATGCCGGGTGGTTAGAGAAAAAGCTGTACCGGCCAACCAAGAAGGCCGGGGCAATATATGTAGCAACTTGCGTGCTGCCGCCAGTGGTGGGGGCGGGGCTAGTGGCGAAATACTACCCACGGTTGTCCTTAGGTTTTTCCTTATGGGCAGCGCTCGGGGGCACAACCTTAGAACGCATTGGCAGCAGGATGGCGAATACCCTGGAAACCCACGATTTAGCAGCTGCCCGCGAGTTGGTGCCGTGGTTATGCTCGCGCGACCCACAGATATTGGATACCGCGGGGGTGGCTCGGGCTACGGTGGAATCTTTGGCAGAGAACACTTCAGATGCTGCGATCGCCCCTATAGTGTGGGCGGTTGCCGGGGCACCTGGGGTGGTGCTGCACCGCACGGTGAACACCCTCGATGCGATGGTCGGGTATAAAAATGACCAGTACCAAGAGTTTGGTTGGGCGGCAGCAAAACTCGACGACCTTCTTGCTTTTATTCCCGCCCGCCTTACGGCGGCGCTGCACGTTGGTTACGCTACAGCCTACGGGCGCGGCAGGGAAGCGCTCCACGCCTGGCGTTACGACGCGCCCAGCCATCCCAGCCCCAACGCGGGGCTAGTGGAAGCAACCGCAGCAGCCGCCATCGGGGTGCAACTGGGTGGACAGACTCACTACCGGCATGGGGTGGAGCTGCGACCAATACTGGGGACTGGAGAAGCTCCCAATAGCGACAGCATCAGAAAAGCAGTGAGCTTATCTAAGGTAACCCAGTTCGGGGCGGCCACGTTGGTGGGGATGATGCTGGCTAAAAAACGCCTAGTTTAGAGCATTTTTCCGTGGACGTTCCAGCCTTGGGTTTTCGCGTTTTTAAGGGCTTTCATGCGCCGGAAACCCACAGCGTGGCTGCTCATGAAGTTTGAGACCCGTAGCCAAAGTCCGTCTTTATGGTTATCAACACTGTTGAAATACTCATCTATATCGACCTTTGGGCCTAGGTTTTTCCCGGCGAAAAGGCTAATCATGCCCAAACTTCCTTCGGGAGCGTAGTAGCAAGCAACTCGGTCAGCGGTATATTCTTGGGCTCGGGTAACAGTCTTATCCAGAAACAGTGCTGTAGTAACTGGAGCAATGAGGGTGCGCCACAAGCTAACATGTCCGCATTTAATGTGTCCTAGCTCGTGCGCCAAAACGAATTTGACCGTATCAAAGTCACCGTGAGTATAAGCCAAGTCAACAAGGTCACTGTATAAAACGACATAGCCGCGCTTTAATTGGCATTTTGATGCGAAAGCATTCATTAAGCCATTGCCGTTGGAAACATACAGCCGGGGTAACTTTTCGATCCCTTTTCCCTCAGGAGAAAACCCCATTTCCTCTGCAAGCTTGCGGTAAATGGCGTAAAGCTCAGGGAATTGTTTGTCGGTTACCTCCACCGAATTTGCGGCAGTATTCCAAAATGCATAGCGGATAAAAAAGAATGCGAGGATCGGGGTGAACAGACCTACCAGTACGCCCTGAGCAAAAGTGGTCAGCTCCCAACCTGAAAAAAGTACGTAAAGAGCACCGAGAGCCACGATGGTGGTGAGGACAACTCCCAACGTAAGCATCGGTACTTCAGCTTTATGACGGAACTGCGCTACCGTCGGTGTCAAGCTTTGGGTAGCTGCGGGAAGCTGATCGGGCATAAATAAACCACAACCTTATAGACTAAAAGGGATAAAACACAGCAATGCTAGTGTAGGTTTTTTGGTCAAACAGATTTTCCCTTAAGGGAGTTGGGGATCACGTCTAGTCGGTTGTGATGGCCATAACAAGACCAAAAATAGATATTTTTTTGGTGCTAAAACATGCCATTTGTGTTATGGTGAGGGCAGTCCCAGTTTTCTGGGCTAAAAGCAACCCCCAACAAACTCGTTCTTTGCTGAGGGTTGTCGGACCTTAAGGCCCGAACAGTTGAAGCACCGCGTGAGCGAACTTCACTGCGACGGTCGCAAATTCGATCATCCTGCGCACCAACGTGAATTTATCTTCCTTGTTGGGCGCAGGATTTTTGTCGTTGCGACCGGGCGAATGCTGTGGATTATTTCCCATTG
>CAUQSW010000042.1:0-27256 GCA_963520895.1 uncultured Corynebacterium sp. | reverse complement strand
TTGCCGGGTGAGTCGATCCCCGCCGGTATCACCCGCCCAAGCGGAACCGGCCCATCGGAGACGATTTCCTCGGGGAAAGCCTGAAAATCCGCATTGAGTCGCATGCGGGGAATCGTGTCCACCGCAATGTCTAAATGCGATAGCTCAGCAGCAAAGCGTTGCTGAATGGGGGCATAGGCCTCCAGCACGGCGGCGTCGAAAAGCTGGGGGCGGCTGCGGTACCTCGGCACGCCGAACGGTAGCGCGGGGCCGCGCAGGCCGCGGCCGTGACGATTGCGAGCAGAACGCATGGAATGCATGCTTGTAGCCTAAACCGCAAAGGGAATCATAGGGGTTAGTGGCACGCCGCAAGATACCCGAATTACTATCCAAACTTCAAGCGACGGGCTAGACTTTTTGTCGTGACTCAGTTCCGTCGTTGTTCTCGTCCCGGCTGCGGCCAGCCTGCTGTAGCGACACTCACCTATGCCTATGCGCAATCTACTGCGTTCATCGGCCCGTTAAAGAGCAACAATGACCCCCACAGTTGGGACTTATGCGAACATCACGCAGCGAGAATCACCGCGCCACTTGGCTGGGAATTGCTGCGTGTCGACGACCTAGAGGACGACGAAGACCTCACCGCCTTGGCAGAAGCGGTGCGTGAGGGGGGTAATTCGCAATCCGGTTTGGTGGATAAAAAAGAACGCCTCCTCCGCGAAGGCAAGGAACCGGGGCAGCCACTGGTTAGTAAGCCTCGACGCATCGGGGATAAGCCCGCCAAACAAGTCGAAGCGGAAGGCAAAAAGCCTGCCAAACGCGACCACCGGGAAGGTTACGTGCCCAACCATCCCATTCGCCGCCCAGCCTTTAAAGCGGCACGCCGCGCCCACTTAACAGTGGTTCCCGATGTAGAAGAAAACGAAGAGGAGTAGCCTGCTCAAGTTCTGTTGGGATGGATTGCTTGGGTACACTTGGGAAAACCATTAACCAACAGGAAAGGGTGCAATGCGCTCACGGGAATTTGTGACCTCGGTAATTAAAGCTTATGACGTCCGGGGCCTAGTCGATGAACAGATGACTCCAGAATTCACCTGGGAGATCGGCGCCGCATTTGGCGTTCTCATCAGAAAGCAAGGCGGAGCAACAGCAGCGGTAGGCTACGACATGCGACCTAGCTCACCAGCGCTGTCACAGGCCTTCGCGCAAGGGCTTAATTCCCAAGGGATCAATGTGGTAATGCTGGGTTTGACCAGCACCGATCAGCTGTATTTTTATTCTGGGGCGCACGATGTACCCGGCGCGATGTTCACCGCTTCCCATAACCCGGCCGAATACAACGGCATTAAAATGTGTTGGGCAGGGGCGAAACCGCTCGGCCAGCAGGCTGGGCTTAACGACATCATCACCATGCTGGTCGAAGGCATCCCCACCTATGACGGCGCAGCGGGAACCATCACCGAATACGATTCGTTGGCTGACTATGGCGAGTTCTTGCGCCAGTTGGTCCCGCTGGATGGCATGCGTCGTTTGAAGGTGGCTGTGGACGCCGCTAATGGCATGGCAGGGTTGACAGTACCCGAGGTGTTCAAAGGGCTGCCTATCGAGCTAGAACCGCTGTATTTCGAGCTGGATGGAACGTTTCCCAACCACGAGGCTAACCCGCTAGAGCCAAGCAATCTCGTAGATCTGCAGAAATTTGTTGTCGAAGTAGGCGCAGACATTGGTTTGGCTTTCGACGGCGACGCCGATAGGTGCTTCGTGATCGACGAAAAAGGCCAACCAGTCAGCGCCTCTGCGGTGTGCGCTATTGTGGCTGAGCGTTACCTGAAAGCTAAACCAGGCTCGACTATTATCCACAACCTCATCACTTCCCAAGCAGTGCCGGAGATTATCGCCGAGAACGGCGGTAAGGCGGTGCGCACCCGGGTGGGCCATTCGTTTATCAAAGCAGAAATGGCTAAACATGAAGCTGTGTTCGGTGGGGAACACTCCGCGCATTACTATTTCCAAGAGTTCTTCTATGCCGACTCCGGCATGGTTGCTGCGTTGTATATCTTGGCTGCACTCGGGCGCCAAGACCAGCCGTTGAGTGTGATGATGGAAAAGTACAACCGTTACGCTGCCTCCGGTGAGATTAATTTCCGCCTAGCATCGGCTGCCGAACAACAAGAACGCGCAGAAGCAGTGCTTTCTGCTTTCGCCGACCGGGCGTCGTCAGTGGATAAGCTCGATGGAGTGACGGTGCAGTTGGCAGGCTCGCCATCGTGGTTTAACGTTCGTGCCTCTAACACCGAACCATTGCTACGGCTGAATGTCGAAGCAGCAACGGAAGCTGAGGTTGCACAGTTGGTTGCTGAAATTTCAGAAATCATTCGAGGCTGAAATGAGCGATTATGATCCCATGGCGGTGGCGTTTTACGACATCGCCCACGAAGGGGCGCAGGTACGAGCTATAGCAAGCGCGCTGAGCTTAAGCCTAGAACGTTTAAGCTCAGAGCCAGAGGTGGGTGTCGCCCCAGGGTTGGCGAGTCTGGCTGGGGTAAGGGCACGCAGCATCATTATCTTGTGTGCGGATGATCTCAGTGCGCGGTGTGCACAGTTGGCAGCAGCCTTGATGGAGCCCACCCCCGTGCCGATTGTGATCACCCACAGTTTACCGGGATACATTGGCGCATTGGATGTACTGGTGGTGCTCAGCGAAAAAAGTGAAGACCTGCAGGTTTCTAAAGCTATTTCCCAGGCTGTCAGCCGCGGGGTTCCCACGGTGGTAGTCGCACCGGCAGATGCGGCAATTGTGGCGGAAGCGCCGCGGAATGCCATTATCGTCCCGCCCGTACCTAACACCCTAGGCCCTAGCCCCACCCGACTAGTGGTGGCAGTTGTGGCGCTGTTAGAAATAGCTGACTTTGATCCCTTATTGGTCATCCAGCGGTTGAATGACTGGGCAGAACGCATCGATGAAGAATTGGCGGCCTGCTCCCCAGAACGCGATGAATTGGTCAACCCAGCCAGGCAACTGGCGCAGCTATCAGGGGTAGTAATCCACACCGCTGCAGAACCAATTGGGGTAGCATTGAGCAATGTGATTGCAGCACTATGGACTATGCGAGGTAAGGCCAGTGGCCACCTATCTTTAGCAGAACTAGCTGCAGGATTACAGTATTATCCGCTTACTCAGACGGACTTATTCTTTGATCCGCTCATAGATGAAGCACCTACGGCTTCTGGCCAACAACAATCACTGAAACCCATTGTGTGGTGTGCTGCAGAGGAGCACTCACCTGGTTTGCCGGGGGCAGTTGCCGCTACCACCGAAAACCCCACCGCGCCCAGCAGCGTCCTGCAATTGCTGGCCCGGGGGTTTGCTGCGACCATTTTTCACCCGGCCTCTTAATATCTAAATGTAGAAGCAAGTCAAAAAGGAACGATGCTTTGTGTTAATGCTCACTCCCCGTGCCCAGTCTTACCCCTGGGGTTCTCGGTCACTGATCGCGGAAATGAAAGGCGAGCCACCCGCGAATCACCCAGAAGCTGAACTATGGTACGGGATCCACCCCGGCGGCCCAGCAGAAGTAGATGATGTGCCGTTGGGGGAGATTATTGCCAAAGACCCAGAGTTCCACTTGGGTATTAAATGCCAAGAACGTTTTGGCGATCAACTGCCTTACTTATTAAAGCTGCTGGCAGCTGGTGAACCACTGTCCTTGCAAGCCCACCCCTCCCTGGAGCAGGCTAGGGAAGGATACGCCAGGGAAAACGCCCGTGGTTTGCCGTTAGACGCCCCAGATCGCAATTACCGGGACGATAATCATAAACCGGAATTAATCGTCGCTTTGACCCCGTTTTATGCGATGGCTGGGTTCCGGCCGTTTAAACGCACCCTAGAGTTATTCGGGGTGCTTAACTGCCCCACCTTGGACCGCTATGTCACCATTGCTGATATTAATGGGGACGAGTCAGAGAATCTACGTGCCTTATTCACCACATGGATCACCATTCCCTCCACGGCGCGCAAGGAGCTTATCGACGACATCATCGCCGCGGCGCGCCGGGTTGTCGCGGCTGGTCAAGCCAAGCAGTGGATCATTGAGACGCTTCAGAATTTGATTAAGCTGGAGGAGTTTTATCCCGGAGATGCCGGTATATTAGGTGCGCTGTTGCTTAATTTTGTCACCATTGCACCAGGGGATGCGATTTATCTCGACGCCGGAAACCTGCATGCTTATTGCTACGGGTTGGGCGTGGAAATTATGGCCAGCTCGGATAACGTGCTGCGTGGTGGGCTGACTGCCAAGCACGTTGATGTGCCGGAATTGGTGAAGGTGCTAAATTTCAACTCTATTGCTAACCCGAGTATTGGCAGCAATAATGGTCTTTTCGAAGTCCCTAATGACGAGTTCTCGCTGCAGATGGTAACCGTTGCGGGAAAGACTACGATAACGTCCGCTGGCCCGCGCGTAATTTTGTGTACCGGGGGAGAAGTGACCGTGCATGTTGGCGATGAGGTGCAAACCTTAACACCGACCCAAGCAGTTTGGGTGGCTGCGGCAGAAGCCAATGATATTGGGTTTGGTGGCCAAGGCCAGGCGTTTATTGCCAGCGTGGGGTGTTAACACTTTTAGTTTGTCACGCCAGTTGCAACGCTGGGGCTACCGGGTGAACCAGTAGTAGCTCCAGTATGTGCTGGCGCTTGCTGGCCAGTTTCGGAATCCGTTGGTTCATTCACCGTAGGCGCGGTTTGGGGTTCCGACATGGGGAAATCTAACGCTGGTTGTGGCGTATTGCCGTGGGTAGGTATGCCAACACTCGGGGTATCGGTCGCTGGGCTATTGTCCACAGCGGTTTGAGGCGCGTGTGTAGCGCTTTGACTTGCGCCAGAGGCATCTTGTTCCGCAGCGACAGTTGGGGCAGAACTATGTGCCGTGGCTCCACCTTTGGAACCGGTGGAATTATCCGAAAGCTGCGGGGTGGCCATTGTGCGCACAGATGGATCAGAAGCCTCTGTGGTGGGGGAAATATGCTCTGGGGCAATATAGGCGCGTGGTGGGAGCAGGGGATCGTTGAAAACGTCCTCAGTGAGGTTGGGGGTTGCTAACGGCGTAGGTTTTATTCGCCCTTGCTCAGGGGTATTGCGTGGCTCTAGCTGCGCGGCGCGAATAGCGATGGAAGCCTCCGCTTCCTGCGACATGCCAGCTTCACCGGTACTTGCTGATTGCTTTGCTGAAATCCCCGATTGCCAAACGGCAAGCCCCACAATGATCGCAACTGCAAACCCAGTTGAGATAAAAAGAAAGAATCGTTGAGCTGTCGTGGTCGTTCCCATGAACACCTCCGACTTCTGCACTGGCTCACTCCGAATAAGAAAATAGTTTCACGCTGGTTGGATGTAAGTTTACCCACATCAGTAATTGACCTTAACATAATTGTTACCAAAGCGTAACCCTTATAGCGCAGAAAAAGTTCAGACTCAAATATGCAGCTAAATAAGCTGGGGGAATGGGGCGTTTGAGATGTTTGTCGCCACGACACGGATAGAACCTGTATAAATAGCTTAAGAGGAACAATACGTGGTTGTAGATCCATCAATAGAAAGTGGTGAACATAATGAGCACATGGGATATTGAGATTTTTGGTCGGGAAGCCAACACCGATTTTCTTGACGAACTCGCTTCCCTAGACGACCCCCAAGACATTATTGAGTCAGTTCAAGACGCCTGCACGCTCGTGGCCAACTCGGATAAAGCTACTGAAGAAGAACGCGAAAATGCTCTTTGTGCTGCAACAATCGCGGCAATCTGGGCGGGCGCTCCGTTTTCTGCTGGTGATGTTGCTGATGAATACCCCTTCCTGCGCTCACTCGTTGGGCATGTCGATGAAGAGCTCAGCGAGGCTGCTGCAACCATTTTGGAATCCGCCAAAGAAGACACTGATCTTGATGACGAAACTGATCTCGACATCGATGTTTTCCTCGAAGCTTTGGAATGACCGCCACCGCACTATAGTTAGGCAAGGACAAAGCCATTTACTATAAGGAGCGCTATGACGCTGGAATTTAAGGTCGCCGACCTTCAACTTGCCGAAGCTGGCCGCCATCAAATCCGCCTCGCGGAATACGAGATGCCTGGATTGATGCAGCTGCGGGCCGAGTATGCGGACGAGCAACCCCTCAAAGGTGCACGGATCGCTGGCTCTATCCATATGACAGTCCAAACGGCCGTGCTCATTGAAACCCTAGTCACACTCGGCGCGCAGGTGCGGTGGGCTTCTTGCAACATTTTCTCTACGCAAGATGAAGCGGCGGCGGCTGTGGTCGTCGGCAAGGGCACTCCAGAAAACCCACAGGGCGTACCCGTGTTTGCGTGGAAAGGCGAAACTCTCGAAGAATACTGGTGGTGCATCAACCAGATTTTTAGCTGGGGCGACGGCGTTAGGCCCAACATGATTCTCGACGACGGCGGCGACGCAACCATGGCCGTCATCCGAGGCAAACAATGGGAAGAAGCAGGCCTAGTACCTCCCACCGAAGCTGGCGACTCCGACGAATTCATCGCCTTTAAAAAACAACTTCGAGACGTGCTCGCCACCGAGGGGCCGAAATGGTCCGAGATTGCGGCAGAGGTGCGTGGGGTTACCGAAGAAACCACCACTGGTGTGCACCGGCTCTACCACTTTGCAGAGGAAGGCGTACTGCCATTCCCCGCCATGAACGTCAATGACGCTGTGACCAAGTCGAAATTCGACAATAAATACGGCACCCGCCACTCGCTTATCGACGGCATCAACCGAGCCACCGACATGCTCATGGGCGGAAAAAACGTTCTCATCTGTGGTTACGGTGATGTGGGCAAAGGCTGCGTCGAGGCAATGACAGGCCAAGGCGCACGGGTAAAAGTCACCGAAGCCGACCCCATTAATGCGCTGCAAGCGCTCATGGATGGTTTCCCAGTGGTCAAAGTTGAAGACGCCATCGCCGAGGCAGACATCGTCATCACCGCCACCGGCAACATGGGCATTATCACCTTCGATCACATGCTGCAGATGAAAGATCATGCAGTACTGGGCAATATCGGGCACTTCGACAACGAAATCGACATGGCATCCTTGCTGCATCGTGAGGACGTTTCTAGGCTCACCATCAAACCCCAAGTAGATGAGTTCACCTTGCCCAATGGTCGCGCCATCGTCGTGCTCTCTGAAGGTCGGTTGCTCAACCTTGGCAACGCCACCGGACACCCCTCCTTCGTGATGTCCACCTCCTTCGCCGATCAAACCATCGCTCAGATTGAACTGTTCCAAAATGATGGGCGTTACAAGAACGAGGTATACCGGCTACCGAAAATTCTCGACGAAAAAGTAGCCCGCATCCACGTTGAAGCTTTGGGCGGTGTCATAACCGAACTGACCAAAGAACAAGCTGAATATATCGGTGTTGATGTAGCAGGGCCATATAAACCAGAGCATTATCGCTACTAATGCCTGCAGCTGACTGGAAGTCTTGTTCGTGAACTAACCAGTTCAGGGACTAGGCCGCAAAGTGCCCCCAAGGGAAAACCTTGGGGGCTTTGACATGACTAGGGCGGGCGGCGGATTCTGGGGTTTGGATTCGAGCTGTGATTCCTGCCATCGGTGGCGCCTGGTGGGGCGGTGTCGGGAGGTTTCGCAGCTTGAATCTGGGTGGGACGGTGGAGCGCGCTGGTTCTTGGGGTGGCCAACGGGTGTATGACCTGCCGGGTTTGTGGTGAGTGTTGCCTAGTTGTGGTTAGACGATTCGGATTCAAGCTGTGGTTTGGGCCTAGGCGGGTGTCTTATCGTGCTGCAGGGTGGGTTTCGCAGCTTGAATGTATGCAAGGCTTCAGGTGCAGATGCAAAGCTGGGCGTGATGTGGAGCTAGGTTGTTTGGCAGTTTGGGGATTCGAGCTGTGATTCCTGCCATCGGTGGCGCCTGGTGGGGCGGTGTCGGGAGGTTTCGCAGCTTGAATCCCAGACCACGACCCTCCACTCCACCAACCGGTACGCCACCAACCGGTACGCCGAGCGTAAGCACCAGTGAAATTGCCCGTGTTTCGTAATGAGCATTCAGCTGTGTGTGGTGCCACAATAAAGGGCATGATAGTTGCGATTGAGGGTATCGACGGTGCAGGTAAAAACACGTTGGTGACCGCATTAGTTGAGCGCCTCGATGCGCATGTTTTAGCTTTTCCACGGTACCAAGAGTCTATTCATGCTCAATTAGCGCAGGATGCGTTATATGGCAGGATGGGTGATTTAACGGATTCCGCCTATGGGATGGCTACCTTGTTTGCTCTGGACCGGCATGGCACCAAGGATCTTCTTGACGAATATGCGCAGTCTCAGCAGGTGTTATTGTTAGATCGGTATGTTGCTTCTAACGTTGCTTATTCTGTAGCTCGCACCCAGCACCCGGAGATGGCGGCCTGGGTGACAGATTTGGAGTTTGGTAAGTTGCAGTTGCCGGTTCCTTCGTTGCAGGTGTTACTTAATACTCCAGCGGATTTGGCGCAGGCTCGTGCTAGGCAGCGCGAGCATGAACAGGAAACTCGGACGCTCGACCGCTACGAGTCGGACGCTATGTTGCAACAGCGAACAGCACAGGCGTATGTCACGTTAGCAGATCAACAGTGGATGTCGTCGTGGCTTAAGACAAACCCTGACGAATCGGTGGGGGAAGTCGCAGAACGTATTGTTCAAGCCCTGCAGTAATATGGTGGTCGGTTGTTAATTTAATTGATGTGGAAGGAATTATGGCGCAAAAAGTTTTGGTCGTTGATGACGACCCAGCAATCTCCGAAATGTTGACGTTGGTGCTCAATACTGAGGGTTTCGATTCGGCAGTAGTTAATGATGGCGCACAGGCTGTGGATGTTTTCGAGCGAGAACAGCCCGATTTGGTGTTGCTGGATTTGATGTTGCCGGGCATGAATGGGATTGATATTTGCCGCGCGATCCGTAAAACTTCAACGGTTCCGATTGTTATGCTTACCGCCAAAACTGACACAGTCGATGTGGTTTTGGGGCTAGAATCCGGCGCTGATGATTATATTCCTAAGCCGTTTAAGCCTAAGGAGTTAATCGCTAGGGTGCGCGCTCGGTTACGTCGTATTGAGAGTACTTCCGCCGACTCCATTGAGGTGGGGGATTTGCTTATCGACGTCCCCGGCCACTCGGTTACCCGAGGTGGGGTTGAAATCCCGCTAACGCCGCTGGAATTTGATTTGCTCCATGAATTAGCCAGCAAACCGGGGCAGGTTTTTAGTCGAGAAGAATTATTGCAACGGGTATGGGGTTATCGTAATGCTTCGGATACCCGCCTCGTTAATGTACATGTGCAGCGCTTACGGGCCAAGATTGAGAAGGATCCTGAGAATCCTCAGATTGTATTGACGGTCCGAGGAGTCGGCTATAAGACTGGGGAGTAGCATCATTTTTAGCTCCCTAGTTCAATTACGTAATCGCTTCCAACGGCAACTGATTCATCAGTGGCGCACTTCTTTACAATTCCAGGTCATCGGTTCCATTTTTGCTGCCTGCGCAGTGGCGATGCTGATTTTGGCATATATTTTGGTTTCTTTGGTTACGCAGCGGTTGGTTGATGCCAAGGTTGATGTTGCGAATGCGGAAATCGACCGCGCGCGGGTGGCGGTGGAGCAGCAAATCGAGGCGACAGCGACGTCGGCAAGCGTGCAGGTGCGATTGAACGCGGCGCGGGCGGCGCTGACGGCGCGTTCCAACAGTGGTTCTGAATCGCAAACGGTGTACGAGCCGGTGCTGGTAGTCGACGCACCGGATGGTTCGGTAACGGTATCTCCCGAGAATTACCGCATACCGGAACGGCTGCGTACCTTCGTTGCCCAGGGACAGGTGTCGTACCAGTTTGCTACGATCGACCGCGCAGACGGTAGCACATATAAGGCAATTATTATTGGCTCGCCAACGCACTCAGATATTCCTAATCTGCAGGTGTATTTGGTGCTGTCGATGGAAAGTGAACAGGCTACGTTGTCTATGCTGCGTGGTGTGTTTTCAGCTGCGGCGATAGCATTGGTAGTGCTGTTGGTGGCGATAACTTGGTTGCTGATCCAACAGGTGATTACCCCGGTGCGTTCGGCAAGTCGGATCGCCGAGCGGTTTGCTAATGGGCATCTGCGGGAACGCATGGGGGTCGATGGGGAAAACGAAATGGCTCGGCTGGCCATGAGTTTTAATTCCATGGCGGAATCGCTATCAAGACAGATTAATCAGTTGCAGGAATACGGTAATCTGCAGCGCCAGTTTACGTCCGATGTCTCGCACGAATTAAGAACCCCGCTAACCACGGTGCGTATGGCGGCGGATATGATCGCATATCAATCCGATGACTTTAGTCCAGCCTTAAAACGCGCCAGTGAATTGATGATCAGACAGCTCGACCAGTTCGAGAACCTGCTTAATGACCTGCTGGAGATTTCGCGGCACGACGCAGGCGTCGCCGACTTGGCAGAGTCTGTCATTGACATTCGATCTTGCGTGGACGTTGCCATCAGCCAGACCAGCCATTTGGCGGAATCGCTCGAGGTGGAAGTAAATACTGACATGCCTGAGGACGCCGTCAAGATGACCTGTGATCCGCGGCGGATCGAGCGTATTTTGCGTAATTTGGTGGCCAATGCCATTGACCACTCGGAAGGCAACCCAGTGGATATTACATTAGCTGCCAATAAGGAAGCAGTGTCCATTACGGTTGTCGATCATGGTGTGGGATTGAAACCAGGCCAGGAGGAATTAGTGTTTAACCGCTTCTGGCGTGCTGATCCTTCCCGGGTACGGCATTCAGGCGGCACCGGCTTAGGGTTGGCGATTTCTCATGAGGATGCGGTTTTGCATGGTGGTACACTTGCTGCGGCTGGACAGCCGGGAGTGGGATCATGTTTCCGGTTGACTCTGCCATTGGAACCAGGCAAGCGTTATATTCAAGACCCCTTGCCGCTGCGGGCTCCTCAAGCAGCGCTAGAAGAGGCAGCAGAAGAAGCACCAGAGAAAGAACCAGAATCACAGGATGAATCGGAGGAAAAGCCGTGACTCTTCGCAGTCGATCTGTGCTGATTGCAGTAGTGACAGTCACTTCTTTATTACTTAGTTCCTGTGCAACTTTGCCGCGCTCATCAGAGCCTCAAGCGTTGCGAAGCCTAGAATCTTCCGATCCCATCATGGAAACCGGCCCGATAGATGGGCAGGAGCCAGACTTATTATTACGTGATTTTTATGCGGCCTCTGCTAACCCCATTCAACAGTATCAGCAAGCTAGGAGCTACCTGACGCCGTCGAAAAGCCAAACGTGGACGCCCAGCAGCGAGATCATTGTTTTAGACCGGATCGACATGAGCTCCAATCTGCCCACTGATGCAGATGAAATTTCTTACACAGTCACGGGAACCATCGTGGGCACCATTTCAGATGGGGGGCCGTATAACCCGCGCAACGATAGCTATAAAGAAACCGTTCGCCTAGAAAAAGTTGATGACCAGTGGCGGATCAGCGATCTGCCTAATCACATAGCGGTAGAACGCACCGAGATGCGTAATCGCTATGTGCCGCAAGAGCTGTACTTTTTCGACCCGACTGGCAATATCTTAGTTGCTGATCGACGTTGGATATTCTCCGGGATTAATTCCATGGATTCCGCTTTGATCTCACTGGTGCTGGCCGGGCCATCGCCGGTGCTGGAGGCGGGCGTAGCTGACGATATTCCCGTGGAAGCGTCCTTTACCGGCGTTGATAGGGGAGCGTACCAACTCACGGGATTGTCGGGGCTAAGCGATGACGCTAAGCGTCGGTTAGCTGCGCAGTTGGTATGGACCTTAGCACTGGCGGATATAACTGGGCCCTACACCTTCCATTTGGATGGTGAACCCATTAAAAACGCCGAAGGAAGTACCAAGCTCACGGTTGATGATTTCCCGGAGTACAACCCGCAATCCGCCACGGCGTCCTCAGGGACAATGTACGCCTTAACCAGAGGGAAGGTTTCGAGGGTCACTTCAGGAGCTGTTACCCAAGTCCCCGGCTTCTTAGGCGACGATGGCAATATCGAATCTTTCGACGTCTCCGCCACCGCGGATGCTGCTGCCGCAGTTGTCTCGACCGGCGATGGGAGCAATAAACGCTCCTCCTTTCACGTGGGCAGCACTGAGGGCAATTACGCCAAGGTGCTAGAAGCCACCACAATGACCAAGCCCACATTCGAACCCGATGCCCAAGCGGTATGGACTGTGGCTGATGGCACCGCAGTCAAGCGTATTGTGCGTAACTCCAACAGTGGTGAAATTGCACAAATTGATGTCGACACCACAGAGCTGGGAGAAGACCACAATGATATTTCTGTCCTTCGCCTATCTGCGACTGGCGTACGAGTAGCGTTCATCATAAACGGCAGGGTGTACACCGCTACGGTGTCGCGTCCCACGCCAGGCGAGCGCAAACTTACCAATGTGCGCGAACTAGCGCCCGTTGTGGGTGATTCAGCCATCACCGTTGAATGGACAGGTGACTCCGGCCTGCTGGTGGGAACCGCGAGTGCTGACACTCCCATTTGGCGAGTGGAAGCCGATGGGTCTACCGCAACCACCCTGCCCTCAGGCAATATTGTGGCGCCAGTGGTTTCGGTGGCGTCGAACTCTTCGACGGTATTTATTACCGACGCACGAGCCGCGCTGCAATTGGGCAACACCGGGCAGACCACCTACTGGCGGGAAGTACCAGGGCTTGAAGGAGGACGCAGCATCACTGTTGTGCCACGTTAAATGGGATTAACTGAGCTGTTCTTTCCAAAAATCTGCGCAGGTTGCGGTGAAAGCGGGACGGTTCTGTGCCCATCCTGTCAGCTGGCGTGGGCGCAACCGCCGCAACAGATTTCCACCCAAGTGATACTGCCAGTCCCCACATGGTCGCTGGGAGCTTTGGGAGGGGTGCGGCGTCGAACCATCATTAACCTGAAAGAGCATCAACGCGGTGACGTGGTGCCTTATTTGGGAGCAGTGCTTCGATCGAGTGTTCGATACCTGCAGGCCCAAGGCTACCTCGATGAAGAACTGATACTGGTGGCTGCGCCGACGCGGCGGGCGTCGGCACGCAAGCGGGGTGGGGACGTCGTGGCTAGGGTCTGTGCCGCCACCCAACTCCCCACAGTACAACTGCTATGGCTTAGTGAGTCGGCGCGAGAATCCGTGGGGCTAAGCCTTACCGAACGCCGTAGCAACCTTGCCGGGGCGGTCCGGGTGGACACTAGAAAAGTGAGTAAGATCACTGGTCATGTCCTGCTTGTCGACGACGTTGTGACCACCGGAGCCACCATATTTTCCTCAATAATGGCCCTTAGCAGCAACAATATTAAGGTGCGCGGGGCCCTAGGTTGGGCGCATGCTTAGATAGTTGCTAATACGCTAGCGCAATGGTTATGACCAGCGTATGCTTGGAGGTGGAAGCTGATCCCGCCACTTCGCGTGGGAGTGAGTAATCCCGCTCGCATTCCGCCGTGGCGGCCGACAGAGGAAGGCACGTGATTATGACCACGCCTGCTGCTAAAGAGGGGCTGAGCCCAGACGTCAAAGTGACTATCACGGGACGCAATGTAGAAGTTCCAGAGCATTTTGCGGAACGAGTGAATAATAAACTCGCCAAGATCGCACGTTTGGATCCTACCCTCACCTTCTTCCACGTGGAGCTGCAACACGAACGCAACCCACGGCGTGCCGACGAAAGCGACCGTATCCAAATCACCGCCACCGGCAAGGGGCATATCGCACGCGCAGAGGCGAAAGAAGATTCGTTTTACGCCGCTTTGGAAACCGCACTGGCACGCATGGAGCGTTCACTGCGCAAGGTGAAAGCACGCCGTTCTATTTCGCTTTCGGGGCACCGCGCACCACGTAGCACCGGAGAAGTTGTTGCTAACCTTGTTGTCGAAGCTAAAGAAGCACGCAGTGATAGCAAATACGATCATGATCCTTATGCCGACAAGGTTGAGGACATTTTGCCAGGCCAGATTGTACGCACCAAGGAGCACCCCGCTAACCCCATGAGTGTCGATGATGCACTCTCAGAAATGGAGCTAGTTGGACATGATTTCTACCTGTTTATCAACGAAGAAAACGGCCAACCATCTGTGGTTTATCGCCGCCACGCCTTCGACTATGGGTTGATTTCATTGGTGGTTTCAGAATAACTGATAACTTTCAGATCGCCTTGGCGACATAGACAATCCCCGCAGCTAGAAGTAAAGGTCATTGCATAGTGGCTTTGAAAAGGCTACGGGGACTTTTATGTCTAGACATATCCGCGGGACAGCTGCAAGCATTTTGCAGTAAACCGCGGTGCTTTTTCATGTTGTGGTTCTAGGTGTTTCCTGGTCGTGGTTCCTGTTGGGGTGGGGGATAGGGATTCGAGCTGTGGTTTGTACCTAGGGTGGGTGGTTTGTCGGCTTGTGGGGTGGGTATTGCAGCTTGAATGTTTTTAGGCGCCAGGCGCAGTGCCGCAGGGCTATGGCACAACCCACAAACCAGGCGTAGACCCGCAGTAAAGAGCAGTCACAAACGCAAGCACTAGCTGGCTGGCCTGTCGGAAGGTGACTCGGACTGACGGGTATAGCTGGCGGATACAGCTGGGCATCTATAAGCGTTGGTGATAAACTTCGCCGGTAGGCTGGGAGCGGTGCGGGTAAACTGGGGGTAACCGGAGGCAAACGCAGTGACAGTGCTGTTGTCGGTTCTTTCTTTTTGGGCCATCGTGCGTACAATGGCAAAGTTAATGGTTATCTGCTAGATAATTGACACAACTAACTCTTACACCCCAAGTAAAGGATTACTCGTGTTTGGACTTTCCAAGATGCTTCGAATCGGAGAGGGTCGCAAGGTAAAGCGACTGCAGAAGATCGCGGAGGATGTGCTCGCACTGGAACCGCACTATGAGGATCTCACGGATGAGGAGCTCAAGGACAAGACAACAGAATTCAAGGAGCGCATCGCTGAGGGTGAGTCCTTGGACGAGCTGCTGCTGGAGGCTTTCGCCGTTGCCCGTGAGGCCTCGTGGCGAGTTTTGGGGCAGAAGCACTATTTGGTGCAGGTGATGGGTGGTGCCGCGCTACACTTCGGATCCGTGGCTGAGATGCGCACCGGTGAAGGTAAAACTTTGACCTGTGTGCTTCCCGCTTACCTGAATGCTCTAGAAGGCAAAGGCGTTCATGTGGTCACGGTGAACGATTACCTCGCCAAGCGTGACGCTGAGTGGATGGGCCGCGTGCACCGTTTTCTTGGCCTTGAGGTTGGGGTGATCCTGGCCGACATGCGTCCCGAGGAGCGCCGCCGCGCCTATGATGCGGACATCACTTATGGCACCAATAACGAGTTAGGTTTCGACTACTTACGCGACAATATGGTGCATTCGTTGAACGATCTGGTGCAGCGTGAGCATAACTACGCCATCGTCGACGAGGTGGACTCGATTCTTATCGACGAAGCCCGCACGCCGTTGATTATTTCCGGCCCAGCGGATGGTCCTTCGCACCTGTACCCGATTTTCGCCACGTTGGCCCCGAAGATGCGTGAGGGCATTCATTACGAAGTGGATCACCGCAAGCGCACAATCGGCGTGAAGGAATCCGGTGTGGCTTTCGTCGAGGATCAAATCGGAATTGAGAACCTCTACGCCCCAGAGAATTCTCAGCTGGTCAGCTACCTAAATAATGCCATCAAGGCTAAAGAACTGTTCACCCGGGACAAGGATTATATTGTTCGTGGCGGCGAGGTGTTGATCGTTGATGATTTCACAGGTCGTGTGCTGGAAGGTCGCCGGTACAACGAAGGCATGCACCAGGCGATTGAGGCCAAAGAAAACGTTGAGATCAAAAACGAGAATCAAACGCTAGCCACTATCACGCTTCAGAACTACTTCCGGCTGTATGACAAGCTGGCCGGTATGACCGGTACCGCTGAAACTGAAGCAGCCGAGCTGCACTCCATCTATAAGTTGGATGTGGTGCCGATTCCAACCAACCGTCCGCCACACCGCGAGGATCTGACGGATTTGGTGTATAAGACTCAAGAAGCAAAGTTTGCCGCAGTGGTGGATGACATCGCTGATCGAGTCATGCGAAACCAGCCGGTGTTGGTGGGTACCACCTCGGTGGAGCGTTCGGAGTACCTGTCCAAGCTGCTGCAACGCCGCGGCATTAAACATAATGTGCTTAATGCGAAGTTCCACGCTCAGGAAGCACAGATCATTGCTAAAGCAGGCCTGCCTGGAGCAGTGACGGTTGCTACGAATATGGCCGGTCGCGGTACCGATATTGTGTTGGGTGGCAACCCTGACATCATTGCCGATATTAACCTCCGCGAACGCGGCCTTGATCCGGTGGAGACCCCGGAAGCCTATGAAGAGGCTTGGGACGATGAGCTAGCGAAGGTACGCGAGAAATCGGAAAAGCTGGCAGCCAAAGTGCGTAAAGCAGGTGGCTTGTACGTGCTGGGCACTGAGCGGCACGAGTCGCGGCGTATCGACAACCAGCTGCGGGGTCGTTCAGGACGTCAAGGTGACCCTGGTACCACCCGGTTCTACCTGTCCATGCGCGACGACCTCATGGTGCGCTTTGTCGGTCAAACCATGGAAAACATGATGAACCGCTTGAACGTGCCGGACGATGTCCCCATCGAAGCAAAGATGGTCACCAATTCCATTAAGGGTGCGCAAACCCAGGTGGAGAACCAAAACTTCGAGATGCGTAAAAACGTGCTCAAGTACGACGAGGTAATGAACGAGCAGCGCAAGGTTATCTACCGAGAGCGGCGGGAAATCCTCGAATCGGCAAATATCGCCGAGAACATTCAGGCTATGATTGATGAAACCATCACCGCGTATGTTGATGGGGCAACAGCACATGGCTACGTGGAGGATTGGGATCTGGAAGCCCTATGGAACGCACTAGATGCACTGTATGGGCCATCCATGGAGCCAGAAGATCTGATTGATGGTGACGAGTACGGCGCATCCGGTGAGCTTTCCGCCGATGACTTGTTAGACGCGCTTCTCGACGACGCCCACGCCCAGTACGAGCAGCTGGAACAAGCCATCACGATGATCGGTGGCGAAGCACAGATGCGTAATCTAGAGCGGCAGGTTATTTTGCCCGTGATTGACCAAAAATGGCGGGAACACCTCTATGAGATGGATTATCTCAAGGAAGGTATCGGCCTGCGTGCCATGGCGCAACGCGATCCGCTGGTGGAATACCAGAAGGAAGGCGGCGACATGTTTAATGCCATGAAGGACGCCATTAAAGAAGAGACTGTGCGTCAGCTGTTCATGCTGCGTAAACAGTTCCAAGCCCAGGCGGAAGCCATGGCAGCGCAAAATGCTGAAGGTGCCACCGAGGAATAGAGGCTAAACTACCCGCAGATTGGTCATTTTCGCTGGCCGATGTGCGGGTTTTTCTATGACCGCAATATAGGCGTGGACGCGCTTGCTTGTGTGGACGCAGCCATAGACGTCGATAAGCATTGGGTCGCCGGTGGAGCGCACATTGAAATGAAACGACGCTACTCTAAAACCCTCAGTGCGGGAATGAACCCAATGCCGCAGTCGGGCTGCCACGTGGCGGCGAACCTGGTCGGAGTAGAGGCTCGGGCGCAAAACCGATTTAGCGCGCAGCCCGAACGCACAGGTCAATGCGACAGTAATCAGCGCGGTCATTGAGTGTTTTTCTGCAAATGGTAAAGTAACCGGTTGCGGGTAGTCATAGCGTGTTTGAGGCGCTTTGGAAAAGGCTGTAAGCAGGGACAATCCGGGCAAGGGGTGGTACACGAAAACCTCCTTAAGTTCGGTTTGGGCTTCCGTGTCGGGCAGATGACTGTACGACTTTAAAAATAAAGGCGCGACCTGCGGCTTGTTGGAAGTGTTTAGATGACCAAGTTGTGGAACAATGAACTCCAAAAGCAACAGGCAGTTACTATTTTATGCCAACTAGAGTGATGTTTGAGGTGGTTTAAACCAGTGCGTGGATTGATTGTGGATTATGTGGGTGTCCTAGATGGCACCGACGAAGATCAGCGCCGGTGGCGCGAGCTTTTCGCAGCATTAAAAAGTATTGACGTAGGCACAGCAGTTTTGTCTAATGACCCAGGTGGCCCATTGGCTGATCCCATCCGAGTGTTGGAAACCCAAGGCATCGTCGATGCGGTGCTACTTTCTGGCGAAATCGGTGCCGAAAAGCCCGACACTGCGGCTTACCAAGCGGCCGCTGATGCCCTTGACTTGCCCATGAAGGATTGCGTGATGGTTGACGATTCCATTCTCAACGTACGCGGCGCTGTGGAATCAGGTTTGATTGGCGTGTACTATCAGCAATTCGACCGAGCAGTGGTGGAAATCGCCGGACTATTTGGTATCGACGCTGATTTCTAGTGCGTGTTTACCTCCCGGCAACCTTCAGCATGCTGCAAGAACTGGCCGATAATTCCCAGTTTACGGCCCGTTCTGGCTACGGTTTTGCGCTCACCCCGGCGTTAAAAGAGTTCTACACTGAGGGCGAGGATGAAGACATAGCGGAATTTGCGTTTGACGACGCCGCCCGCGCCTCGTTAAGGCTCCTCGCCATCGGCGACGAACAGACGTTTCCCTACCGCCGGGTGGTTATTTCGGTTGATGTCCCAGATTCGCATGTCACCTTTGACCCAGATAATGGGGAAAGCGTGGTTATTGTCAATCCCGCAGTCATCACCTTAGACCAGGTGGCGGCGCTGCATATTGACGTCGAAGCCTCAGAAGAGGCTACTAAAGCGGCCATTAATGTCATAGATGAAGCCGATTTAGGCGACGAAGGAGCAGAGCTGACAGTTGGCGACGCCTTAGACAACTTCCTCGCTTGGTATGATCCATCGGAATTAGAAGTGCTAGTCCAGCTACTTTAGCTGTTAGTAGGATCACAAGCTGCGGCCTTACCTTCGTGCTAAGCTGGGGCGGGTAATCCCACCTGACTTAGCCTTGAAACTGGGGGTTTGATAGTGACCGACGCCGCAGCTAATCTGCCTGCTAACCGTTTGCGTGCCTCAGCCGAATTACGTGAAGCTACACAGATAGCACTCAACACCGCATTGGAAGATGGTCAGCTTGACTACCAGGAAATGCAAGAACGGGCGCAACGCGCTGTACGAGTCACTTACCGTGATGAAATTACCAACCTGCTCAGCGATTTAAGCTTTCCCGCGCATCTTCCCGCCGCCACAGACCCCATGTTTTTGGATACGTTGGTCGAGGCACAAGCACAAGGAATAACCAATCTAAAAGACTACGCGGTCACCCCTGCGCCGGTTGTTGCTGCCCATGGTCCCAGCCAAGGTCAGTCGGTAAGCATGGCGATTTTTGGTGGCTCCACGAAAAAAGGGGCATGGATATGCGCCCCCAAGCACACTGCCTTTTGTGCGTTTGGAGGAGTCACTGTTGATCTGCGCAATGCTCAGCTCACAGCCCCAACCACGGTCATTAATGTTGCGTCTCATTTCGGTGGGGTGGATGTCGTGGTTCCGGAAGATTACCGCATTATGTTGAAAGTGCTTCCAGTATTCGGTGGTTCCGCAGTTCGTGACAGCAAAAGAGTAACTATCAATCAGACAGATCTCCCAGCGAATGCCCCAGTCATTGAAGTGCGAGGATACGCAGCCTTCGGCGGAGTCAGCGTCCGGCGGGTGCCACGTTAAAGCTCCCACTCTTGGTTGCTGCGCAGGGCTGTCAACAGTTTACGAACCGCAGCGACGCGGCGACCGGTAGGCGAGTCGGCTGCGAAACGATCTAACTGGCATTCAGGGTCTGCTGGCGGGCCGATATGTGTGCAGCCACGGGGGCAGTCCTTTACGGCGGTAGCTAAATCTTCAAAAACCCCCACCACCATTTCGGCATCAACATGAGCCAGCCCAAAAGAACGAATGCCAGGCGTGTCGATGATCCAACCGCCGTCGGCAAGCTGCAACGCAACTGCTTGGGTGGAGGTATGTCGCCCCTTGCCGACGCCTGAAACCTCCCCAGTTTCGCGCTGCGCCTGCGGTAAAATCCGGTTGACCAGTGTTGATTTTCCCACACCTGAATGCCCAATCAGCGCAGTGATATGACCATCAATGATGTCCAGCACCGGCTCCAGTGGGTCGTCGATACCACAAATGACCACTGGCACATCAAGCGCATTAAACTCGGTGGCGAATTCTGTTGGGTCGGCAAGGTCAGATTTGGTCAAACAAATAATCGGTTGCAGATTACCCACAAAAGCAGCAACCAACGCGCGTTCCACGAAACCGGAACGTGGCGGTGGATCAGCCACCGCGCAGACGATCAATAATTGTTCAGCATTAGCCACCACGATGCGCTCATAAGGATCGGTATCATCTGCGGTGCGCCGTAGCACTGAGGTGCGATCGGCCAGCTTAACGATGCGAGCCAGGGTTCCTTTGGCCCCAGAAGTATCGCCTACCACGCCTACTCGGTCGCCCACTTCAACAGGGGTTCGACCTAGTTCTTTGGCTCGCATGCACACCACGGTTTTATCGCCCAACACCACGCCCCAGCGGCCGCGATCTTTGGTCACGACCATACCGAACTGTGCATCATCGTGGCTGGGGCGAACCTTGGATCTAGGCCGCGATCGTTTTCCTGGGCGGACTTTGACATCGGACTCGTCCCATTGCGAATGTCTGCGTTGAACTGCCATTATGCCCTAAAAATCATTCCCTAACATTCGTTGCCACAAAGTTTCGAACCCCGGCAAAGTTTTCGCGGTGGTTTTAATATTTTCTACCTTGATGCCCTCAGTGACCAAACCAATGATAGCACCGGCGGTAGCCATCCTATGATCCTCATAGCTTGCCCATTTCCCGCCGTGCAGGGGGCGGGGCGTGATGCGGAGGCCGTCGGAAAGCTCCTCGCAATCGCCGCCTAGGTTATTGATCTCTGTGGCCAAAGCCGCCAGACGGTCAGTCTCGTGTCCTCGCAAATGCGCAATGCCGCTAAGTCGTGACGGTGTCTGAGCCACGGCGGCAAGCGCCGCCACGGTCGGAGTCAGCTCACCAATATCAGACATGTTGAGGGAAATACCCTGCAACTGGCCTTCCTTGGGGCCGGTAACTTGTAAACCATGGCCATCCTCCTCAGCCACCAACTCCACCTGGCAGCCCATGCGGGTTAGAATCGAGCGAATCACATCGCCCGGCTGAGAAGTCGCCACCGGCCAGTGGGAAATAGTTACCGTGCCACCAGTTACGGCGGCCGCCGCCAAAAACGGCGTGGCATTAGACAAATCCGGTTCAACGCGGAAAACCCCACCCCGGACTGGCCCTGGGTGTACCGTCCACTGGTTTTCCACAGTTGTATCCACGCTGACACCAGCCGCGCGCAACATCTCTATGGTCATTTCAATATGCGGCAGACTGGGTACCTTCCCACCTACATGGCGCACTGAAACCCCTTGACTGAAACGAGGCGCAGCAAGCAGCAAACCGGAAACAAACTGCGAAGATTGTGAAGCATCAATGGTTACTTTGCCGCCAGCGGGCTTGCCATCGCTGATCACCTCAAACGGTAGCCGATCGCCATTAACCCGAGAACCAAGGTCTCTCAGCGCATCCAGTATCGTTTGCATGGGGCGCTTACGAGCCTGAGCATCACCATCAAAGAAAACCGTGCCATTAGCACATGTTGCAAGGGGTGGGACAAACCGCATCACAGTGCCTGCCAAGCCACAATCAACGGAACCGCCACGCAACGGGGCGGGGTCGATAAAGATTAAAGCATTAGCGGGATTATCTTGATCGGCTTCTATTTGTACGCCAACACCCATTGCCTTAAGCGCATTCGCCATGAGCTCGGTGTCCCGAGATCGCAAGGCACCCATGATAGTTGAGGGGGATTCCGCAATAGCAGCCAAAATCAACGCCCGGTTAGTTATTGATTTCGAGCCCGGAATCTGCACCTGCGCAGAAATTGGCTTAGTTGCAACAGGAGCTGGCCACAACGCGGAATGCGAGTCAGAAGTCATGTGTCCATAATAATGACATTTCATGGCAAAGTGTGCCTGCGCTGCGATTTTTAAGCCACTGGTTGGCTGGGGCGGGGTTATTGGGTTGTTGTTGGGGCGAGCGGGCCTGGGTGGGTGCGCGGGGTTGTGGTGCGGTCGGGGCCGGGGAGAATCAAGCTGTGTTTTGCCAAATATTGGGTGTTTTGGGCACTGTTGTGCAAGGTTTCGCAGCTTGAATCCGCCAAAGGAGACCGGGGCGAGCGGGAGAATACAGGAAAGGCACTGCACGCGGTTAGGTTTGTACGAAAATCCGGCCGGTTGTGGCGGTTGGGCAACGGCTATCTGTTGTCGAGCTGATGTTTCGAGCAGAAAGCA
Source organism: uncultured Corynebacterium sp. (assembly GCA_963520895.1). Taxonomy (GTDB): domain Bacteria; phylum Actinomycetota; class Actinomycetes; order Mycobacteriales; family Mycobacteriaceae; genus Corynebacterium. The sequence continues at coordinate 4,857 of CAUQSW010000042.1, read as the reverse complement.
GGTTACTCTGTGGGTATTAGCGGGATTTCGCAGCTTGAATCCGAGTAAGCGGAACCGGAACTGGAAGGGCATCCGGGCAGAGCAGCGAGGCGGGCAATACAAGAGATGGGGAACGCGGTGGGCGTCGAAAAGCGGGGATAGGGATGGGGTGGGGAAACCTGCGGGTGTCGTTACCAGTGATTTCCCCTGTGCTATAGGTACGATTCTTACATACTGGCTGTAATGGAAAGGCGATGGATGGATTTGGAAAAACGATTCGAGCGGGACGCATTGCCGCTGCTTGATCAACTTTATGCTGGGGCATTGCGCATGACTCGGAACCCAGCTGACGCTGAAGATTTGGTGCAAGAGACATATATGAAGGCGTTTAATGCGTTCGATACGTTTAAAGAAGGAACTAACCTGAAGGCGTGGATGTATCGGATTTTAACGAACACGTATATTAATACCTACCGCAAAAAGCAACGTCAGCCGCAACAGTCATCAGCGGAAGAGGTCACTGACCATCAGTTATTAGACTCCTCTACGCATATGGCAGTGGGCTTGGAATCCGCAGAGGTAGCGGCGCTTAATAAACTTCCCAACGAGACCATTTCCAACGCCATGAATGCGTTGCCCGAGGACTACCGCATGGTGGTGTACTACGCAGATGTAGAAGGGCTACCTTATAAAGAAATCGCCGAAATCATGGGCACTCCTATCGGCACTGTCATGTCACGACTGCACCGGGGAAGAAAACAACTGCGGGGAGCGTTGAAGGATGTGGCAAAGGAATACGGAATAAAGATCCAGTGAAAAGTAGGAGTTAAAAATAATGACATCTTCGGACTCTGAATGGTTAGCAGCGCGTCCGCAATTAAGCCAACCTACATCCTGCTCTGACCTGCATGTTTATTTGTACGAATTGGTGGATCGGGCGCTCGATGCTGCTCGCTACGCACAGCTGGAAGAGCATATCACAAACTGTCCGGCCTGCGCAGAATTCGTCGCCGCAGAGGCTAGGTTAAGAGAGCTGTTGAAGCAATGCGCATACCGTAGCGCGCCAGTCACACTTAGGGAACGAATCAGTGTGCAGCTGCGGATCACCAAGCGGTTAACCTAAAGCAAGTCGGTGGAAATACTCCCACTCAGACGTGACATCACCGTTTCGTTCGAAATACGGCAGCGTTAAATCTGGGGCACTATGCACACCCGGTGATTTACGTTGAGGGCACAATTGGCGACAGGTTTCAATCAAAGGAATCAGTTTTCGTTCCACCTGCTCTGGGCGTAACCGAATGAAGTGATAGCCCATATTCTGGATTTGGGTTTCGCGTCGCCGTTCGGAATAAATGTACTCCGAGCGGGTCATATTCGCCTCTGCTGCGATAGCATCGGTGTATTTCATCCTGCCGTCAATTTCAACGGCAAGCCAGCCAAACAGCAACAGATCTAACCGCTTCGCTTTGAACCCATCCTCGGTCATGGTGGGAATCACAGCTTGCGGAATAACTTCGGCACCACGCAGCTTCGGTTCGTGACAAATCAGCCAGCGCGCGAAAGTTTCGTAAGGGCTTTGGATGCTATACAGTGCCATATCCAGGACTTTTTGCGCTTTGCTGATACCCCAAGCACCTTTACGACGCCTAAGGTACGTCTGGAAGTAGGCTTTGTCATAACCATTATTGACAAGCTTTTCATTATTGAGCACGGATTCGATAAAAACGAGGCCTTCTAACTCGTCGTGGAGCGTGACGATATCCACAAACAACCGAGCCAGCGTGACCACCGGGATACTATTAATATCGGTAACATCTTCAACCGCAAGATGGCAGCTTCTATAGGAAACCCAATCAGACCACTGTTGGCGACTTGGAGGTTTGCGATGCTCTGGCAGTGCCAGATCCACACGCGCTGATTTTTTAAGATTTAACGTGGCTACACCATATAAATCAGCAGCGGCAAACCCAGTAATTACTGCCGTTTTCACCGATAGTGAAACCGCAGTGGTAATCACACGCCGTCGTTTCCAACAAGGCAGGCGGTGAAAAACATGCTTATTTATATAGTAACTGCGGGTCAGCGGCATGTGATTGCTCAGCCATTGTGCATCACCAAGAAATGCGGCCCGCTGGCGGCCATTTCTTGGCATAGCAATTAATTCAATCATCGTAGTTTTCCTGGTCTTTTTAAGATTGCAGCTACTGCTGGGGTTACTTTTTACTTTCTTTCTAAGCTCAAGATTGGCAGAAGAAACAGAAGAAAACTAGAGCAAAAAATATGGGATATTCCACGGTGATTTCAGGGAACCGAGTGGGGTTTTTAGCAGTCTAATACAGGGGGTGTTGCGTTTTGTAGCTATTTTGCTATCTATGGTTTGGCAGGTGTGGTTGGCCTTGGCTGCTAAGTCCTGCCAAGTCCTAGGGCCTGTAGGGATTCGAGCTGTGGTTTGGGGTGTGGGTGCGGGTGGTTGCAGTGGTTTACGGGGGTTTCGCAGCTTGATTGTGGGTGGGCGCTGCCTGGGGGATGTGCGGTTTTTGGTGTCGAGCTGTGGTTGGGGCTTTTTCGTGTCCTGAACGGACTGCCTGGCGGGGTTTCGCAGCTTGATTACGTACGGCTGATTACGTCTGGGGTGCTACTGGGTTGGTTGCAGGCTGTTGCAGTTGGCTCTGGCTGCTAAGTCCTGCTAAGTCCTAGGGCCTGTAGGGATTCGAGCTGTGATTTCGCTTCCAAGCGGGGGCGATCACCACGGAAACGGAGGTTTGGCAGCTTGATTTGGTTGAGCACTGACACCAATCGGTACTAGGAGGCAAGGTTGGGAGGCTAGCCCTACGAAAGGCTCACAAATTTCCACAACTTCCATTTAAGCCGCTGATACCGGATGAAGTGTTAGGATTGCATGCATGTTGATTTCTTTGGCCGCTTTCCTGCGGTTGCGTGACAGCCGCTAAGCGGTCGGGTTCAGGCAGTTTTTGTTTGTCACTGAATACCAGCCGCTCTAAAGCTTTCTTTAGCCGAGCGGTCTGTTTGGCATGCTCTGCTCGGCTCCGGTGTGAAATTTTGAGTGTGAAATTTTGGGGCAAAAGATGTCAGCATATTCTTCCGGCCAGCATGAGCATGGCCAAAACTTTCTTCGAGACAATCAGGTGATTCATCGATTCACCACAGTGGTTGCTCAGGAAACTGCAGGTCCGATCATTGAGATTGGGCCGGGTAAGGGGGCGTTGACTAAACAGTTGAGTACGCTTGGTCGCCGACTTACTGGAGTGGAGATTGATCCTTGCTGGGTGCGTTACCTGCGTAACCAGGGCTTACCGGCAAAGATTGTGCAAGATGATTTTTTACGTTATCGGCTTCCCGCATCGCCGCATGTGATTGTGGGTAATATTCCGTTTCATTTAACTACTGCGATTTTGCGCAAGTTGTTCTGGGATCCTCATTGGACTTCGGCGGTGTTGATCGTCCAGTGGGAAGTGGCCAGGCGGCGTGCTGGGGTTGGCTCGTCAACCATGATGACTGCACAGTGGGCTCCTTGGTATGAGTTTCGGCTGGGGGATCGGGTGGCGGCGGCTGCGTTTAAGCCACGACCTGCTGTTGACGGTGGTGTGTTGTGCATTCATCGTAGGGCTAAGCCGTTGATTCCGGTGGGGCGTCGAAAAGCTTTTCAGCAGTTAGTGCATGGGGTGTTTACCGGCAGGGGGCGGGGGATTGTGGAGATCTGTGTGCGTCGAAAAGTGTTTAAGTCTCGTGCGGATGCTTTGCGATGGGCGCGGCAGCATCAGGTCAATCCGGCGGCGGTGCCCTCGGCGTTGACGGTGGAGCAGTGGGTGAGTTTGTTTGGGGAAACTGAAAAGCAACACCGGTTGCGCACAACATGAGCCTGTCGGGCGAACAGGTGCCGAGTTTTGTTCCCACCCCAAGGCGAAATCTCATCAGAAGGAAATCCTTTGACATGTGAAAATGGCTACGCGTGACCTTTGAGTGATGGATATCACAAACTAATGGCTTTAAACTTACGCAAAAGTAACCTACGCTTCCGTAAAGAAGTTGCAGATACTTTGGCGTGCCAAAAGGTACGTGAATCAACCCTCGTAAAGGATGTGGAATGAATCTCTCCCCTCTGCACGAAATTACCAATGTTGGTGTTCTTTTTGGAGGTCAAGCATCTGCGTGGCAGCCCAATCTAGCGGGCTACCACGCAGATTCGTATGCGCAAACCCAGCTGAACAATTTGATTGATGCGGCGCAGCTCAAGCTCGCCCCGTGCGCGAGGGAAGTCTCCCAGATTGTTCCAGGCAGTGTGGCGCGGTTACGTGAACTCATCAATACTGGTGAAGCCCAAGCCAAACCAATAGATGCAGAACCTGCAGTTAGTGTCCCCGGCATTGTGCTGGGGCAAATCGCTTCCGTGGTGCAGTTGGCACAACTGGGATTAAAGCCCGAAAGCTACCAAGCATATGGGCACTCCCAGGGCATTATTGGCTCAGAGCTGCTCCGTGACCTACCCGGCGAAGACTGGGCAGCGGACCAAAAACTGGTCGATCACGTAGCTTTTGCCTTCCTTTTAGGTGCTGCCACCTCTCAGGCAACTTTTGGCACCATGGTCGCAGTAAGCGGGGTGCCAGTGGAAATGCTCCGGAACCCCAGAGCAATTGGCACAGGTCAAGCGAGAGATTACGGCGATTGTCGATAAGTACAACGCCGCTATCGACAGCCATGAGCGAGGCGGTGAACACGTTGACGTGGACTTCACCACTTTGGACGTCGCAGCAGCCTTCCACCATGCTGACAATCGGGCAGCCGCCGACCAGGCCATTGCCTGGTCCAAGGAATGCGGCCTAGCGGTTGATGCCCAGCATTTCGCAGACTACATCCTGG
>CAUQSW010000041.1:0-27614 GCA_963520895.1 uncultured Corynebacterium sp. | reverse complement strand
CCTTTAAGGGGTGCTGTTCAGCGCATTCGAAATGATCGACTGCAACGCATCAGAAACCGTCCCTGAGGTAACCACCAGGTACAGCGCTCCCGCTAATGCGGCGGCGGCCAATGCTCCCATGGCGTATTCAATGGTGGTGGAGCCTTCCTCATTATTGAGATCATTAAGGCTTTCTGACAGGAGCTTGCCTAGTAGATCCCCATAAGGAAAAATGCCGTGAGCAGAGAAATGATTTTTCATGAGTGTTCCTTTCAAGGTTGTGTGCATGACCAATGCACGGTTTAGAAGAGATTAAAGAAATTGCTACCCATTCCCACCAACACGGGCATTAATCCCAGCAGGAAGAATGCTGGTAAATAACACACGGTCATGGGTAAGGCTATGAGCACACCTGCGTGTTCAGCCTGGGCGATGGCCTCATCCCTAGCCTGTTCCCGGTGGTGGTGTGCAATCCGTTGGCAAGCCTCGCTGAGGGCAGCACCGGATTTTCCTGAACAACTGGCGATATGCGCCAACTCGCTCAGCTGGGGAATAGCCGCCATGTCCGACCAGGCACGCTGCACATCGATCCCCAAGGCCAGTAACCTGGCGGTATGCCCCCAGCTGGGTTGGTTACTGGCAGTAGCAACAGCTGCCGCTGCCTGTTGTGGCCCCAATCCAGCCGATAAACACGCGGAGAATAATTCAATGTCTGCAGCAAATGCTTGCCCATCTGTGATGGCCGATTGAAACGGACCATCCCGCACCCGGTGGATAGCTCGCATAAGCCAGGATTGTTGGGTTACTGGATCGCTAATCCGTAATGCGGGTGGATAAAATCCGTAATACAAACCCACACATATTATTGCTGCAACCATGATGTTTATCATTGGGCTGCCCTTTCTATGATTCGGTTATTCCACACCAGGCCAGCGCATTCAGCGCCCAACCCCGCAATTAATAGCAGGTTTCCGATTCCGGTGTTCAACAAGATCGCAATACTATTCACCCCCAAGGCGAACCCCATGAGCAGCCCACAGACAGGCAGGATCGCTAATATAACCGCAGTGGTTTTTGCCCCACCCAACGCAGCTGTGGTGCGTGCCTGATGGCGTTGTTCTTGGTCTAACCGATCCCGAATATGCCGCAGTATGCCTACTAGTGACATGCCGGTGGTTTCGGAAATCTGCCAACCCGATTGCAATAATTCAATGGCAGGTATATCCGCACTATCACTAGGTGTCTGCTGCAGCGCTACGGCAGTCAAGGCATGGCGTAGCTGCGGTTCAGTTACCTGCGCGCTTGCCGTTTTCAAGGCTTGCTGTAGTTGCGCTCCCGCCTGGAGTTCCCCAATGGCAATCCCCAAAGCACTACTCATATCTACCCGTTGCCAAGCGTATCGACGTCGTATCCGCTGCCTGCGCACCAAGTATCCGATAGTGCCACCAACCAGCGCTACGGCCAGAGCCAACGGCACCACCGCAGTAATGACCTGACGAAAACTTACGGCAACCACTAGGGCGAGCAACCCGATGATCGCACCAGGATGACTGGCTAGTTGTTTGGTTTTCTCCCGCCAGCCTACGCAGCGGTGCAGCACACGAGTGCTCGTGGCAACGGGGACGGTGCACCAGGTACCCAGGGCACACAAGGTGATAATCAATGGGGTACTCATCTGTGATCTTCTCCCCAATCAATATCGGGTTCGACACCGCTGGCAATGTCCCAGAGAATATGCACCTCAATGGGGTTGTTTTTTAAAATTCCCATTTGGTGCAAAATCCGTTGACCACTAGCTGTGCGTTTCATTGCCAGCACTACTGGTGCCGCGGCTGCCAGTTGGGAGGTGAGTGCATCTTGTTTCATACCTCCCAAGGCCGCTAAGGCTTCAAACCGCGCCGGGACTTCTTGTAATGAGTTTGCGTGCACGGTGCCAGCGCATCCCTCATGCCCGGTATTAAGTGCCGCTAATAAGTCAATGACTTCTGCCCCACGAATTTCGCCAACAACAATGCGGTCTGGTCGCATCCTTAAAGCTTGTTTTAAAAGGTCAGACATGGTTATTTGTCCTTTGCCTTCAGTGTTGGCGGTTTTTGCCACCAACCCCACCACATGCTGGTGTTTTGGTTTAAGTTCAGCAGTGTCTTCAATGGTGATAATACGTTCTTGGCAACTAACTTGCCCCAATAGGGCGGCAAGCAGGGTGGTTTTACCACTTCCGGTACCGCCAACCACCACGAAGGAGCGTCGATTATCCACTAGCTGTTTTAAGCAATGGGCTGTGGCTTTGCTAAAGGTACCCCGGGCGGCAAGGGAATCTACGGTGGCGTCGATATGCCGCAGCACCCGCAGCGAAAGGCAGGTTCCGTCTTGGGCAGGTGGCGATAAAATCGCATGCACCCTTAAGCTGCTACCGTTGGGGCGCAGGATGTGTCCGTCGGCGTAGCTGGTGGCGTCGTCAAGCCGGCGCCCTGCGGTGGTCAGTAGCCTGGTGGCGAGCTGTCGGATCTGGCTGGTGTCTTCGAAGCGCACAGAGGATAGTTCTAGGCCATTACCCCGATCGAACCAGATGTCGCCGGTGCCATTGACCAAGATGTCGGTTACGCTATCGTCGGCAATGACTTGTTCGAGTAGGCCAATTCCATAGGTATCATTACGCAGGGTGCGCAGCACGCTCAAGACATCAATATCACTGATAACCCCGGTGGCCTGCTCTCTAATCAAGGTAGCAATTTCAGCGACGTCATCGACGGTGGCGGTGTGGTCATTGCGTAGCAATGCGTGATGGACTTTTAACGCAAGTTCTTGAATATTGGTGCTCATGCTGCCACCTGCTTGGCATGAGGGGCGAGCAAACTACGTGCCATTCGTTCCAGTGGCCTGGGTAACCCGGCGCGGGTTGTGGCGGTGCCGTTAAGTCCAAAGCATTCGATTTTCTTCGGTAGCGTTGGGATGCTGCCTACTTCTGCGGCAATGGTGATCCCTACAATGGACTGCACGTCTTTTAGCCGCAATCCAGCCCAGCCGCGGTGGCGGATAATGCCATCTGGTGTAAGCCGGTTGGTGGCTTTGGTTGCTTGTTGCCTAAGGTTAGTCAGCATCCGACTGGCGGCGGCTGCGGCCCGGACTTCCGGCGGAATCACCAGGTAGAAGGTATCTGCACTACTTAAGGCAGTAGAAAGCAGGTGTGCGTGGGCGGGGATGTCGATAATGAGCCGATAATGTGGGCGCAGAGCGGCTATGACTTGTTGCAGTTTTTCCTCGGTGATACCGGCCTTAGGGCTTTGTCGATCCACGCTGAGCACTGGCAGACCGGAGGCGGAATGCGGGAGGGCAGCTATGAGGTCTGCGCCGTCTAATACCCCGTCGGAGCTGGTCAGATCAATCCATCGGATCCCGGGGCAATCTTCGCAACCGAGTAGTAGATCGAGGCCGCCGGACTGTGGGTCGGCGTCGATAAGCACGGTGGGGGTTATGTGGTGGGAATACAGTGCTAAAGCCGCGGCTATGGTGGAGCAGCCTGCGCCGCCGGTGGCGGAACTGACCGCTATCACGGATCCGTGTTCGCTGGTGTCCGTTCTTCGGCTGGTGCTGGTGCGCAGCGCTGCTAGTAGTTCTGTTGCTTGTGCGGGCAGGATGAAGGCGTCAGTGGTTCCTGCCTTTAGTGCAAGTTTCCAGTCGATGGGCCCAGGTTCAGGGTAGGCCAGCAGCACAGTGGTAAAGGTATTACGTTGGCTATCGAGTACTGCCCTGACGTGGTTGACGGTGGCTGCATCTGCAATGATGGTGTCGGTTTTGGGGGCTAAGGTGGTGATTTCTCGCGGGTCGGCGGTGTCTATGATTTCCCTGCCGGTGGCTGCTGCGATGTTCATAACTTCGGGGTGCAGGAGCGGGTCAGTGATAGCTAAAAGAATGCTGCGCGTGGTCATGCCTTAAGTTTCGACCACGCGCAGCCATCCCACCTACCAACCCGGTGTTATTGTGCATAACCCGGAAGTCTTGTTGATGTTAGGACTAACACCTGTGGATAGATCGTAACACAGATTAACAGTAGTCACAAAAGCAACACGCCGGCACAATTATTTGCCCAAATCCGGGGGTGGATGATTTTTGGCAAAACGGGCACATCACAACTTTCGTTTGTCCCCTTTTTCCGCCCAAGAAGGTAACCGGCACAGCTTGATACACCCGGTAGGGTGGCAGAAAATATAAAGGGCGGTCCGCGCGAAAAGGGGGGGACTGCGCGAACCGCCAAGTAACCCGGCCATTTCAAAAAGGGGGGGGATCCGGCCGGGGCAGGCCACACTGTATATCGGGGCCTTGCACCGCCCATTATGGCACAGACCCTTTCTGCAAGCAATCTCACCTTTGGATAAAAAGCTACTACACTGAAATCTCAAGATGAGTACAACGGCCAACGGAAATCAATCCCCCCGACCCCAGCCCCCGACCAGTTCGGCGGGCAGCGGCCGAGAATTAGCCATTCCTATTAAGAAATCCGTGGCCTTTTTCGATCTCGATAAAACCATCATTGCCACCTCCTCGGCTTACGCTTACGGCAAAGAATTTTTCAACTCCGGCCTGATCACCCCAGCCGAAGCGCTACAAATGTCAATGGCCAAGGCTAGCTACATGTTTTCTGGCCATTCCAGCGAGCAAATGGATGCTTCCAAAGACCAACTTAGCCAGATGGTCGCTGGGTGGGACGTGGAAGAGATCAAAAAAATTGCCAGCGAAACCATGCATGAAGTGGTAGTTCCCACCATTTATGCTGAAGCCCGCGACCTCATTAACCGCCACCGCGGGCAGGGCCGAGATGTGGTGATCATTTCGGCGTCGGCAAGCACCCTGGTAGACCCCATTGCAGCCGAACTCGGCGTGAAAACCGTCATCGCCTCGCGGTTGGAGGAAAAAGACGGCAAATTTACCGGCAACATCACCTTTTATTGCAAGGGGCCAGCCAAAGCCCAAGCTATTGCCGCCCTGTCGGCCGAAAAATCCTATGACCTCGCGCAAAGCTTCGCTTACTCCGATTCTGTTACCGACCTACCCATGCTGGAAGCCGTAGGAACCCCAGTTGCCGTCAACCCAGATCGCGCCTTACGCAAAATCGCCCAAGAACGTGGTTGGGAAATTCAGACCTTCAAAAATCCCGTCCCGCTCGTGCCGCTGCCCAGCGGGAAAAAACTCAGCATCGGCACCGGTGTGCTCGTCGGTCTTGCCGCGGTCACCGCCGGCATTTTCTTGACACTTAAACGCAACGCTTAAGAAGCCGCCGCCGCAATTCGCTCGGCCTGCTCAGCACCTGCGATCAGCGCCTGCAGATAACAACTAAAAAGCGGCGTTGGATGCACCGGATACTCAGCCACCGCCTCTAATAACTGAGCTTTTCGACGCCCAAAATACACCTCCGGCACCGTCAACCCGGCTGGATCAACACCCCCACCAACCAGCGTTAATCGCAGTGTCACCAGCCCCACCAACCAGCTGGTATCCCCAAAGAGCTCCCGCTTAAGAATTTCCCCCAGCACCACCGCGGGCAGCAACTGCTCACCTGGTGTGGAAGTTATCACCTTAGCCAGCGACATCAGGTGCTGCGCCGCCTGCGGATTAGCTGGTTTGCCACTTCCCCCGGCTAAGACATCCACCCTGGCCAAGACCTGCAGCGGCGCGCGCAGATACGTCCGAACCGTCAACTCGCAAGCCCCAGGAGCGAGCACACTGTAGGCATCAATAGCGGTGTCAACCGAAAAATCCCCCAATAGGGAGGCCAGTTTCGCCCCCTGCAGCACCGACTCCGCACCAGTGATCTCCGGTTTGCGTAAACTCACCGGACGACGGTGAACAGCCTGGATGGCGCTGGTGGCGTCGGCAAGCAAGGGGGCGATGGTGGGGTGGGAACTAAAATCCATAGTGGGGCGAGACTAGAACAAAACCAAATAAAAGACAATAACAATTCACCTTTAGCGGCAATTCGTGGCACGATTGGCAGTAACGAAATTTAATCAGGAATAGAAGGGAAAACCGCCAGTGAGCAAAGATAGTGGATTGTTTACCGATAGCCCCGCCACCTTTAATACCCAAGTCAACTCCATTCCGCTTTCCGACGTCGACAGCAACACCAACGGCTCTATTGGGGAACTTGTCACCAATGCCACCGAGCAGATGTCCTCACTCGTGCGCGCAGAGGTGGAACTCGCCAAAGCTGAACTCACCCGCGAAGCCAAAAAAGGTGCCATTGGTGGCGGACTATTCGGCATCGCCGGAACCGTAGCGCTGTATAGCTCCTTTTTCTTTTTCTTCTTCCTCGCCGAGCTTCTCGACGTCTGGATGCTGCGCTGGGCTGCCTTCCTCGTGGTATTCATTATCATGCTGGTTTTCGCTGGCATAGTCGCCTTCTTCGGCTACCGCAAGATCCGCAAAATCCAGGTACCACAACACACCCTTGAGTCCGTCAACGAACTCAAGGCTCTCGTACCTGGCAAGGCTGAGGCCAGCCTCGATGCCAAAAACCGGGGACTGTACAGCTAACCGCTCAGAAAGGCTACCTTAAACCGTGCACAACCTTTCGCCCAATGTGGTGGCATTGGAAGGCGATTATCAGCACCAAGCCGTCCACACCCGCGGCATTCGACTGCACGCCGCCACTGCGGGCGAAACCAGCGGACCAGCGGTACTGTTACTTCACGATTGGCGCAGCTGCTGGGTGGACTTCATTCCCACCCTCCCCCTATTGGGGAACTTTGGGCTTCACGCCATCGCACTCGACATTCGCGGTTTTGGCATGTCCGACAAACCCCCCACAGGGTACGACCTGCGGCATTTAACCGGCGATATTTCCGGTGCCATCCGCACCCTCGGGCACGACCGGGCGCATATTGTCGGTATTGGCACCGGCGCAACTCTTGCCTGGACCCTGGCAACCAGCCACCCAGATCATGTCGCCTCCCTGACCACTATTGGGGGAATCCACCCCACAGATATGCGCAAAGCTTGTTACTCACGGCCGTGGCTGTTCCCCCAAACCCTTGCGACCATCCTTGGCACTCGGCTGCCTCGGCTGCTGCGTCGCCTGGTATGGCGCCACCGGCAACGGTTGCTGCGCCTGAACCTCAAGCACACCACGACCGCCGCTTTTCAGCACAGCCCCCACTTTGCCGAAGCACTAAATCTCCGCGAAAAAGCGCTAGCCATCGCCAATACTAAAACCGCGGCCATTCGCACCGCCCGGCTGCCGCTCGCGCTGCCCCCAGCCAAATGGGCGACCGCCAAAATAACCGTTCCCGTGCAACTGCTTACCGACAACTCCCGCCAATGCCGCGTCTTACGCCGCCACGCCGAGCCGCGCTGTCTATTGGGGACTTTTGAGACGGAAATTCCCGGCACCCGCCAACAACCTCACTTAGAAAATCCTGAGGCCTTCACCACGTTTGTGGGTAATTTTATCCACAGGATAAACAACCCCCTTCGGTAGGTTAGACTCCGAAAATCTCGGTTCGGTTCCATTTTTCGCCAAATTAGAACACAAAATAAGTTCCCCAATAAGATTTGGTGAAAGTTTGTGGCAAGCCTTGTTGGCGTCGATAGGCAGGCTTAACGTTAAAGCCATGACCACCGTAATCGATCGCCACGCAGCTTTAGCCCGACTGGGGGCACAACTAGTGGCCGAGGTAAAAGCCTTAGCAATCACCAAAAAGGAGCTAGCGTTGGCGCTTGATGTGCCGCAATCCGAAGCCAGCATGCTTAAGTCCCTGGCGAACCTTTTCGACACCGAAGAGCTAGCCCAAGCCCAACACAACCACCTCTCTATTGGGAAACTTCGCATCATTGCGCGCACCGAACGGCAGCTAGCCAACCCAGATGTTGACCGCCGAGAATTCCGGCTGGCAATCATCGCGGTGGCCGCAGACTACAGCGTCGACGAACTCAACGAATACGTCCGCAACCACATTGCCGCACTCAACGACGGCTACGAACGCCGCCGCAAATGGTACCTCCGCTACTCCGCGCTTGCCGACGCCGACGGCATGCGCCACATCATCATGAAAGTCCCTAGCGAGGTAGCCACCCGCCTATCAAACTCACTAGAACCCCAAGCCAAGGAGCTGGCAGCCGCTAATATCGCAGTGGACAAAGCCGAAGGCCATGCCAAAGCCCTCATCGACCGAGTGCTCAACGGTTACGACCTGACCACAATCGAAACACTTGAAGAGGGCGAAAACCCCGAAAATCCCCGCGATCTGCGGCAGCGCCCCTGCTTCCTCGTCCCTATTGAGGAAATTGCGGAAAACCGCGACGGCACCATCACCAACACCGATGGGGAAACTGTCAACATCACCGAACTGGTCAACACTAGGCTTGCCAACTTCGGCTTCGCCGTGACCATCTACCGCGACGCCAACGGCATAGCCCGCCCCAAAGACCTACTGGAAGTCAAACGGCTCGCCAACGCCGATGACCGGTTCCTGACCATCATCAGCCACCTCATCTGCCAGCACCCCGACTGCCGAGTACCAGCCGTGCGCTGCGAAGCCCACCACATCGTCGCCTACTCCCAAGGTGGACCAACCACGCCCGAGAACCTGTGCCCACTATGCCGCGAAGATAACCTCACCAACGACGATGACCCCGACAAACCCAAACACGGGCGAATCATCACCGACCCGGCCACCGGGCTGCTCTGGTTCCGCGAGCCAGACGGAACCCTGCGCAGAAACAAAGCCCCGGCCAATAGCCGCAACGCACTCAGCTACGCGCACCGAATATTCGCAGCAAAAGCTTAACGACGCCTAGGGGGGAGGCGGGGGTTAGCGCAGCACGCACTCCTGCGTGTCTATTGGGGAATTCAGCGATGCAATATCGCCAATGGCCTCTTGAACTTCGGCTGCCGTCAATGCGTACCCAATATCAGAATCATCGGCACTTGCCCCGAAAACCACTCCAATGACCTCACCATTAAGGTTGATCATTGGCCCGCCAGAATTCCCCTGCCGGATAGTGCCCCTTGCGGTATAAGCCTCCCGCTCCACCCGGCCGGAAGCGTAAATATCCGGCCCGGCAATCCGAAGACGATCACTGATACGCGCCGGCGCCGCCTCAAACGGGCCAGACTCCGGAAAACCCATCACGACGGCATCATCACCTGAGACCGCAACTTCAGTCGCCCACGGAATCGGCTCGATATTAAGCTCGTCGGAACGCAACACAGCGATATCAAGGGCGGGATCGTAAAAGACCACCTGGGCGTCGTAAGTTCCCAATACTGTGTCTAGACGCACAGATTCGGTACCCGCAACCACATGGGCATTGGTGATGACGTGATTTTTATCCGCCACAAAACCCGAACCCATGAGGCGACGCCCACACTCTTGCGACTCCCCCAATACGTGAATAACAGAAGGCCGCAACCGCTCCACCATGGCAACATCCTGCACAGCAATAGCCGGGGCTTCGACGGTGACATTGCGGGTGTCATTAAAAGGCGAAATCAGCGGCGGCAATCCGGTCTCGGATAGCAACGCAGAGATCCTAGTGGGAAGATTAGCCAAAAACGGTGGCGCGAGCGCATCAACCTGGCTCAGCACATGCGAATTCCGAATCCCATTAGACACCGGGCCAGTCAAACCCGCCACCATTGGGACCGCCACCAGCCACGTCACAATCAACGTAGCAAACGCCTGAAATACAGAACCAACCGCTGAATCCACCGTCAGTGAAGATTTCCAACGAATTTGATCACGCAATACCGAGCCCAATGCCCCACCGACCAAATTACCGACCCCCACCAAAAGGATCAGTGTCCCTAAAGCCAGCAGAAAGCGCATGGCGACAGATTCAGTTAACTTCATCACTATTGGGGCGAAAGCGGCGCCACAAATCAGACCCGCAATCACCCCAACGGTGGACAGAATCGACGAGAACGCGCCCTGCCGCCATCCGGCGTACATAGCAATGGCAATAATGAGTATTACTAACCCATCAACGATTAGGCCAGATCCGGTACCTGTACTCAACTTCTAATCCTTGTCACTGTGTTCGTGGCGTTCATTGTTCCGAGAGGAAGCAAGCGTCTCCGTCAAATCGTACAGCGCATCGCGACTCCAGGGCAGCTCCCATCCGCCGTGAGCGAGCAACGCATTAAGCATTCCTCCGGTAAAACCCCAAATAATATAATCCCGGATGCGGAAGGCAGGTCCCTTCCATCGCCCGTGCGCCACCATGAGCCGATTGTCGGGGTCGGCAAGTTCCCCAATAGGGACGCGGAAGACTTCATCGGCTTCCACAGGATTAACCACCCCCAGCGGTCTGGGTTCCTCCCAATAGGCCAAGATGGGGTGAACTGGGTAGCCAGTTACCCGAATATGGACTTTCGGTAGTTGCGCCAGCGGTGTCACGGTGGCCCGATTCAGCCCGGTTTCCTCCCACGCCTCCCGCAGCGCCGTATCAACAAGATTCCGGTCCGTGGTGTCCATCCGGCCCCCAGGAAACGCGACCTGCCCCGAATGGCTCCGCAAACTTGGCGATCGGTGCGTTAACAACACACCCGCATCAGCGGGGAGGGTGCGGCTGTGGCGGTCGCCGTCGAAAAGCATCAGGACGGCGGACTGCTTAGATTCATCCATTGGGCCGAGCGGCTGAAGACTCCGGGTCACAGTTTCCCCAATAGCGCCGCTGTGGATGTTGCCCAGCAATGTCCGCATCCATACCGGGTGCTTATTGGGGCTTAATTCGGTATTGAAGCCGGGTTGGTCAAAAATATTCATCAGTTCACAAGTTCCCCAATAGCGGCGGAAAGTTCATCGTAATTGTCAAAAGCCTGGGTCAGCATGCCGACCTTTTCTTCGCCTTTGAACACAACCGTCACCGGAACCACATTAGGCAATCCGTGGGCGCTGGCAAAAGCATTGTCGTTGTCTTGATAACTGGCTAGGTCGACACCAATATCGGCCAAGAAAGCTGCCCCATTAGCCGCGTTTGGGTCCGCGTGGACGCCCACAACTCCCCAATTGGGGTGTTCGTCGGAAAGCTGTTGCAAGAGCGGCAATTCTTCCCGGCAGGGTTGGCACCACCAAGCCCACACATTGACGACGGTCACCTCAGGGTGTTCGCCTGCGATCGCCCCGCCTAAACACTCCATCCCAAACTCCCCAATAGGCAGGGTGGGGCAGTCGGGGCGCCCGGCTACCTGTGTCGTTTCCCGCTCTGGCCCACCATTGGGGGAATGTCGGGCGAAAACTAGTATCGCCGCGAGCCCCACGGCGAAGACTAAGACTGAAACAATAATGGTGTTACGCATTTGGGCTTAAGGTTACACCTGCAAGCGCAAGCAGATGCTCGCGCTCTTTCGGCTCCGCTTTGATCAACTTGGCGGCTTTTTCGGGATCAAGTTCCCCAATAGGGAAGCTGGGGCACAACGGCGCCAAATAGCAGGCTCCGCAAGCGGGTTTACGAGCATGGCAGATCCGCCTGCCGTGGAAAATGATCTGGTGGGAAAAACTAGTCCACTCCTTCCTCGGTATCATCCCGCCGATTTCTTCTTCCACTTTGACTGGGTCCTTGCTTTCGGTGAGTTTAAATCTGCGCACCAACCGCCCAAAATGCGTATCGACGGTCAAACCTGGCACTCCAAAAGCATTGCCCAGCACCACATTCGCGGTTTTGCGCCCTACTCCAGGCAGTTGTACAAGTTCCCCAATAGAGGCGGGGACTTCTCCACCATGCTCAGCCACCAGAATCTGCCCAATCCCCTTCAGATGCGCCGCTTTGGCTTTATAAAACCCAGTCGGCCTGATTATTTCTTGCAGCTGCGCCTCATTGGCCTCAGCATAGTCAAAGGCAGAACGGTAGGTAGCAAACAGCTGCGGGGTGACTTGGTTGACTCGCTTATCGGTACATTGCGCCGATAAAACCGTAGCTACCAATAATTCCAAGGGGGTAGTGAAATCAAGCTCAGCATGAGCGTCTGGATAGCCCCGAGCGAGTTCACGCCCCAGTTTGCGGGCGCGGCGGGTGAGGGCAAGCGGGGTTGAGGTCATAGCTATTAGCCTATCGGTTAAGCTGATGCGTATGTCTATTGTCTTGGTTCTGATTGTCCCCATTGTGTTTGCGCTGTTTCCGATTTGGATGGATAAGTTGGAGGCTAAGATTTTACGCTAAGATGATGGAGACGACGCAAATGTACCGATGGCTGGCGGCACTAGCCTCGCCTAGCGTGTTATAGATTTTGGCTGCGTACTACCCCCTTTTCTTTCCCCTTACCGCAGGTACTTGTGATAATTCTGCAAATGAAAGTGCGAAAGTGACCTATTGCATAGTAAAGTCAATGGGAAATACAACAGTTGAGGCATTTCGGTGCCACAGATCACCAAGCTCTTCCTATTGGGGCGAAATGATCTGACAAGGCTCATAGATGAGTAGGAGGAGTACTGCGACGTGGACGGTGTACAAGACATCCTGTCTCGCGCGGGGATTTTTCAAGGTGTGGACCCCGTAGCGGTAGAAAATTTAATTGAAGACCTCGAGACGGTTCGTTTCCCCCGAGGCGCCACTATCTTCGAAGAAGGTGAGCCTGGAGATCGCTTGTATATCATCACCGCTGGAAAGGTAAAACTTGCCCGGCACGCACCCGATGGCCGGGAAAACCTCCTGACAGTAATGGGACCATCCGACATGTTCGGCGAACTCTCCATATTCGACCCCGGTCCCCGTACCTCCTCTGCCGTGTGCGTGACTGAGGTTCATGCAGCAACCATGAACTCTGAGATGCTCCGCAAGTGGATTGCTGACCACCCGGAAATCTCCGAACAGCTACTGCGGGTGCTCGCTCGCCGGTTACGACGCACCAACTCAGCCCTAGCCGACCTCATCTTTACCGACGTCCCCGGCCGCGTAGCTAAAACCCTACTGCAGCTGGCCAATCGGTTCGGCACCCAAGAAGGCGGAGCGTTACGAGTCAACCACGACCTCACCCAGGAAGAAATCGCCCAACTGGTGGGAGCTTCCAGGGAGACCGTCAACAAGGCTCTTGCAACTTTCGCCCACCGCGGTTGGATTCGCCTCGAAGGCAAATCCGTACTGATTGTCGATACCGAGCATTTGGCGCGCCGAGCTCGTTAACTCGGGCTCGTTAACTAACCCGGACCATAAGCCAAAATCCCCACACATGGTGGGGATTTTTATTGTTCTGACAAATAGCGCAGCGCCACTCTGGTGGATTGCTCAGCAGATCCGCGCAGGACGGGATCCACATTGTCATAAACCTCGTTGATTAAATCCTTAAGGCTGGCATCTGGACCCAATTTTTCTTGGGCGGCTTTTATTTGCTCCAACCGCTTGTAGCGACGCTCCGCGTACCAGTTGGCAAAGCTGGCCACGTCGTGACCGTCGGGACCGTGGCCGGGCAACAGCTGCACATCCACACCACGTTTCCCCAATAGGGCGAGGGTGTCCAGGTACTGGCCTAAATTGCCATCGGACTCGGAAATCATGGTGGTGTGCCTGCCGGCGATGGTGTCACCGGTGGCGATTCCCTCTAGGGTGGATTCACCTGGCTTGCCAGACCAAATGAAAAAGCACACGGAATCTCCGGTGTGTCCTGGGGTGTGTACTACTTCGATTTGGGGGGTTACGCCGTCAACGGTGATGATTTCGCCGTCGCTTAGTGCATCGGCACCATAGCAGTGGGAGGGATCCCAAGCGCGTACTGGGGCACCAGTGAGTTGTCGGAATCGGTGGGCGCCATCGGCGTGGTCTTGATGCCGATGCGTGAGCAACACCAGCCCCACCTCGGCTGCTTTGTTATTGAGAACGTTCAGGTGGCCTTCGTCCTCAGGTCCGGGGTCAATAACTATGCTGTGGGTATCCTCTGGCCCGCGGATCACCCAAGAATTTGTCCCTTCCAAGGCACTATAACCTGGGTTGGGACACAGCACGACGGAAGCTGAGGGAGTTACTGGTCGCAGTTGACTGTAAGCAGGATGCTTCATGGCTTTAAAGCTTAGCGACTCAGCGCACTCTACACCAATGAGTTGATGCAAGTAACACGCAAAATTTAGGTGATTTCTACAATCAATTCAACTTCCACCGGAGAATTCAGCGGCAACTCTGCCACGCCCACCGCGGAACGGGCATGGGCACCGGCTTCGCCAAAAATTTCCCCCAATAGGTTCGAGGCGCCATTAATCACCGGCGCCTGCTGTCCAAACCCCTCGGCGGAAGCAACAAAACCGACAACTTTAATAACCCGCGCCACCCGATCGATCCCAACTAAGGCGTCAATCGCAGCAAGCGCATTGAGCGCGCACTGCCTG
The DNA here is from genome assembly GCA_963520895.1 of uncultured Corynebacterium sp. Taxonomy (GTDB): domain Bacteria; phylum Actinomycetota; class Actinomycetes; order Mycobacteriales; family Mycobacteriaceae; genus Corynebacterium. The sequence goes on along the minus strand of CAUQSW010000041.1, from coordinate 13,326 downwards.
GCATAAGCTGCGCCCTGCTCCACGCTGATCTCTGCCCCTAGCTTGCCGACGGCTGCAAGTTCGCCGTCGATAAACGGCAGCTGCCCAGAAGTCCACACTTGGTTGCCCACCGTAATAGCCGGAACGTAAGCGGCTACTGGTGCGGCCACCTCAGGCAGCGTGATGCCGAGTTCTGCAAGACGATCCGAATGCGACACTAGGCCACCTCACGCTTGAGATAGGCGACCACGTTTTCTGGATTCGGCCCAGGCATGACTGTCACTAGTTCCCAACCGTCTTCGCCCCACGTGTCGAGGATTTGTTTGGTGGCGTGGATCAGCAGTGGCACGGTAGCGTATTCCCATTTTGTCATGGCACATACTGTACCGAAGCTTTTCTTCTTAAGGAATACTCGCCCTAGCACATCGCCAATAACACCTCGGGTGTCCCCGATATAAGCAAAATATTTTTTATTGCTTTCCCCACATTTAGCAGAAGACTAAACAAAAACTACCTACCCCAAATTGGGGTAGGTAGTTCGATTTAGTTAAACCTTATATCCCTACAAGCTCGCCACCATTTGCCAAGTATTCTGCCCAGGAAGTGATATGTGGATTTTTCCGCAAAAGCGCACGTCGTTGACGTTCTGTGAGACCTCCCCACACACCGAATTCCACACGATTATCCAAGGCATCAGCACGACATTGGTTCAACACTGGGCACTGCCTACAAATGACCGCCGCACGTCGTTGAGCTGCACCGCGAACGAACAACGCATCAGGATCACCATTGCGACAATTAGCCTGCATGACCCAATCGCCACGCTCGCTAAAACTGGTATCTGGGCTGTTCAGGAAAGGATTTCGCGTTTTCTCAGAAACCAGAAATGCGGTCATGTATTTTCCTCCTGGCATTTAGGGGCCATAGCACAATTCAAATCAGGCATCATGAACCTGATCCGACACCTGTAAGTGTATTCACAACCCCCAAACAAAGTCGAATGCATCACACATTCTGGGGTAGTCGGGGTTTCCCGGCACAATAAGAATATAGCTAGTGTAAGAGGGGTGACTGCTTGGAAACCATTGTCTCGAATTCTCGGTGCCATACTAGCCGCCGCCTTAGGCTGCGCTCTGGCCTTAACCCCCTTAGTTGCTATTGGCGGGGTAGCTGCGGCCAGAACGAATGAAACAATGCAATCTAATCTGCAAGACTTAACCGACGGTTTCACTCCTGGTGTGACCACGTTCACCGACAAAGACGGTACCCCCTTTGCTTGGTTTTACGATCAACGCCGCTTTGAAGTGGAATCTGATCAAATATCACAGGCAATGAAAGACGCCATTGTCTCCATCGAGGACCGCCGGTTCTACGAACACAAAGGTGTCGACATCCAAGGTAACATCCGCGCCATGTTCACCAACTTCGTGGCCGGTGGCGTGGAACAGGGTGCTTCCACCCTCGATCAGCAGTACGTGAAGAACTACCTGCTGCTGGTGGCGTCGAAAAACGAAGAAGAGCAAGCAGCCGCGATCGAAACATCCATTCCTCGTAAATTGCGCGAAATGCGGATGGCTTCAGCAGTGGACGAGCTACTTAGCAAAGACGAAGTGCTTACTCGGTATTTAAATATCGTGCCCTTCGGCAATGGTGCTTACGGCATTGAGGCGGCCGCGCAAACCTATTTCGGCATTCCCGCTGCTGAGCTTAATATTCCCCAATCGGCCATGCTGGCTGGGATGGTGCAGTCATCGAGCTACCTAAACCCCTATACCAATGAGGAAAAAGTGCTGGAGCGGCGCTCCCTAGTATTTTCCGAAATGGTGCGCTACGGCGCGATCACCCAGGAAGAAGCAGATGCCTTTAATAAAGAACCGCTAGGGGTGTTGGAAGAACCCAATAGCCTGCCCAACGGCTGTATTACCGCCGAAAATAAAGGCTTCTTCTGCGATTACGTGATGACCTATCTGCAGGAAAATGGCCTAACAGAAGAAGACATCATGCGTGGCGGGCTGACGGTCAAAACCACATTGGATCCAGCGGTGCAGGAAGCAGCCCATAATGCGGTGACTTCCCAGGTGCCGAGCCAAACCACGGGTGTAGCGGAAGTAATGAATGTTGTCGAACCGGGCCAAAATAGTCGCCGGATTCTCGCTATGACATCATCACGGGATTACGGTTTGGATCCCGATTCTGGACAAACCGTGTTGCCGCAACCAACCACTTTGGTAGGCAATGGTGCCGGTTCGGTGTTTAAGATTTTCACCGCCGCGGTAGCTCTGCAAAATGGCTACGGGCTAGAAACTCGCTTTGACGTGCCAAAGTTCATTCAAGTATCCGGAATGGGTACCGGTGGTGCGGCAGGCTGTCCAGCCGGTATGTACTGCGTGGAAAATGCTGGTGACTACGCTGGCAGCATGACCATGCGGGAGGCCTTGGCGCATTCCCCGAACACCACTTTCATTAAATTGATTGAAGAAGTCGGTGTGCCTCAAGTGGTCGACATGTCCGTCAAACTGGGTCTGCGTTCTTATGCCGCTCCTGGCAGCTATGACGGTGAGGAATCCATCGCCGATCACATCAAGAACAATAACCTTGGTTCTTATACCCTTGGCCCAACCCCAGTTAATGCACTGGAGCTTTCCAACGTTGCTGCCACCATTTCCTCCGGCGGCGTATGGTGCGAACCTAGCCCAGTGGAAGAGGTCAAAGACCATAATGGCAAGATCATTGATCTTGACACCCCAGAATGTGAAGATGTCCTCAATGCCGATGTAGCCTACGCGCTGGCTTCGGGAATGAGCGCCGACATCACCATTGGTACGGGAGCCGCCGCAGCTAATGGTGCCGGCTGGTCTGCACCACTAGCAGCCAAGACCGGAACCACGGAATCGCATCAATCGGCCGCATTCATGGGCTTTAATGACCGGTTTGCAGCTGCCACTTATGTCTATAACGATGGCACCACGGTTTCCCCCTTGTGTACCTCCCCCATCTCGCAATGTTCGTGGGGCACACTGTTCGGTGGTTTCGAGCCCGCACGTACCTGGTTCGCCGCAGCGAATGCGGTAGGTGCCTACCAAGGAGGATTACCCACCTATAACCCTGAATTTGCCAACGGGCGTATGTCGGAGCTTTCAGAAAAATACTCTGGTCGCAACGCGGACGAGGCCCGTAAAGCACTGGAGAAAGACGGGTATATCGTCCAGCAGCAGCTGGTGGCCGGTCGCGGCAAACCCAGAAACACAGTGGTAAGAGTGGTCGCAAGCGAACCACTGAATCCCGGTGACACGGTTATTCTGCATGTCTCTGATGGCACGGCACCCCCACGCAGCAGTTCCTCTAGCCGCGCGCCGCAACCGAATGGCAATGTCAATACCGATCAATTGGAGCAAGATCTTGATGCCATTGCCGATGAGCTGATTAATCTCTTCGGCGGGCAATAAGCCCACAAATCACTACTACCGCAGGGTTATTGAATACCCTGCGGTAGTTTTTTAGCTTAAAGCGGCTCGCACGGCGGCTGATAACCGTTTGCCGTCGGCACGCCCAGCTGCCTGCGCGGTAACGATCCCCATCACTTGCCCCATTTGTTTCATGGTCACTGGTTCACCACCTGCGGCTAGTTCTGCGATTGCGGCCTTAACTAATGCTTCGACCTCGGCATCGTCAAGCTGCTTGGGCTGGTATTCGCTTAAGATCTCCGCCTCTTTTAACTCGTTTTCTGCCAGCTCAGTGCGGCCAGCATTGGTATAAACTTCAGCGGATTCTTTACGCTTTTTGATCTCCCTAGCCACCACTTTCAGAATTTCCGCATCGGTGAGCTCGTGGCGGGTGCCGGTGGTTTCTTCTGCTTTAATCGCTGACATCAGCATCCGCAAGGTACCGGTACGGTCCTTATCGCGGGCTTTCATTGCGGTAGTCATGTCACTTCTAATTTGGGCTTTTAGTTCACTCATACCCCCATAGCTTACTCCCCTTCCTTGGGCATGTACTGTAGTCTGCGTGGGAAAACACTTGTCAACAATGTTGCGGGCAACCGGTGTCACCGCAGCCACCATGGCCGGAGCTGGACTCATCACCGCTGCGCTGGGCTACCGCGCCTGCCAAAAATTCGAGCTGAAGGAATTTGAACTACCCCTCCTCGCCCCAGGCACCTTGCGGGGGGTGCAAGAGTTTAGAATCTTGCACATCTCTGATTTACACATGGTCCCCGACCAGAAAATCAAACAGGATTGGGTAGCAAATTTAGATAAACTACAACCTGATTTGGTGATCAATACCGGGGATAATCTTTCCGACGTCAAAGGCGTTCCCGGGGTATTGCGGGCACTAGGGCCGTTGCTAAGGCGACCAGGGCTGTTTGTTTTTGGCTCCAATGACTATCACGCCCCAAAGCCGGTGAACCCCTTTGGTTACCTTTTGGGTAAAAAACGCAAAGCTTCCTCCGTGAAATTGCCGTGGGAAGGCATGCGTGCCGCCTTCATTGAACACGGCTGGTTAGATGCCAACCAAGCTCGGCACGAGCTCAAAGTTGGTTCGGTACGCATCGCCGCGACCGGTGTCGATGACCCCCACCACAATCTAGACGATTATGATGCCGTGGCTGGCCCGCCAAATCCCGACGCGGATCTTAGCCTAGCATTATTGCATTCCCCCGAACCGAGGGTATTGCAGCGCTTTGCTAGCGACGGCTACCAGCTGTCCTTATCGGGGCACACCCACGGCGGCCAGATTTGTCTGCCGGGTTCTCGGGCATTGGTAACCAATTGTGGCATTGACACCAAGCGTGCCCAAGGCTTACACCGGTTCGGGGAGATGTATATGCATGTTTCCAACGGGCTGGGCACCTCTAAATATGCTCCGGTACGACTGTTTTGCCGTCCTTCTGCCACCCTGATTCGGTTGGTGGAACATAAGTGAGCTTAAAAAGCTTTGCGTAAAGCCTAACGCCGGACTAGCATAGTCTCGGTGCGATTATTCGCCCATCGGGATATGGCGCAGCTTGGTAGCGCACTTCGTTCGGGACGAAGGGGTCGCAGGTTCAAATCCTGTTATCCCGACCATATTCAAACCCACATCACAGCAGAAGTGATGTGGGTTTTCCTGTATAATTTCATGTGAGTTGTTGGCTAAGCCACGAACTTGGCATTGGCAAGCTAGGGCCTTGATTTAAGTTGCACTCTATGAAATTTTTCCTATGGACCGCCCTCTGGTGGATCGGTACATAATTATTGCTATGGCCGCTCCACTAGTTCGTGTGGCTGCGCTATTTTCCGCAGTTTGTCCCAACCGGTCAGTTTTGGCTCACGGTCCTTGGCTATACCTTGTGGCCGTTGTATCTCGTCATCGTTTGGCAGGCGCAGTGGCGTAACCGCAAAAAGATAGAACATTAGCAAACTACTGGGCGAATTCCTGTTCGAGCAGCGTCTTCGAGCAGACGCCGTGAACGTAATCCGCTGAAAATAAGGTAAGATAGTGATATCACCCACATAAACAACACCCATTCGAACATGTGTTGGTGTGGAAGTGTATTTACCCTAGTTTAATGATTGGATCTGCAACGGAACTATCCACGTGCTCCTGTTAATTTTTGCCTTAGCCCTTTCCGCCTTATGCACACCTCTACTAATCCGTATCTTAGGCCGTCCGGCCTTTGGCCTGCTAGCCCTCGTGCCAGCAGGCGGTTTTTTCTGGGTGCTCGCTACCATTACCAAGCCGCAATTCCATGCCCTAGAGTTCCACCTCGGGTGGATGCCCGCGGCGAAACTCAATTTCACTCTGCGAATGGATGAGCTATCAGCATTGTTCCTGCTGATTATCCTCGGCATCGGCGCACTAGTGCTGTTGTACTGTTGGGGATATTTCCAATCTAACCCCAAACGTCTATCCGTTTTCGGTGCCCAGATGGTGGCTTTTGCCTTCGCCATGACTGGTTTAGTACTCGCTGACAATCTCCTGTTGATGTATATCTTCTGGGAAATTACTTCGGTACTATCCTTCCTGCTCGTTGGGTACTACGGCGAACGGGCGTCGTCACGGCGCGCGGCTTTACAAGCACTGATGGTCACCGGCTGCGGCGGTCTAGCCATGCTGGTTGGCATCATTTTGATTGGGGTTTCCACCGATATTTGGACATTGTCTGGTTTTTCCACCGCCACCATTTCGCTTGCTGACGTCCCTAGCTCCACCATTGCCGCCATGCTGATGCTGGCAGGTGCTTTAAGTAAATCCGCCATCGCCCCAGCGCATTTCTGGCTGCCGGGCGCAATGGCTGCCCCTACCCCGGTTTCCGCTTATCTGCACTCTGCGGCGATGGTCAAAGCAGGTATCTATCTCACCGCTAGGCTTTCCCCTTATCTGTCTGAGGTGGCGAAATGGCATCTGATTATCATTCCAGCAGGATTATTTACCATGTTGCTCGGCGGCTGGATGGCCCTGCAGCAGCGTGATCTGAAACTAATTTTGGCTTATGGCACCATTAGCCAACTGGGTTTTATCACCGCCATCATGGGAATTGGTTCCCCGCAGGCTATTCAAGCGGGGCTGGCGCTGACCATAGGCCATTCTTTGTTCAAGGCTGCGTTGTTTATGGTGGTCGGTGCCATTGACCACAGCGCAGGAACCCGCAATACTGACTTACTGTCCGGTTTGGGCAAACGCCAACCAGGGCTGGCAGCTATAGCGACTATCGCCGCACTGTCCATGGCGGGTGTGCCGCCATTGTTGGGCTTTGTAGCTAAAGAAACCACGCTTGGCATGCTGCTCACCGAACCGGTTTTGATCGGAATGCCAGGCAAACTCACCCTGACTGCGGTAGTGCTGGGTTCTATGCTGACCTTCGCCTATGCCATGTTTTTCCTCTATGGAGCATTTGCTACCAAGCCCGGCCAGCACACCAGTGAAAAAGTGGCAAAAATGCACCGAGTCACCATTGGGCTATGGCTACCACCAGGAATTTTGGCAGTTTTATCGGTCATTTTCGGTCTCGTCCCCCACGCAATAGATGCGTTAATCACTCATGTAGTAACGGACATTTTCGGTACACAAGTCAAAGCTGAACTTCCCCACCTTGCGTTGTGGCATGGGTTCAGCCCAGCATTAGGACTGTCTTTGCTCATAATCATCGTTGGTACGATCTTGCACTGGCAGCGGGATGCCGTCGCAAAGCTGCATTTCTCCAGCCCTGCGCTAGGAAGCGCCGATTATGCTTATGACGCGATACTCAATATGTTCCGCTGGCTGTCATTGAAAACCACCGCCACCACCCAGCGCGGTTCCTTGCCGATCAACGAGGGCATTATTTTGCTCACCCTGGTCATCGTACCTATCGGGGCATTGCTGTCGGGGGCGCGTAATACCATTCGCATGGAGCTGTGGGATAACCCCATCCAAGGCTTCATAGCAGTGTTAATGATGATTGCCGCACTAGCGGCGACCGTGATGACCAATCGCCTTTCCGCCTTATTATTCGTCGGCATGACCGGTTATGGTTTGGCCATTATCTTCGCTCTGCACGGCGCCCCGGATCTTGCCCTGACTCAGCTGCTGGTGGAAACCATTTCCGTTGTAGTTTTCGCACTGGTTCTACGCAGATTCCCCGCACGCACCATGACCAAAGAAGCCCATGTGCGGGTGCGCGCTTGGCTGTCGATAGCGGTGGGAGTAACCGTGGTGGTGCTCGGGGCATTTGCCATGAATTCACGTGATTCCACTCCGGTATCAGCCGATATTCCTCGGCTGGCGAAAGACATCGGACATGGACTCAATGCGGTTAATGTGTTGCTGGTAGATATTCGCGCTTGGGATACCTTCGGGGAAATCTCGGTATTGGTGGTTGTTGCTACCGGCGTGGCCTCACTGGTCTACCGCACTCGTAGTTTCGCTCGGATTACTAGGCGGCCAGTTTCCCAACGAGGTGGGTCGCCATGGTTGGCCACAGCCTCGGAAAATGTGTTTAAAACCAAAAACCGCTCGCTCATGGTGGAGGTCGCCACTCGAATCCTATTCCCCTCGATGATCCTGCTCAGCGCGTATTTCTTCTTTGCGGGCCACAACGCTCCCGGTGGTGGTTTTGCCGGTGGGCTGGTGGCGGCGCTGGCGTTTACGTTGCGTTATCTCGCAGGCGGTCGGGAGGAACTCGACGCGGCCATCCCGGTTGATGCTAATAAACTCCTCAGCTGGGGGCTGCTCAGCTCTGCCGCTACCGTGATTGTGCCCATTTTCTTAGGCCTATCCCCGCTAACGTCAGGTGTGCTGGATATTCACATCCCGGTCATCGGCGATCTCCATGTAGTCTCCGCGCTGTTTTTCGACGCCGGGGTCTATCTCATTGTCATTGGCTTAGTCCTCCACATTCTCCGTTCGCTGGGTGCCCAGCTAGATCACGAAGAACGAGTGGCTAGCGAGCAGCGCAAGTTGCGTCGAAAAGCGGCGCAATCTGCTTCCACTGCGGTAGCCAGTAACACCGAAAGGACTGCGAAGTAATGGTTGCAAATCTGTTCTTGCTATTAACCTGCGGTGTGCTGGTTGGTTGTGGCTCATTTCTGCTAATGGAACGCGCCATGACCCGGATGCTGTTAGGTTTGCTGCTGATGGGTAATGGGATTGCCCTGCTCATGCTCACCGCCGGTGGCGGCGCAGGCGCACCCCCGATTATTGGGCGGGATTCCACGTTGCAAAACACCGACGCGGATCCACTAGCGCAGGCTATGATACTTACCGCCATCGTGATTGCCATGGCTATGAATGCTTTTATCCTCGCCTTGGCTTATCGTCAGTATCGCTACCGCACGGCTGATCTGATTGAAAACGACCCCGAGGACCGCGCCATTGCCGCTAGGCCAGTCACCCATGCCGCGGCGCCAGATCACGACGCCTCTGCCGACCCCACGACCGGCAAACTCACCGAAAGCGGCGATGCCTTCGGACCAGAATTTTTCGAGGCTCCACTAACCGTCCCTGAACACCCCAGCGGCGAATTCCCCGCGCAGAAACGCAAAGGAGGCGATAATAAATGACAGCTCTAGTCGCTCTTCCAATCATTCTGCCCGGGGTGGGGGCCGCGTTAACTTTGGCATTTCGTAATCGACCCATCCAACGATTTATCTCCATGCTGACCTTGGCGCTCCTCATCGGCCTCACTGTGTCACTGGTGATAATTGTCGACCAAGCAAGCGTCTTGAGCCTACAAATCGGCGGCTGGGACGCCCCCATAGGCATTAGCTTGGTCGCGGATCGACTGTCCGCCATCATGCTGGCGGTGAGTTCCTTGGTGTTGTTTTCCGTGATGCTGTACGCCATTTCTCAAGGTATCCGGGACGGCAGCGATGAAGAACCAGTCGCGGTATTTTTGCCTTCCTACCTGCTGCTATCCATGGGTGTGAACATGGCATTCTTGGCAGGAGACCTGTTTAATTTATATGTCGGTTTCGAGGTGCTACTAGTGGCCTCCTATGTGCTGCTCACGTTGGGGGCGTCCGCGAAACGGGTTCGCGCAGGCGTTTCTTATGTGATGGTATCCATGCTGTCCTCACTGGTATTCCTGTTGGCGTTGGCCTTAATCTACGCGGCGGTGGGCACGATGAACCTCGCACACATGTCGATTCGTATGGAGGAAATTTCCGCCGGTACCCGCTCCGCCTTATTCGCAGTACTGCTGGTCGCCTTTGGTATTAAGGCTGCGGTATTCCCCCTATATTCCTGGCTGCCAGACTCCTACCCTACGGCTCCTTCGCTAGTCACGGCGGTTTTTGCCGGATTGCTCACCAAAGTTGGTGTTTATTCCATCATTCGGATGCGGTTCATGGTCTTTACCGACGGATCCTTAGACAACCTCCTCGCCTGGGCGGCGGCAGCAACCATGGTAGTGGGCATTTTAGGAGCCATGGCACAAAACGACATCAAGCGCCTATTATCCTTCACGCTAGTCAGCCACGTGGGCTACATGATTATGGGAATCTCGCTTGCCAATGCGCTGGGCCTGTCTGGGGCGATTTTCTATGTGGTCCACCACATTCTGGTGCAAACCGCGTTATTCCTAGTGGTCGGCCTGATCGAACGCCAAGCCGGTTCCTCCTCGCTGCGTAGTCTAGGCTCGCTGGCTTATGTTTCACCACTGCTGGCGGTGTTGTACCTCATACCGGCGCTGAATCTGGGTGGGATTCCCCCCTTCAGCGGTTTCCTAGGAAAAGTCATGTTGGTAGAAGCTGCCGTAACCACCGGCGGCACGCTTGCCTGGGTGCTGGTGGCCAGCTCCATCATTACCTCCCTGCTGACCCTCTACACCATGATGACCGTATGGACTAAAGCGTTTTGGCGCGACCGCTCCGACGCCCCAGATGGTGACCGCGCTTTCGCCCGCCCGCGTCCGCTGACTGATACTCAGTCCATGGTGGCTATTTCCGAGCGTGTCGACGTCGGCCGCATGCCCATTGGCATGGTTGCTGCCACATCGCTGCTTGTGGCGGCGTCGTTAGCGGTCACTATTCTCGGCGGGCCGCTGGCTGCCGTAACCGGTAGAGCAGTAGCAACAGCCCAGGATGTTAATAATTACCGCCAAGCCGTCCTCCAAGGAAAAATCACCTCACAAGTGATAGACCCCAGCCGCCACCCCGAACTTAACAACAAGGAGGTCAACCAGTGATGAAACGGGTGCATCCTTTTGCCATATTGTGGCTGGTTGTCATGTGGATTCTGCTGTGGGGCGAACTGTCCATTGGCAATCTAGTAGCAGGCATTGGCCTAGCGCTGTTTATTACCATGGCGCTGCCACTGCCCGAAGTTCCCGTGCATATCCGCACCATTCGGTGGTTAAAACTAATCAAACTCCTAGTGCTCTTCCACCGTGATCTGATTATTTCCTCCATCCGGGTTGCCATCATTGCGTTACGACGCGCCCCGCAACCACCAGCCGCCATAGTCAAACTGCCGTTTGATATTCACGACGACCTGATCTTTTCCTTCGGGGTGTCCTTGCTCAACCTACAACCCGGCGGGACGGTTACGGATCTGATTTTGCAAGAACGCGCCATAGTGGTGCATTTCCTAGATGGGCATTCAGAAAAAGCGATTGCCCGCGAGATTGTGAATGTCGAAAAGCTACAACAGGATTTATTGGACATCTTTCCTTACGCACGGGCGGTGAGCGCATGATCGCCATACTGCTTTATCTTTCCACCGGTTTGTTTGTTTTAGCATTCATCCTCACTGGCTACCGGTTGCTCATCGGGCCGACCTCCTTAGACCGCTTGGTGGCCTTTGATGGGGTTTCCGCGCTCATGCAATGTGCCTTAGCTATATACATCTTCTTTACCATTGACACCACTGTGGTCAATGGCATGGTGGTGGTGGCACTATTCGGCTTTATCTCCTCAGTGGCGCTAACTCGATTCCGCAAAGAAGACGACCTTAAGGACAAATTGTGAGCACTGTTATTGACATCATCGCTGCACTATTCATGCTGGCAGGAAGTATCCTTGCGGTTTCGGGTGCTGTGGGGCTGGTTCGATTTCGAGACACACTCAGCCGGCTGCACGCGGTGAGCAAACCCCAAACGCTCGGTCTTGTGCTGACCGTCACTGGAGCCATTTTGCATGTACTGGTCTCGGAAAACCTCAGCCAAGCCGCGAAAGGCGATATCGGGATGATGCTGTTGATTATCCTCTTCGCCCTGATCACCTCGCCGGTGGTTGCGCAGCGAGTAGGGCGGCTGGCAAGGCGAGAACAACTTTTTAACAGCACGTCACTGAGCCGAAATGATCTGGAATCATGAAATATCGCACTATTCTCTTTGACCTTGACGGCACCCTTTTAGAAGAAACCACAGCCAGCACCATTGCCCTACAGAAGTGGTCCAAACAGTTGGGCCTACCTGCCGATATAGATCGATGGCTCGCAATCGAACACAAGTGGTTTTTGGCTTACGAAAAAAGGCGAAACCACCCACGAAGGACAGCGCTACGGCCGGATTCGTGAGTACCTAGGCCGCCCCGACCTTACAGATGCCCAAGCCCGCGCTTTGATGGAAGAGTTTTATGTCCACTACATCGCTGCCACCACGGCGTATCCCGATGCCCACCCGGCTCTGATAGCCGCGCTTGATTCCGGCGCTACGGTGGGCATTCTCACAAATGGCGCAGCAGAACTTCAAACTGCCAAGATGCGCGCGGCAAAGCTATGGGATCAGCGCATCCTCATGTTTGCCGCTAAAGAACTCGGGGTGGCCAAACCCAACCCCGAATGTTACGAACTCGTACTACGCCAAGTAGAAACACCCGCGGTTCTCATTGGCGACAACCTCATCAACGACGTTACCGCCGCCATTGCTGCGGGAATGGACGCGATTTACCTGAATCGGCACGGCGCCGCGGTGCCCAACGCGGATTTTCCGATAATACGCAGCCTCGAACAGTTGGCGTGGCGGGAACTTTTCCCCCACCTACTCCGACTAGTATCTGTACATCCAGTTTAGAAAGCGAGAGTGTAATACGTATGTTCGCCCGTTCTTTTATCGCCTGTTGTGCCGCTGCCGTGCTTGCTGTCGGGTGCAGCAGCCAGCCACAGCCTGAGTCCGAGCCCGCCTCCAAGTCTGTTGAGATGCGCGACGGCTACGTTAAAGCCATGGCGGACGACGCAAAAATGACCGGGATCTTCGGCACTGTGACCAACCACTCAGATAAAGACGTCACCATCGTCGGCTTCGAAGCAGACGTCAAAGCAGGCAGCTACGAAGTCCACGAAGTTGTCGACGGAAAAATGAAAGAAAAAGAAGACGGGCTCACCATCCCGGCAGGCCAGACCACGGTTATGGAACCAGGCAGCTACCACTTGATGCTGATGGACGTCCCAACCCCCATCAAAGCTGGCGACAACGTAGCAGTTACCCTCAAGCTTGACGACGGCAGCACCGTAGCAGTCGGCGATCTCCCCGTCCGCACCATCGCCTCCGGCGAAGAAAACTACTCCTCCCACAACTAGCGTTTCGACGTTTACTTCCGGCTGCGGACTGTGGGTTTGCAGCCGGTTTTTTGCACGTCGATGCAAAAAGTTTCTGTGGATAACTCTAGGGGCTGTGGATAACCCTTCTGCAGTAAGGTTATCGCAGTTGGTTGCAGGTTTTTCGTCTGGTTGCGCACTACGGACGGGAGTGTTTAGCGGTTGTAGTACCAGGGGCGAAAAATTATTTTTCTTCTATCCTTGCCTTGACGGATTGCCCAGCACTAGTTTCAGGGTTATGACCCCAACAAATCTTGCCCAACATGTAGCTTTTATTGAGACCACCCACGGGATGAACCTGTTAGCCGACTATGTTGCTTGGATAGAGTCGGACGGAATCACTGTGGTGGC
>CAUQSW010000040.1:0-28557 GCA_963520895.1 uncultured Corynebacterium sp. | reverse complement strand
GATCTACAGCGATACACTCACAGCCATGATGGAATTAGTCTCCCAACTCATTGGCCCTAGCGTAGACCACCCCAATACGCCAGAGTGCCGGATAGTTGCCGCGGGGACTATTGATGGTTCCGCCACCATCAATGGAAACTCCCAACAACTAGGAAATGAATTAGATACTGCCCTGCTTCTCGGCCTACGCCAATGGTCTGACTGCATATTAGTGGGAGCAGGAACCGTCCGCGCCGAAAACTACGGTCAAGTGCTAATACCGAAAGAAATCCAAAAACAACGCCAAGATCGAGGCCAACACCCTACTCCCCCATTAATCATTGTTTCGCGGTCACTGCATTTCCCCACTACATCCCGGCTTTTTAGCCACGACGGGCAACCACAAGTAGCAATAACCGACCTAGAAAACGCCCAAGAGATTAACGTCGAAAAGCTCACGCAGCATGGCTGGGAAATAATAAACGTGCCCAGACTCACCGCAACCGGAATTATTCAGGCCTTAACCGACCGTGGTTTTCGACGTATTATTTCCGAAGGTGGGCCACAACTTAATTCTGCGTTACTCGCGGCACGCTTGGTAACTAAAATTCATCTCACGCTAGACCCACTACTGTGTTTAAGCACTACAAACCCACTTTTTGGCCTTGGCACTAGTGACGAGATTTTGCCGTGCACCCTAGAACACGTTCACCACAGCAACGACGGCAACGTTTTCCTGCGCTACGGTATTAACAGATAGCAAGCCGTTAAATCCACCAAAGCAAATCAACCAAAGGTCCGTGATAGCCGATGACACTCGCAACCCGTGTTCGCACGTTATGGGTTGACTCTTCCCCCACCGATAAAGAGCAACCCACAGGTATCCGCAGTACTTTTTTAGACCCGTGGGCAGCTATTATTTTCTGGCCACTGGCAGTGGTATTAGTGTTGCATCGGGTGTTTTTCCTCGCACTTCGTGGCGATGTCACCGATGATTTTTCCACGGTGTATTTCGCCTTGCGAAGATTCCTCGACGGCCAACCGGTATATGGCGAAACTTACTACTTCGTTGACCCTCACTACCTCTACAACCCCGGTGCTACGTTAGTGTTATCACCTTTAGCGTTGTTGGGCGATAATGAGCTTGCTCGGATTGGTTTTATCATCCTCAATGCCTTGGCCATCCTCACGGCCCTGGCATTGCTGACCAAGCTTTTTGGTTTTAGCCTGCACGGTGCCGTATTCCCCTTGTCAATCGTGTTAGCTTTCGCCACCGAGGCAGTAACCAACACCTTAGTTTTCGCCAATATCAACGGCATCCTACTTCTAGCGCTCGTGTGTTATATCCAGTACCTCCACGAAGACCGGCGCTGGCGGGCAGGAATAATCATCGGGTTAGCAATCCTCATTAAACCAGTATTTGCCCCGCTACTGTTGCTACCTTTAGTGAAAATACAGTGGCAAACCTTGGTAGCTGGCGTGGCAGTACCCATCGCGGCCAATCTCATCGCTTGGCCGTTTATTCCTGGGGCTAACGATTACCTGACTAGAACCATGCCTTATCTAGGCCAAGTCCGCGATTATGCCAATAGTTCCTTCCCTGGACTTGTCACGTATTTCGGTCTACCCACCTGGTTAGAATTCGTCGCCTTGGTAGGGTTTGGCCTTCTTATAGCCATCGCAGTGGTTATGCTCCTTCGAGTGCGGTATTCACAACCATTACTGTGGCTTGCAACGACCGCAGGCGTACTGCTTGCTGGCGCCTTTCTGCTCTCTTCACTGGGTCAAATGTACTACTCCATGATGTTTTTCCCATTGATCTTCGCGGCAACTCTTCCGAACTCCCCCATTAATTCCATCACTGGTTGGCTGGGGATTTGTTTAAGTTTGCTGCAGTTGGATTGGACTCCATTTCATCAAATCGCCACCTTCCAAGCCACAGTGGGCTGGGCGTTTATCATTATTGCCGTCGGTGTATATTACCTAAGAGCACATTGGCCTATCATGACTTTAACAAGCGCTCTTAAAAAGAGTTCGTGATAAACGTCCATAAAAAAGCAAAGGAAATAATTATGACCAACTTTAAACTCATTACCGACGCAGAATGGAAGCAACGGCTCAACGCTGAGGAATACCGAGTCCTACGCGAAGCCGGCACCGAACCGCCTTTTACCGGTGAATACACCACTACCACGACTGAGGGAATTTATAGCTGCCGCGCCTGTGGCGCTGAGCTATTTCGCTCCACAGAAAAATTCGAATCCCATTGCGGTTGGCCATCATTTTTCTCCCCGCTAGCTGGTGATCGAATCATCGAAAGGGCAGACCACTCCTTAGGCATGGAACGCACAGAAGTTCTCTGCGCTAATTGCCTGTCCCATCTAGGGCACGTATTCCAAGGCGAAGGTTACGACACCCCCACCGACCTGCGATACTGCATTAATTCGGTGTGCTTGACGTTAACAGAAACACCAACCTCCTCAACTACTTAAAAACCAGCCACTGATATAAAACTACTGCGGGCAATCGCCGCTTAAACGTCTTATACCAGTGGCTGGTTTTATCATTGCGCTTCAATAGCTTAAGGCAACACAGCAATGACCTCGCCAATATCTGAAACACGGCGGCCAGTGAAAAATGGAATCTCCTCGCGGACATGCAGCCTAGCCTCGGTATAGCGCATAGCATGCATCAAATCGACAATCCGGTGCAGCTCAGGACCTTCAAACGCTAGCATCCACTCATAATCCCCCAATGCAAAAGCCGAAACAGTATTCGCACGTACATCCGGGAAGTCGCGCGCTGCCATGCCATGTGCAGCCAAAATCTGCCGCCGCTTGCTGGCATCCATGACATACCACTCATAGGAACGCACAAACGGATAAACCGTGATCCACTCACCTGGCTCCTCCCCCATGATGAAGCTAGGCAGGTGCGATTTATTAAATTCACTAGGACGGTGTAATCCGTTGCCCAACCAGAACACCTCAGTGAGCTGTCCCAGACTCGTTTCACGGCGGAAATCGCTATAGGCTTTTTGAATATCGGAAAACTCTTCCGCATGCCACCAGAACATGAAATCTGCTTCTGCACGCCCAGCGGTGATGTCGTAGATACCCCGAACCTCTACCTTGCCTTCTTGCGCCAAGGCAGCGAAAAACTCCTGTGCTTGGGCTATGATTTGCTCTCGCTCAGTGCCCAACGCGCCGGGTATGGCACGAAATGTTGCCCATTGGGTGTAGCGTTGCATGCTATTGAGTTTTTCGAAATCTAGCTTGTCAGCCATTACCGATTTCTTCCCTTCCGTTGTTTAAACACGACGCAAATTCCAGCGAATATATCCATCATAAGTTGGAACACTCACTTTGCAGAAGTTTACCCCATCTCTGATTTTTTACGGCACTTTACACCATTTTTGGGCAATAGCTACGCATAGTTTATCCGGTGCCATTGAGCCTACGGCCCAACGGGTAGAACTTATGCACTTTCCGCTTGGGCAGGTCAGAGTGTAGCTAGTTTTTCAGCACGGCGTGGCATCGCCGAAACGAAAGTCTGATTGGCTAACTTTTAGCCTTGTGAACGACTTCCAATCAAAGCCAATGAATTTGTCCCCCCAATCTGGAAGCGAAGCAGCGCACACACCAGAATCCTTTTCTCGCGCAGTGGAGTCCATGCACAAGGCTGTACTGCGAAAAGAGGTGTCTTTGGGGACTATTAGACCACCCCAGCGGTTGGCCCCTTTTAGCCATGCCATTGGCCTGGAAATCACACCCCCAGAAACCGAGGATTCCGCGATCACCCTCACTGATGGTGATGCCTTCGGCCGCCTGATTCTGCTCCATGATCCGCAGGCCGATGACACTTGGGAAGGCTCCATGCGTCTGGTTGCTTATATTCAAGCAGACATGGATCACGCGGTTGCTTCCGACCCGATGTTGCCGGAAGTGGCTTGGCAATGGCTAACCGAGGGGCTTGCCGACGGCCAAGCCGATTATCACAGCCTCGGCGGAACAATCACATCGACCACGTCAGTGCGCTTCGGTGAGATTGGCGGCCCTCCCAGTGCTTATCAACTAGAAATGCGTGCCTCATGGACAGCTACTACTGAAGATTTAGCGCCGCATGTACTGGCATTTTCCAAAGTGCTAGCTAATGTCGCAGGTTTGCCGCCGGAAGGTGTGGCAAAACTTAATCCAGCAGCGGCTAACTAACTGCACCACCAGTTGGGATGTCAGCTCTTACTACTCCACGCGGTGGCATTCCACCGCTTGCCGCTGGGGCAACCAATATCGCCGAAGCTGCCAACCGCCTAGCTGCAGGCACCGGCCCTATTGCCATCGACACTGAACGAGCGTCGAGTTTCCGCTACGACGACCGAGCATTTGTCATTCAAGCAAAACGCGCAGGTGCTGGCATCGTGCTTTTCGACGTCGAATCGCAGCCAGCCGCTGTATCGAAGCATCTTGCTCCGGTGGTCAACAATCAGCATTGGATTGTCCATGCGGCACCAACCGATCTTCCTTGTTTAGCTGATCTGGGCCTGTTTCCTGGTTCACTTTTTGATACCGAATTAGCAGGAAGACTACTGGGTTTTTCTAAAGTCAACCTCTCTGCCATGACTGAGGAGTTCCTCGGTTTTTCGCTCAAAAAAGAACACAGTGCGAAGAACTGGTCTACCCGACCCCTGCCAGACAGTTGGCTTAACTACGCCGCGTTAGATGTCGAGTTGCTACTAGAGCTTGCCGACGCCATGACAAACCAGCTCACCCACGACAACAAACTTACGTGGCTAGAGCAAGACTGTAAGCAGTTGGTACGGTTGCATCGCCAACCGCAGCAAATGACTAAAACGTGGCTTGATCTCAAAGGCCTATCACGGTTAAAAAGCCGCAAACAGCTAGCAGTCGCAAGAAAGCTGTGGACAACCCGCCAAGAGATCGGGGCAGCAACTGATACGGCTTGTTCATTATTGCTCCCTGACAAAGCGCTAATGGCTATCGCCATGGCACTACCGCACACGAAGAAGCAATTATTTGATTTGCGGCTATCTTCTCGCATGCTACCGAAATATGCTGCCGAATGGGTATCGGTTGTTCGCGCTACTGTAGCAAGCCCGCCTAGCACATGGCCGTCGCAAAGTCAGGTACGCAAATACCAGCAGCGCCACGAACAGCATTACCGTACCCAACTCCATCATTATCCGGAAGTTCGTGCGGTACTTGATTCGGCTCGTGAGGTAATCAATTCCATTTCTAAGGCGCATAATGTACAGGCAGATAGTTTGATGCAACCGCTCGCGTTGCGGAAAATCATCTGGGAAGTGGTGCACACTGAGACAATCAGGAATCCCGACCAACTGTATTCTCGATTGGAAGCGCTCGACGTTCGACCATGGCAGCTGCAACTGGCCTTCGAGCCACTTGCGGTTCTTCTCTTTGATACCAACTAGCCGTCTAGGGCATCGAAACCTAAAACTTTCGCTGGTGCATGACAAGCACCATAACAGCCATCCCCATGTAGAGATCGTAGCGGCAGCAAGAATATTGTAGTTAGAATGCAACTGTGACGCCTTGTCGCGTAAGTATTAAATCTGCCTTTGCGTACTACTCCCTAGAAAACACAAGCCAGAAACTCAAAGAAGTGGAATACTCATGAAAGCTTTCCCAGTCGCTACACTCACCTGCTGGGGTGTTACCCTTGGCCTTTGGCTGATTGCTGCTATTCTCCTATTACCCTATCGAGGCCAGATAGGGGCCAATATCGGCGCTGGTCTTTTCATGCTTCTCGGCGCACTAACGACAGTAATAGCAATATGTGTCACAGTTATTCACTTGGTCTGGTGGCTGACTACCAGAAATAAAAAGTGACTGGTACCGCACATGTCACTCAAATAGTTAAAAGTGGTCATGCACTACCAAGGCGCATGACCAAGACAGCTGCCCACGTCACTACCGCTGCCGCTTAGCTCATGCGGGGCAACCCTGCAGAAACTGGAGGATGGCCGGTTAGGAGTCGCTGCCGCTTAGCTCATGCGGGGCAACCATTCGCTCGTTACATTAACTTTTAGGTCTCAACTCGAAACAGTTGATTCACCCAACCAGATACCGCCGCGATGCAACGCTGCGGGGATAACCCGACTTCCTCCAATAGCTCATCACGGCTCGCGTGTTCGGGGAATACTTCTGGGAAAGCAAGATGCCTCATCGGGGTATCGACCCCCGCTGCGGACAAGGCTGCCGAAATCATGGCACCAACACCGCCATGGATAATGCCGTCTTCAATACTCACCACCAGATCGTGCTCTTTTGCAAGTGATGTCACGCTTTCTGGTACTGGAATTACCCACCGAGGATCTACCACTGTAACCCCTACACCGGTATCACGAAGTGCTTCTGCCACAGCTAAACCTTGTGGAACCATGCTCCCCACGGCAACAATCAGCACGGAAGGCGCTGCTGTACCACCACTGGATTGGAAAACTACTTCTACACCATCGTCATAGGTATGTAGCGCGGAAATCGGTTCCGGCAGTTCACCTTTAGGAAACCGCACCACCGTGGGGGTTGTTATCGCTAGTGCTTCGCGGAATAGCTCCGCCAACTGAATCCCGTCCCTAGGTGCAGAAACTTTAATCCCTGGGACCACGCCAGTGATCGCAAAATCCCACACGCCATTATGACTGGCACCATCAGATCCGGTTACCCCGGCGCGATCCAACACAATGGTCACCGGCAGCTTCAGTAGCGCAACATCCATGAGGAGTTGATCGAAGGCGCGATTGAGGAAGGTGGCGTACACCGCAACAACAGGGTGTAGGCCGCCGAGTGCTAGGCCTGCAGCAGATGTTAAAGCGTGTTGTTCAGCTATGCCCACGTCGAAGAATCGTTCTGGGAATTCTTGTTCAAAAGCCGATAGCCCAGTTGGGCCGGCCATGGCTGCGGTTATAGCTACGATGTCTTTGCGTTCTTTGCCCGCTTCAACTAGTTCTGCACTGAAAACACTAGTCCACCCTGGTTTTGAGTCTTTCAGCGGCAGACCAGTTTCTGGGTTGATTTGCCCAGTGGAGTGCATGAGTTCTGCGGTGTCGTTTTCGGCAGGTGCGTAGCCTCGGCCTTTTTCGGTTACTACGTGAACGATAATTGGTCCGTCGAATTCACGGGCATATTGTAGCGCTGATTCTAGGGCTTTTTGATGATGCCCATTGACTGGGCCGACGTATTTGATCCCTAGTTCTGAGAACATTTCCGTGGGAATGACGGTGGATTTTACTCCTTCTTTGAAGGCGTGGAGTGCTTCGAAGGTGCGCTCACCGACCCAACCTAGTGATTTGAGCGTGGATTTTCCTTGTTCCATCACCTTGTCGTATTTGGTGTGCATCCGAAGGTGGGCTAGGTTTTGGGCAAAACCACCGATGGTGGGTGAATAGCTACGACCATTGTCATTGACAATTACTACCACCTTGCGGTTATCAGAAGCTGCGATGTTATTGAGTGCTTCCCAACACATGCCGCCTGTCAAAGCTCCGTCGCCGACTACCGCTACTACAGTGCGCTCGGTTTCACCTGTGATTTCGAATGCTTTAGCTAGGCCGTCGGCGTAGCTTAATGCTGCCGAGGCGTGGGACGATTCTGTCCAGTCGTGGGGGCTTTCCGCCCGGCAGGTGTAGCCGCTGAGACCGTCTTTTTGTCGGAGGGTGTCGAATCCTTCTGCACGTCCGGTAAGAATTTTGTGCACATAAGATTGGTGGCTGGTATCGAAGATGATTGGATCTTGAGGAGATGTGAAGATTCGGTGGATTGCGATGCTTAATTCGACCACGCCGAGATTAGGACCTAAGTGTCCGCCGGTGGCTGAAACTTTGGTAACTAAAAATTCTCTAATTTCAGCAGCGAGAAGATCC
The DNA here is from genome assembly GCA_963520895.1 of uncultured Corynebacterium sp. Taxonomy (GTDB): domain Bacteria; phylum Actinomycetota; class Actinomycetes; order Mycobacteriales; family Mycobacteriaceae; genus Corynebacterium. Next base: position 20,678 of record CAUQSW010000040.1, on the reverse strand, counting down.
AGCTCGTCGAAGGTCAGTCGCTTCACATCGGCTGGTGTGGAAATGGTGGAAAGAATACTCATAAGCGGGTAGCGGGTGCATCCTTTCAAAAGATCGCAACAAGGTCGATGTATAACCACACGGCGCTGAGGTGTCAGGTGACATGCCTGCTCTCAGCGCTGGATAATATTGGCTACATCTTACCGTGTTTTACCTAAGGAATGTGAACTTTCCTTTTAAGAATCCACCGACTTATGGGGTGGGCACGAGTAATCCAAGGGTTTCAAAGTGGTGTGTTCCTGGGAAAGCGTTAAAAACAACTACTTCTTCTAACTGGTATCCGTTCTCCTGCCAGCTTTTAGCGTCGCGGGCAAAGGTGGCAGGGTCGCAACCAATATGAATGACTCGTTGTGGTTGGGTTGCCGCGATGCCAGTGATAACTGTTTCCCCTGCTCCGGTGCGTGGTGGATCTAGTAGTACCACATCAGGTGTGTTCAGGTGGGTAAGTGCCGATTCGACTGTGGTGCTGTGGAAGGTGACATTTGGGCCGAACACTGCTCGCCCGGTTTCTGCCGCTGTGGTGGAGGTTTCCACGGATTCAATCTGCGTTTGTTCCCCTAAGGCGTGAATTAGTGGCGGTATTAAGGCTCCGGCACCGCCAAATAAATCCCAGGCAACGGGTGTGACACCACGTGGCGCTATTCCGGTACACCACGTGCTTATTTGGTTGCTATAGGCCGCTACTGCGCCTTGGTGGGCTTGCCAAAACTCGGTAGCTGGCAGGTGGAACTCATAATCGCCGTTGTGTTGTATGGCGATTCCGGTTCCCTCCAATAGGCGGATTACCTTATCGCTCCGACGACCGCGGGCTGGCTTATGGGTTTCGATGATGTGACGTTGACCGGTGTCGTCCACTACTGCCACCAGTTCGGAGCCGGGCTGGAACTTGGGTGCGTCTTTACCAACGATATCATCTAGTAAGCCAGCTACCGGCTGTGTGCAAGCCACAGTGTCAACGATCTCAGTGGTGCGACGTTTACGCATTCCGGCGTTTCCCTGCTGGTTGACTCCTAGCCGAACCCTGGTACGCCAGGCAGTATCGGGCTTGAGATCGATGGTTGCAATGGCGGGAATCGTCGTCAAGCGGGCTAGGCGCTGGAGTTGATCATGCAGGATCTGAGATTTGAGTTGAAGCTCGTTGTCGGGATGTAACGTGGCATAGTCGCAGCAACCAGCTCCTAATTCCGCGGCGGGGCACCTCGATGTGGTGCGGATAGCGGCTGGGCTGAGTACCGATAGTAGTTCTGCGCGGCCGAAGTTCTTTTTTAGCTGAGTAACCGTGGCATACACATGGTCACCTGGGTAGGTGCCTGGAATGAATACCACCCGACCGTCGTATAGGGCAATACCCTCACCGCAATGAGCTGCACGAGTAATGTGAAATTCTTGGGCTTTGCCTTTGACTAATTCTGGTGGGGTCATGGTCACTATCTTTCCGGTATTGCTATAAGGTGCTTGGTTGGCTGCCTGCGTTTGGGCCAAGTTTGGAAAACCGCAGCAGTTGCGGTGCTAGCAGTAGAGGCCTCGCTGCCGTTGTGGCTTTAAGGTAAAAGGCAAAACTTCCGGCCCATCGGTTTGTTGCGAAAAAACAATCTCGCGACTGTAGTGGCCGGAAGGTATACGCCTGGGATGCAGTTAGGAGTTGTTGTTTTCTTCTTGGCGGCGGATCATTTCTTTTTGCACTTGTTCAGCCAGTGGCGCTGGCAATGCCACAGGCAGCGGCGTTCCCGCTAGCATTGGTTCGGTGCCTCGCATGACAAAAGTGCGAGCGGTTATTTCGCGGCCTAGTTCTGCCATGTTATCAGCGTGTTCTACGGGTGCCGCCAAGGTCATGCGCAGCATCCACCGTGGCCCGTCTACGCCGATGATACGGATGAATCCACCACCGCTAGGTGCTGAACCAGTGATTTCTTTGCCCCAAGGGCCTTGTTCGATCTCGACTTCTAAGTTGTCCCCCTGCATGCCAGTGAGGATTTCTGGTACTGATTCTGTCCACTGACCAGGTGTGGTGGGAGCCGCGAAGGCCACTGGTGTGCATCGACCGTATTTGGTGAGAATATGCAGCATTTTTGGTCCTTGAGGTCCCATTTCTACTTGCACTTCTGCACCTTCGGGCAGAGGAATCATCATTGATCCGAGGTTTAATACCCCGGTTCCAAAATCACTAAAATCAAAATCATTGATGTCAACTGAGTCACCGTCAAAAGGTCCAGATTCGCCACTGACTGCGTCATGGATGGGGTCAGGTGGCAATTCTTGGTCGAAGGTTACTTCCGGTTCTGGCTGGGCGTAGCTTGCGGTTTCCATGCGCTCTTGTGGTGAGGTGGTGCGCTCTGGTGGGACAAGAAAATCGGTATCCTCTACAGAATCTTCCTCAAAGTCCGCCCCTACCACTACCTCAGGTTCAGCAAACTGTTTGGTGTCAGCCAGCTGCTCAAAGCTGGCTGCCTGATCTTGGGGGGAAGTGTCCTTCTTTTTGGAAAATGGCCATAGTGCCATGGGTGTACCTTTCGCCGGTTTTAAAGGTTTTTCAGTGTTGTAACTGTTGTCACGTTTCAGCTCGGTAGCCGACAACAGTGAATCACACTTAGTACATGCGTTTTTCGTTTTAAAATAAGCTACTACAGTTGCCGAATGGTCGGATAAGCGTAGTGCTTTTAGTCTACGCCGGTCGAGCCGTGCCCTTGGGCACCTCGAACAGTTTCATCTAGTTCTTCGTATTCGACGAAATCGAAAAGCTCCACCTGCTGCACCAGTAGTTGCGCTATTCGCTCGCCTCGATTGATGGTAATGGGTTGTGCTGGATCGAGATTTATCAAGCACACTTTAATCTCCCCCCGATAGTCGGCATCAATAGTGCCTGGGGCATTGACCATACTCAAGCCTTCTTTCCATGACCGACCCGAGCGGGGATGGATCAGGCCAACAGTTCCCAGCGGCAATGCAATAGCTATTCCCGTACCAACCAAAGCACGCTCGCCTGGTTGCAGGATCAGGCTTTGGGTGGAATACAGGTCAACGCCAGCATCACCCCGGTGCGCCCGTACGGGAATGGGCAGTTCTGGATCTAACCGCTTCAGTCTGATATTGCTTATCACCGTTGATCCCGCGAACTGGTAGTCAGCTGAGGTTTGTGGCATAAATCTTTCACTCCATTGCGTTGATTATTGCATTGCTTGCCGATACTAGATTCAAAACAAAATTCGACTACCCACCGTAATCCAGCTTTGTCTTATCACCATTGTGCCACTTGCCGCAGTTTAGCGTTAGCCGAGATAACCAACCACCTCATAATTGCTATAGCATAGGCGCTTTCATTTAAGGCTCAGTTCTATGATGATCTGTGCAGTAGAATCATTTGTTGTGACCAACAGCAACCCGAACAAAGCTTCACAAGACACCAAGGTTCTGTACTCGGAACGGCAGTGGGTGCCCTTGTATTGGTGGTTAATTGCTGCCTTTTTAGTGGCACTTATTTCTGCACAACTGGGATTAAACCGCGCTAGCATATGGCTTTACGGCGGCGCAGTAGTGCTGAGCATTTTGGCGGTTTGGGTGCTGTATTCGATGTCTTCGACCACCGTGCGGGTGGAGTTGGAACCTGACGGGACACGATGGCTTGTTACTGGCCAGGCGAATCTGCCACATACTGTGGTGGCGCGCTCCTTAGCGGTTCCGGCCACCGCAAAACGTAATGCTATGGGGCGTCAACTCGATCCCGCGGCTTTTGTGGTTTCCCACGGTTGGGTACCAGAAATGGTGATGCTAGTCCTTGACGATCCAGAAGATCCCACACCTTATTGGCTAATAGCAACAAAAAACCCAGAAAAGCTTTTGACTGCATTTTTACCCGATCAGGTGGCGGAGGCAACCGCGACCTCACGCTAAAACGCATCTTGAGCCGCAAGCAGCTGCCACGGCAAAAGCTGCGTTTTACCTTAAGGCTTCTGCCTTGGCTACCCTCAAAGTTTTGTAGAGGGGTTTCTTAGGGCTAAGCGCAGTCTTTACATACCGGTGAACCATCATCTTCAACATGGTCGATCCGGTTGTTGTTTTGCACCAAATAGCAAACAGAACACGTGAACTCATTCGATCGTCGAGGAATAACGGTGACGTTAAGTTCTTCACCGGAAATATCCATGCTGGGAAGATCGAACGGTTCTACGATCTCACCATCATCATCCATATCATTGGTGATGTTCTCGGCAGCTTTCAAGCCCTCCAGCGAATCAGTTTCGATTTCATCTTCTGCTCGGCGACGAGGTGCGTCATAGTCAGTTGCCATATGTGACGTCTACTTCCTTCTGTTACGGTCGAATCACTGTGACGTTGCTTCGGCTGGTAGCACTTTAGAAATATCTCTAAGTTCTGGCTACCGTGCAGAAACCAACAAGCGATTTGCTTGATTTAAGCCATGATCAGCTATTGGCGATAGTTATACACGCACTTAACACTAAATGTCACACAATCGTAAAAGTCCCAGTTCACTCGGCGTTTATTTCCGAGCAAAAATGCACACAACCGTTACAGAGCGACGGTTAACAACTACCTGTTCATGCTCGACGCCGGATATTAGAGCAGATGCACGCCGATGTGCACACACCACGCCTAAAAGCAACACTGTGGGGGTGCTAGATCAATCAAAAGTTCCACTCCCCTGCTGAAAACCCCCACGTAAACGCCACAGCCAATCTAGGGCAAAGCTTCTGGCAGCGTCGCCATCAAGGAAGAAAACTCAGCACTAATCTGAGGTGCGGCCGCAAAACACATACACCCCGCCGTACCACTTTCCGAAAGTTGCGGAGTGACTACCGTCGCTCCCGCTTCTGCAGCTATTACTGCCCCAGCAGCGAAATCCCACGCATTGATTCCTTGTTCGTAATACGCTTCTACCGTGCCGTCAGCTACCGCACAGAGGTCAAGGGCAGCACTACCTTGACGCCGGATGTCACGCACATGAGGTATCACTCGAACCAACGACTCTGCCTGTGCTTTTCGACGCTCAGAACTGTAGCTAAACCCAGTTGCCACCAGACTTAATCCCAACGAAGACTCTTGCGAAGCAGCTAGCCGCCTAAGCCCCGTGGCATCTAAGCGATAACTCCCCACCCCAGTTGCTGCCCACCACACTACGTTCGTCGCAACGTTCATAACCGCACCGGCAACAAGTACGCCATCAACCGCTGCAGCCACTGACACAGCATATTGCGGTATCCCATAGATAAAATTCACCGTTCCATCAATGGGATCGATAATCCAGGTAATCCCGGTATCGGAAGCAATCTGGGTCCCCTCCTCCCCGACTACCCCATCACCGGGCCGACGATCTGCTAAAAGTGTTCTAATTAATGCCTCAGCTTCTTGATCGACAATAGTTACTGGGTCTTCTTTAGCTGACTTAACGCTGGTATGCGCCTGCAAATCTTTGATATCAGCACGCATCGTGGCGATTTTCTCACTAGCCGCCGTCACCGCCGCTACTGCAACCAGTGCCAAATTCGCATAATGCAGCTGCGTGACGGTTAGCCCCTCAGGATCAAGCGTTATTCTACTATCTGAAGTGTCTGAGACATTTGAGGCAACGAAGTGGGAGAAAGGCATCTGACCGGACTGCGCCTGAGAAGAGTTTGTCATGTTCTTATATCTTACCCAGTTTAGCGAAGATAATCAGCAATCCTCGCAGTTAACAGCGCAATCGCCATGCCAAATACTGACTGGTGGTAGCGCATTTTTCCGTCCCACGACCCACATGCCGCCACCCACTTGATTCTGGGGTTTCGATAACAACCATAGCCCTGGGGCACCCTACCCGCTGGTGGCATGAGTTTTTCCAGTACACTAACAGGCATGACCGCAATAGGCTTTGGAATTGACGTTGGCGGATCTGGCATCAAAGGTGCCAGAGTGGATTTACAAACTGGAGAGTTTATTGGTGACCGAATAAAAATTCTCACCCCCAAACCTGCCACCCCAGATGCAGTGGCGAAAACCTGCAAAGAAATCTTAGAGATTGCCAAGTGGGATGGCCCGGTTGGAATCACTCTCCCCAGCGTTATTAAAACTCAGATCGCGCATTCGGCAGCAAATATTGATCCCACCTGGATCGGGATCGACGTAGCACAACTATTCCGCACCCACCTAGGCGACCGAGAAGTCAGCGTGCTTAACGACGCCGACGCAGCTGGCTTAGCCGAAGTCCGGTTTGGTGATAAAGCCGCAAGCCAAGGTGCAGTTATTTTGCTTACCTTCGGCACCGGTATTGGTTCTGCCCTACTCATCGACGGCACGCTGTACCCTAATTCCGAACTGGGCCACATGATCATCAACAACAAAGAGGCAGAACATTTCGCAGCCTCACGCATTAAAGATGAAGAAGGCTTAGGCTACAAAGCGTGGGCTAAGCGCGTGGACATTGTTCTTGAGGAACTCACGCGACTGCTACACCCAACCGTTTTTGTTGTTGGTGGCGGCATCTCTCGCAAATCAGACAAGTGGGTTCCCCACCTGAAAACCACTACCCCCGTGGTACCGGCGCAGCTTCGTAACCGAGCCGGTATAGTTGGTGCTGCAATGGCAGTACAGGTCGGGCTTAAGCCTTAATAATCACCCCAAAAAGACATGCCGTTTATCTGATTTTTCCGGATAAATCAGCATTTTCCCCCTTTTTGTTTTATAATGGCCATTTGTCTATGACAAAGAAGCACACTTTTGATCTGCTTTGACCCCATAAGCAGGAAAGAAGCTTGAATTTTCGCGTCAGAAAGACGTCATCAAAGTTTGGTTTCTACTCCGGTAGTTTGCCTGATCTTTGTACCATAGTCAACACTTTATTTTTCCCAGGCGAAAGGGCGTACGTGGCAGTCACTGAGAATGCAGACACTTCCGCAACCACGCAGGTCGGAGATGTCTCTGGCGACGAAACCACCGTCACCAGCACCGCAAAAAAAGCGGCGAAAAAGGTAGCAAAGAAGACCGCTCGCAAAACTGCGCGAAAGGCAGCACCGCGCACTGCTTCCCCTCGCACAGGTAGCAGTGAACCGGAGGGAGCGGAATCCGATTCTGCGACGACCTCCACTGCAAAGAAAACTACGAAAAAAACCACCAAAAAAGCTGTCAAAAAAACAGCCAAGAAGACAACCAAAAAGTCAGCTGCTAAGAAAACCACAGCAAAAAAGACCGCTAAAAAGACAACGGCTAAGAAAGCTGCTGCCCCCAAAGCGGAGAAAGTCACAGGCAATCCTGACCTTATTGATGAGGAAAACATCGGCCTAGACACTGATGACACCGATGTCACAGAGAACGAATTCGACACCGATCTTTCTGATGACTTCACAGAATTTGATAGTGACTCGGCTGATTCTTTAGATACTGACCTTGATTCCGATGATCTGGATGAGAATCTGGATCAAGACGACGAGTCTTCCGAAGAAACAGATGAAGATGATGATGGTTCCTCTGTTTGGGACGAAGATGAATCTGCAGCGCTGCGCCAAGCACGTAAGGACGCCGAGCTAACGGCTTCTGCTGATTCAGTGCGTGCCTATCTTAAGCAGATTGGTAAGGTAGCACTGCTTAATGCAGAGCAGGAGGTTTCTCTAGCTAAGCGCATTGAAGCTGGACTGTATGCCACCTATCGCATGGAGCAAATGGAAGAGGCCTACAATAGCGGCGATAAAGACGCTCGGCTGACTCCAGCGGTCAAACGTGACCTTCGCGCCATTGCCCGCGATGGCCGGAAAGCCAAAAACCACCTGCTAGAGGCCAACCTGCGCTTGGTGGTCTCGCTAGCTAAACGTTATACCGGACGGGGCATGGCATTTTTGGATCTCATCCAAGAAGGCAACCTCGGTTTGATTCGTGCAGTAGAAAAGTTTGACTACACCAAGGGTTATAAGTTTTCCACTTACGCCACTTGGTGGATCCGCCAAGCCATCACTAGAGCCATGGCAGATCAGGCACGCACCATCCGTATCCCAGTCCACATGGTGGAAGTCATCAATAAGCTTGGTCGGATTCAGCGTGAGCTACTCCAAGATCTCGGTCGCGAACCTACCCCCTTGGAGCTAGCCAAGGAAATGGACATCACCGAAGAAAAAGTTCTGGAAATCCAGCAGTACGCTCGGGAACCCATTTCTTTGGACCAGACCATCGGTGATGAAGGTGACTCCCAGCTGGGTGACTTCATTGAAGACTCCGAGGCGGTCATCGCAGTCGATGCGGTATCGTTTACGCTGCTGCAGGATCAGCTACAAGATGTTCTGCACACGTTATCCGAGCGTGAGGCTGGTGTGGTGAAGCTCCGCTTTGGTCTTACCGACGGCATGCCGAGGACTTTAGACGAAATTGGTCAAGTTTATGGTGTGACTAGGGAGCGCATCCGTCAGATTGAATCAAAGACAATGTCGAAACTTCGACACCCTTCACGCTCACAAGTGCTGCGTGATTATCTCGATTAATCCCCTGTCACCCCGGCATTTGCCGGGGCAACTTACTTATTATCCTCTCTTGTTAAGTCACTGCGACGTAGGCAGCGTATTTTCCGGTTGCGACACCTGCTTAGGTGCTTGGGGCTGTGGTTGCTGTTTATAAGACAAGTGCCGGTGCAGCATCTCCAAAGGGCCTGGCTTACCAAGATGTGACCATGCGAACGCAAACAGCACGGTCACCAACCACACCCCTGCGGCAATCAGAGTGACGGTCATAGCCCCAGCGCCCGCTCCAAAACCTAAGCCATAGCTGGTTACGAAAATCCCAAACAATACCGACTGCATCACATAACCGGTCATGGATAACCTGCCCAAGGCAACAATCATCCGCACCGGCAAGATGTTGTTCAGTCCACGTTGTTCTAACATGCTAGCCGCCCAGAACATAACCGCAACCAAACCGGGACCTGTCATCATGCCTAGCGAAGAATTCAGCGCATAATACAGCAGTGGATTATCTATCACTCCGGTCGCAGACAGTCCAAACGGAACCCCAATGACTAAAATCACCATTGCCGTGACAATCATGGCAATCCGCATCTGTGGAGCATATTGTTCTGGGTGGCTGAAAACTTCGCGGCGTCCAGCGATAAAACCCAACATAATCAGCGGTATCACCATTAATCCCGCGAAAGCCAGCTGAAAAGGTAGCGCTATGAGGATGATCCCGCCCATGACCAACTGGTCTTTGACATAGCTGCCGGTACCGCCATCGAATCCATTAGAAAACTGTGGGAAGAAGTAAATGACGGTAAAAGACAGCACCACTCCTATCCCAAAACAGATAGCGCCAATGGTGAGAATCTGCTTATCGGAAAGCTTCGCCATTGCGATTACTAGCAGCGCGATGGCTCCGTAATACAACATGATGTCGCCGAAAAACAGAAACAGCAGATGCACCAACCCGATAAGTGCTAAGAACCCATAGCGGCGCAGGAGTATTTTTTGGTTGTCGCTAAGGGTCAATCCTCTGCGTTGCTGTCTGAGGTAGATCATACCTATGCCATAGCCTAGCAACGTTGCGAACATTGGCAGTCCCCGCACATGCACGAACAGCGTACCAATAAAAATCGCAATCTTATCCCACAACGAGTTATCTACTATTAGACCTGCTTTGGTCTGTACTGCGTTTTCGGGTGTTGCTGCGAGCATGCACCAATAGACGGTTGCATTAGCGATAGCTATACCTAAAAGTGCGAAACCTCGGGCGAAATCAGGCCCGAGTAATCGACTGGGTTGAGAAACTGCCATTGTCATAGCAGTAACATTACTCTGACTACAGCATCACTCTAACACCACCAACCCCATCATTGGTTAGCTGAATGGTTAGTTACCAAATTTCTCTAAGATGCACTGTTGTTGTGCAGTCGGATCCGCAATCTGGGTGCAGTCTTTAGCCAGATATGCTGCAAAACTGATGATGCCCACTGAGATTACAGTGGCAATAATGGAAGTGACCAGACCAATGACGCTTAATACAGTACGGCGGTTTTCTGGTGCATATTTTTTGCCTTTTACCAAAGCAATGATACTGAGAATTACACCGATAATGCCTGGGACAAAAGCAATACTGGACAGCACGAGCGTAAGAACACAGATCAGTGCGATAATTCCGATTATCAACCCCCACAATGCTAGAGGGTTTTTCTTGTCCGTTATCAGTCCTTCCGTACCATAACTTTCGACGTTAGGGTAAGCAGCTTCCGGCCCATTGCTAGCAATATCAGAATATGATGGTAACCCTGCGTTTTGATTACCGTTGTCGGGGTTAGTCATCTATTACTCCTTACAGTTGGTTGAACGTAAATCATGTCCTGACGATCACAAGACCCTGTTCCCCATGCTAGCAATAATCCTGCCAAACAGGCACACACTAACACCCGGAAAGGCTCTCACCACTTGCGTAAATAGGCAATCCGTTCCTGGAGTTGCTCCGCTGAACACATGGCGGTTGGTGGCCCGCCGCATTTCTGCCGCACCTCGGTGTGGATGGAACCATGTGGTCTTCCGGTACGCGAGGCAGTAATAGCCACGAGCGCATTGAGTTCTTTCCGTAGTTGCGGAATTTGTTTACTAGCAAGCGTATCGGTAGCGTGATCGGCTTCATCGCGTTTTTTGGCTTCTTGTGCGCGTCGTAACGCCTCTTTGGCTTCGGCCTCTCGCGCATTGAGCTGCTCTTCTTGCCGCTTGCGCAGCAATTGGCGCATTTGTTCGGCATCGAGTAATCCCGGCAAACCTAGGTAGTCAGCTTCCTCCTCGGAACCTGCCAGCGTGGTGGTGCCGTAGGAGGAGCCGTCGTAAATCAGGGCATCGAGTTCCGCCTCCGCCCCCAGTGACTCGTAGGTTTTCAGCTCATCTGGTTCCGATTCTTTCCGATTAGCCTGCTCTAATAACTCATCGTCCCAGCCTTCTTTTTCTCGGTGGGGCTTGCCCAAAACGTGATCACGTGAGACTTCCAGCTTTGCAGCTAAATCAAGCAATACGGGCACTGAGGGGAGAAAGACACTGGCGGTTTCCCCAGGACGTCTTGAACGCACGAAGCGACCAATGGCCTGAGCAAAAAACAGTGGTGTTGAGGAAGATGTGGCATATACCCCCACCGCTAGGCGGGGAACGTCAACACCTTCAGAAACCATACGCACCGCAACCATCCATTCGTCGGTGCCAGCAGAAAATTCTTCAATCCGTTCTGAGGCACCCGCCTCATCAGATAGCACTACCGACACAGGTGTGTCCGAGAGTTTTTCTAAGATGCGCGCATAGGCTCTAGCTGTGGTTTTATCCGTAGCTATGACCAGACCACCAGCATCCGGAATGACCCGCCTTAGCTGCAGCAGTCGTGTGTGCGCTGCTTGCAGCACTGCGGGAATCCAATCCCCTTTGGGGTCTAAAGCAGTTTTCCATGCCCGTGCTGTCTGCTCAGCATTTAACGGCTCACCGAGTCGGGCTGCAAATTCTTCACCTGCGTTGGTACGCCACCGCGCTTCACCGGAGTAGGCCAGAAAGACCACCGGCCGCACAACGCCATCCGCTAAGGCATCAGAATAGCCATAGGTGTGATCGGCTTGAGATACCAAATGTCCTTCTCCGTCTTCTGCATAACGCACAAACGGAATCATGGAGTCATCGGATCGAAACGGGGTGCCAGTTAAAGCTAGGCGACGGGTGGCATCTCGATAAGCATCACGGATACCATCTCCCCAGCTTTTGGCGTCGCCTCCGTGGTGGATTTCGTCCAGAATCACCAAAGTACGTTTAGCCGTGGCTACCGCATAGTGCTTATACGGATGCATAGCAACTTGGGCGTAAGTTACCACTATCCCATCATATTGCGGGTTAACAGCATCTGTGTTTTTAAATTTCGGATCCAGTGACAACCCCACCCTTGCGGCGGCTTCTGCCCACTGGACCTTAAGGTGTTCGGTGGGCACCACCACAATGACTCGGTCAACGGTACGGTGGGTGGTTAATTCTGTTGCCACGCGCAGGGCGAATGTTGTTTTACCTGCACCTGGCGTTGCTACAGCGAGAAAATCCTGTGGCTTTTGTTCGAGATATTTCGTCAACGCTTGGCGTTGCCAAACGCGAAGATCGCTGCTCACTATTTACGAAGACTCCTATACACGCGTTCACAGTCAGGACATACCGGTGAACCAGGTTTCGCTTGCTTTGTCACAGGAAAGGTCTCCCCGCACAGTGCTACCACCATTTTGCCGGACACCGCTGATTCTACAATCTGGTTTTTCTTTACGTAATGAAAGAACTTCGGGGTGTCGTCATCGGTGGCAATATCTTCTTTAATATCCGGGCGTTCGATGGTTTTACTACTTGTAGTCACCCTATTATTTTGCCCCACGTTCGCGATCAGATGCCAAGCCGGTCTAATTTATAACTATGGGCCCCAATGAAACAACAGCTCACGGCGAAAATGAGCGCGAGCCACGCTCCGAGTCACAGAACAAGGCTGCTGGCTTTTCTTCCGCCGCTGACGGTTTCGCCACTGACAGCCAGTTCCGTGTAATCGATCATGAAGACCTCCCAGACCCGCCCCCGGATCAGGCGCAGGGATTCAACAAGTTAAAAAAGCGGTTACGCAACCGGAAAGTGGCATTAATTACCACTGCCAGCTACTCCCCGGCCGCCAATCGACGTAAGCGCGAACGGCACTACATGTGGATCCAAGGGATGCGCATCCCATTTTTATTGTTATCTGGGCTTACCTACCTTTTTTGGGAAAACATGTGGTTATCTGCCATCCTCTTTGTCATCTCGGTGCCGCTACCGTGGATTGCTGTGGTCATTGCCAATGGCATCGGTGAACCTAGGGACCCACGGGCACCAGCGGTGTATAAACCCGCCCTTGCACGATCAACGCAGCCACCAGCAGCCGAGCTTCCCAAAGCTTCCAACCAGCTGGCGCTACCACCACCCAATTCCCCAACTGATGGCTAATAAGCTACCCCGCTAGAATCCTCGAATTTAAGGAGCACTTCTGTGACCCCCGAGCTGCAAACCATAGCCGCTCCGCTTTCCGACGCTCTTCGGCGTGCGGGCTACACCACTGCCGGAATAGCCGAGTTCTTAGGGGATGACTCTTGGCGTGCTTTAAGACGCGGTGAACCCGGCGCGGTGACTTTTGCCCTAGAACAGGCACCCCAGACGGATTTAGCGCTGCTGATTCGCTTATTCTTGCTCCACGAACCTGTAGCTGCCCAGCAATTTGAAACGATAGTGGGTTCATCGCTGTATCTAGAACTGATCCAAGCAGAGGTTATTTCCCGCTCCGCCGCCAATGACGTTGATGAAGTGCGTGCCGGTATTGATCTTCAGCCGCATGTGATAACCGGCACCGAACACATAGTGTTTTCTGACCGAGATGCCTCGATGCTTTACGATCATGTTCCTAGCCCAGATCATGTGCTCGGGGTTGGTGCTGCCAGCATGTCGCTGCTTAATGCCACCCCTACCAGTGCTGTTGGTTCGGTGTTGGATTTGGGCACCGGTTCTGGGGTGCAGGCTTTAAGTCAGGTGTCTTGTGCCCATCAGGTGGTAGCTACTGATGTGCATCAACGTGCGTTGTTTTTTGCTGCCGCTACTTTCCAGGCCGCTAACGCTGCGGTGGAGATTCTTCATGGCCCGTGGTTTAGCCCCGTTGCGGGACGCCAATTTGACCGTATTGTTGCTAATCCTCCGTTTGTGGTTGGCCCGCCAGAGGTATCGCATGTTTATCGCGACTCAGGTCTCGATTTGGATGGGGCAACACGTAAAGTGGCTTCAGAATCAGTAAACCATCTTAACCCCGGTGGCACAGCCCATCTTTTAGGATCATGGGTGCATTTAACTGATCAGCCGTGGCAGGCTCGGGTTGCATCGTGGCTGCCTGATACTGGTGTTTCGGCTTGGGTGCTTCAACGCGACGTTGTTGATGTTGCTCACTATGTAGGCACATGGCTAAAAGATGAGTCCATTGATCCGCGGTCTGCTACTGGAAAGCAGAAAACTATAGCCTGGCTTCAGCATTTCCATCAGGCGAAAGTGCGTGCTGTGGGGTTCGGATTTATTGCTATCAAACGGATCGCTGATGATCTACCCAGTGAGATTGTCGTAGAGGAAATCCCTCAGAGTATTGATACGCATTTTGGTGCTGAGGTGGAAGAGTATTTCACACGAATGCACTGGTTAGGGCAAAAAACGCCTGAGGAAATCTTAAGTTCCCAATTCCTGCTGCGTCCTGGGGTGGCCAAAGAAGTGGTTTCAGTTGCAGATGTTGATAATCAGGTTGGCTTTGTTTCCGTGGCATACCGATTGACCCGTACCAACGGTCTTCGGTGGTCGCATGAGGTGGATGAGCATGTTGCCGCTATTGTGGGTGGCCTGCATCCTCAAGGGCTGTCGTTGGAAGAAACCTTGGAGTTTTATGCCCTTGCCCATGACTTAAACGCAGACAACCTACAACAGGGTTTTGTTCCCATTATCATTGACCTCATACGTCACGGCTTGGTGCTGCCAGCAGAGCTAGTAGCAGCTGTTGCAACAGATGCTCATTCCTCCGAATCTGTCACCGAATAAGACCTAACTCAACTACTCACTAGTTAAGGAGCGCAGCTTAATGAAAGCGGTACTAACCCGAGTATCACAAGCCAGTGTCACTGTTGATGGTCAGGTTGTTGGGTCAATTAACTGTCCGGACACCTGTGGAATTTTAGCGTTGGTTGGAGTAGGAAAAGATGATTCCGATCAGGCCTGGGAGATAATGGCAAGAAAAATCGCCGAGTTGCGGATTTTACCGGGGGAAAAGTCCGTTTTAGATGCTCAGGCACCGGTACTGCTTGTAAGTCAATTCACGTTATTAGGGCGCACCGCTAAAGGTCGTAGGCCTTCGTGGTCAGATGCCGCTCATGCGACGGTAGCAGAACCAGTGTTAGCGAAAATAGCGCAAAGGTTAACCGAACAAGGAATTATGGTTGAGCAAGGGAAATTTGGCGCCATGATGGAAGTATCTTCGATTAATAGCGGGCCAGTAACCGTGATTGTGGAATGCTAATTTCGCAAGGTCACCTTATTGGCTAGTTATTGACTAGTTCGCCCAGCTAAGGAGTCAAAAGATTTGTAGCTAACCGTGTCTCCCACCTGTTTGCGATGGCTAGAAGCAACTGTTAGCTAGATATATCCCTCAAAACTGGCGTGATGCAACAGGAGCTCGTCCGAGGCTCCGACCTAGTCTAGGCCGAGGTAGAGCGATGGACGTCGTTAAGTGCGGGGTTTCACGCTAGAGTGGCCAGCGAACTAACCCAGCCCTAATACTCGTGCGCCAAGTCACAATTTCGCTATCGGGGGACGTCCATCAAACTTTCGGCTATGGTTTCGAATTGAAAACTGATAGAATCAGATCCAATCAACAACTGCAATCATTCTCACAATAACATCCTAAAAATTTTCATATATTAATCGGTTGACATGCGACATCATCACAACATGCATAAAACTATTTAAATGTGGAACTTTTCGAACGCCCTAGGCGTTGTGAAAGTGAAAGCATTGCCATTGCGTAAGGAGGCTCAAGCCATGACCAGCTCTGCTGTTAAAAAAGTTGAGGGAGATACTAGTAGGGACCCAAAAAAACAAAACGCCGATGCTGCGGCCAGTGCAGAGCTTGAATCAGTGGACGATATTGACCTATTGGATGACTCCGGAGAAGCAGATGACTCTGGGTCGCGGCGCGGGCAAAATAACGACAACCCTTCGGCAGATTTAGTGCGCGTGTACCTTAATGGCATTGGTAAAACCGCTCTTCTTAGCGCAGAAGACGAAGTGCGGCTCGCCCAGACTATCGAAGTGGGACTTTATGCCGAATATCTGCTCACGGATTCACCCAATCCGATGACTCGCGCCATGAAACGTGATCTGAAGGTTTTAGTGAAAGAAGGCCGCAAGGCGAGGTCTCACCTCCTAGAAGCGAACTTGCGGTTAGTCGTATCATTAGCCAAGCGCTACACCGGACGGGGCATGCCCTTGCTTGACCTGATCCAGGAAGGCAACTTAGGTCTCATACGAGCCATGGAAAAATTCGATTATTCCAAAGGCTTTAAATTCTCCACCTATGCTACTTGGTGGATTCGTCAGGCCATCACGAGGGGTATGGCCGATCAATCCCGTACAATCCGGCTTCCGGTGCACCTCGTGGAGCAAGTAAATAAGCTCTCCCGCATCAAACGCGAGATGTATCAGCAATTAGGACGAGAAGCCACCAATGAGGAATTGGCTGAGGAATCAGGAGTGGATCAATCCAAGATTGAGCTTCTGCTACGACAGTCACGGGATCCAGTCAGTTTGGATATGCCAGTCGGCGCTGATGAGGAAGCCCCCTTGGGTGATTTCATAGAGGATTCCGAAGCCGCAGACGCCGAATCCGCAGTAGTGGCCTCATTACGACATGCCGATATCCGCGATGTCATCGCCACCCTAGAAGAACGGGAACAAGATGTCATCCGCATGCGCTATGGTCTTGACGACGGCGTACCCCGCACCCTAGATCAAATAGGCCGCCGCTTCGGGCTGTCTCGGGAACGGGTCCGTCAGATTGAGCGAGAAGTGATGCGTAAACTGCGTGACGGAAACCGAGCAGATAAGTTACGCGAATATGCGTACTAAGCAACCATAAGGTTTTCGTATCCTCCAGCATCAGATGGTGTTGGAGGTTTTTCACTCCCCCACCCTCGGCTTTTACGTTAACCGAATCAAACACACGCGACTAATAGAACTTTAGCATTAATTGACAATCCCCTACAATGGTTATGCAAAGCACATTCTTAATAGATTTGTGTAAAAATATGCCCATTATTCCTCATTAACCCCACTAAACTAACAAGAGATGAAACAAGCAGAAAGGCACTAATCGTGAAAGATCTGGTGGATACCACTGAGATGTACCTCAGGACCATCTACGAATTAGAAGAAGAAGGAATTACCCCCCTGCGTGCACGCATTGCGGAACGCTTGGAACAATCAGGGCCAACAGTTAGCCAAACTGTAGCCCGCATGGAGCGCGATGGTTTGGTTGTGGTTGCCAATGACCGCAGCCTGCAAATGACACCAGAAGGCCGCAGTTTAGCTACAGCCGTGATGCGGAAACACCGTCTCGCCGAACGATTGCTTACAGATGTTATTGGACTTGATATAAACAAAGTCCATGATGAAGCCTGCCGCTGGGAACATGTCATGAGCGATGAAGTGGAACGCCGACTCATTGACGTATTAGACGTCTATGACCGCTCCCCCTTCGGCAATCCCATTCCCGGCTTGGAGGTTCTAGGAGTCACGCAAGAACAACCTGCCAAACCAGGTGTTCGTACCATTGATACTGAAGAAAGCGACATCTCAAGGAAAGTTCGTGTAGTACAGCTCAACGAAATCCTACAAGTTGATCCAGAACAGTTTAATGCCCTGATGAAGGCCGGCATCACCGTGGGCTCCGAAGTTGATTTCGAACACCGGGACGGCCAAATTCGCCTCATCAATGGTGACAACGCTGTCGAGCTTGACGACGATCTCGCCCACGCCGTACGCATCGAAGAACTATAATTGTTCATGCACTACTAAGCGCTTTTTCGTGGCACAGATACTGGTGCCACTTTTTCTTTTGCTTATCCCACTTTTGCACCGTTATCTCAGAAAGGGCCCCTATGAAACTTCTCGTCACTGGCGGAGCCGGCTACGTTGGTAGCGTCTGCGCAACAGTACTTCTAGAAGCTGGCCATGAGGTCACCATTATCGACAACTTCACCACCGGCAACCGTGAAGCCGTTCCGACAAACGCAACGCTGGTCGAAGGAGACGTCCGTGATTGTGCTGGACCCGTATTAGCAGAAGGCGGGTTCGACGGCGTTATCCACTTCGCCGCCCGCTCGCTCGTCGGTGAGTCCATGACCGCCCCAGAGGAGTACTGGCACCATAACTTCGTCACCTCTCTTGCGCTGTTAGACGCCATGCGGGAAAACAACGTCAACAACTTAGTGTTTTCTTCCACCGCCGCTACCTACGGCGAACCTGAAGAAGTCCCCATCACCGAAACCGCGGCCACCAAACCCACCAACCCCTACGGTGCCTCAAAACTCGCCATTGACTACGCCATTACCTCTTATGCCCAGGCTCACGGTTTGGCAGCAACCAGCTTACGGTATTTCAATGTGGCCGGAGCATATGGTCACGTCGGCGAAAATCGGGAAATAGAAACCCACCTGATCCCATTAATCTTGCAGGTGGCTTTAGGGCACCGTGATGAAATAATGATCTTTGGCGACGATTGGCCCACTCCTGATGGGACCTGTATCCGCGATTACATCCACATCTGGGATCTCGCCGATGCTCACCTTTTAGCCTTAGAATCCAATGTCCCTGGACAACACCGGATATTTAATCTTGGCTCCGGTGATGGCTATTCCGTCAAGCAGGTTATTGAAAAGTGCCGCGAAGTCACTGGGCATGCAATTCCGGCAAAAATTGCTCCTCGACGCGCTGGGGATCCAGCCGTGCTCATTGCCTCCTCCGAAAAGGCCAAAGCAGAGCTAGGCTGGGATCCATGCCGCACTGATCTGAATACGATCGTGACCGACGCTTGGGCATTCACCTCGCAGCTAGGTGATAAAGCCCATAGTGCGCCATAGTTTTTAGCGCGTTGTCCTAGCGTTCCGGCTCGTTACGCCACCTGCGATTGCCCGCCACCATGGTGGTTTGGTGGCTGTAAGCCAAATTGGCCGTAGGTGGCTAAGGCACCCTGCTTTATAGCTGCCAGAATCTTCTCCCCGACCCCAGCTTGGTAAGCCGTTAATAATAACGAAGTCAGGCGGTGGTCGGGGTCATGCTGCTGACTGGTGACTAACGCATGGAACGTTCTGACAGTGCGATCTGTGGCCAGGTTGCACATAGCATAGACACACAGTGCGTTATTGCGAATAATCCCTTGGTAGTTCCTTGCAGCCGCTAGACTCAGCTGCTTGCCTGCCTCGGGATGGGCGCAAAAGACATTCAAAAAGAGATCCCGGAGCGCGGTACGGCTTAGCACTACAGCTATCTTATGGTGATTGACACAGGTTGGTTCCACTAATTCACCTGATTAAAATTAATAACACATTTCGGTGATTTCAGCCAGTTCTGCTGTGACCACTTCCGGCTTGGTTTCTGCGCGGCAAATGAAAGCAGCCGCAGCGTGAAAAACCGGCGTGCTGTCTTTTATTTCATCAGCAGCCACTGGCGAGAAATAGTCCAGACAGTCCTGACGGTTAAGCTCTGGCAGTTCCCCTCTAGCCACCATATCTTGGGTTGCAGGTGCGGCAGTAATGCTGGGAATCTTACCGGTATGCCAAGAAGCAACCTCCGGGTTATCGTCTTGGTCACGATCGTAAACGAGATGAAAACTATTGCCATTAAAAATCGCAGAGGTATGCCAGATCCACTGGATCGGTACTATGCCCTGATGGCTATCTGATAGCAAAAAGTCTGTTATTTTCTGCAGGTATGACGCATCTTCATGGCATCTCTCAGAGATGATCAGCGCTATGACATAGTCGATAGTGGCACTGCGGACTATGTCGTGCACTTCTGGTAGTGCGTGTAACTCATCAAGGTCCATTCGGATGATAG
The DNA here is from genome assembly GCA_963520895.1 of uncultured Corynebacterium sp. Classification (GTDB taxonomy): domain Bacteria; phylum Actinomycetota; class Actinomycetes; order Mycobacteriales; family Mycobacteriaceae; genus Corynebacterium. The sequence goes on along the minus strand of CAUQSW010000040.1, from coordinate 1,014 downwards.
GACCAGATTCTGCCATTTGGCTGCTGCCGTCACGCAGCGCTAGCGTGATAAAAATGACTGATTCTTGTGGGTAAAAACCCAACAAACCGGGAACATTAGCAAATAATTCTCCAGGGCTAGTTACTGAAACCGCCCGTGATGATGGAACAGAACGCAGCCCATCATCGCTGTTATTGACATGATTGTTATTCATATGCGCAGATAAGCATACGAACCGTCCAAGGCAAGAATTTTGCACTCCCACTGCAAAATTTTTCTGTGGAATTAGCCATCGGCCAAGTGTAGTTATCCACAACCACAGTTGCTACCGAAAAATGCTTGCCTAGGCGCCCTTTATCGACGATAATTGAGGGGTTAGGGATTAAAAATCCTCCCGATTTTCCGTTGTGCACAAGGTAGTTTTTCAGCCGATAGTTTGTTGTTTTTCTTCCAGAATCCCAAACAGTATGCTCGTGGGAATAATCCACAGCCCATTCACCGTTATAAGGTAATGTAGAGGCGTCATTGAAAGGAGGAAGTATGGAAGACAATCAACGGCGTATGTATGAGTTAGAGTTCCCCGCCCCACACATCGGTTCCGAGAGTGAGGGACCAACACTAGTCGTAGCGCTCCAAGGTTACGCAGATGCTGGACATGCGGTTGACGGTAGCTCTGAGCATTTATTAGCTGCACTGGAGCATCGTCTCATTGCTTCTTTCAACAACGATGAATTCATTGATTACCGGGCACGGCGCCCCATGGTCACCATTGATCGTAATTCAGTGGCTGATATTGAAAAGCTCGAATTAGGCATCCAGGTAGTTTTGGATAGTGATGAGAAAGCTTTCTTATTACTCTCCGGACCAGAGCCTGACATGCGATGGGAAGCGTTTTCTAAAGCTGTAGCCGATTTAGTGGAAAAACTAGGTGTCAAACAAAATATCTGCCTCTACTCGGCCCCTATGACAGTTCCACATACTAGGCCGCTAGTTATTAGTGCCCATGGCAATGATTTGGAGTTGCTGGAGCCACAT
>CAUQSW010000039.1:0-28597 GCA_963520895.1 uncultured Corynebacterium sp. | reverse complement strand
ATGAATAACTCAGCACGTACCGGTGAACAGCCTGCTGTCAAAGCGACAACCTTCATCGAGATTACCACTGCTACTATTCGTGACTTCGCTTCCACTGAACACCTCAACCCCGAAGCTGTGGCCGCCTTGGTGGACGATGAGTTATCCGCTGCCGCTGCGCACCGCGCTAGGATTCACCTGGTTCATTGCCAAGAATGTCGCCTAGAAGTCGACCGTCAGCGCCGCGCCGCCCAACGCTTAAGGAAAGCACGCGCTGAAGAAGTCAAAGCCTCCAGCGATCTGGTACTGAGGCTAAAGAAAATCGCCACCTCCTGCCCAGATGGGCCGTGTGCGGAGGACTCATTACGTGGCCCAGAGACCTTATTAGATAAACTTGATCTAGTATCGCGGGTAATACGTAAGCACCACAACGGTAAGTAAAACACTTCTGGGATAGTCGTGGGTTAAGGTATATCTGTGTTTGATTCCATTGGCTGGTTCGAGATCTTCTTCATACTGATCGTCGGACTCATCATCATTGGTCCAGAAAAATTACCTGGGGTCATTGAAGACATCCGTGCTGGCATTTACGCCGCGAGGCGCGCGATTGACAACGCCAAAAAGGAACTCAATGGGGAACTAGATAATTTCGGCGCCGAATTCCGCGACCTACAAGAACCACTCAGCCAGATTGCCTCATGGAAAAACATGGGCCCTAAAGCAGCCCTAACCAAAGCGCTTTTCGACGGCGACAGCAGCTACCTCGACGATTTCGACCCCAAGAAACCGCTGCGAGAGAACAAAACCCAACCAAAACCCCAGCCGGAGCCGCAACCAGAGCAGCCACCGCAACAACGGGATTTTAATTGGGACGATGTCACCTAAGAATCTTATTTACGGGTAACACCCAAACCGAGCGGCTTACCCGCTAACGATTCCTTCCGCACTATCAGCTGATCTACCACGGAGGTGATAGCGCGTGCAGCGGGGGAATCGGGGTGACTCAAAACCAACGGGGTACCAGTATCGCCACCAACCCGCAGCTGCGGATCCAGTGGAACCGAAGCTAATAACGGCACTTTTGTGCCAGTAATGGTGCTAATGCGATCCGCGGTGGCCTGACCGCCACCGGATCCAAAGACATCCACTGTGGTGCCATCAGGCAAAACCATCGCCGCCATATTTTCGATAACACCACAGACCTTCTGCTGGGTTTGCATACTAATAGTGCCTGCGCGTTCGGCCACCTCGGCCGCTGCCGATTGGGGAGTGGTGACCACCAAGATTTCCGCATGCGGTAGTAGCTGCGCCACGGAGATAGCTACATCGCCAGTGCCTGGCGGCAGATCAAGCAACAAGATATCCAGATCACCCCAGAACACATCACCTAAGAATTGTTGGATTGCTCGGTGCAGCATAGGGCCGCGCCAGACCACTGGGGAGTTACCCTCAACAAAATGGGCAATGGAAATATGTTTAATGCCGTGTGCCTGCGGCGGCATAATCATATCATCTACCATGTGGGGGCGTTCGGTGGTGCCTAACATGCCAGGGATGGAATGGCCGTAAATATCAGCATCTAAAATGCCTACCTTCAAACCTTTAGCGCTAAAAGCCGCCGCCAGATTAACGGTCATGGAGGATTTACCCACCCCACCTTTACCGGAGGAAATAGCAAAAATCCTGGTAGTAGATTCTGGTTTGCTAAACGGAATCTCTGGTTCGGCCACCCCGCCCCGCAACGATTCCCGAAGCGCGCGGCGCTGCTCATCGCTCATCACATCCGTGGTGACCGTGGCGGACTGCACCCCAGGGACTTCCAAAATCGCGGCTTTCACGTTTTCCGTGATCGTCGATTTCATGGGGCAACCGGCAATGGTTAAATAAATCTCCGCCGCTACATCAAAGCCAGAGATGGTGACGGATTTCACCATATTTAATTCGGTAATGGGTTTACCAATCTCTGGGTCCTCAACGCGGGCGAGGGCTTGCAAAATATCAGACTCGGTTAAAGGTGTAGTACTCATCACCTAAGACTCTAGTCTGTTGCAGGCGAGTTAAAAACCTTCAGCTAGTCACGATCAGGATTAATCACCGGTCCCTGAATGGGATCGGAAAGATATTCATGCGCGGCCTCACCGGCATGGTGACGTGCGGCGGTGCGCGCAGCTACTTCGTCGTCAAGCTTGGCCTCAATGCGCTCTAGCAACCCATGCAGGTCTTCCAACTCGTGCCGGAGGTAATCCCTTGTAACCACATCACCTAGCGCCAGGCGAAGGCCAGCAAGTTCGCGGGTAATGTATTCGGTGTTGGATTTGGTTTCAAAGGCACGGCGCCGGTCCTCGTTCAACGAAATCCGGTCACGGTCCTCCTGCCGGTTTTGCGCTAACAAAATCAACGGCGCAGCATAGGCTGCCTGGGTGGAGAACGCTAGATTAAGCAGGATGAAGGGATACGGATCCCACTGCCACCAAAAAGCTCCCAGATTAAGCAGAACCCAGATGACCACAAACACCGTTTGCCACATGAGGTAGCGTCCGGTGCCAAAAAACCGCGCAATCTTTTCGGCGTAGGCACCGACGGTGTCGTCGTCAATTTTGAATAACCGCCGCTTGCCGGTCAGCCGGGGAGTATCGAGTTCGCCCATGGTTTAAGCCTCCTTCCGCTGGTAGCCATAAGGACGGATGCCAGTATCACGCCAATCATCGGGCAATAGGTGGTCAATGAGGTCATCGACGGCCACCGCCCCAATCAAATGATTATCAGTATCAATGACTGGCCCACAAACCAGATTGTAGGTAGCAAAATACCTCGCGGCGGTTTCTTGGCTGTCCTCGGCATATAGCGGTGGCAAATCCGGATCAAGAATGCCAGAGATTAACGTCGAGGGTGGCTCTCGTAGCAATTTTTGCAAATGCACGCAGCCTAAGTACTTTCCAGTCGGGGTGGCGGTAGGAGGCCGAACCACGAAAATCATCGACGCCAATGAGGTGGGCAAATCTGGGTTACAGGCATGGGCTAGCGCTTCAGCAACGGTGGTTTGTGGGGAGAGAATCACCGGCTCGGGGGTCATCAGTGCACCAACCGTATCGGGATTAAAACTCATCAGGCGGCGCACCGGGGCAGATTCCTCGGGATCCATCATGTTTAGCAGGATGTCTGCCCGTTGCTCATCTAGTTCGGACAGCAGGTCGGCCGCGTCATCGGGATCCATTTCCTCTAGCACGTCAGCTGCGCGCTCCATGTCTAAGCTATCTAAAAGCTCAGCCTGGCGGTCCTCGCTCATTTCCTGCAAAATATCAGCTAGCCGCTCATCATCTAACTCACTGGCGACACTGTGCCGTTGAGTTTCGGGCAAAGCATAAAGCGCAGACGCCACGTCGGCTGGGCGCATGTCTTCAAATTCCGCAATCAACTCGGCTGCGGCATCGCTCAAGCCCACCCCGGCAGCGGTAATGCCATGGACATGGTTCCACGGCACAATGGTAAGCGCTGGACGACGCCCAAAGCTGGGGCGTTCCCCAATAACAGCAACCGCGGAAATGGCCCAATCCCTCGTTCTAGTGCGCTCTAGTTCAATATCAGCCACTTCCACCGGACGGGCGTGCAGCTGGGGGTAATCTGGATCATCAATTTGAATTTTCGAGCCAACAATATCACCCATGATGGTCAGCTCACCGGTGCGGACTTTAAAGCCGCGAAGCGAAACGGAACCCGAAACCAGCATGATTTCGTGGGGGTCAATAGAGGCAATCCGCAGCATGGGCAGGAAAATCCGGCGTTTATTGGTCATTTCCACCACGAGCCCTAGCACCCGCGACATACTGCCTTGGGGGCGCACATTAACCACAACATCACGGACTCTACCAATCACGTCGGTCTCTGGTCCGCGAACGATCATTCCTGACAGCCTGCCTGCATACACCCGGGTCACTTCGCTCATGAATTACAAGTGTAATCCATCACAAAGCTTTGCCTTTTAAAAACCCTAGTCAAGGAACTTTTCTCTATTGTTCTAACGTTAGATAAGTAGAACAAAAATCTGAAAGGAAAAAATTGTGATTAGCTCAGCAGCAAGTAGGCCACAGCAATCAACTGCGGGTTTGCCCGGGAAGCGGGTAAAGCCAGAAGGCTGGCCCGTTGGTAGTTTTAGCACCTATGAAAAAGCCCAAGCCTGTGTGGATATGTTATCGGATAAAAAATTCGATGTTTCTAACATCACCATTGTCGGCGTGGATTTGATGGAAGTCGAACAAGTCATCGGTCGGCTAACCTGGCCGAGGGTATTAATCAATGGTGCAGTTTCCGGCGCTTGGTTGGGCTTATTCTTTGGTTTATTACTGGGGATAGTCAATAATACGTGGGCTAGTTCCATTCTGATAGGTGTGGTGATGGGGGTCATTTTCGCCACCGTGCTGGCAGCCGTGCAGTACGCCATGCAGGCTGGGCGGCGGGATTTTTCCTCTTCAACCCAGATTGTCGCCGGGCGTTATGATATTTTGTGCAATCCCCAGATTGCAGCCCAGGCGCGGGATTTAGTGAGTGCGTTTGTCGCCGAGCAAGAACGGAAGTAGCGTTAGAATCTGTTAAGTACCAACAAGTAATCAACAACCTAACTACCAAGGAGCGAACCGCGGCGCATGGGTGCAACAAAACCAATCTTCAGCTTTGCTATCGGTGTGCTACTGGTCGGTGGCTTAACAGGTTGTTCCAATCTGAACCGGTTTGAACCCGCAGCGGATTCCCGTCCAGAGACCTCCAAGGTGGTCGAGATCTCGGTGCGGCCGAACTCTGTGGAACAAGTGGTTTTAGGCGAGTTGTATAAACAAGGCTTAGAACGCAAGGGTCGCACTGCGACGGTGAATATGGATCGGCTCGGTATTGAAAATAATGTTGATGGCTTATTACAAAGCAAAACCGACATGGTAGTGGTGTGTGCTGGAAGGGTGCTGCACCACTTGGAGCCAGATTTAGCTGAAAAGCTAGAGAAGGAATACAGCAGTAACGAGGAAGAGGACATCAATTCCGGGGATCGCCGGGAAACTGTCTATCAAGCGGTCATGGGCGCCATTGGCGATAACATCAACGGTGCTGATCCTTCTAATGCTTTGGGGTGCAGCAGTGAAGATTCCGCAATTCCGCAACACATCATTCCCGTGTACCGCTCCGCGGTGATCAACCGTGAGGAACGAGGCGTGCTCAACGTCATTTCCGGCACAATCACCACCGAGGATCTAGAAAAAATGGTGGAAAAAAGCCGGAACGGCCAAGCGCCCGCGGATGTGGTGCGGGAATACCTAGACGAACAAGGCGTTTCCTTTGACTAATGTCCTAGCTCTTTACGACGCTTAGCTGCTTGCCGCAAACGTGCGGTGCGTTCGGTTGCCTGCGTTCTCATCAGCTCTTTAACAAGTTGTTTGTCTTCGCGATCAATGCGATACATCCGCTGCACTACCTTGCCAGCGACAAGCCCAACAGGGAAGCACAGCCAGAAGTAGTCCCATTGGAAAACAAAGAGTCCTAGCACGAAGCACAGCATCGTTATTCCTCCGATAATGCTAAGGGCTAGGCGCATCTTTTTCCCACGCTCTAACAGGTCATCTAGCTCTTTTTCTTCCGAGAGCTGTGCTGGGGCATAAGGATGTGAGTCTGCTGCAGCGTGATCGAGGGGTGGTAAATCCTGAAACAGCTTATCGAGGTCATCGCGAACCTTTGCTACTGCGGCGGCACCGGTACGTTCTTCGAACTCGGTGAGTTCAAGCAATCCATTGGCATAATGCTGGCTGAGCATCTCTAACGCTTCGCTTCGCTGAGCATCTCCTACCCGCATCTGTGATGGATCAACAGCCATGACTATTCCTTTGTTGTGAGGTTATTGTTTAAACCCAATTCTAGTCCCTCGTAGCGGAACTATAAGCCATAGCTGCGTATAAAACCACGGTATAACCTGCCGGAAAGCGCGGTTGTGTGATTTGCGTAACGACGTGTTTGCGGTTGCGGGGCAACGGTCATCCCTGTAAAACGAACCTGAGCCTAGGGCCGATAGTCGTTCCTACGAAACGAACCAGACCCTAGGCTCAGCAGTTGCAGCTAGTTAGTCGGCGAAGATTTCGTCGATAAGTGCTGCTTGTTCCACGGTGTGTACCTTGGATAGGCCCGTTGCGGTTGAGGCTTGTGCTCGGCGGGATACGCGCCGCATAGGAGGCATGTTCGGGATGAGCTCAGGTAGATGCTCATTGTAGAACGGCCATGGTCCTTGGTTGGCGGGTTCGTCTTGGCAGAAGCGAATCTCTTGTGCGTTCGGGAACAGATCGAATGCTCCCTTTAACCGGTTGAACGGAATGGGGTGGAGCATTTCGATGCGGATGATGGCAATGTCATCGCGGTTGTCTTTCTCAGCGCGTTTGGCTAGCTCGTAGTACAGCTTGCCGGAGACCAACAAGATGGTCTTGACTTTTTCCGGATCGCCAATCACGGTGCCCCACTTGTCCACAATGCGGGGGTCGTTGATGACAGATTGGAACTTCTTGATCTCGGTGAAGTCTTCCACCGCTGAGGTTGCCGCCTTCATGCGCAGCATGGACTTTGGTGTGAATACCACGAGTGGTCGCTTCAGCCCGCCTAAAGCGTGCCGACGTAGCAAGTGGAAATAGTTGGCTGGGGTAGAAGGTTGCGCAACAGTCATGGTGCCTTCGGCACACAGCTGGAGGTAGCGCTCGATCCTAGCGGAGGAGTGGTCTGGGCCTTGACCTTCGTATCCGTGTGGCAGCAACAGGATTACCGAGGAGGTTTGGCCCCACTTGGTTTCACCGGAAGAGACGTATTCATCGATGATGGTCTGTGCGCCATTGGCGAAGTCACCAAACTGTGCTTCCCAAGCGACAACTGCCTCTGGGTTTCCGACGGAGTAGCCGTATTCGAAGCCCATGCCAGCGAATTCGGTGAGTGCCGAGTTGTATACCAAGAACTTACCGCCGTTGCCTTTTGCTTCAGCCAGTTCGTTGAGTGGGTTGAACTCGGTGCCGGTGTTCGGGTCGATGACTACGGCGTGGCGTTGGGTGAAGGTGCCCCGGCGGGAATCTTCACCAGCCAAGCGCACGAGTTTGCCACCGTTGGCCAGCGAGCTAAACGCAATGAGTTCGCCCCAACCCCAGTCGATGCCACCTTCGGTGGTGGATTCAAGCCGCTTTTGTGCGACCGGAGCCACACGGGGGTGCAAGGTGAAGTCAGCAGGCTTGCTGGCATACGCTTCGCCGATCTCCACGAGGTCGGCACGGGAGATATTGGTTTCCAAACCGTGAGGAAGCTTCTGCGAGGACGTGATGCCTTCTTGCGGAGCAAACGCCTTCTTCTCGGATTCCTTAACCTCGATGAACACGGATTCCATCTGGTCGTGGAAGTCCTTCGAGACTTTTTCGGCGTCTTCTTTGGACAAATCGCCACGGCCAAGCAAATCTTCGGTGTACTGTTCCCGGACAGTCTTGCGGCCGTCGATAAGCTCGTACATTTTTGGCTGAGTCATCGACGGATCGTCTGCCTCGTTGTGTCCGCGGCGGCGGTAGGTGATCAGGTCGATGAAGACGTCTTTGCCAAAGCGGCGGCGGTATTCGGTAGCAAGGCGTCCTACCCAGACCACAGCTTCGGGATCATCACCGTTGACGTGGAACACGGGGCAGCCATAAGCCTTGGCCAAGTCGGTGGCGTAGTGGCTAGAACGTGAGGAATCTGGGGTGGTGGTGAACCCAATTTGGTTGTTGACCACAATGTGGATAGTTCCACCAACGGTGTAGCCACGCAGCTGCGCAAGGTTAATGGTTTCTGGCACGATGCCAAGACCGGCGAATGCCGCATCACCGTGCAGCAATATCGGCATGACTGTGTAGCCTTGGGCACCCTTGTTCAGCAAGTCTTGCTTAGCGCGAGCAATACCTTCCATCACTGGGTTAACGGCCTCAAGGTGGGAGGGGTTAGCAGTGAGGGTGACTTTGATTTCATTATCACCAAACAGCTGATAGTGGGTTCCTTCAGAACCGAGGTGGTACTTCACGTCACCGGAACCACCAGCGGTCTTTGCCTCAATGTGGCCTTCGAACTCGGTGAAGATCGTTGCCAGTGGCTTGCCGACAATATTAAACAGCACGTTAAGCCTACCGCGGTGGGGCATACCGATGACGACCTCGTCTAGGCCTTGCCCCGCAGCGGTGTCAATGCTGGAGTCCATGAGTGGAATCAGCGACTCGGCGCCTTCCAGTGAGAAGCGCTTTTGCCCCACGTACTTGGTTTGCAGGAAGTTCTCGAAGGCCTCAGCGGCATTGAGCTGCTGCATGATGTATTTCTGTTCCGCATTGCTGGGCTTTGGCATTCCAGCTTCGAGGCGGTCTTGCAGCCAAGTACGCTCATCACGGTCGAGAATGTGGGTGTATTCCGAGCCAACCTTGTGGGTGTAGGCGTTGCGCAGCTTGGTGAGCACTTCGCGCAGGGTCATGGTTTCTTTGCCACCGAAACCGCCGACATGGAAGCTTCGATCGAGATCCCACAGTGTCAAGCCGTGGGTTTCGATATTGAGGTCGGAGTGGTCCGGGACTGGCATGCCTGGCTGAACCCAGCGCAGGGGATTGACATCAGCAATGAGGTGGCCGCGGGAACGGTACGCCTCAATCAGCTGCATGACCCGGGTGGATTTATCCCAACCGGTGTTGGGCAGATCCTGCGCCCACCGCATGGGCTCGTAGGGGATCTTCATGGAACGGAAGATTTCATCCCAGAAGGAATCATCAACAAACAGCTGGCTCATGGTGCGCAGGAATTCACCAGATTCGGCACCTTGAATAATGCGGTGATCGTACGTCGAGGTGATGGTGACTAATTTGCCTACGCCCAACTCAGCTAGGCGATCATGGGAAGCACCGGCGAATTCGGCGGGGTAGTCCATGGAACCAACACCAATGATGGTGCCTTGCCCCTTGGTAAGTCTTGGTACCGAGTGGCGGGTACCGATACCACCAGGGTTGGTCAAAGACACGGTAACCCCTGCGAAGTCATCCATGGTCAGTTTGCCTTGCCGGCTGCGTTTGACGATGTCTTCGTATTTTTCTACAAACTCTTTGAACCCTAGGGTTTCTGCTTGTTTAATCGCGGCTACTACTAATGCCCGGCTGCCGTCTTTTTGAGGCAGGTCAATGGCTAAACCTAGATTGATGTGCTCTGGGGTAATCACGGTGGGTTTGCCGTCGATAACCGCATAAGAGTTATTCATATCAGGGTGCGCCATGAGTGCTTTGACTAGGGCGTAACCAATGATATGGGTGAAGGAAACTTTACCACCGTGGGTTCTCGCCATGTGCTCGTTGATGATGGCCCGGTTTTCAAACATGAGTTTGACCGGCATGTCACGAACAGAGGTGGCAGTGGGAATCTCTAGGGATTCATCCATGTTTTTAGCAATGGCCTTGAAAATGCCCTTGATGGGTTTTTCGCCGGCATCAGGAAGTTCACCGGCTCGCCCGAGAGGAGACTGCTGCAGTTTTTTGGCTGCGGCTTCCTTGCGGGCTTGTTTGGTCTTTTCATCCACGCTGTGTTGATCCGCGCGAATAGCAACCACTTCGGGTTCTGCTGGTTCGGTTTTGGCTAAAGTCTGTACATCAGATTTCGTTGGTACAGGGGTAGCTGGAGCGGCAGTTTTAGGCTTTGCTACTGCTTTTTCATCAGCTGCGGTGCTGGATGCACTTTGCTTTTCAAATAGCTCGCGCCATTCCGGATCCACCGACTGCGGATCGTTTTGGAATTGCTGGAACATTTCGTCTACCAGCCACTGGTTCTGGCCGAAAGTACTAGCGCTGCTCACGGCAGATGCTCGCCTCATTTCTTTGTGGGAGTATATTTCTTTTCACACTTTAGTAGCTCACTACAGGCTAATAGTTACATTGCCTCATGAGTAATCAATTTTCATGCGTTTTTCGATAAACTTGTGGTCGACTTCACAGGTGTAATCTGAACTGGGATTTCACTGATTTGTCACCTCCCACATTGTGGCATAGATACCCCCAAAAGAAAGTAACGACTCATGGGTGCCGTCTTCGACGATTCGTCCGTCATGGATAACTATGACGCGATCGGCGCGTCTAGCGGTGGCTAACCGGTGGGCAATAACCACCGCGGTGCGGCGGTTAAGTACCCGTTGTGCAGCCTTGAGGATCGTTTTTTCTGTGGCGGGGTCTAAGGTGGCGGTGGCTTCATCAAAAACCAAAAGTTGCGGCTGCATGATTTCCGCGCGGGCAAGTGCGACCAATTGCCGCTGCCCGGAAGATAATCCGTGGCCTTGTTCGGTTACTTCGGCATTAAAACCACCAGGGATTAACGCGATGGCGTGCAGCGCCCCGACTCGGCGGGCGGCAGCGGTAATCTCCTCTTGGGTGGCTTCCGGTTTTCCGTAGGCGATATTGCTGGCAATGGTGCCGGCAAACAGGTGGGCTTCTTGGGGGACGTAACCGATGCTGTTACGCCACTGGCCTAGGGGAAGATCACGGATATTTACCCCGTGAATGGTGATGGCACCTTCAGTGGGGTCGTAGAAGCGTTCGATGAGTTTGGCTAAGGTGGATTTCCCAGCACCGGTAGGGCCAACCACAGCAACGGTGGTACCTGGGGCGATGGTGAGAGTTATGTCATTCAACGCTGAGGTTTCGTAACCGCGATATGTGAAGCTAATGTCGCTTAGCTCCAACGGCCCACTAGTAAGTGTTGCTACAGGTGGTGTGTCTTTCGGGTTGTCCACCACATCAGTTGTGGTTGCTAGTAGTGCCGAGATGCGGCGAAGTCCTACTTGGGCTTGGCTGTAGGCGTCGAAAACTTGCGAGAGGTGTTGGATCGGGCCGTACAAGCGATCCAAATACAGCAAGAACGCCACTAACACGCCGGCGGGCAGGTTGCCGCTGGCAACTAACCCAGCACCTGCTGCTAGCACTACGGCTTGCAGAATTTCGCTGACGGCATTGATACCGGGGAAATAGAGAGCAACGGCGGTTTGGGAGGATATTCTGGTGCGCAAATATTTCCGGGCGGTGCGCTCGAAGCGGTTGAGGGTGTGGCTGTGCATCTGATGCATCTGTTCGGTGCGTAACCCGCGCATGGATTCATGAAACAGGGCATTAACATCGCTGATTTCTTCGCGCGCTCGGGCGTATAACCGTACCGAAATACGACGGAACACCACCGTGGCAAGCGCGATGATGGGGACTCCGATCAGCGCAATCAGCGCCAAGGTAGGGCTGGTAATAACCAGCAGTATGATGATCCCGACCAAGGTGGTCAGGGCCACTACTAAGATGGCCAGTCCTGATTGTAAAAAGCTACCGAGGGCGTCAATATCGGTGGTCATCCGAGTCATGATGGTGCCGGTATTGGTTGCTTCAAAGTAGCTTAAACCTAGGCGTTGGAGGTGCGCATAGGAGCGGATTCTCAGCCCGTAGAGCAGTTTTTCTCCGGTGCTTGAGGTGAGAATAGTGGTTGCTACATCTGCCGCCCAAGCGACGATGACTAGCACCAGCCCGGCTAAGGTGACCTGCCACATGATGGAGACATTATTCTTCACCACCCCTTGGTCAATGCTGAACCGAATCAGGCTGGGAATGCTCAGCCCCGCCAGCACGCTGATGACATACAAGCCAATCACGCCTGCGATCAGCCATCTGACGGAGAAAAACAGCGCTGGGGCGGTGACTTTTTTCAACGGTTGCGTAAACTCAGCCGCGCTGGCCCTAGGGGTCGCGATGGCAGCAGGTAAGGCATCGACTTGGGCTAACAGCTTTGGGGTTGCTGGCATGGCGGCGGCTGCGGCCATGCCCCCGCGGTGGGTTCCCCTTCCGCCTGATAGGGGATTGGCTCCTGCCATGCTGGCGGCATTACGCATGGTGTGGGTTTTCATTTTCAGCCGGTCGTTACCACTAGCAACCTCCGGCCAGAGTTGCTCCCAACTCGGCTCGTCGCCGTCGTCGAAAGGTAGGGCTTCTGCCGGCTGCTGGGTTGGGGGGAACCCTAAATCCATCAGGTGGCTAAACCGCGCATGAGTGCGCATGTCGGCCAAGCTGCCGTGGGCGCTAATCTGGCCGTCTTCTATTAAAGCCACGGTATCGGCGTGCTCCAGGGTGGAGTGGCGGTGCGCGGTAGTAATGATAGTGGTGTCGGCGAAATGCTCCGTCAAAGCGGCGAAGATTTTCGCCTCGGTGGTGGCGTCAATGGCGGAGGTGGCGTCGTCAAGCACCAGCACTTCGGGTTTGCCAGTCAGCGCTCTCGCTAGTGCGATGCGTTGGCGTTGACCACCGGATAGGGTGAGTCCCCGTTCGCCCAGATTGGTGGAAAAGCCGCGGCCGCCTTCCAGATTCTCAATAAAGTCTAGGGCTTGCGCCCATTGTGCTGCCTGGCGCACTTCGGCTTCGCTTAAGCCGCGCCCCATGTCGATATTGTCAAAAATGGTGGTGGAGTATAAAAAGGGATCCTCGAATACGCACGCTAGGTGCTTCCGGATGTCATCGCGGCGCAGGTTAGCAAAATCAGCCGCTACGCCGTGGGAATTAACAAACTGAATGCTTCCTGCATCTGGGGGATAAAACCCACATAATAACTGCACCAACATGGTTTTGCCGCTGCCAGCTGGCCCGACCAGCGCGAGGGTCTGCCCAGGAGCAATGGCAAGATCCACACCGGTTAACACTGAATGAGAACCGTTGGCAAAAGCCAGATTGTGTATGGAAACCCCCAAAGATCCTGCGGGGACGTCAGTAGGGTTATCAAGTTCCGGTGTGACCGGCTTGAGGTTGATCACATCAAATACCCGGCTGGCCGACGATAAGCCCAGCTGAATTTGCACCACCATTCCCGCCATCATGGAAACCACCGATGACAGCGACATCATGTACACGCTAAACGCCAAGAACGTGCCAACGGTTATGGTGCCCGCATGCGCTAAATACCCACCAATACCAATATTGACAACGAGCGCCAAGGTGGGTAGTTGCTGCAAGAGTGGCTTAAACCGTGCCGATAATCTGGCGGTGCGCATCATTTGGCCATAGACGTTGCGCGCTAGGTGATCTAACCGTTCAAGGGCAGTTTTTTCCTGATGAAATGCCTTAACGACGCGCACCCCACTGACGGTTTCTTCGACGTGGGTGCTTAAATCCGCCACCGCTTGTTGCGCAGACCAAGTGGCAGCGAACAAGATTGACCGAGATTTCACACTCAGCCACACCACCAGCGGCAATACCGCAATGCTGACAACCGCGAGCAAGGGAGAGATCCACAGCATTAACGCTATGGTGGCAATGATTTTTAACAGGTGACCGACCATCAACGGAACCATAGCTAGCATGGCTTGGGTCAGATTGAGATCAGAAATCGACCGCGACACCACCTGCCCGGTGCGCAGTTGATCCTGGGCCTTACCATCAAGCCGCTGCAGGGTGGTTAAAATCGCCACCCGCAACGTGTGCTGCACAGTATTTGATAACCGACCGGCGGTGTAGCGCCTCGTAAACTGCGCCGCGTATCGCCCGAGCGCAAGACAGATCAAAATGGTCACCACTTGCGAAATGGGCCACGACAGATTGCCTTTCCCCATGGCGGTATCCACGGCGGAACCGGCGAGCAGCGGCACGATGACGTCGAAAAGCGTCACAAGCACCGTTGATAATAGTGCTGCTACGACTACAACTGGGCTGCGCCAAGCTGCAGCAGCCAACTGGCTGATGGTGGGGCGGCGGGATAGCAAACTCACAAAAACTCCCCACTGGTAGGCGCGGATAATTTATTCAGGCAAAGCTCCCAGACCATCGGAAATATGATCGACAAGATTTTTGCCAATTTTTCGGTTAGCAACTGATCCTAACACTGCACCCAAACCCAGCGGCATCAGCTTACCCAACCACGCCATACGCATAGATTTAGAAATCCGCTTAGCCGCTAGCTTAAACAAATACGTATTAAATTCCGTCAAACGAGAGGTGGAACTTTTCGCCAAAATTTTCGTGGGATTAGTAATCGAAGCATCCGCAAGCGCGGTGCCCTCAGCACCCAAAACCGCCAACAACACAATTGCTTTACGACGCTCCGGGTTCGAGACATCAATGCCGCGCAAATGTGCGCTGCTGAGCGCGTAAATAACCGCAGCATCTAAAAACACCAGACTTTCCACACCGACGGCTGCGGCACCAGCAACGAAACCCACCCCCGGCAACGCGGCAGTAACCCCAGCTGCAGCACCAGAACCCGTGACAGTGCGCAGAAAATGCTTATCCAATAACTGCTGCATCTGTGCAGTTGTTGCCGATGGATTCCGCTTAGACAACCACTGCACATACTTAAAAATCGTGCCCGACTGGATTCCCGCAGCCTTGTCCAACGCCAAAACCAAAAACTTCGCCGTTGGGCCCGTTTGCTCTAACACCGCGGAGGAATCAGAATTTACATAATCAGTCACCACTAAGTCATCAGTAGTTTTCTTGCCAGAAAAGATTCCCATAAGTATGTCCGCTCTTTCTTAGTCGCAGGATAATCGCAGTTCATAATAATGCGGCGCAACCAGAAAACCGAGCCTGATTGCTCAAAGCGTACAAAATGCCCCTACCGCGACCAACCGCAAGTGACAGCCACCCGCCACACCGAACTCATGCTAAGGATCTACCTACTCTGCTTGCGCATACTCCTCAGCGGCAATGACATCTTCCATACTCGGGGTGACACCGGTGTATAACCCAAACTGCTCCGCAGCCTGCAAAGCCACCACCTCACCACCATTAATAGTGGCAACACCAAGCCTCGTTGCCGCCTTAATCAATGGAGTCTCAACCGGGAAAGCCACCACATCAAAAACGACAGTCGCCCGGCTGATCTGCTCATCACTAAAAGACCGCACATCAGCATCCGCACCATGCATCCCCAACGGAGTGACATTGACTAACATCGTGGCATCTTCAGGAACCTCAGCAACATACCGCCACCCATACTTATGAGCCAGCTGGGAACCCGTTTCCTGATTCCGCGCCACCACAACACCATTTAAGCCATAATCAGCCAAAGCCGCGACCACCGCACTAGCCATACCCCCAGAGCCACGAACCGCCACCTTAAGCTGCGGATCCACCTGATGCGACGTCAGCAACTTCTCCACCGCCACATAGTCGGTGTTATACCCGACCAAATGACCATCAGTATTGACAATCGTATTCACCGAATTGATCCGCTCAGCCGATGGGTGCAACGCATCAATCAGCGGAATCACCGCTTGCTTATAGGGCATCGACACCCCAGCACCACGAATGCCCAAACCTCTAATTCCAGCCACCGCCTGCTCAATATCAGCCGGGGCAACAGCCTTATAGAGATAGTTCAGCCCCAATTTGGCGTAGAGCCAATTGTGAAACCGAACACCATGATTCGACGGACGAGCAGCAAGCGACACACATAAAACCGTATTACGGTCGACGAGATTAACCATGTCCCCTAATCTAGTGGAATATGAGCAAACCACTACCCGGGAAAAACCCCGCGCTTATACACCAATCCCAATTAAGCAGGGGAAAACCCGAGTATTCAGGTGGGGGAGACCTCGACGTACTCACCACCTCTGGGTGGGTCAGAGGTGTCAAACTAGACATGCCCGCTCCCATACTCACCTGGCGTGGTGTGCCTTATGGCGCAAACACCGCAGGCGCCAACCGCTTCAAAGCTCCCAACCCGGCACCCCTCTGGGCCGGAATCCGCAACTGCTTCGAATACGGCAACATGGCCGCACAGCCTACCTTCGGGCCAGGGGAAAAAATCAAAGGCAGTGAGGACTGCCTCAACCTAGACATCGTCAGGCCCGACGATAAGCGCAAACTACCAGTAGTGGTGTATCTTCACGGTGGTAGCTTCATCTACGGCTCGTCTTACCAACAAGTGCTACGCGGACACTACCTTGTCGAAGCCATGGACGTTGTCTATGTCTCCATCAACTTCCGCCTCGGCGCCCTAGGCTACCTCGACTACTCCAGCTTTGGCGACGACTGCGTAGCCAACCCAGCACTACTGGACCAACTCCTCGCCTTAGAATGGGTGAAAAACAACATCGCCAACTTCGGCGGTGACGTCAACAACGTCACCCTCATGGGCGAATCAGCCGGGGGCAACAGTGTTACCACCTTAATGTGCATCAAAAAAGCCCAAGGGCTATTCCACAAAGCCATCGCCCAATCTGCCCCCGTAGCCGCCGTACATTCCGCCGCCCAAGCCGCCTTCTGGGCCAAAGAAATCACCAGCCGCGCAGGAATAGACCAACCCAGCCTCGACACACTGCGGGAACTCCCACCAGAGGTACTCATCCGCGCTGGGCAATCCGTTTTGTGGCGCAGCAAAGAACTACTCAACCTCAACTCCTGCTTCTGCCCAGTTGTAGACAACGAACTACTGCCCGAACATCCGTTGACAGTGTTTAGATCCGGCGAAGAACACAAAATCCCGCTGATGATCGGCACCAACGACGACGAAGCCTCAGTAACGAAAACCTTCTACTTCCGCTCCAAAACCCGATCCAAAGCCGCCCAGCGCATGCTGGAAGGCTACGACCCCCAAGGCGCCGCGATCATCATGCGCACCTACCAAAACGCCTCACTACGCGACGACTACGCCAAACTCATGTCCGACGGCATCTTCTGGGCCCCCAGCGTGATTACCGCCTCAGCACACTCACTCAACGCACCCACCTGGATGTACCGCTTCGACTTCGTCCCCGCAGCCTTAAGATGGCTCGGCGTAGGCGCCTCCCATACCGCAGAACTATCACCCGTCTTCGGCGACCTCGAAGGCTCCAAAGCCGCCACCTTAAATAAACTCGGCAGCTGGAATGAACTAAAAACACTCAAAGAACAAATGCAAAACCACTGGGCCAACTTCATCCACAACAGCAACCCCAACGACGGCGATACCCAAGTACTTTCCCCAGAAAACCACTGGCCTTCCTACCGGCCGCCGAGTAATTCCCAACTCGGCCGCGCCACCAAAGTCTTTGACACCACCGCATATATTGTCTACGACCCCAGATCGGCGCGCCGAGTCGCCTGGGAGAACTACAATATGCTGCAATGGGGAGCAGACCGGCCAGATGTGCTGCAAAGCTTATTAGGGTTTGAAGAGGAACTCACCTAATCTGGAATTTCAGGAGCAACCATGAGCGAGAACCTAGAAGCAGTCCTACAACACCTCTCGGCGCAGTACTACCATTTCAGCCCCTGCATAGATGCCACCGGACAGCAGCCAATGAGTGTTGCTGAGCTAAGTGGCGCGGTACCTGCGGCAATCACACAGTCCAAAGCCCTATTTCATCTGGATAATGACCGCCACGCTGCCCAATTATGGTTCTATTCACTGCTGGGATCTGTGACGGCACCAGCGGTGACGGCAATGGTGTGCAGTGAGGAAATAATCAACCTAGGGTTAGATTCCGGAGTGCTCTTTAACCGCGATGAAGGTCAAGGGTACTGGTTTGGTTTCCGCCCCGAAGCAACTGTTTCTAGCTATCACGCAGCCGGAAAGAATTTAGGGTTGAGCATCACGCCGATAATAGCTGCGTTGTGTGCCGCAACTGGGATGCGGCCAGCCCCCTTGTGGGCCGTAGCTGCCGATGGGGTAATCCAACCCGCGATGGCTGCTGGTAATGACGAGTATGAAACCAACAAGGCGGTTCAGATTGCTAGGGAACTGCACGCAGGGTTGCAGCAAGCCACTTTGGTGAAACTGCCACCCCTTAGGGTGGAGCAGATTGTGGATGGAGCTGTGCTGCCGATTAACGATGAAGAAGAACCGGAATTTCTCATTGCTCACCGCAGCTCCTGCTGCATGATTTATCACAGTCCTGATGCAGGTGTGTGTACCTCTTGCCCCCACCAACCCAAAGAACAACGGTTAGCGCTACTGATTGCTCATGCTGAGGGGTTTTAACGTGCGCGAAGGGGTGGTGTTAGCCCCGCAATATTGACGGTTCTGCAACACATGAGGTGGAAATCCGTTAGTGTTGAGTAGTGGGGCTGCGAATCCTGCACCTCGTTCCTACTTCTAAAAGGTGAGTGTCATGAGCTTTTTTGAGGACATTGCAACTGCTTTAGATGCAGAAGCCATTGAATCCCGGGTGCACAACGACACCATGTTCATTCCGATTACCTCGGACTTAGAAATTCAGTTTGTCGAGATCGATCCCCACCTACCAGCAGCCAACGTCTATATTGCGGCAGCTGATGCAGACGATGTTGGACAGGATTTCGAGGCAGCGCTAGTTTCTGTGGTTTTCTCTGTCGAGGACGCGGTAAAAACAGTGGCATCCCATGTAGCCACCGACCAAGTAGTCACGGTACTCAAAGACCTCCTAGAGGGCACTGATGAGCGGATCGAAGACTTAGAGTTCATCCAAGCAATGACCGAAGACAACATGGTTTTTGCCGAGCTAACCGAATACTCCGGTATCCAGGTGACCATTGAAGTACTTGAGGGAATCCCCACTGCCACAGTGGATTTCATGACTCTCAGCCCAGTTTTCGAGCAAACAATAGCCTCAGCAACTGAGCAGATCAGCCTACTGATGGAAGAACATGACCTCAGCGAAGTCGAAGCCGAGGAAACGCTCAATGAGATCGCCATCCAAGCAATGGAAAACTGCCGCGAGGTGCTAGAGCTCGGCAGCTTCACCGACTTCGATAAGCTTTTCGACGTCCTCTCCTTAGCGGCCGACCAAGCGGAGGCTTGGGAAGAACAACTCGTCCCGCTCGATGATGACGAGCCGGAAATCTATGATCTGTTTGGGGCGGATGACGACGACCCAGATTTCTACTTCGATGATTTTGATGAAGTGGACGACGAGGAAGAAGACATCGACTACACCGACCGTTAGTGATGCGAGGCTGGTGGGAAGTAAATAGTTCAGTTCCGGTTGTCGCCCATACCGGAACTGCTTACTCAACCACGCAGAACGCCCAAATCGCGCTGGGGTAGTTTGGCCTAGGATGGCTTGATGTGGGACAGCGGCGAGCAACCGCCGATGGTTAAGCAGATTTCGGTTCCGTGTAAAACAAACTCGCTGGCGAATGAATCGGTTGAAACTGGCTGTCAACCACCCAAATATAGGTGGATGTTACATGCCCAGTGAGGTGGTGGACGCAATCAAGGTATTTTTCACCCACCACCGCATGAATCCACCCTTCCGTGAAATACTGCGGTATGCCTCGCGCTAGTGGGGAATGAAACTGCACCGTGATGATGTAAGTAGCCTGACGCTTTGTTGCTTCGTTGAAAACATGAAGTTGATGCCGAATTTTTGGCCCCACCCGAAGTCTGGTCACGCTTAGCTGTAAATCTTTCGCCCACGGCAGGAATTTTAGGGTGTTAATGGCAGGCAATTGCTTAACAGGAGCCTGCCAGTTGGCATTCGGGCGGGCTAGGGAGCGCGGGTGTTTGATAATTGACCACACGTCGCACAACAGGTTAGCATGGTGGCTGCGAATAGTTGCAGCAACAGTGCGGGAGTTATGGCGGAAAGGGGTGGAGAAATTTAAAAACACTGAATTATTCATCATGGTTTCGCAGTGTAAAACCCGCAGCCGACATGACCGCTCAATCATTCGAACATATGTTTTAAAATATGATTTTGTACTGGGGTTTTAATGCAGAAGTGCAACAGGTCTAGTCTAAAAGAGTGAATCAAACCCCCCTAAGAATTCCCCACGAAATCTGGGTCCTAGTTTCAGCCGCCTTCCTGATTGCTTTGGGCTACGGTTTTATCTCTCCCATATTGCCCCAATTCGCTACCAGCTTTGGGGTGGGCGCAGCGGCGGCGGGGGCAGTGGTCAGTGTCTTTGCTGGTGCCAGATTGGTTTTCGCCCCGACCAGCGGAACGCTAGTAGACAAGCTAGGGGCTCGGTGGGTTTATATTTCTGGATTGCTATTGGTGGCTACAACCACCGGTATGGTGGCGGCTGCGCAAGAATATTGGCACATTATTGTTCTACGCGGATTAGCTGGTTTTGGTTCCACCATGTTCACAGTTTCCGCCACCGGCCTGATTGTGCGCTTAGCACCACCAGCCATCAGAGGTCGCTGCTCTAGTGCTTATGCTTCTGGCTTTTTATTTGGTTCCGTCCTGGGGCCCGCCATCGGTTCGGCATTATCGGTGTTGGGATTTCGGTGGCCCTTTATTATCTATGGTGTCTTTTTAGGCGGCGCAGCACTAGTGGTGTGGTGGCGCATGCCTAAAACCGTGGATGCGAAAGCTACCGGTGCCGACACTCGTCCCGTATTACGCTTTGGCCAAGCGCTTAAAGATTCCGCTTACCGGGCCATACTCACAACCAGCTTCGCCAATGGCTTTGTTAATTTCGGAGTGCGAGTATCCATTCTGCCACTGTTTGTCTACGCAACCTTTGACAATGGTGGAGTAGCAGCAGGAATTATATTATCTGCTTCCGCAGCGGGAAACGCCGCAGCTTTACAATTCTCGGGACGTCTCACCGACCAGATTGGGCGCAAGATCCCCATCAGATTGGGCTTTATCATCGCTGCCATTTTTACCGGCAGTATTGGCATGGTTGACAACCTCTGGATCCTCGTCGTCTGTGCGGTATGCGTGGGTATTGGAACCGGCATAGAAAACCCAGCGCTACAAGCCTCACTTGCCGACGTCATCGGCAACGATCGCAATGGCGGTAAAGCACTTGCCGCCTTCCAAATGGCAGGGGATTTAGGAGCCATTCTCGGGCCTATTACCATTGGGATGATCGCTCAAACATATGGCTATGCCATCGCTTTCATCGTTACCTCGGTGGTGCTAGTCGTTGCGGTAGCCGCCTGGCAGGTTGCCAGGGAGACGTGGGTGAGGGCAGAAGCTACAACCTAAGGTAGCCTAAAGAGCGATAGTAACCATTTACTTGTGTCTAAAGGCAGGGGAATGAAAAAGCAGATTAACGTGGTTGGCGCTGTAATCGTCGATAAGGGCAACGTGCTCGCGGCCCAGCGTGGGCAGGGGATGGCACTGGCCGGCATGTGGGAATTCCCTGGCGGAAAAATCGAAGAAAATGAAACGCCACAACAAGCACTACAGCGGGAATTGCAAGAAGAACTGAAATGCACCGCTGAGGTGGGGGAATTTGTTGCCACCACTGAGCACGAATACGACTTTGGCATCGTGGTGCTCACCACCTACTACTGCACGCTTATCGACGGCCAACCGACCTTAACCGAACACGCCGCCATCCAATGGCTGCCAGGTGCTGAATTAGAGACGCTAGAGTGGGCACCGGCTGACATACCTGCAGTAAAGCAGATTGTGGGGGATTTTTCTTAAAAAGATGAGGGATGCAGATTTAGCAATGGCATCGAAGCATGTAGAAAACTTGCATCGTTCGGTAGGTTTTGGTTTCCTCGACCGTAGCATTTCAGGTGAACACCTTTATCATCCCAAGCTTATTTCCAACATGGGTGATGACACCATGTTGGGCGCTATCCGTAATGAATTAAAACAATCGCAATCGTTTACCCTGTCGGTGGCATTTATCATTGCACAAGCTTTGGCGCAGCTTAAGGGGGAACTTGTCGGCTTTCGTGGTAGTGGTCGTATAGTTACGTCGCGGTACCTTGATTTTAATGAGCCAGACATGTTCCGTGAACTGCTCAATCTTGATGGTGTTGAGGTCTTTGTCTATCAGGGGGATGGGGCAGGTTTTCATGCTAAAGGATATGTATTTCAGCAACCGCATTCCCTTACCGCAATTATCGGCAGCTCCAATTTGACGGCAAACGCTCTGACTAAAAACAAGGAGTGGAATCTAAAATTCTCTGCAATGCCTGATGGAGACATTACCCGTCAGGTTGAAGAGGCCATTGAAGCACAGATCCGAGAGGCGATACCGCTGTCGCAAGATTGGATTTCTGCTTATGAACGAGATCGACGTAAGCAAATTCTGGAAAAAGAAGATCTTTCAGAACAACGGCATCGTGATATTTTTCCTAACAAGATGCAGGTGGCTGCTCTGGCAGAAATCGAGACACTTCGAAAGGCTCAGCAACGACGTGCTGTTGTGATTTCAGCTACCGGTACCGGTAAAACTATCTTGGGGGCACTCAGCGTCAAAGCGGCCAAACCGAAAAAGTTCTTGTTTGTGGTCCATCGCGGACAGATTCTGCATAAAGCTCTGGCAGAGTTTCAGAAAGTACTTCACCATGAGTCACCCGAGCAGTTTGGTGTTTTTATGGGATCGAGTAAGGAGCTGGAGAAGAAGTACGTTTTTGCCTCAATTCAGTCGATCTCTAGGAAAGATAATCTTGATCTGATTGAGCCAGGAACTTTTGATTATGTGATTATAGATGAGGTTCACCGGGCAGGCGGTGCCACTTATCGTAATCTGATTGAGCATCTTGATGCGGATTTTCTCCTTGGGTTGACCGCGAGCGCTACTCTAGGCGGGATGCTTTGCGGTTGCTTAACTGGCAGGCCATGGAGATCGCCCAAAATATTGGCGGTTATAAGCTTGATCAGGTCACCGGTACATGTCCAATCTTCGTCACGTATCACAAAGCCGACGACATCTCGGAATCCACGAAATATGACGATAAGTTCTTGGATGCAGCGACCATGCATTGGTTTACTAAGAACCGGCGGACGTTGTCATCACCTGCTGAAAAGCTGATTGCTGGTGGGGAAGTATGTTTGCATTTGTTTGTTAAGAAGGACGATGCTGAAGGAACTGAATTCTACTATCTGGGAGAAGTGACACCTAGCGAAGCCAAAGATGGTGAGATTCAGGTAAACGGTAAATCAGTCAGTATCGTGGATATGAAGCTAACACTGCACAAGCCACTGACTCCGGCGATGTTCGAATATTTCGCAGCAGAACAGAGGCTTGCGTGATCATTGCGCTGGAGATAATCAGCGAATAAACCGATCCATTACGTTTTTCGCTACATGATTAATGTGCTTGACATATTTATCGCGTTGTCCAAGCTGGGATCCAAAAACACCATCTTGTCGCCCAAGGTCTGCAATAGGTGCGGAGCCATCTTGGGCAGACGCAGGCATAGAATGCATGTGTTGGATATGTCCTAGCAGGTAATCAGATTGAACTGATGACAGCGTAGTGCCAATCCGATTTGCTTCGTCAGCGAATTTGCCCCGGAAGCGTTCGAAAGCTCCTACTAATTGTTCTTCGCCTCGAGCCGTCTTCTTAATATATTCCAAGGTCGTGTAGCCGAGGTATTCCAGATTGCGGCCGTTTTCACCGGGAAGCCGCAGCGGCCTGGTTTTTGAGGAGATGTCAGCACTGATTTCTGACCAGGCAGCTTTATTGCCTTCAGCTATTTCTGAGTATTCTGCGGTCCACTTTTCAAACCATCGGGCTAGGTTGCCGAAGGCGTGGTAACTAAACAGATCTGTGGCGGTAGGGGTGACGAAGGCATCGCAGCCTAGAAGTACGGTGCGGTTAAAGGGGCCGAGGCTGGGGCCAACGTCGAAGAAAATCACGTCGTAGCGGTCGGCGTCTTCCATTGCGGTTGCAAGTTGGCCTGCCCAGTGAATGCGGCGGAAATCGCCTGTTTTGCGTGACATGGCATTTGACCAGGATTCACTCATGACATCTTCAATCTGGGACAGATTGGGGTGGCCCGGAAGGACGTCAACTTTGAATCGTTTGGAGTGAACTACGTGGATGTCAGAGTCAATGACAGGTTCGCCTTCAATGAGGGGGATGAATAGCGAATAAACCGATTTGGTGACGGATTTCCTTAAGACTTCGTAGCTGTCTTCTGAGCTGCCGTAGATTTCCTCGCATTGCTTTTCAGTCAGCATTAGCTGCGTGGCATTGCATTGTGGATCGCAGTCGACGTACAAAACCCGTTTGCCGTGGGTGGCAAAATAGTGGGCGACATTGGTTGATAAGGTGGTTTTCCCTACGCCGCCTTTGTTGTTGAAAAAGCTCAAGGTACGAAGTTTAAAATTCATCTGAGTAGTTCACAGTCGATATTAAAGGATGATTTATTAATTACTTAAGATAGGTTACCGCAGGGTGGATACTCGGGGGTACCCCACCGCCCACCCTTGCGAAGTGGTGCGGTAGGGTGGGCGTCGTAACGCCAAGATCTTGTCACCGTGACGCAGGCGAAAGTCCTGGGTTTTTAGGAGCCTTGTCACTAAATTCGCAGTTCAGTAGAAATTAGCGTAATCTGGTCGGGCAATGAGTATTACCGATGACGCTACCGGCAGCGCTTTTAGGCCGGATGAGAATATTGTGTCGGAATCTCAGGACAATTCGCAGGTAGTCGAAAGTTCCGCGGGTGCGGACGAGAACGACTCCAGGGTTGCGGATACTTCTGAGGCCACCGACTCCGCTGAACAAAAAGTTGTTGAACAGGAAGTTCTGGCGGACAACGTAGAAGAAACTAAGAGTGACTCAGAAGAGGATCAGGGCCCTAGCTTTGACACTTTGGGTCTGCCTAAGTCCATTTTGAAGGCGATTTCTAAGGTGGGTTTTGAAACCCCGTCGCCTATTCAAGCCCAAACTATCCCGGTGTTGTTGGAAGGCCATGATGTGCTTGGTCTTGCGCAAACTGGTACCGGAAAAACCGCAGCGTTTGCGCTGCCTATTTTGTCGCGTATTGAGCCGAAGGTACGCCATCCTCAAGCATTAGTGCTTGCGCCTACCCGTGAGTTGGCGTTGCAGGTGGCGGATTCCTTCCAGGCTTTCGCCGATCACCTCGATCGTGATATTTCAGTGTTGCCTATTTACGGCGGTCAAGCGTATGGCATTCAGCTATCGGGCTTGCGTCGCGGCGCCCAGATTGTGGTGGGCACCCCAGGCCGGGTGATTGATCACCTAGAGAAGGGCTCGCTGGATATTTCCGAGCTGCGCTTCCTCGTGCTAGATGAAGCAGATGAGATGCTTAACATGGGGTTCCAGGAAGATGTGGAACGCATCTTGGAGGACACCCCAGATGACAAGCAGGTAGCACTGTTTTCTGCCACCATGCCCGGCAGCATTCGCCGGATTTCGCGGGAGTACATGAATGACCCGCATGAGATTCAGGTCAAATCTGAAACTCGTACCAACACCAATATCACCCAGCGTTTCCTCAATGTTGCGCACCGCAACAAGTTGGATGCCTTGACGCGTATCCTTGAGGTCACTGAGTTTGAAGCCATGATTATGTTCGTGCGCACCAAGCACGAGACTGAAGAATTGGCAGAGAAGCTGCGTGCCCGTGGTTTCTCAGCTGCTGCCATCAATGGTGATATTGCTCAGCAGCAGCGTGAGCGTACGGTGGATCAATTAAAAGACGGCCGGTTAGACATCTTGGTGGCTACCGATGTTGCCGCCCGTGGTTTGGATGTGGAGCGCATTTCTCACGTGCTCAACTACGACATTCCATCTGACACCGAATCCTACGTGCACCGCATTGGCCGCACGGGTCGGGCTGGCCGTTCTGGTGAGGCGATCTTGTTTGTCACCCCCCGCGAGCGTCGGTTCCTGCGTAATATCGAACGCGCCACCAACGCCCCGTTGGAGGAAATGACCCTGCCCACCGTTGATGAGGTAAACGAATCACGGAAAGCAAAGTTCGCCGATTCCATCACCGAGTCACTAGAAAACCCCCAGATTGCTATCTTCCGTAATCTGGTCAAGGCGTATTCCGAGCAGCATGACGTTCCGCTCGAAGACATCGCCGCTGCGCTCGCCACCCAGGCCCGCGCCGGGGATGAGTTCTTAATGAAAGAGCCCCCACCGGAGAAGCGTCGCGATCGCCGCTCGCGTTTCGACGACCGCGACGACCGTCGTGGTGGCCGCGGCCGAGATCGTTTCGACGATCGTGATGATCGCCGTGGTGGCCGTGATCGCTTCGAGCGCTCCGGCAAAGACATGGCCATCTACCGCCTCGCGGTGGGTAAGCGGCAGCATGTGCGCCCCGGCGCGATCGTGGGTGCGTTGGCTAATGAGGGTGGATTGTCTAATAAGGACTTCGGCCGGATCACTATTGCGGTGGATCACACCTTGGTGGAATTGCCGAAGGATTTGCCCAAGAGTGTGTTTGACAATCTGCGGGACACTCGGATTTCTGGTCAGTTGATCCACATGGAGCGTGACAAAGGTGGAGCTTCGATGGATCGTGGTGGCCGTGGTGGTCGCCATAACTTCCGGGATCGCGACGGCGGCCGAGGTGGCCGTAATTTTGATCGCGATGATCGTCGCGGTGGTGGCCGTGGTGGTCGGAACCGGGATCGCGGTTGGCGGGACTAATCTGAAAAGTTCTGATTGAAAGGTAAGCGCCGATTGTGGTTGCTTACCTTTTTTCATGTCCGGTTTTATTTCAGTCGGTAGCCGGAGCCCCGGATGGTTTCTACTTTTTCGGCGCCGATCTTTTTTCTTAAGGTGCGGATGTAGACGTCTACCACGTTAGAACCTGGGTCGAAGTCCATGCCCCACACGAGGCTGAGTAATTGCTGGCGTGAAAGTATTTGTCCGGGATGCCGCATGAGTGTTTCTAGCAGGCCGAGTTCGCGGCGGGATAGGTCGCGCCATTTGTTGTCCACGCGCACGCGGTGGGCTTTCAAATCTAGGATTAAACCCTTGTGTTCTAATTGCGCCGTGTTGTTTGCTGCTGTTTCTAGGCTGTCGTGCAGGCGCAGCCGCACCCGGGCTAGCAGCTCGGCGAATTGGAAAGGTTTGGGCATGTAGTCATTGGCGCCGCCTTCTAGGGTGCGGATGCGGTCATCCAGTCCAGTGCGCGCGGTGAGCACGATGATCGGCAGGGTGGTTCCGAGTGCGCGTAGTTGTTCTAGGACATCAGCGCCGTCCATGTTGGGTAGACCCAGGTCGAGGATCATGAGTTGGTAGGCACCGGAGCGGGCCATGCCAAAAGCAACTGGTCCGTTGTCGGCCACGTCGCAGGAGTAGCCTTCTGCTTCAAGTCCGCGGGCTATGAATTCTGCGATGCCCGTGTCGTCTTCAGCAATGAGGATTCTGCTCATGGTTGGGTTCCTTCCGGTGTTACTGGTCGAGTAGGGATGGTGATGCCAAAGGTGGAGCCTGTTCCTAGGGTGCTTTCTACCCAGGGGTGGCCACCGTGGGCTTCGGCTATGGCTTTGACGATGGATAAGCCTAGACCGGCACCTTTTGTTGTCGGTTGTTCAGATTCGGGGCGTTGGCCGCGTTTGAAGCGGAGGAACAGTTGCTCTCGGGTGTCTTTAGGGATGCCGATGCCATAGTCGGTGACGCTGAACCTAATCTGGCCGTTGTGATTGGTGGAGTTGATCGTGATCGGCGAGTTGCCGTTGGTGTATTTCATGGCGTTGCGGACGAGTTCGAGGATGGCTTCGGTGATGCGTTGGGCGTCGATAAGCACCTCGCCTTCGGCGATAGACCGCATTTCGGCGCGCCCAGCGGTGAGCATGTGGGCCTTGTCTTCGATGTCTATGCATAGTTCGCTGAGGTCTGTGGCGGCTAGGTGGAGGAAGTCTGAGCCGCGGGAGTCGGCGCTGGCGAGGGTGAGTAGGTCGTTGACCATGCGGGTC
Organism: uncultured Corynebacterium sp.; assembly: GCA_963520895.1. Taxonomy (GTDB): domain Bacteria; phylum Actinomycetota; class Actinomycetes; order Mycobacteriales; family Mycobacteriaceae; genus Corynebacterium. The sequence goes on along the minus strand of CAUQSW010000039.1, from coordinate 1,047 downwards.
ATGCGATCAAGTTCGCTGGTGCACAATTCTATGGAGCGTTTGCGTTGTTCTTCGGTGGCGGTTTCGAGTAGTTCAAGGTTTCCGCGTACGACGGTGATGGGGGTGCGCAGTTCGTGGCCAGCGTCGTCGATGAATTGGCGTTGGATTTTGTATGCGGTGTCAATCCGATCCAGCATACGGTTAAATGTACGTGCCAGGTCGGCGATTTCGTCATCGCTGGTGACTGGCACCCGAGAGGTTAAATCTGAATCTGTAATCTGATTGGCGACGTTCCCGAGGCTGCGGATAGGGATGATGATCTGATTGGAAATCAGCCACGCCATCAAGATGGCGATAGCCATGATGACGGCCCCTAACCCAATCAGGATTTGGGTTTGGGTGGTCAGCTCTTTGTAGGCGTCGGCGGTGGAGACGGCTACGACGAAGTAATCTGGTTTTTTCTGATTGGGGGAGGACATTTCCACTCTGCCCCAGTGCACGGACTCGGTGATTCCGGAATTATTCGGCGAAGTGAAAACTATTTTCAGTAGTTGTTGGTATTGTTGCGGAGTTCCGGGCTTTCGCTCGGTTTTTTGCTCGACCACCACACCATTAATCTGGCCGACCATAATTTCACCATCGTGGGGGATTTCCTGGCTGAGGTAGGCCTCTACGACCTCCTTGGAGTTTTTCAAGGGGGTGGGGGACTTGTCGATGAATGCCCGGAATTCATCAATTTCCTGCAGCACAGCAGTGTTGGCCTGATTGTGGATTTCATTGCGGCGAATAGCATCAGTGAGATAGACCACGCAGGTTAATGCCGTGAACACCACAAGCATGATCCAGCCTAAAATGCGGGTGCGGATCGAGGTGGTCTATCTGGCGGCAGGTGAATTAGTCGTCGTGGTGGGGGTCGGGGGGGTCGTCGGAGTCGTCGTGCTCCAGGGGGGGCGGTGGGGGGTGGGGGGGCACCCCTGGGGTCACGGCCCCTCCCGTGGGGTGGTGGGGGTAGGGGGTGCGCGGCCTGATGCCGGGCACCACGACCCGGGTGATGGGGATCGCCAACAG
>CAUQSW010000038.1:0-29589 GCA_963520895.1 uncultured Corynebacterium sp. | reverse complement strand
ATCCCTCTGCATTGTTGGGGTTTTATGTTGGATGGTTATTACCTTAAATCGCAAAGGTAGATTCGTGGGTTTTGCCCGCCGAGGTTTGACGTATTTTGGGTTTTATCTCGGGCTACGAGGATTAATCGCGTTCGCCGCTTCCCCAGTGGGGTCGGTACCTTTGGCGCTGTTCGCTATTGATGGCAGCTTAAGGATCATCATTGGGGTGATCGGGGTAGTAGCCGTTATCTTGTGCTCTAAAGACGAGACTATTACGTGGAGCGGTGAAGCCCCCTTGCGCCAACTGCAGGAAAATATGCGTCGTGATAGTAAATAAAGGTGCATGAGCAATGGCCAATACTAATCATCCTGACAAGGATCTACAGCAATCTGTAGATAGTGCCATTGATGCGGCGAAAGAAGCAGCGGCGGTAGCTGGTGTTCTCACCGCATCTGGAGAGACGGTTGATCCTGACGAAGCCGAGCGGGAAGCGCTTTATAATGGTCGCACTTCTTTTGCCTTTGAACTATCTGGCTTGGAACACGCCGCGACCATCGGGGAAATAGAAGAAGCCCTAGAATCGCTGGCTGGGGTGAAGTCTCGGATTGTTTATAGCTCCCAAATGGCGTGGATAACGGCATTACGGAATGTCGAAATTGCCGCTATTGTGGATATTTTCGCAGCCTTTGGCATTACTGCGACGTTGACGGAATCGTCGTTGCAGCGTCGATTAGCGTGGTCTGATGTTGAAGAGGGACGCCATAGCCGGTTAAGTCGGCAGTATCGGCGCAGGCGGCGGTATTTGGCTGCGCGTTTAGCCTTGCGTAAAAAACATCTGCAAGAAGAGCAACGAAATTTTGAGATTGCCCGCAAAGCAGGCTTTTTAGATCATTCGGAACGGCACGCTGAACGCGAAGAACCTATCGATGTGCTGTTTACCGCCCCCACGCTGGTTACTCGCCCACGGTTATTTGTAAGCCTAGCACTGACCCTACCGGTGTTATTGCTTACCTACGTGCCACATTTTCAGTTTGATTACTGGCAGTGGGTGGTAGCACTGTTAACACTTCCGGTGGTCAGTTATGGCGCTTATCCCTTCCACCGTGCCCTCGCTGGTGGGTTACGGCGGGGAATGTCCGCCTTAGATGGTGCCAGTTCGGTTGCTATTTTATTGGCCTATGTGTGGTCGGTCATAGTGTTAGTAGCCACCTCGGTCGGTGATCCCAGTTACCGGGTGAACTTGGAATACAACGCACTAATGCCTTCGTCTTTTGAAAACAGCCCGCTGTTTTTCGACGTGGCCTGCGGTACGACGTTATTTCTGTTAGCGGGCCGGCTCATTGTGCGGCGTACCCGCACCAGCTTGTTGGATCAATTAGCTCAATACAAACCTTGCCCAACTGCTACCGCTAAGGTGGTGGTGAAAAAACGCACCACGGGGCAAATAACGGAAAAAGATACTCCAGTGCAAAAGCTCAATGTGGGTGATGACATAATTGTTCCTCCCGGTGAGATCATCCCGGTCGATGGCACAGTGATTGGCGGAAGCTCTACCGTAGATGCTTCGGCGCTGGGGCTTGATCCGATTATCGCCAAAGTGAACGGCAAGGTGTATGCCGGTTGCGTTAATGGGGAAAGGGCACTGAAAATTCGGGTGGCTTCAACGGGACACCGCACGTGGTTGGCGGCGGTGAGCCGCTGGGTGAGCGCGGCTTCGATTAATCAGCATCACTCCGATGTAGTTGCTACCAAGACCGCTTCGGTTTTGGTGCCATTAGCGATGTTGATTGCGCCGGTTAATTTCGCGATTTGGGCGTTGATTACCAATAATGTTTACCAAGCATTTGCTACCACCTTGGCGGTATTAGGCTGTGTAGCACCAGTAGCATTGGCTGTATCGGCCTCGGTAGCTATGCGGCAGGGTATTGAACATGCCGCCCGGCGCGGTGTTCTAATTCGGGCCGCTACCACCGTACGTCGTCTGGATCGGGTGGATACGATCATTTTCAACCGGGTTGGTGCGTTAAGCGACGGCGAAATGAATGTGGAAACAGTCACCGCTGACCGGGGTGAAAACCCAGATCTGGTACTCCGGGTTGCGGGTGCGTTAGCCCTGGAATCGGATCACCCTGTATCCCGCGCTCTGATTCGGGCAGCTCGGGAGTCACGAGATCACTCCTTTGATGACACCATCCCCGGGTGGATTGAAGTAAGCCACTTCGAGATTGATGAGCTGGGCAGTTTTATGGGAATGGTAGAAATTCCCTACCCAACACCTTCGGGGAAAATCGAAATGCGCACCGTTGAGGCTATGCTGTGGCGTCCCCGTAACCTGTCTGACCTCACCGGTCGGTTGGCCGCCGCTGCGGTTTCTGGCGGGACACCACTGGTGGTGCGCTGGAAAGGCAAAGACCGGGGTGTGATTACGCTTCACGACGACGCCAAAGCCGACGCCACTTGGTCCGTGGATGAGCTAGAGGCCATGGGGATCGAAACCATGATGTTAAGCCGCGATACCTATCCGGTGGCACGTCGTTACGGCGACCTAGTGGGAGTGTCTCATGTGCTGGCTGGTATTCAGCCTAATAATAAGGCACAGACTCTACGTAGCGTGCATAACCATGGGGCGACCGTGGCTATGGTGGGGGATAGCTCAGTTAATTCCTGCTTCAAAGTAGCCAGTGTGGGCATTTTCCTCGGGGCCATGAATAGCCTGCCCACCCCAGAAGACCTAGAACAAACCGCCGCTGATGTGGTGATCCTAGGAAGTCAAACGAGTCCCATTCCCTGGTTATTTGCCGGTGCTCGTCGGCTAAACCGGCTGATTAATACCAACTTCCTCTTTGCTTGGACCTACAATGGTGTGGCGTTGGTTGCGGCTTGTGCTGGGATTTTGCACCCCATGCTGGCCACCGTTTTAATGCTGGCTTCGTCGATCTTCATTGAGCTGCGCTCGACTAAGGGGCGGACGTTTGCTTAGAAGGGGAGGGGCCACAAGGGTTTAAAATGTATATTTAAACTAGCAAATAATGATGTATTTAGGCGGAGTAAAAACATGGTAAGTGTTAATGACGTTGCTAGGTATATCCTGGAACATCAAGGTGAGATCAGCACCATGAAACTACAGAAGCTAGTTTATTATGCACAAGCGTGGAGTCTGGTGTGGGACGAAAAACCACTTTTTCCATCTCGTATTGAAGCTTGGGCAAACGGTCCTGTAATAAGGGACTTGTACGAGTGTCACCGCGGGCATTTTAATGCCAATAGTGAGCTATTCCCTGGCGACTCAGCACATCTATCCACTGCAGAGAAAGAAACCATTGATGCAGTACTTGAGGCTTACGGGGATCTATCGGGACAACAGCTCAGTGACTTAGCGCATGGGGAACGACCGTGGCGAGAAGCGCGGGAAAATGTTCCACCGGGCGCACCATCTAGTAATGAAGTGAATCTTGAAGTAATGCAAGATTTTTACAGTGCACTGCAGTCAGCGGCTGCTGTCTAGATCATGGGTAAACGGCAACAAAAGAAGCTCGCGAAACAACGTAATAATGCTGGTGGTAGACATGTTCCGCCCAGTTACTCCTATCGCGAATACAAAAACAGTACCCGCTAGCGCTACGGGTGGCACTAGCTATCAGGATGAAAATATTTGCTGGACGGCTCGAGAACTCATTCGAATTCCACTATCGAGAGGGTGCGCTGGGATCTTTCGACAAGTGAAACAGAAGAGCTTTTGAAATTTCTTGAGAATCTATCTCAGAAGACTTGGAAGGAAAGTGAAGCCGAAGTTGCTGGTGGACATAGACGAAATCATGACCACGCAGTAACTGATTTAGTTTCTTCTGCGCAAAAGCGCCTGAGGCAACTTAATCAACCTGAAGAACGTATCTATCGTTTTAGAATGAGCGGGTTAGAATTAGCGGGAAAAAGCGATTATGGGGGTTTCGTTCTGGAAATTTGTTTCGCATTCTCTGGTACGACCCTGAACATAAAATTTATCCAGTGAAAAAGCGGCACACTTAAAAGCTGCCGAATGTTTTCACAATCTTGAGCGATCACTTGGTTCCCCGACCCCCACTATCTCGGGTGGAGAATAGGTTACGCTTGCTTTGCAAAAGTTGGATTTGGGGGCATACTTTTTAGCCATGCCGACTGTTTTTCATTCTCCCGCTAGGCGCACCTTGATCGACGCCCCACTCCTTGATGCCTTGGACCCTGATAAACAGCAACAACGCAGGCCAGTCTGGTTCATGCGGCAAGCCGGTAGATCACTTCCGGAATATCGGAAGGTTCGGGAAGGCATTGATATGTTGGATTCCTGTTTCATGCCGGAACTGCTAGCAGAAATCACCTTGCAGCCTGTGCGCCGCCATGATGTCGATGCCGCTATTTTATTCTCGGACATAGTGGTGCCGCTAAAAGCCGCTGGGGTAGCGGTAGAAATCGTGCCAGGCCGCGGTCCCGTGATGGAGCAAGCGGTGGAAACGGCGGGGGACGTCGAAAAGCTAGCGGTGTTAGAGCAAGACGTGCCGGAAGTAGCTGAAGGCATTGGGCTGATTTTGTCGGAACTCAAACCTCATCAAGCGTTGATTGGTTTCGCAGGGGCACCGTTTACGCTGGCCAGCTATTTAATTGAAGGTGGACCGAGTAAAAATCACGAAAAAACCAAAGCCATGATGCACACCGAACCGCAGACATGGCATGCGCTAATGGAAAAACTCACACCCACCATTATTCGCTTTCTAGAAATCCAGATCGCAGCAGGCATTGATGCCATGCAGCTTTTTGATTCTTGGGCAGGGTTCTTAACGGAACGCGACTACCGGGAGCATGTGCTGCCGTACTCCACCGAAATCATGCGCGCCATCGCTAACGCGGGCATCCCCCGAATCCATTTCGGCGTGGGCACCGGCGAACTGCTAGCGGCTATGAGCGAAGCCGGTTCAGAGGTCATGGGCGTGGACTGGCGGGTACCACTCGATAAGGCTGCAACTCGGATTAGCGCAGTTTCTGGCCCCAAAGCGCTGCAAGGCAACCTTGATCCCGCTTTGCTATTTGCAGATGAGGCAGCATTAGAAAAAGAAATCGCCCGCATCTGTGCAGAAGCTGACCGGGCTATTGCTTCAGGCGAAGCCACCGGGCACATCTTCAACTTGGGGCACGGGGTGCTTCCTCATACCAATCCCGACGCGATCACCCGCGCCGTCGAAATCATCCACACCTACTAGAAACGAAGGAAAACGTGCGCATCGCGATCATTGGCGCTGGTTTAGCAGGACTGACAGCCGCCTGGGAAATCCACCACCGCAACCCAGCAGCCACCATCGACATTTTCGAGGCCGCCGACCGCATTGGCGGAAAACTTTTCACCGTGCCGTTTAGCGCAGGCCCCACTGACATGGGAGCCGAAGCCTTTTTGGCGTTTCGGAAAGACGCCATGGAATTCTTCCAACAGCTCGGCTTAGGTGATTCCCTACGCGCGCCCTCTGGGCTGCCATCCTTGTTGTACTCCGGCGGGAAGCAGCACAATATGCCCACCGAATCCATCATGGGTATTCCCGCAACCAGCGCTGCGGTCGCTTCGCTTGTCGACGCCGAAACCGCCGCCCGCATTGATGCCGAAGCGAGCGCGCTGGGTATCGAGTGGGTTGCTGGTGAAACTGAAATGTCGCTGGGTGAGTTAGTAACCGAGCGTTATGGCAAGCAGGTCACCGATCGGGTGGTGTCGGCATTACAAGGTGGGGTGTACTCCAGTTTGTCGGATGATCTTGGTATTCGTGCTACCGTGCCGCAATTGGCGCGTACTTTCGACGATATGGCGCAAGCTGGGGAAAAAGTTACCTTATCTGCAGCGGTACAGCGGATGCTTGATCGCAGGCATGCCAATAATGAAGCCAAGGCACCGGGTTATAAACCTCAGGTCTTTGCAGCCTTCGCGGGTGGATATGCCGAGCTTTATGAGGCTTTGGCGGAACAGTCCCAAGCGCAGATTCACATTGATGCCTTCATTTCATCGGTAGCGCGGAAAGACGATGGTTTTGTGCTTAAAGGCGCAGGTGAAGGCATATACGATAAGGTTATTTTCGCCACCCCGGCACCCACCACCGCCATGCTGATTAAAGATACTGTTCCACAGGCGGTGGCTTCGCTCAAGGCCATTCAGTTGGCTTCTTCAGTGGTGGTGGGGATGAAATTCGCCTCGGCTGACGGACTGCCGGATAATTCCGGGGTATTGGTGGCTGCGGATGAAGATTCCGTTAAAGCGAAGGCCTTCACCTTTTCCTCCAAGAAGTGGCCGCATCTAGGACAGCGTGGTGGGGCATTAGTGCGGGCTTCCTTTGGGCGGTTTGGCGACGATGCTTTCACCCGCGCTGAGGAGGACCTGTTGGTGGATCAGGCGTTGGATGATTTACACACCATCACAGGTTTCGATGGCAGGGCGGCAGGCTTAGATGAAATCTATGTGCAACGCTGGTTTGGCGGCCTACCGGTGTATTCCCCAGAGCATCTCACGCGGGTGGCTGAGGTGCTGGCGGCAATTGATGAGGTCGATGGCATTGAGGTAGTAGGTTCTTGGGTTGCTGGTGTGGGTGTGCCAGCGGTCATCGCCCAAGCCCGCGAGGTAGGGGCGAACGTGTCTTGATATGTCGATGGAATCGACATATAGCGGAAACGTGTCGATTTTTAGGCGAAATTTCGACACGTTAGGCTGGGAGGTATGTCTTTAGAATTTGATCCCGGACAGCCTTATAACACGTTACCCCCGCTCCCGCCGCCCTGTGAGGTGGAGACAAAACCTGTGCTTAAAGCAGTAATCGCAGCCAGGGAAGCGCTGGCAGAATTGAATACCGCGTGCCGATTAATCCCTAATCCAGCGATTATTACCCAGACTATCCCACTGCGAGAAGCACAGGCATCGAGTGAAATTGAAAATATAGTCACCACCAACGATGAACTATTCCGTGCGGTTTGGCAGGTGGATACTGAGGTTACACCAGCGGTTCGGGAAGCATTGCGGTACAACTATGCTCTTCATAAGGGGGTGGAGAGTTTATCTCGCCCGTTGTCACTAAAAACTGCGCAACTGGTCTGCCAACTCATTTGCGATAGTCCCGGCCTGATTCGTAGTACCCCTGGAACTTATATTGGCGACCCACTGCAAGGCAGTAAGGTATACACTCCACCAGAAGGTTACGATGTCATCTTAGAAAAAATATCGGCATGGGAACGTTTTCTTTATGGGGACTATGACCTTGATGGTCTAGTTGTGATGGCTTTGGCGCATTATCAATTTGAAGCTATCCACCCGTTTTACGATGGTAATGGTCGTACGGGGCGTATTCTGAACATTCTCTACCTGATACAGGAGAATATACTCACGTTGCCGGTTTTGTACTTGTCGGGTTATATCGTTGAGAACAAGACAGAATACTACCGCCTGCTCCGCGCAGTAACAGCCGAACAGGCATGGGTGGATTGGATCCTATTTATGGTTAACGGCGTTGAAGTAACTGCGCGTGCCGCCACACAGTTGATTGATGACTTGCGTACTACCCAAGATGAAACCGAAGAAAAAATCAAAACAATAGGCCGTATCGGTCCAGCTAAAGAACTTGCCGAGTTACTTTTCGTTCATCCATATATCCGAATAAGTAATGTTGTAGATAGCGGATTGGCTAAACGGCAGACGGTATCCCAATGGCTGCAATCGCTTGCGGCAGCTGGCGTACTGGAGGAAGAACAGGTGGGACGGAATAAGGTTTTTATTAATAAAATGGCATTAAGTGTGCTAACCAGAGCTTAGCGAAAGGCATTGTCTATGCCCAAGGAAAAAGAATACCCAGCAACAGTTCAAATCACGGATACTGGTTTGTATACGGAAGTTCATCATCCCGCCGAGCAGAAGCCAGTATTTGACAGGTGCCTGCCGTTATTCTGGGCAAACGGCGATCTAGCAGGTGCCGTGGACGTTGCGAAAGATGGAACACTCATTGGGATCGAACTCGTTGGGTGGGAGGAGGAGTTTCGTAACCCATCACCGATGGATTTCTAGGGCGTAAAAATCCCAATTTGCGGCGATCCATAGTATTCGCTTTCGGAAGGATGCTCACCGTATAGCCGGATGAGTTTTAGATGCTCTGTCGCTGGCAACGCTTCCATTATCCCCATTAAGACCGCAAATACCCTGCCCTTAGCACGGGACTTAGCCCAGTCGATGGCCTCTTCTATATTTGGTCAATCATTTCTCTAGGGAGAATCTGAGAAGCGTGAACAAATTCGATTCCAATAACTCGCCCAGCGCTGTCTAAATCTATTTCAATTTCACCTAGCATATCTGGAAGGGTAATTCCTGAAATCTGCTGGACAGAATGTGTAGAGTTTTCTGTAAGACACAGATAAGCAGCGTCTGCTTCTCGGTCGTAAGTGATTCTAAAATCCATCATTAAACCCTTGTCGCTGTAATGATATTAGCTGTCTCGTTATCCACGATAACGGGTATTCCATTCCCCATAAAATGGCTGTGTCTTCATTACTTTTAGTTCGTTTTCCAGTTTGCATGGTATGCCGGATAGGGCCTGAGATATTTACGTGCTGCCATTTGGAGCAATACATACGCAGAAGATCTAGCAAAATAGCGCCAGCGGCGACCCCTACGCCGAGGAGTGTGAGTGGCTGGCTGAGGTCGTCGATAAGCTGCTGCAGCGATACAATAAACGCATGACCAAAACTTCGGATAACGTTAGCAGATCCACCAAACTTCACGAACGCGCCCGCAAACTGATCCCCGGCGGGGTAAATTCCCCGGTCAGGGCGTTTGGTTCTGTCGGCGGCCAGACTCGCTTCATCGAACGTGCCGCAGGCTCGCAGCTTTTCGACGTCGACGGCAATGCCTATGTTGACCTGGTAAATTCCTGGGGGCCAATGCTGCTGGGCAATGCGCATCCTGAGATCATTGCAGCCGTGACCGAAGCAGCGCAGTCAGGGCTTTCCTTCGGTGCCCCGACCGAGGCGGAACTGGAATTGGCGGAAATGATCATCGCACGCACCAGTGTCGAAGAAGTGCGTATGGTCAATTCCGGGACTGAAGCCACCATGTCGGCAGTGCGGCTGGCGCGGGGGTTTACTGGAAGGCCGAAGATCATTAAGTTTGATGGCTGCTACCACGGGCATGTGGATGCTCTGTTGGCTGCCGCAGGCTCTGGGGTGGCTACGTTTGCGCTGCCAGATTCCCCGGGTGTGACTGGCGCGACTGCTGCGGACACCATTGTGGTGGCTTATAACGATCTTGAAGCAGTCCGGAAGGCGTTCGCTGAGAATCCTGACCAGATCGCTTGTGTGATTACCGAAGCCGCGGCAGGCAATATGGGAACCGTCGCACCACAAAACGAGTTCAATGCCCGGCTAAAAGAACTATGCCACGCCAATGGTGCGCTGCTGATTCTCGATGAAGTGATGACCGGTTTCCGCACTTCTTATTCTGGTTGGTACGGCGTTGATGGTGTCGCTGGTGATCTAACGACCTTTGGCAAGGTAATCTCCGGTGGTTTGCCAGCTGCGGCTTTTGGCGGGCGGTCCGAGATCATGGAGTATTTAGCACCGGTTGGGCCGGTGTATCAGGCGGGTACCTTATCGGGTAATCCGGTGGCCATGGCTGCAGGAAAGAAATCCTTAGAGCTTGCGACCGAAGAAGTATACGACGTCATTCGTGCCAATGCTGATCGGCTCAGCGGGCTGATCCATGATGCGTTGACCAGGGAAGGCGTAGCACACCATATTCAGCGCGCGGCCACCATGTTCTCTATCCGGTTCGCGGAAGGTGAAGGGCATAATTTTGCCGATATGAAAGCCGCCGAGACGTTCCGGTTCGCCCCATTCTTCCATGCCTTGTTAGACAATGGGGTGTACGCACCACCGAGTGTTTTCGAAACCTGGTTTGTTTCTTCAGCATTGACTGACGCGGATTTCGAGAAGATTGAAGCCGCCTTGGCAGTGGCAGCAAAGGCGGCAGCTCAAGCGGGCGAGTAGTTAGTTTTTGGTTGGTGGGGTGTCGCTTGTGAGATCGGGGGCGATACCCGCGTTAGCTTCTAATGCTTCGATTCGGGTTTCTAAGTCCGATAGCAGACCAACGGTGCCTAAAATGACTTCTGATATGGGAACGGTTTCATTGGCATCCTCGTGGTATTTAACCAGTTCAACCATGCTTTTAAACCATGCGCGGGTGGAATGGGAGTGGGTACCTTCAGTGTTTCCTCCCGTGAGGTCGAACCAGTATTGGAGTTCTTCTGCTTCGGAATTGAAGTTTGGTACTGGGGTGGCATCGGGGAGGTCTGCTGGGGCGATGTTCTTAGATTGGTCGAAGTCGCTCATTTTCTTTCCTGCGGGGTGGGATGCTGCATTGATGGCCTAGTTTATTGCCTTTTCTGTTTAAAAGCTATGGCGGCCTCTCTGACCCATCGTATAAGGTATGAGACCTTATACCGGCTAAGTCTCGTCTTGGCAAAAGTGTTTTTTGAAATCTTCCCAGCTCATTCGTCCCGCAGCGGCGGCATTAGCCTTTTTAATGTACTCAGGATCGGCAATGGTTATCGCGCCAACTGTCAGGGACGGAAAATCTTCTTCTAGCGGATCGATAATGTCCGGTTCCAAACTGATCCCTGGGAACCTAGCAGAAAAGAAACCCATTTCTGCATCATCGTAGTCAAAGTCTAATTCTGCCTCCCAGACCTCTGGCATGGGCGTGCCAATCTTGATCCACCCGAGGAAATTCCCAGCATATCCCGGTAGGGCTGATACCTTATAGATCAGCCCAGTTCGAACATCAACATTTATCTCCATGAATTTGCTTTTTAGTGCGTAGACAACCGTGTGAATTTCCCCTTGGTGGTAATCCAGCTGGAGCTTTGACTTTTCTTCCCGGAGCAAAGACCAATAACTGCCCACCTCGCTTAAAAGCTGTATGCCACCTAAAGATTTACCTGCCACGATGTCCGCGTGAATATCTAGCTCCACAACAATCCTCTCGGTCCTAGAAAGCTAACGCTTCTAGTTTTTAGAAATTACCTGCCCTGCCAAAAGAAGCTACTCTCATCAATTATGGCCTAGGCCTTCACTTCCAAATAAGCAAAACTATTGTAAATTCCTTGATTTAGGCAGTGATTTAGCCAACTATCTAGGTATAAAATAGAATCTACTGCAATTTTTATGCCAGTAAAATTTCTCTTAAAACCAACGGTTAAAAATTTAGCATTTACATAATTAGTTTCTAATAGAATTATTTTTACATTACCCCCGATAAAATCGGATTTTAATTTACCCGGACCTAGAGTGGGTATACTATCCAGCCGTTGTCCAAAGACAGAAAGGATACGTTATATGACGTACAATCAGAATCCATCTTTCCCACCGCCGCCGGCTGGCGGTCAGCCCATGCCAGCAGGGCAGCCGAAAATTGAGGCGACGCAAGCACTCCAGATCGCGTGGCGGCACTACACCCGTCAACTAGCTCCGTGGCTGCTGTCAATGTTGGCATTCTTTGTCATTGTGTTCGTGGCGTTCATAATCATGGTTGCCGTAGCGCCGAAAACTACGAAAGTGGCTGCTGGTGGTTCATCCGGTTATGGTGTTGCGGAAGTAACGACATTCACTCCGGGTGGCTGGTTTATCGCTGTGCTGGTTTATGTGATTGTGCTCATTGCTGGTCTGGTCTTTTCTGTTAACTGCTACCGTAATGCGGTGCGGACGGTCCAAGGTGAGTCGATTTCTGTCGGTGATTTCTTTAAAGTCGCAGGAATCGGAAAAACCCTCGGTATGTGTATTCTCTACAGCTTGGTGGTCACGGTAGGCACGTTCCTCTGCATCATCCCAGGTATTTTCGCTGCCATTGCTTTCCTGTTCGTACCATTTGCTGCCATCATGAATCCGCAGCTGGGGGTTGCAGATACTTTCCGGCACTCCTATGAAACTCTGAAAACCAATCCCGGACAGATCATTCTGGCCGGCGTGCTGATATGGCTCATTACCCTCGTAGCTTCGTTCACAGTCATCGGCGGCTTGTTCGTTGCACCACTGGGTTACCTTGTTTTCGCGGTACTGTACTGCGTGGCTGCGCAGCGCCCCTTCGTGGCGCTCTAGAAGGTTCGTCTCCTAAGAGTTAACAAACCATTTCTTCATACAGATCAGGGAAGGGCGCATAGCCTTAACGCACCGTTTTAAGGCTATGCGGGTTGGTGGGAAATGGTTGGGTGGTAGCTATAACGAGCAGCTGGTGGCGTCGATAGGCGAAAAGTGCTCAAGCACGGTAAGTTTTAATGCGACGTTACAACCCCTTATATGGAAGGTTCCATGAGTACCACCATTGTTCATCTTGTTCGACACGGCGAGGTGTTTAACCCAGAGCAGATTCTCTATGGTCGCATCCCCGACTACCACCTCTCGTCACGCGGGGAATCCATGGCGGCGCGTACTGCTCAAGTATTTAAAGGTCACGATGTGGCCTTGTTACTTAGCTCGCCGCTGGAACGTTCCCGAGAGACTGCCGCTCCTCTGGCCGTGGTTACCGGTTTAGAAGTCTGAATAGATGAACGATTATTAGATGCTGGTAATCAGTTCGAAGGATTGCGGGTACGGTCGTGGCGGTCACAGTTATGGCACCCAGTACGCTGGCCGTTATTAATCAATCCCACGTTACCCAGCTGGGGGGAATACTACATTGACATCGCGGAACGGATGATGGCGGCGGTCCATGATGCGCGTCGTAACGCAAGCGGTAGGGAAGCGGTATTGGTGTCGCACCAATTGCCCATCGTGTGCGTGCAGCGGCTCATGCAAGAAAAAACCCTTGCGCACAATCCAGCTGCGCGGGTGTGCGATCTAGCCAGTGTCACCTCCTTGGTTTTCGACGGCGACGAATTATTAGATTACCGCTACAGCGAACCGGCACAGGAGATCTAATGCGCAAAGCCATTATCGCCTTTTCGGCGTTATGCTTATCCGCCCTCACCGCCTGTGGTGAGAACAATACCGCTGGCACGAATGCCGTGGCGGTGGGCGATAGCTTCCAATTCCACGCACCAGGTGGGGAAACGGTGATTCACTACCCAGAATCAGAACGCGCGCCCATTAATAATATTTCCGGGCCCGCCGTGGGCGATAGTTCCAAGACTATTTCTTTAAGCGACTACGATAATGGCGTGGTTGTGCTCAACGCATGGGGGCAATGGTGCGGACCCTGCCGCACTGAAGTCGATGACCTGCAAGAAGTCAATGAAATGCTAGAGAAAACCGGCGGCAGCGTGATTGGTATTAACGTCCGGGACACCGAAGCGTTGGCCGAAGATTTTATTGTTGACAACGGTCTGACATATCCCAGCATCTACGACCCGCCGTTTAAACTTGCAGCCCAACTAGGAGGTTTGCCTGCAACTGCAGTTCCTACCACCATTGTGCTAGACAAACAGCATCGACCGGCGGTGGTTTTCTTAAAGCAGGTGACCGCCGCAGAATTAATGGAAGTCATCAAACCACTGCAGTAGATACAAAAAGCAATGAGTAATCTAGGTGAATTATTTGCAACCACGGCGGCAACGGGACCAATTATCCTCGGCTTTTTCGCCGCCGCAGTGGCTGGTCTGGTTTCTTTTGCCAGCCCATGTGTAGTGCCACTGGTGCCGGGCTACATCAGCTACCTAGCCTCAATCTCCGGCGGGCACACCATAACCGAGCCGACAACCGGAGTCCGAGTAGCACGAACCGGCCGCTACAAGGTTGCGGCTGCCGCCTTGCTGTTTATTGCCGGATTCACAGTTGTTTTCCTCCTTGCTACCGTAACCGTATTCGGCGCCATCAGCGCCTTGGCCTTAAACGGTAAATGGCTGACCCAAATCGGTGGAATCATCACCATCATCATGGGCTTGGTGTTTTTAGGCTGGATTCCCTTCCTGCAGGAAGATAAACGTTTTCAGCCCAAACAATGGACCACCTGGCTAGGTGCGCCCCTACTGGGCGGGGTTTTTGCCCTGGGCTGGACCCCGTGTCTTGGGCCGACCTTAGGCGCGATTATTAGCATTTCCGCAGGTACTGAGGGAACAACGGCCGCCCGGGGAGTGCTGATGATAATCGGCTACTGCGTTGGGTTGGGCCTGCCGTTTTTCTTGCTAGCCTTCGGCTCAGCGGCGGCCATGAGCGGCGTGGGTTTTCTCAGACGCCACTCGCGCACGATTCAAACCATAGGCGGTGTGGCATTGATTCTAGTGGGCATCGCACTGGTCACAGGATTATGGGGTGAGTTTATTAACTGGATTCAACTCATCACCCTGGAATTTGGGGCTACTGCGCTGTAGACAATTGGGCTGCAGCAGGTAAAACGAAAACAAAAGGAAAAGGATCTCTGTTGTGAAAATTCTTATCGCTCTAGCCAAAAAGGCGTGGCACTGGCTCACCAGCATGCGCACCGCCTTAGTGCTGCTTTTCCTTTTAGCATTAGGTGCCGTACCAGGTGCCCTGTTGCCCCAGCGCTCGCTGAATGCCGATAATGTCACCGACTACATAGCCAATAATGGCAAGGTGGCAGAAATCTACGATAAGCTGCAATTTTTCGACGTCTTCAGCTCCACCTGGTTTAACTCCATCGCAGTTCTGCTGTTCATATCGCTGATTGGCTGTATTCTGCCCCGCAGCTTGGAACATTACCGAGCCATGAAAACCAAGCCGGTGCGGGCACCAAAAATCCTAGAACGGATGCCGCTGCACGGCGAAGGGAGCGTAGAAAAACCACTGGCTGAAGTGGAAGCGGAGATCAAGCAAGTATTTAAAGGTTGGAACCTCGCTGATTACCAGCCGGAGGAAGACCGCGCCGGGGTGCGTTCGTTCACGGCGGAAAAAGGCTATTCCCGGGAATTATACAACTTGCTCTTCCATTTAGGTTTGGTGGGGATGCTCGTGGCTTTGGCCATTGGCCGCTTGATTTATTACGAAGGCCAAGTCATTGTCATTGCCTCGGATCGTAAAGACGTTAATTCTCAATTTTGCAATACCGCTACCGCTAATTTTGATTCGTTTCGGGCAGGCTTGCTTTTTGACGGCACCGGCTTGAACACCTACTGCCTCAAAGCACATAATTTCAGCGCGGATTACCTGCCTAATGGCCAAGCATCAAGTTTCCAATCGGATGTTTCCTATGCCGCTGGTGACGAGATCAACCTGCCGGTAAGCCAGTGGCACGACTACACCTTGAAGGTGAATCACCCGCTCCGAGTTGCTGGTGACCGCGTATATTTGCAGGGGCATGGTTTCGCCCCCACCTTTACCGTGAAATGGCCCGATGGGGAAAGCCGCACCCAGACAGTGCAGTTTAGGCCTGATGATTTAACGTTCTTCCTTTCCTCCGGGGTGGTGCGGTTTGACCCACCGGCTGGAACCTACCCTGATTTATATGAACGACGGCAAAACCAACTAACCATTCAGGGACTTTTCGCCCCCACGGCAGCGTGGAGTGGGGATAATAATGAGTTGCTCAGTTCCGCCTATCCGGCGATGAATGATCCCGCGGTAGCTATTGATGTCTACCGTGGGGATAATGGGTTAGATTCCGGCAATGCTCAGTCGGTATTTTTCCTGGATCCCACGCTGATTCATACTGGGCAGCTGCAAAAGATCGAACGGGTCAACCTTGCAGTGGGGGAGTCAGTGACTTTAGATGATGGCACTGAGATCACCTTCGATGGGGCAGAAGAATTCGCCAACTATCAGATTTCCTATGATCCGACCCAGGGGTGGGTATTGGCTTTCACTCTGATGTCGTTGGTGAGTCTGGTGGGCTCGTTGGTAGTGAAACGTCGTAGGGTGTGGGTGCGGATTAGGCCCGTGACCGATCAGGTGACGTTTATTGAAACTGCAGGTCTAGCCCGTACCGACCGAGCTGGCTGGGGTAAGGAATATGAGCGGATTCACCGCCAGTTATTAGATCTACCCGAGGAAGAGGAAGAGGATTGACCCTGTTTGGGGTGTGATGGTGTGAGTAATCAAGGTATTCTAAACCAGACTTTCCCCTAAAAAGAGGTTTTAAGTGAGATGAATGTGGACAATACCCTCGCGGTTTTTTCCGACTATGCCTTTTTTAGCGCCTTTATTATTTACTCGTTGGCGCTAGCACTTTCGGTTACGTTTTATATCAAGCGGCTAGCCGTTATTGATTTAGAGCGGGAGAAAAAACGACTCACTGCAGCGGAACTAGTTACCACCGGTGCAGATTCCGCAGCACCACCTGCTGATACCGCTGAGGTGGCACAGCTAGAGAAGCAGATTGCGGAAAAGGAACAAAGCGCAGAGAAATTTGGTGGCATGACCCAGTCACTGGTGTGGTTGGGGATTATCGTGCACATTTCTTCCGTGGTGATGCGGGGCTTGGCCGCAGGTCGGTTCCCCTTTGGCAACCTGTATGAATACATCACCGAAATCACCATGTTCACCATGATTGTTGCAGCGCTTTATCTCCAGCGTAAAGATCTAAAAGTGCTGTGGCCGTGGGTGCTGGCACCCATTTTGGCATTGCTGTTTTTCGGCGGGACGAAATTGTATGTTGATTCGGCTCCCGTGGTACCAGCGCTGCAGTCGTATTGGCGAGCCATTCACGTTGGTACCGTTTCCATCGGTGCTTCGGTGGGAATGGTCTCGGGCGTGGCTTCGCTTTTGTACTTGCTGCGGATGTGGCAACCAGTTGGCGAGGAGACCGGCTTTTTTGGCGCAATGGCAAAACCGTTGCCCAGTGCGAAAACACTAGATGCGATTGCCTACCGCACGGTTATTATCACGGTTCCATTGTTTGGCTTAGGCATAGTCTTAGGTGCGATCTGGGCGGAAGCCGCATGGGGCAGGTTCTGGGGTTGGGATCCGAAAGAAACGGTTTCGTTTATCACTTGGATTTTGTATGCTGCGTATTTGCATGCCCGTGCTACCGCTGGTTGGCGCGATAGCAAGGCGGCTATTATTAATATCGTGGCCTTGGCCACCATGATCTTTAATTTGTTCTTTATTAATCTGGTGGTTTCCGGGTTGCATTCCTATGCTGGGCTGAATTAGAGGGAATGAATGAACTGACTAACCTTGCGGTATTTCGTGGGCATGACTTCAAAATATGCCCACTTGCCGCGTTTATTGCGGATGATTAGCCCTTCACCCAGTAGTTTTTTAATGTGATGGGACACCGTGGGGGCTGAGATATTCAAAGCGGCGCAGATGTCGGCGGAGCATAATTCTTGTTGCTGGTTATCGCCGATCATTTGCAAAATTTGTAATCGGGTGGGGTCGCCTAACACTTTAAACAGATCTGCTGCGCGATCGAGGTCTGAGCGGGCAGGAGCCGTCTTCATGGACAACGAATACGAAGTCATGCATAAAGTATAAGGGTAGGGTAACTTAATTGGAAGTACGGTTTAGTCTTCCGACTCGTCTGATTGCGAATCTTTATGGTATTTCTCTTGGGCGCGACGAATGCGTTCCTCTTCTTGCCGTTGGGCTTCTTCTTGGGCGCGGCGTTGTTTAAACTGTCGCTTTTCTAGCTCCCACAAGAAATTTTCGTCGTCGTCCGGGCCTTTAATCCTAGGCTCGGGTGCAGAGTTTTGCGCCTGGTTGCGCCCCCAGGTCTGTGGCCCGAAGGCCATCCATATGAGCACCAGTGCGGCAATAATGAGTATGAAAATAAAGACACGACCCACGGGTCACAACTCCTTGTAAAAGCAAACAGAAATCTTTATTTAATTTTAGGTGCAAACCAGCTCGGGCGGCAGGAGCTTGATACCACGAAAGTAGGTTGAGTAGGGTAGGGATGTGACTGAGACGCCTTCGCATGAAGCTACACCGCCCGTTATTGATGAATCCCTCAAAGCACAGGCTAGAAAAAATGTGCTGTTATATGGGCTGGCCCGCTTATTGTTATTCATCGTGCTCACCGTAGTCATTCAAACCGTTGCCATGCTTATCGACGCCCCCGTCCCGATCGTTATTTCGGCAATGCTGGCGCTCATGGTGGCCATGCCATTATCGTTTTTTCTATTCTCTGGGATGCGGGTGCGTGCTGCGGAGGCATTAGAGCAATGGTCGAAGCAACGCAAGGCCTATAAGGAGTGGATTAAAGCGGAGCTGTCGGCGCGTTAAACACTCAGCCCAGCTGTGGTAATGACCGCCCAAAGCATTAACACTTTCCCGGTGGCGCCTAAAACCGGGATCAATGCCGCACCCCGAGCGGCGTGGCGAATCGGGGTGGCAGCTTTCCACGCAACCGGGGCAACTAGCAGCCCCAGCAGCGCCCACGGTGAGGCGAAAATAGCTAAGATCACGCTGGCAAACAGTGGAATGGTGGCAATGAGGAGGTACAGCAGTCGGGTATTGCGATCGCCAAGCCGAACCGCCAGGGTAATTTTCTTTGCGGTTTTATCGGTGGGAATATCGCGTAGGTTATTGACTAAATTTACGCTGGCTGATAAGGCCCCAATGGTAATAGCGCAGATAATACCCACCCAGGTTATCCGACCTAATTGGGTAAATTCGGTACCTAAGACGGCCACTAAGCCGAAGAAAATAAAAATGGCAATCTCGCCTAAACCGCGGTAACCATAAGGATTTTTGCCGCCGGTGTAATACCACGCCCCGAGGATGCACAACAGACCCACTCCAACCAGCCACAGGGAGGTGGTCCACGCTAGCCGGAAACCAACCACTGCGGCAAGCGCGAAGGCAGCAAAGGCGGCGTATTTTACTTGCTCGGGGCGGGCTAGGCCGGCTCCTACCAGACGTAATGGGCCTTGGCGGTTGTTATCAGTGCCGCGAATGCCGTCAGAGTAGTCGTTGGCATAATTAACCCCAACGATGAGCAACCAACTCACCACGGCGGCATAAGCCGCGGCGACGATATTAAAGCTGCCTGCGTGTACTGCTGCGCCGGTACCGGCGATAACCGGTGCGAAAGCATTAGCCCATGTGTGCGGGCGTGCGCCTTCCAGCCAGTGGCCGAATCTGGTACGAAACATCTTTTTATTTTCCCCGCCAGCAGTGACTTAAACAAATAACTGTACGATACCGCGCCGATCTACTTTGCCGGGGCCGATCTGCGGTAGCATTTCTACCTTCATAATTTCTTTAGGTAGCTGCCACCTAGGGAGTTCATGCAGGCTTTCAATGATGTCTTCTGGGCTGGCAGTGCCGGTGTAGGCAGCCACAATGGCTTCTCCTAAGCGCCGATCGGGGATGCCCACCACGCAGACGTCGGTTATTCCAGGGATTTCGCGGATAACGCCTTCTAATACCTCGGGGTGTATCTTCAATCCCCCCGAAACGATGACGGTATCGAGCCGACCGGTGACCGTGAGAACGCCCTCTTTTAAATAGCCAGTGTCAGCGGTTCTGAAATAGCCGTCCGGTTGGAAATCCTCATGGTGGTCGAAATTGCGATAACCGGCGGCGATCATGGGGCCGCCGAGAATAATACGTTCTTTTTCCACCCGCACGGTCACCCCGGGTAAGGGACGGCCATTATAGACGCAGCCACCAGCGGTTTCCGAGGAGCCATAGGTGGTCACGGCAGTGATACCTAGTTCTTTGGCAGCACGGCGGTCGTCGTAACGCAAGGGGGCGCCGCCGACGAGGATGGCGTCGAAAAGCCGTAATGCCTCGATGCCCTGGAGGGTATCCATGGCTTTAAGCAGTTGCATGGGGGTAAGCGAGGTGTAGCAGCGCGCGGAGTCAAGCCGGAGTTCTTCGGCGGCTTCGGCGAACTTTTCGACGTTAAAGCCTTCCGATACATCCACCGTGATCGGCTCAATACCTGCTACCAGTGAACGGGTGAGAACCTGGATCCCCGCGATATGATGCGGTGGTAAGGCCAACAGCCAACCGCCCGCGCCGCCGAGGAATTGATGCGTGGCGTCGGCGGAAGACACCACATTATAGGGGGTAAGTAATGCGCCCTTGGGGGTGCCCGTGGAGCCGGAGGTAGCAACCACCAATGCGATTTCTTCATCAATGGGATGACGGGCCCGAAGCTGATTACTTAAGATCATGCTGCGGGTGTGATCGGTGGCCGGTAGCGGCAATAGGGTGCGCTGACCGGCGATTGCTTCTTCTAGAGCATCTAGAAATGCCGACGTATCGGTGGGGGACACCGAGAAGGGTTCGAGCAATCTGCGCGCCATGGCTAGTAATAATAAGGGAATTGGGACCAGTTGGGGTCGCGCTTTTCCAAGAAAGAGTCTTTCCCCTCCACGGCTTCATCTGTCATATACGCTAACCGGGTGGCTTCGCCGGCAAAGACTTGCTGCCCCATCAGCCCATCGTCGGTGAGGTTAAACGCAAATTTCAACATGCGTTGTGCGGTGGGGGATTTGCCTAAAATTTCTTTGCCAACGCCGATGGCTTCGTTTTCCAGTTCGGCGTGGTCGGCAACGATATTCACCGCGCCCATCCGGTGCATAGTTTCTGCATCATAGGTGCGGCCTAAGAAGAAAATCTCTCGGGCGAATTTTTGACCCACCATTTTTGCCAAGTAGGCAGAGCCATAGCCAGCATCGAAGGATCCCACGTCGGCATCGGTTTGTTTAAACCTCGCTTCTTGGCGTGAGGCAATGGTGAGATCGCAAACCACGTGCAAGGAGTGCCCACCGCCTGCCGCCCAGCCATTGACCACGGCGATCACCACTTTGGGCATGGTGCGTATCAACCGCTGCACCTCTAAGATATGCAATCTGCCGCCCTCGGCTTTGGTGCGTACCTCATCAACCGTGTCTGCGGTTTCTCCTGTGGCATACCGGTAGCCGGAACGGCCGCGGATGCGCTGGTCGCCGCCGGAGCAAAACGCCCACCCGCCATCTTTTTTACTAGGGCCATTGCCGGTGATAAGAACCGCTCCCACATCAGGAGAGCGGCGGGCATGGTCGAGCGCCTGATATAGTTCATCTACTGTATGTGGGCGGAAAGCATTACGCACCTCGGGGCGATCAAAGGCAATGCGCACGATGCCGTAGTCATTGTGTCGGTGGTAGGTGACATCGGTGAAATCTTCGAAACCTGGCACGAGGTGCCACAGTTCGGCGGTGAAAGGATTGTCAGTGCAATAACGAGAATCTGTGTCCATAATGTGGCTAAGTTTAGCGGCAGTTGGCTAAGCGCAAGCGGGCATAGCGCTTGTAATAAGGACCTATGTGGCCTAAGAGCTGCGAAAATGGGGATGCGTCACCTAACTGGTTGTGGCCGCCTTAATGGGGGTAAGTGGGCGAGATTACATCGCCCGATTATTAATAGTGCACAACCGTTTAAAAAACGCGGAATCGCAGTGCCGATATTTTTATCCATACGTATCTGGCTTTCTATATGTGTTACTTCTGCTAGGGGGTGGCATTCACTTGGTGGGAATGGTCATGACGGCAAAAATCTGATTAGCATAACAGGCATTAAAAGATAGCTCATCAAAAGCAGTATTGAGGGGTTTTGATGGCTTTCTGGCCCATTATTGCCCGCAATACCTATTGGTCTATCAATATTAATTGACAGTCGGGAAGAAGTTTCGCTATGCATTTGCAACCACGGGAGCAAGAAAAACTCATGGTTGTCGTTGCCGCAGATCTAGCGCGACGGCGCCAAGCACGAGGATTAAAACTCAACTAACCAGAGGCAATAGCCATCATCACCTACGAAATCTTAGAAGGCGCCCGCGATGGAAAAACCGTTGCCGAACTCATGAGCTGGGGCAGCACCATCCTCAGCGCAGCGGACGTGCAAGACGGAATCGCAGAGATGATTGCTGATGTCCAAGTCGAGGCCACGTTCCCCGATGGCACCAAACTTGTCACCATCCACAACCCCATCCGATAGGACACCACCATGAAACCGGGCGAATATCTCCTTTCCACCGAACCGATTACGTGCAATGCAGGGCGAGAAGCAATCACCATCAGCGTTGTTAACCACGGTGACCGGCCCATCCAAGTGGGTTCCCACTTCCATTTCGCTGAAACCAATTCTTCACTTCACTTTGATCGCGACGTAGCCTATGGCCGCAGGCTTGACATACCCGCGGGTACCGCGGTGCGCTTCGAACCGGGCGACAGTATGGACGTCTCACTGATCGCCATAGGCGGCAGCAGGGAAGTCTACGGTTTCCGCAATCAGATCAACGGCGCACTCAAAAGGTAACCAACCATGAGTTTTGAACTAAGCCGCAGCCAATACGCCAGCTTGTACGGCCCTACCACCGGCGACTCCGTGCGACTTGCCGATACCGAACTTTTCGCCACCATCGAAAAAGACTTAACCGTACCAGGTGAAGAAGCCGTGTTCGGTGGTGGAAAAATCATCCGTGATGGCATGGGACAAGACGGCACCCAACTGCGCGACGACGATGTTGCTGACCTAGTGATAACCAATGTGGTCGTCATTGACTACACCGGTATTTACAAAGCCGATGTGGCTATACGCGATTCCCACATCTACCGCATTGGCAAAGCGGGCAATCCTAAAACCATGGATGGGGTGAATATCACCATTGGGGTTGCTACTGATGTGATTGCTGGCGAAGGAAAAATCTTAACCGCCGGCGGCATTGATACCCATATTCACTTCATCAGTCCCGACCAAATCGATACCGCATTGGTTTCCGGTGTGACCACCATGATTGGCGGCGGAACCGGCCCATCGGAATCAACCAAAGCCTCCACGATCACCCCAGGTGCGTGGAATATTGCTAACATGCTGCGGGCTTTTGAAGCCTTCCCCATGAACTTCGGGCTGCTAGGTAAGGGCCACGCCAGCGACGTGGCACCACTGGCAGAACAGGTCACCGCAGGGGCGATTGGGCTGAAAGTCCACGAGGACTGGGGATCAACGCCGTCATCCATTGACACTTCTTTAAAAGTCGCCGATGAATACGACATCCAGGTAGCCAGCCACACCGATACCCCTAAACGAAGCAGGCTTTGTTGATAGCACCAAAGACGCCATCGCGGGTCGGGTAATCCACACCTTCCACACCGAAGGCGCGGGCGGCGGACACGCTCCTGACATCATGGAACTTGCTGGCGAGGCAAATATTCTGCCAGCCTCCACGAACCCCACCTTGCCGTACACCAGAAACACCATTGAGGAACACCTCGACATGTTGATGGTGTGCCACCACCTCAACGCCGATATTCCCGAAGATGTGGCTTTTGCGGATTCTCGAATCCGCCAAGAAACCATTGCCGCGGAAGACGTGCTGCATGACCTAGGCGTATTCTCTATCACCTCCTCGGATTCGCAAGCCATGGGCCGAGTAGGGGAAGTAGTTATCCGCACCTGGCAGGTGGCTGATGCCATGAAACGCCAACGCGGACCGTTTGCCGAAGACGAGCATATCCCAGGCGATAACCACCGAATCAAACGCTATATAGCCAAATACACCATTAATCCCGCCATTGCCCATGGCATCTCGGATTACATCGGCAGCGTGGAAGAAAACAAGTTCGCAGACCTAGTGTTGTGGCGGCCGCAGTTCTTTGGGGGGCAAACCCGAACTGATTATCAAAGGTGGCCAGGTGGTTTCCGTTAATATCGGGGATCCCAACGCTTCTATTCCCATGCCGCAACCGAGCATCTTCCGGCCATCGTTTGGTGCTTATGGCAGCGCGGTGGGCAAGAGCTCCATTACGTTCCTCTCGCAAGCCGCAATTGCTGCGGGCGTGCCGGAAGAGCTCAAGTTGGAAAAGCAGATTCGGCCCTGCCATGGCATCAGGAACCTGAGCAAGTCGGATCTGAAGTTCAATGGGAAACCCCCACAATTAAGGTTGATCCCCAAACCTACGAGGTGCGTGTCGACGGCGAAGTGATCACCTCCGAACCCAGCGACGTGTTGCCCATGACGCAACGGTACTTCCTCTTCTAAGGAACGTGTGTGATAGTAAGCAGTATTCAAGGCAATATCCATACCCCAGAAGGCGCGGAGCTGATTGCCGGTAAACATATCGAAAAAATCACGCTACCAGCTGCAGATTTCGTCAAACGGATTCAGCGGCTCACCACCGATCATGGCACGGTGATCGGGCTGAGTCTGCCCACCGGTGCCCCGGACTTAAGCGATGGGGACATCCTGCAGCTGAGCGCGGATAACGCGATCGTCGTAACGCAATTGCCCACCGATGTGCTGGTGATTGCGCCGACGAGTATTAAGGAAATGGGAGTGATTGCGCATAACCTCGGCAACCGCCACCTACCTGCGCAGTTCTTCGATGACAGCGCCGAGGTTATGGTGGTGCAATACGACCATACGGTGGCGGAATTTTTAAACCATCACGGCGTTGCGTTCACCCGCGAGCAACGCACCATGCCCACCCCATTCCGCCATGCCGAGCACACCCACTAACCTCGGCCCAGTGCTGGCGGCCATGCAGCTAACCGATTCCGCCCTCCCGATCGGTGCCTTCAGCCACTCCCTCGGTTTTGAAAGCTATATCCACGATGGGCGGATCACCGATGCCAGCTCCTTTAGCACCTAGCTGGAAATATTCTGCGCGCAGCAGCTGACGTTTAGCGACGCCCTCGCCATCCGATTAGTCTACGCCGCGCCCAGCTTCGACGAGGTAGCGCTTATCGACGCCCGCCTCGTCGCCCAAACCCTACCGCAGCAAATCCGAAACGCTGCGGTGGCCATCGGGCAGCGGCTGCTCACCATCGCCAGCGAATCCTATACCGGACCGTGGCTGGCAACCTACCAGCAACAAGTCGCGGCGAAACAACTACACGGGCATCAGTGCAGCGTATGGGCGGTCGTGGCTAAAGAATGCGGTATTGAGGTAGACACTGCCGTAGCCCAACACCTCTACGCCACCTTGATTTCTTTAACCCAAAACGCGGTACGAGGCATTCTATTAGGGCAAAACGCAGGACAACGCATTATTTTCACCGCCCAATCGTGGGTTGAAACAGCGGTGGAAAAATCGGCAACGCTGACCAATGAGGATTTCGGAGCCGTGGCACCCGGACTAGAAATCGCACAAATGCGACACGAGCAACAACGAGCTCGATTATTTATGAGTTAGGAAAAACAATGGAACCAGTAATCATTGGTGTAGGCGGGCCAGTAGGATCCGGCAAAACCCAGCTAATCGAACGCATCACCCGCGCCTTGAGCGACGAAATTTCCATGGCGGCAATAACCAACGACATCTACACCATCGAGGATGCCAAAATCTTAGCGCGCAATTCCGTACTGCCGGAAGAACGCATCATCGGCATCGAAACCGGAGGCTGCCCGCATACCGCAATCCGGGAAGACACCTCCATGAACGATGCCGCCATCGCGCAACTAAAAGAACGATTCCCCGACCTACAAATTATCTTCGTGGAATCCGGCGGTGATAACCTCTCTGCCACCTTCAGCCCAGAGCTCGTAGATTTTTCCATCTACATTATCGACGTGGCCCAAGGCGAAAAGATCCCCAGGAAAGCAGGCCACGGAATGATTAAATCCGACCTGTCTATTATCAATAAGACCGACCTCGCCCCACACGTACACGCCGACCTAAAAGTCATGGAAGCCGATTCCAAGGTTTTCCGTAATGAAAAACCATTCGCCTTCACCAACCTCATGACCGACGACGGGCTAGAACAAATACTCAACTGGATCCGTTTTGATGTGTTACTCCTCGACTTAGCATGAGCGACACACAGCCAGCAGGCGAACTGGCCTTAACCATTGCCAAACGCGCAAACCGCAGCGTAGCTACCACGCAGTACCACCGGGGAGTACTCCGGGTCATCTGGCCGCATTACGACACCAACGGCCGACCGAATTACACCATCATCAACCCAGGTGGTGCTTATTTTGGCGGTGATCGCTACACCATAGACATAACAGTGGAACCAGCAGCTGACCTTTTGCTGACCACCCAATCAGCCACCAAGGTCTACCGCACCCCACAAGGGCCAGCCCGCCAAGACATGACCATCCGCCTAGCCGCCGGTGCCAGCTTGGATTACCTTCCCGATCAGCTGATTGTTTACCAAGACGGAACCTACCGGCAAAACACCATGAATACCGAAGTTTATATCACCGGCGAAACCAAAAAGCTCCTGCTTATCGACAAGCTGCGCCTAGTGCCAACCGAAACCGACATTTCCGGTTGGGGCTTTCAAGAAGGCTACTCCCACTCCGGTCAGCTGTTGCTCATCGAACCCGGACTAGCAGCAGAACAAATCCTGGAAATAATGGACGCTTCCCCCACATACTCCGGTTTAAGCACCATGGATCACCATTGTTTCTTCATCCGTTCGCTGGCTAATTCCACCGCCGACCTTAAAGAACTTCACCAGCAGATTTTACAATTAAGGACTTAGTAAAAATGACGAATATCGCCCGAGGTATTTCGCAGATCTTTTTTATTAACAACCCCATAACCGGCGCACTCATCGCCGTGGCCTTAGCGGTCGTAGACCTGAGACTATCCCTTTTTGTAGTCCTCGGTGCCACTGTACAAACCCTCGGTGCCTACGTAATGCGCTTCGACGAAGACATTAATTAATAACGGCATGATGGGGTACAACGGTGCACTCGTTGGCGCCGCCGCAGCCCTGTTTACCGGATTCAGCTGGCTAGCCGTATCGCTGACCATCATCGGTGCCTTTGCCTGCGTAGCGATACATGAAGGACTACGTCGACTATTCGGCACCAGCTATCTACAACGCTACGGCCTACCGGTTTCCACCGCGCCGTTTTGCCTCGTAGCCTCCGTAGTCTTCGGAGCCTTAGGACGCCTAGTAGAAACCTCACCACTGAGCTCTAGCTCTGGTGTATCAGGACTCGGACTCGGACTAGGCCTTACGAATAGTTTCTCCGAAGTCGTACTAGCAGACGGTTGGTTATCTGGGCTGATTATTCTTGTCGCCCTGTTTATCGGCTCCTGGCAAATCGGCCTCTGGGGTTTGG
The DNA here is from genome assembly GCA_963520895.1 of uncultured Corynebacterium sp. Classification (GTDB taxonomy): domain Bacteria; phylum Actinomycetota; class Actinomycetes; order Mycobacteriales; family Mycobacteriaceae; genus Corynebacterium. Next base: position 2,665 of record CAUQSW010000038.1, on the reverse strand, counting down.
TGGGCGCGGTAATCGCAGTAGCCATTACCTCCGGCATGCACGGCGTAACCGAAGTATCCACTGGTCTATAGAGCTACTGCGCCGTATTAGTGGCCATCGCCTGCGGCGTGGTGCTGTGGCCGGACCGGTCCTTATGGCAACGCGTAGTAGCCGCTGTGGTGGGAGTGCTGCTGACCTTGCCCATTCAAGCGGGCCTAGCCATGACCCCAATACCGGTATTCACCTGGCCATTTATCGTTGCCATGTGGATAGTCGTCATGGTTTCCGGCGTGCGGTTCACTAGACTGGAGGCATGAAATTACCTACACTCGATGATTTTCTCGATAGCTGCCACGTGGTTACCCTCCCGCTGAGGGTACGCTTCCGCGGCGTTCGGGAACGCGAAGCAGTTGTTTTCCAAGGACCCGCCGGCTGGGGAGAATTCTCCCCGTTTTTAGAATACGACGTCACCGAAGCCGCAGCTTGGCTCCGCTGCGGCCTGGAAATGGCCTACCTCGGGCCACCTGAGCAGATGCGCGACAAAGTAGAAGTCAATGCCACAGTTCCTGCCGTCGAAACGTGGCAAATCGACGAAGTGCTGGCGCGGTTTCCTGGCTGCCGGACCATCAAAGTGAAAGTAGCCGAAAAAGGCGGCACCCTGGCCCAAGATCAAGCCCGCATCGAGGCAGTCCGGGCTTTCGCGCCGGGAGCTATTATCCGAGTGGATGCTAACGGTGGCTGGAGCGTTGACGAAGCCTTGATCGCCGCGCAAGAGTTGGGGCCCATTGACTATATGGAACAGCCCTGCGCCACGGTTGAGGAACTTACGGAACTGCGGCAACGGCTGGTGTCTAAGAACCTCCACATCAAAGTCGCGGCTGATGAATCCATCCGCAAAGCCACCGACCCCTTCGCCGTGGCGAAAAAAGGGGCGGCGGACGTAGCGGTTGTCAAAGCTGCGCCACTCGGTGGGCCGCGCGCCGTGCTAGAGGTGGCGGAATTCATGCGCAACAACGACCTCGACATCACGGTCTCCAGCGCATTAGACACTGGGGTAGGGATGAACGCCGGTTTGGCCGCGGCCGCAGCATTACCCGACCACAGTGCCCCCGGCGGCTTGGCCACGCAGCGACTATTCGTCGCAGACATCACCGCCCAACGCCCGCTTATCGACGGCTACCTCGACACCACCCCCCTGAGCCCCGAGCCGGAACGGTTGGCGGAATTCGCCGCCACCGGAGAGCGTAAAGATTTTTGGGTGAACCGAATCAAACAAACATGGAAACTGCTTTAGGATTTTAGTGTAGCCTTAATGGGGTAAGTACTACCTAAATCCCAAAGGGGTGTTACATGAAGCGGCAAGTACCGAACCCAGCGGAAATCCTGGATATCGTCAAGTTTAAAAAACCAACACTTGATGGCAAGAAACGACGGCTGGAATCTGCACAAACCGTCTACGATCTTCGCAAAATAGCTAAACGACGTACCCCACGCGCGGCATTCGACTACACCGACGGCGCGGCTGAAGGTGAGCTATCGCTTAACCGGGCTCGTAAAGCATTCGAAGACATCGAATTCCATCCAGACATTCTCCGTCCCGCCACCAGCGTAGATACCTTCTGCGAAATCCTAGGCGGGCCCAGCGCCCTGCCATTCGGTATCGCCCCAACGGGTTTTACTCGTCTGATGCAAACCGAAGGGGAAATCGCCGGAGCCACCGCTGCCGCACGAGCAGGCATTCCATTCACCCTATCCACGCTAGGCACCTCTTCTATTGAAGACGTCAAGGCGGCGAACCCGAATGGGCGCAACTGGTTCCAGCTCTATGTGATGAGGCAGCGCGAAATCTCCTACGGGCTAGTAGAACGAGCAGCTAAAGCTGGGTTCGATACGCTGATGTTCACGGTGGATACACCAGTAGCCGGTGCTAGGCTACGTGACCGACGAAACGGGTTTTCCATCCCACCACAGATCAGCCTGGGTACCGTGCTCAACGCAATCCCTCGGCCGTGGTGGTGGTACGACTTTATCACCACACCAAAACTAGAATTTGCCTCCCTAACCTCCACCGGTGGCACTGTAGGGGAACTGTTGGATTCGGCTATGGATCCCACAATCAGCTACGAGGACCTCAACGTCATACGAGAAATGTGGCCGGGCAAGATCGTGGTAAAAGGTGTGCAAAATGTAGAAGACTCGGTCAAGCTCATTGATCTTGGTGTTGACGGCATCATTTTATCTAATCATGGTGGCCGGCAATTAGACCGTGCACCAGTTCCGTTCTATCTGCTGCCGGAAGTGGTGCGGGAGGTAGGCAAAGATGCGTGCGTAATGATTGATACCGGCATTATGAACGGTGCTGACATCGTGGCATCTGTAGCGCTTGGCGCGAAGTTCACGCTCATCGGGCGTGCCTATCTATACGGACTCATGGCCGGAGGGCTGCAAGGTGTGGAACGGGTTATTGAAATCCTGGCAGACGAAATCGTCCGCACCATGAAGCTGTTGGGGGTTTCCAGTCTAGAAGAACTAGAGCCACGGCATGTGACACAACTGACGCAGTTGGTGCCGCGCGGTGAGGAAGAGACATTTTTAAATAGCTAAACCACCCTTATTGTTTTTGGGCGTGGTTTTTGGCCGGGTCGCTGTGGGGTGCGGCTCGGCTTTTGGGTTGGTTGCCCCTGTT
>CAUQSW010000037.1:0-29981 GCA_963520895.1 uncultured Corynebacterium sp. | reverse complement strand
CGGTTGGAAATGCACCAGTCGTCCATCCCTAGCCCTACCGGACATACGATTGGTTTTATTGTTTTTCCGGCCCGCATCTGCTTGAACCAGCACTTCCACTTCGGTGCCGATGAGCTTGGTGTTTTCCTCCCAACAGATACGTTCCTGCACAGCGAGCAGCCGCTCATAGCGATCTTGCACCACTTCTTTCGGGATCTGGTCATGATATTCCGCAGCCGGGGTACCTGGCCGTGGCGAATACTGGAAAGTAAAGGCACTACTAAACCGTGCTTTTTCCACCACCTCTAATGTGGCCTGGAAATCCTCTTCAGTCTCACCGGGGAAACCAACGATGATATCGGTGGTAATAGCTGCATGGGGTATCTTCTGCCGTACTTCATCCAAGATAGCTAAGAATTTCCGCGACCGATAAGAACGCCGCATTTCCTTTAACACCTTGTCGGAGCCAGACTGCAGCGGCATGTGCAATTGCGGGCATACATTAGGGGTTTGTGCCATAGCGTCGATAACATCCGAGGTAAATTCCGCTGGGTGCGGGGAGGTAAACCGCACCCGCTCCAAACCTTCAATGTCACCACAAGCGCGAAGCAACTTGGAAAAAGCGGAACGATCCCGAGGGGTGTCAGGGTCTGCGAAGTTTACCCCGTAGGCATTCACGTTCTGCCCTAGTAGCGTAACTTCTAATACCCCTTGATCCACTAATGCCTGTACCTCGGCTAACACATCACCGGGCCTGCGATCAATCTCCTTGCCGCGTAGCGATGGCACAATACAAAAAGTGCAGGTGTTATTACAGCCTACTGATACAGATACCCACCCAGCATAAGCAGATTCTCGTTTAGCTGGTAGCACAGAGGGAAATTGTTCTAGGGAGTCCACAATTTCAACTTGGGCTTGATCATTATGCGCCGCTCGCTTGAGAAGCGTTGGTAGCGAACCAATGTTATGCGTACCAAAAACCACATCAACCCAAGGTGCTTTTTCCACCACGGCTTGCTTGTCCTTTTGGGCTAGGCACCCCCCAACGGCGATTTGCATCCCAGGATGCTGTTCTTTCACGCTGCGTAAATGACCTAAGGTTCCATAAAGGCGCATATCTGCGTTTTCACGCACGGCACAAGTATTAAATACCACTAAATCAGGGGTTGCACCTGTAGGGGCCGGTTGATAACCGGCGTCTTCCAGCAAGCCAGACAAACGCTCGGAATCATGGACATTCATCTGACACCCAAAAGTGCGTACCTCATAGGTACGCCCCTGAGAACCGGGTTGTTCGTTAGTCTGTTGCTTATCAATCATGGTAGTGGACACGACTTGTGATCTTAATAGCGAGGCTAGCCAATACCCAAGACGAGCCACGGCGATGGCACTATGTCATGGGTTTACCATGATTGTGCTTAATCACGGCCCGGCTTTAAGCAGCCAACTATCGGGAGTCCACGGAACATTCCTGCGGCTGCTGGATAAAGCTCTTACTCGGCAAGTTCTGCGATCCGTTCATCAAGGGCCTGGGTGGCCTGCGTAAGACACAGCGACTGACCAAAACCGCGTCTGGCCAACACTCCTATTATTCGCCGGAGGCATTTATCCTTCTCAGCGCGGTCACTTGGAATATGCCGAAGTGTACGAGCCTTTTTCCTCGCCAGCATTAAGGCCATATCACCCTCATCAGCTGCGGTTATCTGCTCCAATGCTTGGTAACGGATCTCAGCACTAACGCCTTTTTGTTGTAACTCCTGATCTAAAATAGCCCTGCTTTTTCCGCGGCGTTGGTGCCGTTGCTTGACCCATTGTGTGGCAAAGGCGTGGTCGTCGACAATCTTGGCTCGCTCGAAGTCCACCAATACTGACTCCACAACTTCATCATCGAAATCTAAAGCTAACAGCCGTTGTTTCAGCTCATGCCGCGATCTAGCACGTTGATCAAGTAGCAGCAGTCCGCGGTGCCGCACGGCAGCCTTAGCCTCCTCAGCTTGGTGATCAAAAAGATCGCTACCGTGTAACTGATAGTCCTGCAGCGCTTTTTGAATTCGCTCCAGTTTTTCCGCTTTCGTAGTCACAGGTTATCCCTTAGCGCTACCCTTGTCGTCGAAATCAACGTTGGGAAGCATATCTACTAGCTCATCCGAGAGCGCGTCATCATTTTTGGGCTCTTCTTCTTTTTCTTCCTGTTTGGCGTATTCACCGATACCCAGTTTTTCCAAAATCTTCTGCTCGATTTCGTTGGCAAGGTCTGGATTATTTTTAAGATGCATCCGCACCTTTTCCTTGCCCTGCCCTAGCTGGTCTCCGTCATAGGTAAACCAAGAGCCAGATTTCTTAACGATACCGTTATCCACACCCATGTCAATTAAGGAGGACTCCCTGGAGATACCCTCGCCATAAATGATGTCAAACTCGGCCACCTTAAAGGGAGGCGATACCTTGTTTTTAACCACCTTCAACCTAGTGCGGTTACCAATAGCATCTTGACCATCTTTAAGAGTCTGGACTCGGCGCACATCACAGCGCACTGAAGCGTAGAATTTCAGTGCCTTACCACCAGTCGTGGTCTCCGGGGAACCAAACATCACGCCGATCTTTTCACGCAGCTGGTTAATGAAAATCGCAGTGGTTCCAGAGTTATACAGCGCACCAGTCATCTTCCGCAGTGCTTGGCTCATTAATCGTGCCTGTAAGCCGACATGGCTATCACCCATGTCTCCCTCAATTTCCGCTTTAGGAGTCAGTGCGGCCACTGAGTCAACCACAATAAGGTCAATAGCACCCGAGCGAACCAGCATATCGGCGATTTCCAGAGCCTGTTCACCATGGTCCGGCTGGGATACCAATAATGCATCCGTATCTACACCAAGTTTGCGGGCATACTCTGGGTCTAACGCATGCTCGGCATCGATAAAAGCAGCAATACCGCCACCGCGCTGCACACTAGCAATAGCATGAAGAGCGACTGTGGTTTTACCCGAAGATTCTGGCCCATAAATTTCCACAATCCGTCCACGGGGAAAACCACCAATACCCAAGGCCACGTCAATGGCGGTATTGCCGGAAGAAATGGTTTGAATCGGTGGGCGATTATCATCGCCTAGGCGCATTACCGCCCCCTTACCAAAGTCTTTTTCAATCATAGCCAGCGCAGCTTTCAGCGCCTGCTCCCGATCGTTACCAGCATTAGCAGCTGTTTTAGTGCTCCGTTTTGCAGCCATTTTTCTTCCTTCGCTATCTACTCGCTCTATGAAATGCGTTTATCACGCCACAACAGGTAATTATTACCCTTATTTATTTAGACTCCCCACCAGATGGGTGGGTTCCCTATCACAACAAAATTTTTCTCAAATCACATTTTTAAGTCACATTTTCATGATGTTTGAGTGGCTTTTGCTGTTGGGACTAACAGTAATAAAGCCTCCCGACACGACGTTACGATACACGTACATTTGTTCGAAACGCAAGACGGTTTTCCCAAACACCTATTGGGCTAATACCCTTCAACATCGGGCCCTAGCTGGCGCTCTTCGGGGATTTTGAAATCTTCGCACAATGCCCACCACACCTTCCGTGGATCTACGCCCTGTTCGATGAGTTCACTAGCAGTTTTGCCATACTCCGCAATTACATGGGAGTCCATAATCCATGCACCTTTTGCGTCACCAAATTCTGCGTCAATCAGCCGATGAAACTCCGTTAATCGCATGGCTGCAATCTTAGCTGTCGCAGCTAAGCTATCAAGCACAACACCCTAAGAGCGGCAAGTCAAAATAGCCAGCACCAGTTTCCCGTCACTACCAAGCCAAAAGAGGTAACAGTAACTAGCCCCGATTAGTCCTTGAACGTCGTTTAAAGTATGGTAATGAGTCATGACTGTACAAGATCCCGCCGCCTCTAACACCAATCTCATGTTAGACCTCGCCTACACGGCAGTTTTTGCCGCCTTGATCATCAGTTTGGCCTTTGTCGCCATCCCTGTTGGCACGGCAGGTGTTCCTATCGTATTACAAAACGCTGCCATCATCTTGACTGGCCTAATACTCGGCCCGCGCCGCGGGATAGCGGCAGCAATACTATTTTTAGGGCTCGGCCTGCTTGGCCTACCGGTACTTGCTGGCGGCAAATCCACCCTAGTTGCACTATCTGGCCCTACCATTGGTTATCTTGTGGGCTATCTAGTTTCGCCCTTCCTAGCTGGATTGATCGCCTATTTAGCACCGCGAAATTCCAAAAATTCCCTGTTGGGTTTCCTCATTCTCGGTGGCGCTGTGGCACTAGCTTCACAGTATTTACTCGGTTCCATTGGCCTAGTTATCCGAAGCGATATGAACTTTTCAGCAGCGCTAGCGGTCAATATTCCATTTATCATCCCCGATCTGATTAAACTGGCAGCTGTGATTGCCATTGCCTTTGGTGTGCATACTGCGCTACCAGATGTGCGCGGCAAACGCTAAACCCTAAAACCCACATAATGCGGAGGTTGAACTTAAGCCTTCGCATTATTTTCATCTCACCGATAGAAAGTACGTTGTGCCCGAAATCCGCTTTGATGCAGTCGACGTCCAGTACGATGATCGCGTCGTACTGAAAGATATTAACCTTTTGCTACGCGAGCAACGCATAGGCATTGTGGGAGCCAACGGCGGAGGAAAATCCACCCTCATTCGGCTCATTAATGGTCTAGGCACCGCCAGCTCGGGGCAAGTGCTCTACGACGGCCTGAATGTAGCAGAAAAAGGCAAGGAAATTCGTAAAAAGGTAGGATTTGTCTTCTCCGATGCCGAGAACCAAATCATCATGCCCACGGTAGAAGACGATGTAGCGTTTTCATTACGACGGCTCAAAGTTCCCAAAGAACAACTCAGAGAGCGAACCCACACTATGTTGGAACGATTTGGCCTAGCCGGACACGCCAAGCAGTCGCCCCACTTACTTTCTGGCGGCCAAAAGCAACTACTAGCACTTGCTGCGGTCTTGATTTTAGAACCTGATACCATTATCGCCGATGAGCCCACCACCCTGTTGGACATGCGCAATCGCCAGAAAATTCGGCGGGTCTTTGACACCCTCGAACAGCAGTTGATTGTAGTTACTCATGACCTTGATTTTCTTCGTGGCTTTGAACGAGTACTGTGCATTGACAATCACCGCATCGCAGCCGATGGGCCAGCCGAGGAAGTCCTTGCCTTCTACCAAGAGTTAATGGAGCGCAATCCGCTATGATCCGCAATGTCCCCCTTGGTGTGTATGTGCCAGGCACCACAATCATTCATCGTATGCCACCCTTGGTGAAGTTTTTTATTCTCATAATCTTCATCCTGATCACCTCCATCTGGGTCACACAACCACTTGTTGCGGGTATTTGTGTCGCCGGAGCAACGGTGGCATTTGTTCTAGCGCGGATACCACTGACAATTGCCATTGGTCAGCTCTGGCCACCACTGCCCCTTTTGTTATGTCTTGGTGCCTTTCAATGGTGGCAACTAGGCTTTTCCAAAGCCGCTACTGTCACATTGGTGATTTTCGCATCGCTTATGCTCGCAGTCTTGGTCACCCTCACCACCACCGTGGAAGCCATGATGGAAGCCATGGAAAAGGCCCTAGCTCCTACGGCGCGGTTGGGAGTACCGGTAGAAACCATTGTCTTGGCGTTTTCGTTGACCATCCGGCTCATTCCGCTCATGTTTAGCACCGTTTATGAAGTCCTTGATGCTCGTAAAGCCCGCGGGGCAACTTTTTCGCTGACCGCCTTCGGGACACCCATAGTAATTCGTTCCATCAAACGCGCACGAAACATTGCTGACGCCTTGGTAGCGCGTGGCGCTGGCGACTAAAAGCGAACAACCTGCCAGCGGTGGGCGTCGAAAAGCAAAAAAATATCTCCTTTGGGAGCGGTTCCCAAGGAGATATTTTTTACAAGCCGAATTGTTAAAGTTTAAGACTCGCCGCGAAGCTCCCGCATGCGCCGTGCCACAGCATCGTCTGCTGCAGATGGAGTCGCGTTGCCCGCTTCAATCGAAGGCTGTGCCGCGCCCGCAGAACCAGCTGTGAGCTCGCCAGCCATTTGTGCACGAATCTGCTCTAACCGAGAATGCCCTGCTAACTGCACCCCAGCCTGCTCGATTTCCGCCATACGACCCTGTACTGAGTTCTCAGCCAACTCCGCCGAACCTAGCGCATTTGCGTAACGACGCTCAATCTTCTCACGCACCTGATCCAAGTTAGGAGTATCCCTAGCGGTGATGGAGTTCATAGACTGAATGGACTCCGCAACCTTTTCTTGCATCTTGGCCTGCTCCAACTGGCTGAGCAACTTGGTACGCTCAGCCACCTTTTGCTGCAAAGCCATGGAATTACGCTCGACTGCCTTCTTTGCCGCAGATGCTTGTTGTAATGCCTGATCGTGCAATTGCTTAGTGTCTTCAACCGACTGCTCCGCAGTAACTAATTGCGCAGCAAATGCTTCAGCGGCGTTTTCGTATTCAGTAGCCTTTTGCAGGTTACCTTCGGCACGCGCCTTATCAGCAAGTTGAATCGCCTGGCGGGTGTTGGCTTGAAGCTTCTCAATATCAGCAAGCCTCCGGTTAAGCTGCATCTCCAGTTGGCGCTGATTACCAATAACGGCAGCTGCCTGCTGCGACAATTCTTGGTGCTGGCGTTGAGCGTCTTCAATGGCCTGCTGAATCTGCACCTTAGGATCAGCATGTTCGTCAATCTTGCTGTCAAACAGAGCCATGAAGTACTTCCATGCCTTGACAAAGGGATTTGCCATTGGTTACAGCACCTTTCTACTAATTATTTCGTTCTTCACCCTCAGCCCATCTTAGTGGCTTTGGTTTAGTTTCTGCTCTAAGCAATAGTGCAGTCCCCAGATTGGGGAGGCTGAACTTATTGTTACACATGAACAAATTCACGCTCTACATTATGCAAAGCCATAGAGCCTGCTGCCTCAATAAGTACATCAGAAACACTAGCACCTAAAGCGTGACACACGCTGGCCAATAGTTCAGATGATACTTCTTTACGGCCACGCTCTAATTCAGAAAGGTACCCTGGCGATACCCGAGAGGTTTCTGCTAGCTCACGAAGTGTGATGCCCTTATCGGCCCGGAAAGATCGCAGTGCCTCACCGAGAGCCTCACGAAGTAATGGTTCTGGAGTCTTTTTTGTTACTGTGACTGGCTTTTCTAAAACTGCGGTATATTTCATCATCACCTACCCTAACGCTCACTAACCTCATTTTGTTCCCAATGAACATAATCTTGAGTCTAGATGACTCAAGGCGCTAATAGAAACCCGCTTGTAGCTCTGCCTATTAGCTATGCCATATAACAATTCAGCTACTCAAATAATTTCCTTAGCAAGCAACTCTAAAGCCGCAGCTACTGCATAAGACCTAATCTGCCCCCGGTCCCCTTGCAATAACCCAGCCGTGGAGTATTCCGGTATTAATTCCGCAGCTAAAAACGCCGCAGAAGTATGATCCGGCCGCGCTATTCCAACCCAGACCTCGCCAACTGGATGTCCGTCCTGCTCAGTCGGCCCGGCCACCCCAGTCAGGCTCACTCCCCAGCTTGCCTCACAACGTTGCTGAGTGCCCACCGCCATCGCCTGCGCTGTCTTAGCGCTTACTGGGCCATCTTCAGCTAACAGCTGTGCTGGAACGCCAGCTATGAGCTGTTTAAGTTCTGTGGCATAAGTGACTAGTCCGCCTCGCAAAACCGCACTGGCACCGGGCACCTCGGCCACAGTCGCCGCCAACAAACCTGCAGTCAGTGACTCACACGTCGCAATGGTTTGATGCGCATTTGATAACGCCTGCACCACCACCTCTGCCTTGTCGTACCAGTCAGACATTAATGTTAGGCCTTCTTGAGCTTGTAAGCATCAACCATGTACTGCACTCCGGTAATGACAGTCACCGCTACCGTCAGCAGCATCACGGCATACGCAATAATATCCACCGGACTAGGCAGCGGAACGAGATACAGCGCAACACTGACAGCCTGCAGAACAGTTTTGATTTTGCCCCCCTTGGAAGCCGGAACCACGTTTCCTTTGCGCAGCTCCACCATCCGCCAAATAGTGATGCCGATTTCCCGGACTAAAATCACTACGGTCACCCACACCGGTAAAACTCCGGTGATATTTAAACAAATAAACGCAGTGGCCATCAGTGCTTTATCAGCAATTGGATCAGCAATCTTGCCGAAATCGGTGACGATCCCCCTGGCTCGGGCAATATCGCCGTCTAATTTATCGGTGATCATTAACGTCACAAAGCAAATAAACGACGCCCACATCCAGCTGGCATGGCTACTGTCACTTTTAACAACGAGCCAAGCGAAAAGCGGAATCGCAAGGATCCGAATGCTGGTGAGCACATTGGGCAGGTTAAAGTTTGAAGGGGCGCCCTGCGTTGTGCTGGGGTTGGCTGTGTTCATAACTTCATACACTACAACAGTCCAGCCTAAGCTCAAGACCACACGCCTGAGGCCAGCGACTACCATCGAGAACATGACAGTTTTTGCAATCGAGTATCACTACCCTGCTGACAGCGCACTCATCACACAGATCCGCCCAGAACACCGCGCCTTTCTAGCGAAACTCAAAGACGAAGGCACATTGATCGGCTCCGGCCCCTACACCGATGGCGACGGCGGTGCACTGATCATAATCCGACTGGCCGATGGCACCCTAGATCAGGCAAAAGCCCTGATGGATCAGGATCCGTTCCATCTAAACAATGCATTAGATAATCGTATATTCCACACTTGGAATCCGGTGCTTAACGTTTTTAACGAGTAGCACTTTTCAAACCGTTCCCATTCACATACAACCACGACCGGACTATTTGGCACTGAGCGACCTGCTCCTGTGATTTGACATAGCGTTGTTTGTGCTATTGGTGCGGTTGGCTAAGGGCACGGACAGGTTGCTAGAAAGTTTTCACAGACTCTACTGGAGCCTGTTATTAATGCCGTGGCCTCGGTTTTCAGGCGCCATTGCCCAATAGTTTTCCAGCGCCTGCGTCAACAAGTTAACCACCCCTACTCAGACAGCCTGTGTGGAAACAATCGGGATAGGCCGCATGCCAGTACCAAAAACCCGATCTAAGCAACTAACGAGAATACTTGCTAGTGCTTGGATCGGGTAACTTGCTAATGCTTATTTTTCCTAAGCCCTCTTCCAGCAGCGGGAGCCCTCTTCTAGTAGCGGGCTTGCCAGCTGCTTAGTAGGTCTTATTGGTCATCGGGATCAGAATGCACTACTTTGCGGATCGACTGCATGCGCTTTTCATCAGAAGCGATATCATGATCGTCGTATTCTTTATTCCATTTCACCGGAATCGCGCCTTGCACCTCATTCCGCTTGTTCTTAATCAACGAAGCAAGCACCGCAATAGCTAAAATACTAACAATAACGATCAAGGACACGACGGTCGGAATCTCTGGCACTTTTACTGGTTGCCCCCCATTAATGAACCCGAGTTTATTTTCGTGCAACGCATGCAAAATCAGCTTCACACCGATGAATCCCAAAATGGCGCCCAAACCATAAGGCAGATATACCAAGCGATCTAGTAGACCATCAAGTAGGAAGTACATTTGCCTAAGGCCCAACAGCGCAAACGCATTGGTAGTGAACACAATGTAGGGTTCTTGCGTGATGCCATAGATAGCCGGGATCGAATCAAGCGCAAACATGATGTCGATCATGCCAATGGCAATCAACGCCACAAACAGCGGCGTTAGAGCAAACTGGCCCTTTTTGTGAACATACAAATGATCCTTTTCATAACCAGCTGTCACCGGAACAACCCGCCTAAGGGTTTTAATGATCCACATATCATTGGGATCTGTTTCCGGCACTTCCCGAATCTCATCCATGATCAGCTTCACGGCAGTGTAAAGCAAGAACAAGCCGAAGATGTAGAAAACATCAGACCATGCGGAAATCACGGCCGCGCCAGCCAAGATGAACACCAGCCTAAAGGCCAATGCCAGCGCGATGCCAATTAATAGCACCTTTTGCTGATATTTACGGGGAATTTTAAAGCTGCCCATGATCAGGGCAAACACAAACAGATTATCGACACTGAGAGCTTTTTCGGTGATATAACCGGTCATAAACTCTAAGCCATGCTGGTGTGGATTACCGGGTTCACCCCAGGTAAACCACAAAAAAACCCCAAAAATAAGCGCTAATGCTACATAAAATAGCGACCATAACGCTGATTCTTTTAAGGTAGGTTCATGCGGGGTGCGCACATGGGAAAAGAAATCGAAAACAAAAAATCCAATCACCACGACGATGGTGATTGCCCAGGTAATACCTGTTGCTTCCATGAGTAGAACAGACCTCCGGTCTCATTCGTAGTTGGGAATACAAACGGAGCCGGAGGTCTCCCCCACCTTCACTAGCAGTCAGTGGTGGCCAGCGAAACCGGATTCACCTAATGCTAGGTGGTCACGTGTTGACGATCCTCGCTGTTTCGGGGTACTCCCCTCCAACGCGTACTGATGCTAACACAAAAATCACCACACTGGGTTTCTGCGCACAAACTACCCACAGTAGCCCACTTAAGGCAGGTGTTGCTTAAGTGAGCGCACCGGAGCCTAAAACGCTCCCTGGGTGGGGTTATAGGTTGCTTCGACAACTTTCGTCTCTGGAGCTGCCTCCTCCGCTTCTGCTTTGGGAGCTTCCCGTGGATCCGCACCTTTCAGCATCCAGATTGTGGTGTCGAGTTCTTCCGGCTTAATCAGCACCTCACGCGCTTTTGAGCCTTCCGAAGGGCCCACGATCTCTCGGGTCTCCATGAGATCCATCAACCTACCAGCCTTAGCGAAGCCAATACGCATCTTTCGTTGCAACATGGAGGTGGAACCTAGCTGTGAGGTAACCACTAACTCCACAGCTTGCAGTAGATCTTCCAGATCGCCTCCGATGTCATCATCGATGTTCTTTTTGCTCTCGGCGGCCTTATCCTCGGTAACCCCCTCGGTGTATTCCGGTTCTCCTTGAGCCTTGGCAGCCTCCACCACAGCTTGTATTTCTTCATCTGTAACGAAGGCACCCTGGATGCGCTGTGGCCTACCTCCCTGCGGGATGAACAAACCATCGCCCATGCCGATCAGTTTCTCAGCGCCGCCTTGGTCCAAAATAACCCGTGAGTCCGTGAGCGAAGAGGTTGCGAAAGCCAACCGAGAAGGAACGTTGGTTTTAATCAGACCGGTGACCACATCCACAGAAGGCCGCTGGGTAGCTAGAACCAAATGGATGCCCGCTGCACGAGCTTTCTGCGTGATCCGCACAATGGAATCTTCGATTTCCTTTGGCGCAGTCATCATGAGGTCTGCTAGCTCGTCAACAATACAAACGATATACGGATATGCTTTGTATTCCCGCTGCGAACCCAATGGGGTTTCGATCTCACCAGAATGAATCTTCCGATTGAAGTCTTTAATATGACGCACCTTAGCAGACTTCATATCCATGTAACGCTGTTCCATCTCCTCCACTAACCATTGCAGGGCAGCAGCCGCCTTCTTTGGTTGAGTGATGATAGGAGTGATCAGATGCGGAATCCCTTCATAGGGAGTCAACTCGACCATCTTGGGGTCAACCAAGATCAACCGCACATCTTCTGGAGTTGCCCGGGTAAGGAGAGATACTAGCAGTGAGTTCACAAATGCAGACTTACCGGAACCAGTGGAACCCGCGACCAGCAAGTGGGGCATCTTTTGCACCGAATGCGCCACAAATTCCCCTTCAATGTCCTTACCCAAGCCGATCAGCATCGGGTCATGGTCGTCATGAATTTCGGGATCATTGAGAACATCTGCCAGTCGCACCATCTCCCGGTCAGTATTAGGCACCTCAATGCCAACTGCCGATTTACCAGGAATTGGTGTCAGCAACCGCACGTTATCGGTAGCAACCGCATAGGCCAAGTTTGATTGCAGGTTGGTAATCTTAGAGACCTTCACACCTGGCCCCAGTTCTACCTCGTACCGAGTAACTGTAGGTCCGCGGCTAAAACCAACGACCCGCGCATCCACCTTAAACTCCGCAAAGACGTCAGTAATCGCTTCGATCATGCGATCATTGGCCGCGGAACGAGTCTTAGGCTGTTCACCCGGGGTGAGTAATGCAGTACTAGGGACTTCGTATACTTCAGTGCTCACCGGTGTCCGCGCCGCTTGCTCTTTGGGCGCGACAGCTGCTTGCGGTTGTTGCATAGCACGCGCTTGTTGCAGGTTACGTTGTGTATTGGCTACTGGATCATCATCTCGGCTCCCCGTTACCAGGGTTTGCTGCACTGCCGCTGCAGCAGTTTCTACCACATTGGCTGCTGTGGACGCCGCCACCTGCGCCGCATTAAACTTCGCGTTTGCGGCTTCTGCCGCAGCATTACCGGCCGCGCCTGCAGCACCAGCTGCCATGCTCAGCCCAGTGACGACGCCACTAGGTGGGCTTTGCCGTTCCACCCTAGCGGGCTTTGAGCGAGGTGCCTGCGTGCGGTTAACCACCTCGGTTGGCTCCACAGCCGCAAATTCCTCCGTATCGGGATGAGGTCGGCGACGACTTTCACTCCCGCGTACCGGTGGTTTTTGCCGTGATGTTGGGCCAATGACCGCAGTGGAATGCTCCGGTTCATAATCGGCATAATCCGCTGGGTCTTCGAATAGCGCTGGCTGTTCTGGTTGTTGCGGCTGTTCATACCCATCGTAATCATAGGCATAATAATCACGTTGCCGTCGCGGTCGCCGAGCACTGGTGCTACGAGGTACGGCTCGACCGGTTGCACTCGTGCGTCCTGTAGGGCGCTCCTGGTGTTCCTCATCTACTGGGTCATAATCGTCATACTCTTCGTACTCCGCATCAAGATCATCATCAAACGTGACGAATTGGTCAGAGATATATTCCTTGGTGGCGTCGACAAGCTCACGCACACTAATTCCAGTGGTACGTAATGCCCCGTAGACAATCAGCAGAATAAGTAACGGCACGGCCAAGTACTCAGTAAAGCCAGCCGATAACGGCGCCCCAATAACATAGCCAACAATGCCGCCCGCCTGCAGCATTCCCGGGGAGCCAAACCGCGGAGTGCCTGCGAAGATATGCAGAAGTCCCAACATGGAAACAACGATCAAACCGCTACCGGTAACCACCCTCAGCCAGTTTGCCGGCTTCGGCTTATAGCCCAGCATTCCAGCTATAGCTAGGCCGGTAAATGCCAGCGGCAACACAAAAGCTCCTGCCCCCACCACAAACATGGCCGCGTTAGCAATGAGAAAACCCACAGGACCAGTTATATCTAGCCATAAGGAGGCGCCCAGCACCACCGCTATAGCTATTAATACCAGTCCCAGACTGTCGGCATTCACCGAGTTTCGTGCTGGTGAATTATCACCAAGCTCTTGCTTTGCCATATCCTCCACGCTATCGGGGTCATTATTTTTCCGTTTACCGACGGCCCTCGTTGCCGTCCCTAAACCTTTTGCAGTGGCGTCGAAAAGCGCGCCCAAACCTGCACCAACTGCGCGGAATGCACTGCCAGTTCGCTCTTGGGATAATTCGGCAGCTCGATTAGCGGAGCTGCCGACCGATAACGAACGTGCACCTTTAGCAGCCGGCATCCGCGTCGTAGATGTACTACTGGCATCTGAACGAGGACGGGAACGTTGCGCCCGTTTGCCTGCGCGGTTGCTGCGGGATTTACCCGATGAGGTGCTTTTGACAGTCATGCACAAAATATTAGTCGTGAAACAACATCTGTCACACATACAACACTGCAAAAGGTTAAATTTTTTGGTCAAGCCTAAGCACTAGACCTGCGAATATCCCCTTGGGGATCAGTTACTTCCACCGTTACTTTATCCCTGCCAAATAACCATAAGGTCAGCTCTTCAATGTCACCTTTGACTGTTGCTACCCTATCGCCGACCGTCGCTACGCCACGGACATCATGGGCTACAAATCGAGGCAATCCCGTTGGCTCAAATACCACTGGCCCAGTGGATTTCCGCAGCAATATCGGAGCAAAATGCTTCAACCGTTGATACAACTCTTGCTGCTGTGATTGTGTTAGCCTGCGCGGCTCTAATTCTGGCTGCGCCCGTCTGATGTCCTCATGGTGGACAAAGTACTCCACCGGATTTAGCCATCGATCAGCCCACCTTACTGGCGCAAACCGAGAACCTGACTCCAGCCGCTCAAGCAATACCGAAAGGTCTAGAACGGAAAGCTCTTGAGTCTTCTCCTCCAGCAGGCGGCGAGCCGGGCTCAATAAAATACCGGCCGCTGCCTTGGGGTGGTTTTCCCGAATATATAAGTGCACAGCCAGGTCTTTTACCGTCCAGCCAGCACATAAAGTCGGCGCCTGTGGCCCCACCTTACGCATGAGTTCAATAGCCGATTGCCGTTCAGTGCGCGATAAAGTCATGCACCCAAGACTACACCGAGCCAAGCGGAGGATTTTCCTTAGCCCCAAGGCTTAAAAATCAGACAAATGATCAGCACACAATAACCCCACTCAGCTCTTGTTTTTCCCAGCTGTTTAAGGTGACCGAAGCACCTTATCCCAACGAGTTATAGCAATGAGTAAGCGGGAAAGCTTAGTCCTACTATTAACAAGATTTCCTGCTAAGTCACAGGTCGTAGCCTAAGCCGTCATGCAACAGCACCATACCTAGCTGTCAGCCGCCCTACCCCACCACTCCTTACTTCAGCCAGTGCTGGAAGGGTTGTGAGATTAATTCAATCAAAATATGTTCCCTGGATCATATTTTTCCTTTACTATGATCTACATAGCAGAATGAGTTGTTCAACAAGTTTTCTGCTCCGTGCGGGTAGTCAATGTGAATCATTTGGCACAAGCGCCAGCACCTCGTCCCTTCCCAGCTAAAACCCCCAGCTAGGAGTAATTATGGTTACCAGCAGTCCCGTTTCTACCGTTGACCGCGATGTGCCTCAGGTAGGTAGAAAATGGCGAATGTTTGTCTACAGCGCTATTGGCGCCTTTGTATTCTTCTTTCCAGTCACCTATCAAGAAAAACAATCCATCCCCCTCGACCACATGGTCACGATCGTTCGTCAAGCGATCCCTGGCCTTGTACCTTGGCTCATTCTGGCATTAGCCATATTTGGCACAGTGCGCCAGATAGTGAATAAAAACTGGCAGCGTGGAGTTCTACCAGCGATTTTCACGGTAGCAAATATTATTGGAACCATTGTTGCCTTCTTGATGGTGCTTAACCAACTGCCCTGGGGACTGGGTGAAAAAGATCTAGTGCCATTTTTGTGGATTTCCATTGCAATACCCGTTGGCCTTATTGTCCCTATTGGCGGTGCTTTTCTTGCCTTGTTGATTAGCTATGGGTTGTTGGAATTCGTTGGGGTATTCATGCAACCAATCATGAAGCCGCTGTGGAAAACACCTGGTAGGTCCGCCATAGACGCGGTAGCGTCGTTTGTTGGCTCCTATTCTCTCGGAATTTTAATCACCGATCGGGTTTATCAGCAGGGTGGTTATAACGCTCGCGAGGCAGCTGTGATCGCGACCGGCTTTTCGACGGTCTCCGCAGCATTTATGGTCATCGTTGCTAAAACTCTAGGGCTGATGGACATCTGGGGCAGCTATTTCATGATTACCCTAGTGGTGACGTTTTTAGTCACGGCAATCACCGTCCGTATTCCCCCGCTTTCGACCATCCCAGATGAATATTACGCAGACGCGCACCCCGACCCAGAAAAACCCATAACCACTAATCGCTTCCAAGCCGCTTGGAAAGAAGCACTCAGTGCCTTAGATCGAGCACCGACGTTAGGCAAAGCAATTGCCACTAGTTTCCTTGATGGGCTGAAAATGTCTGCAGCAATAGTGCCTTCGATTCTTTCGGTAGGGCTTGTGGGATTACTCCTAGCGCGGTTCACTCCTATTTTTGACTGGGTGGGGTACCTGTTTTATCCAGTGGCTTGGCTAGTTCGACTCCCCGAGCCCCTATTAGCCGGTAAAGCCTCTGCCATGGGGATTGCCGAGATGTTTTTACCTGCAACTGCGGTAGCTGATTCCGATTCTATGGTGTTGAAATTCGTTATCGGTGTGGCCTCGATATCAGCGATCATTTTCTTCTCCGCGCTGGTTCCCTGCATCTTAGCCACGAAGATCCCTATCAAACTCAGCCACATGATTATCATCTGGTTTGAGCGCGTGTGTTTAACAATCATTATCACCACACCAATCGCTCATCTCATTTTGTAGCTGTTACGCTACATAACCAAGCGCACTGGTTATGAGAAGCAGGGAGGGCACTTTACTTTAAGTAGTGCCCTCCCTGCTCTGACTCGTCTACTTCCAACTCATCTACAGTAGTCGGAGCCTTGCGGGTTTAGCCGCTAGAGACTCGGCCGTGAGCGTCGTACCTCTTCGTCTTCTACTGGCGCATGAACATCAGAGCTCATAGGTACCACGGTTGGCATGATCATTGGCTTACGACGCCACGTTTGCTCCACATAACGGGAAACTTTGCGGCGCAAGTGCTGCACCATGCGGTATGGGTCGTTTTCACCTTCGGCTGCGAGATCATTCATGGTGTTTTCCACCAGCTCGTTGACTTCCGGCATCATGGTCACGGCATCTTCAGAGAAGCCCTTGGCTACGACAGTAGGATGCTCCAACAGTCGACCCGACCGATTGTCAATCACCGCGGTGATGGTAATCAAACCCCCCTCACCCATCGAGGTGCGATCATCAAGCACTTCTTGATCAATATCGCCCATGGTGACGCCATCAACGTAAAGGTTACCCACGGGAATCTGGCCCACTACCCGCGCTTGGCCATTGACCAGATCAACTACCACGCCGTTTTGGGCCAATACGACTTTTTCCCGCTCTACCCCGGTAGCAATCGCAAGTTCTTTATTGGCACGCAGGTGCCGCCACTCGCCGTGCACCGGCATAGCATTCTTCGGCCGCGCCGCATTATAAAGAAACAGCAATTCACCAGAATATCCGTGCCCAGAGGTATGTACTTTGGCATCGCGTCCGGTAATAACGGTGGCGCCAATCTGCGCCAGCATGTTAATCACACCAAAGACAGCTTCTTCATTGCCAGGTACCAATGACGAGCTTAAGACAATCACATCGCCATCTCGGACGGTGATCTGACGGTGTTCCCGCCGCGCCATGCGCGACAGGGCTGCCATGGGCTCGCCCTGGGTACCGGTGGTAATCAGCAACACTTTGTGCGGTGCCATTTTAGCGGCATCGTCCATGGATACAATCGTGCCTCGGGGTGCGCGTAAGTACCCTAGCTTTTCAGCTATCTCCATGTTACGGATCATGGAACGGCCATTAAAAGCGACCTTACGGCCAGCGGCTACCGCGGCATCAATGGCAGCTTGCACTCGGTAAACATTAGAGGCGAAACAGGCTAAGATCACGCGCTGCTTAGCATCGGCCACGATTCGTTTCAGAGTCGGTGCGATGTCTGATTCCGATCCTGATACCCCAGGAGTGGTGGCATTGGTGGAATCACACATGAACAAATCAATACCCTCGTCGCCGAAGCGGGACAACGCCGGGAGATCCGTAGGCTTTCCGTCAGGTGGGGTTTGATCTAGTTTCACGTCGCCGGTCATGACCACCAGCCCTGCTCCAGTCTTGATGGCTACGCCGAGACAGTCTGGAATCGAGTGGTTGACATCCCAGAACCTCAAGTTAAACGGCCCCCGGTTGATATTGGATTGAGCATTAACCTCAATCAGCTTTGGCCGCTGCCGATGTTCCCGAGTCTTTGCAGCAATCAATGCCAAGGTGAATTTAGAGGCAATAATGGGCAGGTCGGGGCGAAGTTTTAACAGCCATGGAATAGCCCCAATGTGGTCTTCATGCCCATGGGTGACTACCAAAGCTTCAACTTTATTCAGTTTCTCTTCAATGGGGCCGAAATCCGGCAGGATCAAATCAACCCCAGGTTCTCCTGACGAGGGGAACAGCACACCACAGTCAACCAGCAGTAGGTGATTGTTGTATTCGAAAATCGTCATGTTGCGACCAATTTCCGAAATGCCGCCTAGGGCATAAATCCGCAAACCATTACGGGGTGCTTTAGGCGGTTGTGGCAAACGTTCGGTGAGATCAGCACCCTGCATGAATTTTACAACGTTGCGCCGACCGCGGTTGTTATTATTACGGTTGTCTGATTGTCCTTGACGACGCCCGCCGCGGTTGCCCCCCTCACGGTTTGATTGCCCGTTGGAACGGTTGTTGGTACCGCGCGAACGTCCACCGGTCTTGGTGGACGTTGCTTCTTCTGTGGCTACAGTTTGGGTGTTTTCTGTGTTCACAGGTGCCTGAAAAACAGGACTTTCTGCAGTCTCCGGGGGACCCGCCTTGCGGGTCACCTTACGGGAACGACTACGAGGTTCAGTCATATTTATAAAACTCCAGCTTTTTCCATATCGTGGCGTAGCGCTTCCAGCTCCTGCGTATTCGGGCCAACAATGGGCAAACGAGGAATTCCCATATCAAGTCCTTGAAGGCCCAAACCGGCTTTAGCCATGGTGGCTCCGCCTAAGCGTGCCTGCGCTGCTATCAACGGCGCAAGGGAAGCGTTAATCTTGCGGGCTGTAACAAGATCACCACTATCAAATGATTCGTGTAATTGCTTTAATCTTGCTGGCGCGAGGTGACCTATAACCGATATAAATCCGGTGGCACCAACGCTGAGCCA
Organism: uncultured Corynebacterium sp.; assembly: GCA_963520895.1. GTDB lineage: Bacteria > Actinomycetota > Actinomycetes > Mycobacteriales > Mycobacteriaceae > Corynebacterium. The sequence continues at coordinate 11,253 of CAUQSW010000037.1, read as the reverse complement.
GGGAAGATTTAATGGGTCATCGCCGGAATACCAAGCCATGCCGGTTTCTTCAATCAAAGGTGTGGCTTGGGCGATGTCTCCTTTAGCGTCTTTGACTGCTTGGACGCGATCCAACTCCGCTAGCCTGCGTAACGTGTCTGCCGCAATTGGTACTGCGGATCGTCCGGGAATGTCATAGGCGCAAATAGGAAGATCCGTTGCTTGTGCAATGCTACGGAAATGTTGATAAATACCCTCTTGACTTGGCTTGGAATAGTACGGCGTTACCACTAACAGTGCATTTGCTCCAGCGTCAGCGGAAGCGCGTGCTAACTCTACTGAGGCGGCGGTGTTGTTAGTACCAGCGCCAGCAATCAATTTAATGCCGTCTCCGACTTCTTGGCGAACGGCTTTGAGCAGGTTTATTTTCTCGGCTAGCGTGGTTGTCGGGGATTCGCCGGTGGTACCGGCTAGTACTAGTGAATCAACCCCACCCTCCACTAAATGCCGCGCGAGGCGTAGGCCACGATCGATGTCGACTTCGCCTGTTGAAGTAAAGGGGGTAACCATAGCGACGGAGATTGTGCCAAATGTCTCGGCACCCGTCTTCGCTGCCAAACCTGTGCTCATGGAAAACAAGGTTACCTCTTTTTAGGCCATTCAGTTGAATTGTGTGATTTATTGGCGATCCACTAGCGATAAAGGCTGCCCTAATATTCGACTAGAAATCTGTCACATAAGGGCTGGTCGCCATCTCGGAGCCGTCGGAAAGCGTGGCAATTTCGAAGTCTCCGAAAACTACGGGAGCTTGAGCTTTTAACAGCTTGAGGCACTCCACTGCCAGTTGCCGAATCTCCCCATCAGCATGCTCAGTTGCTCGCATCCCAATGAAATGCCGCCAACTTCGAAAATTACCGGTGACGACAATCCGAGATTCTGTCGCATTGGGTAATATCGCGCGAGCTGCCTGCCGCGCTTGTTTGCGTCGCAACAGTGCATTGGGCTCAGTGGCAAGCCGTGCTTCCAAAGCAGCTAACAGTTCCACATAGGCAAAACGAGTCTCGTCAACTGCCCGCATAAACAATTCATGCAGCTTTTCATCCTCAGCAATCAGCTGAGGTACGACAACCTCTGACTGTTCGTCGTGAACAAAGCGTTGCGAAAGTTGCGAAAAGCTAAAATGCCGATGGCGGACTAACTCATGGGTAGCAGCTCGGGAAATACCGCGAATGTATAGCGTCGCCGTAGGGTGTTCCAACAGCGCCATGTGGCCTACCTCTTTGATGTGCCGAACATAGGCCGCATTAGTGGCGGTACGGGGATTAGGCTTGTCAAAAGTTTCGTAACACGCCCGACCAGCAAACTCCACTAATGCCTCTGGTCCACGTGCGTCCGTGCTCCAATCAATATCCGGTGGTGGCGTGAAATCAGAGCAGGCAATCATTTCTACAGAAAGATACGATTCTTGCGCCACAGTCTTATAACCCTAAGTAGTGTTCCAGCCCCACGACCAATCCGTTGTGCTGTGCAATTTCGCGCACCCCTAGCAGCACACCCGGCACAAATGAATTGCGATCGTAGGAATCCTGCCGAATCGTGAGGCTTTGCCCCTGCGCGCCGAAAATGACTTCTTCGTGGGCAACCATGCCAGTCATGCGCACCGCGTGTACTTTGATCCCTTCCACATCGGCACCGCGAGCCCCTTCCAAAGTTTGGTCGGTGGCATCAGGGATCGCAGGCATATGTGCGTTACGACGCGCCTCCGCAATCCCTGCGGCAGTGTGGATAGCGGTGCCCGATGGGGCATCAAGTTTATTGGGGTGGTGATATTCCACTACCTCTGCGGAATCAAAAAAGCGTGCGGCTTGTTTGGCAAACTGCATGGTCAACACGGCAGAAATAGCGAAGTTCGGGGCAATCAAACAATTCGCATTACCTTCCGCGCACCACTTTTCCACCTGTGCTAGTCGGTCTGCGGTAAAACCGGTGGTGCCTACCACTGCAGAAATATCATGGGACAGACAAAACTGGAGGTTATCCATAACAACAGCTGGTGTGGTGAAATCCACCACTACCTCGGCGCCGTTGTCTACCAAAAGTTGTAGGGAGTCATCTCGGTCAACTGCCACCACTAGGTCAAGATCATCAGCTTGTATTACGGCATCGCAAATGGTTTGGCCTACTTTGCCTTTGGCACCCAATACGCCAACTTTAATGGTCATCGTTTTCTCCTTGTGTTTAAGGTAGGAACATGGTTTTGAGCTAGGGAACTTCTTCAGTTTAGATCAGTGGCTAGGACTGGCTGGTTTCCATCACCATAGCAGTGCACTCGGTGGCAGAAATTCCGCACAAAAGATGCTCGGATCAATCCTCATGTCACCCCGCCAGCGCCCAACCGTTTAAAAAACACTGCTGCTGCATCCGCGTGATAGTCGCCGATATGTTCCCTACGAAGTTAATCAAGAGCTATCTCGAGCTGAAGCCGAAACTGAGCTTTTCTACTGCATAAGACATCTATGATAGAAGGTAATTCCCGACCTCTCAACAAAAATTAGTCGAACAAGTAATTCATTAATGAAGGTAAGAATCATCTGCGACGCAAAACGCAGCGTAGGTGGGTTTTAAGGCAGCTAGGCGTCGACACGCTTATGCTGGGTATAGAGACAACCCCTGCCGGAAAAACAACAGGCAGGGGTTATGCAGCTAGGCTTAGTTTTCTTCAGCGAGCCTTAACGAGATCTTGCCTCGATTATCAATGTCGAGGATTTCAACCTCAATTTTCTCGCCAACGTTGACAACGTCTTCAACCTTTTCGACGCGCTTACCGTTGCCCAGTTTGGAAATATGCACCAAACCGTCCCGGCCAGGCACCAGCGAGACGAACGCGCCAAACGCAGTGGTCTTCACGACGGTTCCTAGGAACCGCTCCCCAATCTGCGGAAGTTGTGGGTTCGCAATGGAATTGATTTTCTCCATTGCAGTCTCTGCCGCTTCGCCGGAAGTAGCAGAAATATAAACGGTTCCGTCTTCTTCGATGGAAATATCGGCACCGGTTTCTTCCGTGATTTGGTTAATTATTTTGCCCTTAGGACCGATGACTTCACCGATCTTAGATACCGGCACCTTGATCGAGGTGATGCGGGGCGCGAACTGGCTCATCTCGTCTGGAGTCTGAATCACTTCAGCCATGGTGTCGAGAATGGTCAACCGGGCTTCCCGTGCTTGATCCAGTGCATCGGCCAAAACCTGCGAAGGAATGCCATCTAGCTTGGTGTCTAACTGCAAAGCGGTAACAAAATCAGCGGTACCGGCAACCTTGAAATCCATATCGCCGAAGGCGTCTTCGGCACCAAGGATATCCGTCAAAGCCACATACTTGGTTTCCCCATTGACCTCATCAGATACCAAGCCCATGGCGATACCCGCCACGGGAGCCTTCAACGGAACGCCAGCGTTGTACAGCGACAACGTGGAAGCGCACACAGACCCCATGGAGGTGGAACCATTTGATCCCAATGCCTCTGATACCTGGCGAATAGCGTAAGGGAATTCTTCGCGGCTCGGGATCACTGGCACCAAAGCGCGTTCCGCGAGGGCCCCGTGACCAATTTCGCGACGCTTCGGGGAGCCGACTCGCCCAGTCTCACCGGTGGAATAGGGTGGGAAGTTGTAGTGGTGGATATACCGCTTGGAGCTCATGGGGGTAAGTGAGTCTATTTGCTGCTCCATTTTGAGCATATCCAACGTGGTGACACCAAGAATCTGGGTCTCGCCACGTTCAAATAATGAAGAGCCGTGTGCGCGAGGAATCAGGTCAACCTCAACGCCTAGATATCGGTTACTCCCCGCCCGTCGATACGGAAATTCTTGGTCAGAATCATATGCCGCACAATGTTTTTCATTACGGCGTTATAAGCAGCGCGGATTTCCTTAGATGCGTTGGGGTTATCCTTTTCGAATTTCGGCAACAAGGATTCTTCCACAGCCACCATGTAATCATTGGTGGCTTCATCCCGATCCTGCTTGGTTTTAATAGTCATGAGCTCTTTAAGCTTCTTGGAGGCTTTCTTCTCCACCGCTTGGTAAATCTCATCACTATACGCTGGGAACAGTGGGAATTCTTGAGCCTCCTTAGCTGCTCGTTGCGCTAAACCAGCCTGAGCTTGGCACAGGGTTTCAATATAAGGCTTCGCAGCTTCAATACCTTCAGCAACGACATCCTCGGTAGGCGCGGGAGCGCCTTGGACAATCTTAGCCGCCACAGATTCAGTAGCTCCAGCCTCAACCATCATGATCGCAACGTCTTCGGTGGTTTTGCGACCGACTTTCTTCGTCACAATCCGGCCCGCGACCACTAGCTCGAAAATAGCGTCTTCAGTTTGCTTGTGGGTCGGGAATGCCACCCACTGACCTTTTGGATGCTTGTCGCTAACAATTAATGCCATCCGAACGCCTCCGACAGCACCAGAAACCGGCAAGCCAGACAGCTGGGTTGCAGCGGAAGCACCATTAATAGCAATCACGTCATACATATCTTCTGGGCTAATAGACATGACGGTGACTACTACCTGCACCTCGTTACGCAATCCCTTAACAAAGGTTGGGCGCAACGGACGGTCAATCAGCCGGCAGGCGAGAATCGCTTCGGTGGAGGGACGTCCCTCTCGGCGGAAGAAGGAACCAGGAATCCGTCCCACTGCGTACATCCGCTCTTCAACATCAACAGTCAGTGGGAAGAAATCAAAACCCTCACGGGGCTGGCTAGAAGCCGTGGTGGTAGCCAGCAGCATGGTGTCATCGTCTAGATATGTGGTGACAGAACCACCAGCTTGCCGTGCTAGTTGGCCGGTTTCAAACCGGATATTCCGGCTACCAAAATCACCATTGTCAATGGTGACAACAGACTCAATGATGCCGAAATCTGGATCTTCGGCAAACTCCACTGTGTTGTGTGGAATGAATTTCTGCGCCGCTTTTGGTGCGCGTTCCCCTCGTGATCGTACTCCTCGCGAGCTCCGCCGACCACGTTTATTTCCTTCACTAGTGCTAATGATGCACATCTCCTCTTATTTCGTGGCACACAAAAGTTCTTAACCTATGTGCTTACTTCTCTTCACGGGCAATCATCGGTGTCACCCAATTTAAAAAGTCAGTGTTTTCCATTCGAAAATACAACAATGAGGAAGTTTAGCACGTACTTTGCCTGCTAAAAAATGCGTTTGCACAGGTTAACACCAGTACCAGCAATCACGGCATCACAGCACTATTATTTCAGCCACAACATCAACTGTGAACCACTTCCGCCTCATTATTATTTTCTTTCAATTACCGGCGCCCTCCCCTGGCCGGATAAGCAGAAAATCCCCGACAGCTATGAATTTTCACGTTCATAGTGCAAGGGAACCGCTGTATAAGGTCTGTGGCTTATCGACGACTTATCGACGCAGACCCAACCGCGCAATGAGGGAACGGTAGCGATCCACATTGTTAGCGGCCAAATACTTCAGCAACCCACGACGACGACCAACAAGCAGCAACAGGCCACGACGTGAGTGGTGGTCATGCTTGTGGAACTTCAGGTGCTCGGTCAAGGTGTTGATCCGAGAGGTCAACAATGCAACCTGAGCTTCAGGCGAACCAGTATCGGTCTCGTGCAGGCCGTACTCGGCTAGGATTTCCTTCTTCTGCTCAGTAGTCAATGCCATTTTAGATGATTCTCCTCATCGTCACTATTTCAGTCCGCATAAACTCACAACCAGCTAAAACGCTGATGTTTCCCAACTGTTGCGGACCACAGTAAAAGAAACATCGAGCAGTCTAACACACACGAATCACTCTTGCCTAGACGAGGCCGCGCGTGTCGGCTGGTTGATAAATCTTGGTTACTGCGCATTCTCTCCGCTGGCTACCCGACCAACTCGTTTCATGAATTCCGCCAAGAACCGCTCCACGTCCACGCCAACGGCTACCTGCGCGGTCTTGCTGGAATCGTTAAGCCTGGTTTCGTCGCCAATGGTGCGACCCCTGGTGGGACCATCGGTATCAACTTTCAAGTTATGGGGCAATAACTGCACCAAACTAGGATTAACCGCCACGGCAACAGCTAATGGATCATGCAGCCCACACCCACCTAGATGTGGAGCGACAGTGTCATAAGCCTTGATGTAATAATCCGTGGCATCTGCCAACATCACTCCGGCTGGGGGGCCGAGGTCCCGCCAGATTTTAGTCTCTTTAGTGGTTAACAGTGTTTGTAGTGTGACATCCAACCCCACCATGGTCACATCCTGACCACGACGGAGCATTAAATCAGCAGCTTCTGGGTCTTGATTAATATTTGCTTCCGCCCACGGGCTTACATTTCCTGGCACGGTCAAAGCACCACCCATAAACACGATTCGGGCCTGCTTGGCAAAAGCTTCTGACTTCTCCATCGCCATCGCAATATTTGTCATGGCGGCAGTGGGAACAATCACCAGATCCTTGCCATAGTGGGCAACACTATCAATGAGAAAATCTACCGCAGACTGGGTTTGAACGTGCCCCCGTGGTTGCGGCAGGTCCACCTCCCCGATGCCGTTTTTGCCATGAATGAAGGCAGAAATCTCTAAAACTTCAAAAGCATCTTTAGCTCTAGCATGGTCAATTCCCGCATAAACCGGAACATCGGGTCGGCCGAATAATTCCAATAATGCTAAATCATTGCGCACACCAGTTTCTACGGTGACATTACCGTAAGTTGCGGTAACCCCAATCAATTCTAATTCTGGCGATCCTAAGGCATAGGCCAATGCCAATGCGTCATCAATACCAGTATCAAGATCTAAAATGATCTTTGTCATGCATTCTCCTTTTCTAAAAGCTGCAAGGTTGTTTGTACATCGTGGTTAATGGCAGCAAGTAGATCAGAAACTGATTCGAATTTCTCCATATCACGCACGTGGTCTACGAACTCTATGGTCACAGTGTGCCCATAAAGGTCAACCTCGCGATCAATCACATAAGCCTCCACGCTACGACGAACATCACCAAAGGTGGGATTATGGCCAACAGAAATGGCAGCCGGATACCGCACTCCACGCTCCATATTCCCGTCAATCGGTGCCGTGGAATCGATTGTTAACCAACCGGCATAGACAGCATCTTTTGGTAATGCCACAGAATCTGGGAAATACAGATTAGCGGTGGGAAAACCCAGTTCCTTACCACCGCGACCAGCGCCTCGAACCACTTCTCCCGTGACTTGGAACCACCGGCCTAATGCCCAGTTGGCTCGTCTGACGTCACCTTCGCGTAATAAAGAACGAATCAGTGTGGAACAAATCACCTCATTGTCGTCGACAAGCATGTCGATCACATGAATCTCCACACCGTATTTTTCGCCTAGTTCCCTCAGTGTTGTTGTTGTGCCGCTCGCCTTGTGCCCGAAAGCGAAATTCTCACCGACCACTACAGCTTGCGCATGCAGGCGATCGAGGAGAATTTCAGTGAAAAACTCTTCTGGGGATAACCGAGAGATCTCCGCGTTAAAACTCATTGCCAACACGTGATCAGTGCCATGCGCTGCCGCTAATGCCGCGCGTTGCTGCAAGCTTCCCAACATTGGCGGCATCTTATCGGGGCGCAGTACAGCCAACGGATGCGGATCGAAAGTTAACAGCACGCTGGGTACTTGAAGTTTCGCCGCACAGGTACTCGCCGCCGCTAATAGCTTTTGGTGGCCGCGGTGCATTCCATCAAAAACACCAATGGTGACCACGGTTTGGGCAAGATCTGCCGGAACTTCATTAAAACCACACCAAATATCCACGCGCATAAGACTACGTGATGCACAGCAAAACAACATAGACTAACACACATGACTTTAGCTGGAGCCGATCCCCTAGCCACTTCAGGACTGGTAATAGTAGACAAGCCACAAGGTATGACCTCCCACGATGTCGTCGGGAAGCTACGGCGCATCTTTGGAACTAAAAAAATCGGACACGCAGGTACCCTCGACCCCATGGCGACTGGGGTGCTAGTAGCAGGGGTGGAACGTGGCACCAAATTTTTAGCCCACCTCGTTGCCACCACAAAATCCTACGACGCGACCATCAGGCTCGGCGTTGCCACCACCACCGATGATAAGGAAGGGGAAGAAATCTTTAGCAGCACCACAAATCTTGTGGATCGCAGCGCAATCGACTCGGCAGTAGCAACGTTGACTGGAAAAATTATGCAGCGGCCAGCAGCTGTTAGCGCCATAAAAATTGATGGGCAACGCGCTTATGCTCGGGTGCGAGCAGGCGAAGAAATCGAATTACCACCACGGCCAGTAACGGTTACTAAGTTCACTATCCACGATTTGCGTCGAACCGATCAGACTATTGATCTGGATGTATCGGTAGATTGCTCGTCAGGTACCTACATCCGAGCGCTCGCTCGCGACCTGGGAGAAAAGCTAGAGGTCGGCGGCCATCTCACCGCGTTACGACGCACTGCCGTCGGGCCTTTTTCCATCACAGATGCAACCAGCCTAGAGCAATTAGCACAATCGCCCCGCCTATCACTAAGCCTTGATGAAGCACTGGTGCGCTGCTACCCCACTGTGGCGGTCACCGACGATGAAGCCCATGCCTTGGCCATGGGACAGTGGTTACAACCTCGCGGACTAGCAGGAGTACATGCGGCAGTAGCGCCCAATGGGCAGGCTATCGCGTTAATCAAAGAACAAGGAAAACGCCTAGTCACCGTGTTTGTGGCTCGCCCATCGACTCTATGATCACATAGTTCATTGCCCCTTATTGCACCGCGGTGGCGGCAATAATAAAACCATCGCGGATTATCCAGCGTCCTTCGATAAACGGTACCGGCGTGGGACGCACCAGGAGATACGACACAAAACCACCGTCTTCCCGGATGTCAATCTCGGCTTGCTCGAATCCCAGCCACCGGTGTGTCAACGGAAACCACGCTTTATAGGTGGCTTCTTTGGCGCAAAACAATAGCCGCTCAGCGCAGGCGACCCCGCCGTCTTTTAAGCGCTCCAACTGGGGTAATTCACTAGGGCGTGCAATGGAACCAAGTACCCCCTCAGGAAGCTCGGCTGCCACTTCCGCATCCAATCCCATCGAGCGCACCAATAACCGAGGTGCAACGACAGCCGCTCGGAACCCATCGGTATGAGTCAGCGATCCCGAAACTGAAGCAGGCCACAACGGCATACCTCGCTCACCGCGAAGAATAGGGCTATCAGTGTCTCGGCCTAATTTTTTTAACGCTTGATGCGCGCACCAGCGGGCATCCCCAAATTCCGATTTCCGAATATCCACCGCGTGGGCTACTAGAGCTTTTTCTAACGGGTGCAGCCCATGAAAATTAGTGAGGTCGGTTGACTGCGGCGCCACCCGAATCGAGCAAAACTGCGCTGAATCAGGAAACAGGTCAGTATCCATCATTTAGGATTCCACCTCCACCACTGGGTAAGGCCACGGACGGGAGTTGTCGTGACGTTGCCACTCCCGAGGATAACCAAGTGATACCTCAATATGCGGCACCTGCTCAACTTCGATTTCACTGGGCATATGCAAATGCCCGTAAATCACCGCTTGGGCTTGATACCGCGCCGCCCACGCCCGAGTATGACGAGTGCCGCACCATAAACCGATTTCCGGGAAGGTTAACCGTTGCACCGGTTCAATGACCAACGGCCAGTGATTCACCAAGATCGTCGGCCCGGTGATCCGGCTCAGTCGTTTGATGGAATAAGCCAATCGATCCCAACACCACGCCCGAATATCGACAAACGGGGCGATGGCGAATTCGTCGGTAAGCATGATGCCTTTGGCTCGTGAGGCTTCAAGGGCTTGTTCCACCGATAACGAATACGGCCGGAACGAGTAATCATAAAGGGTAAACAACGGCACAATGGTGATGCCGTGGAACATGGGGTACGGATCTTCAGGCGTTAGCACATCAATTTTACGGCAATGATCAATCAGCTCCTGGTATTTTTCCCGTCCGCGGTGTTCGTCGCTGCTTCGGGAAAATAATTCATGATTACCTGGAACCCAAATGACCTTAGCGAACCGTTTTCGAAGATTATGCAAAACTTCTATCACTAGTTCGGTGCGCTCAGCCACATCACCTGCAACAATGAGCCAATCAGCAGGATCACGTGGGACAATCTGCTCAATCATTGTGCCATTGTGCTTCACAGCAGCATGCAGATCTGAGACTGCCCACAACGTTTGCGTCATAATCTTTCCGTCCGCCTACCTCACTTTAAAAACACTTCCAGTTACTCACAGGAGGCTTCATTCTATCCCAGCTTCTGCCACTTGTGCCCATTTTCTCGACATAAAGCGGCGGAGCATGCTAGCTGAACCCTAGAGTTGTGGGGTTATTTCTGTTTGGTGGACACCGGATTAAGGCGGAAGAACACTCGTTATAAGTCAACACGGGAAGGAGGCTGCGCCCCTTTTGATTAGTGATCTGCAACATCGAAGATAACCGAGCAACTCAAATAAGCGAAAAACAAAATCGTCCTGCGGCTCAGCTTAGCCCCTGACATGAGCACGAGTTAACTGCAAATTTGATTCATCGCTGGTTAATACAAACTCCAACCAGGTTTGTGCCCTTCAGCTAGATCAATATAGTCGCGATCAGAGATGGTAATACTCTCAATTTTCAGATCAGGATAGTCTTCCGGTAGTGGATCCCCAATGTTTTGTTCCAGCCACACACCTCGGTACAAAGTTGTCTGGAAAGCATCTTCGGCATCACGATACTCAAATCCCAAATCCATAGCCAGCACATCCAAAATAGCAGTACCAATTCCAATACTACCTAAAAAAGTCCCCTGGTAACCAGACAAAGCCGTGATCCGATAGATAATGCCAGTGCGAACATCAACTGCCAACTGTACCTGTAGATCCTCAAACGTATAACATACCGTGTGGTACAGTTCCAGCTGGTTAGGGTTCTTTTCTGATCTATTGTTGGTTTTTACCACCACATCCCAATAGGTATTAATGTGCTCCGACAGTCTAAAACCACCAATGGAAGATTCAGTTATAGTCAAATTGCTATCAAGGGGCATAGTTGTAATTCTAGTAGGAGAATTCGCCCCCGGTTACGGTGCGGTAGATTTCGATGACTTCCTTGCGTACTGAGGGCGCTAACTTCTGATTACGCACCTCGGCGAGATACCGCCCACCACGTAGCTCATCGTGGTCCATGCCGTGGGCGAACCGGTACCGTTCCCAGTCTTGTTGAACCTGATGAAACACG
>CAUQSW010000036.1:0-30882 GCA_963520895.1 uncultured Corynebacterium sp. | reverse complement strand
GTCTGACCCTGTGGGATTCCGATGACATCAAGAAGTGGACCGAAGAGCGCAAGGCCGCTAAAAAGGAAAGCTAACCCTCCTTACCAGTAAATGAGCACCCATAAAGGTGACGAGAATTCTCGTCACCTTTTAACTTTTCCACCACCCAAAGGACTGAGAAAATACTTACCTAAAGCAAAGATTGACGCCTTTGCAGGTAAGCATAAATTAACATGAATCAATAACTATCGCTAGATTTTTCTTAAGTAATCGATATTTAACTATCGCCATTAATGAAACGTTCCGGCTATTTAATGGAGCCATCCCGCTATTTTCAATAAATAACCAGAGTTTAGGTTAGGAACTTTTCCGTTAAGACTTTCGTTAACCCTACGTAGTTCAACGAAAGGCACTTAACATGTTTTCAGCCCTTATCCTGATAGCGATCGTAGGCGGTGTAGGCGCAGTCATCATCGGACGAATGAACGCCAACAACGGCCAAAAACGCGAAGAACTGCAACTAGCTGACGCTGTGGCGGAAGCACGCAGGTGGAATGAACGGCTCGGATCCCAAGTACTCACCCTTACCGGCACCGACGAAGCCTCCACCCAGGCAATCGCAGACGCCGCGGAGCGCCACAACGCCGCAGCCTCCCAGATCTCTACCGCCACCACAGTGCGGCAAGCGGAATTAGCGCGGGAGTCCGCGCTGGAAGGATTGCATTATATTACCGCCGCCCGCGAAATCATGGGCCTCCCTACGGGACCCCCTGTACCTCCCCTGGAAGGGCAGCAAGCTGCGGGCAAGATTACCGAGACCCGCACGATGGATTATGACGGGCGAGAGTTCACTGCTTCTCCCCACCCCAGCCCCCAAACCCCTAATTATTATCCCGGCGGCACTGTTGCCGGCCGACCAGTCCCCGCTGGTTGGTACTCAGAACCATGGTGGTCATCAGCGCTACGCACCGGAATGTGGGCGGCCGGTACGGCAATGTTGTTCTCCGGCCTTGCCAATATCGCCACCGCGTCCGCATTCGCCAACCCTATGCCGGAAATACCGGACGCGCCAGAGGTTGACGCCGACGCTACCGAAGGTGGTTTCTTTGACAGCCTGTTCGGCGGTGATGGTGGCGACAATGGCGGTTTCTTTGACAACCTACTCGGTGGCGACGGTGGCTTCGACTTTTAGTTAGTAGGTACCGTAGGGGCGACGCCGGTGTTTTCGTACTCCGTTAGGGTATTTATCCGGCGTGCATGGCGTTCTACCTCGACCCATTCTTGATCAATAAAAGCATCCACAATGGCTAACGCCTCTTGCTCACTATGCATACGGCCGCCAAGGCCAATCATATTGGCGTTATTATGCTCGCGCGCCAGCCGGGCGGTCTCTACGGACCATGCCAAAGCGCAGCGGATCCCTTTGACCTTATTGGCGGCGATTTGTTCCCCGTTGCCGGAACCGCCCAGCACAATCCCCAATGATCCTGGCTCCTGTGCCACTTTAAGTGCGGCGTCAATGCAAAACGCGGGGTAGTCATCCTCTGCGTCGTAAACAAATGCGCCGCAATCGACCACGTCGTGGCCACCATCGATCAAGTGCTGTTTAATGACATTCTTCACATCGAACCCAGCATGGTCCGCAGCCAGATAAATACGCATGATCAAAAGTGTAGCTTAAAACACAGGCAGTTCTGTGCGTGAACGCTTAGTTTCAAAGAAATACGGGTAGGAGGCGAGACCGATGGCGGCGTCGAAAAGCTTGCCGGCTTCCTCCCCTACGGGGACCCTCGTGATTACGGGGCCGAAAAACGCGGTGTCGCCGAGCTTGAACACGGGCGTACCGACGTCATCACCCACCTCAGCCATGGCCGAGTTGTGGAACTCACGCAGCTGGGCGTCCACCTCGTCGGTGTCAGCTACCGCGGCGTAACTGGGGTCGAGGTTGGCGTCGGCAAGCGCTTCGACGATGAGGTCGTTGTAGGCGCCGTAGCCTTTCCTGCCGCCCTGGCCACCGGGATGAATCTTGGTGCCGAGGATGGTGTACAGCTTATCGACGTGCTCTGGTTCCTTCGTCGCCACCGCCGCGAAGACCCGAGCGGGCCCCCAATTGGCTTTCATTTTTTCCATGTACTCGGGGTCGAGGTCGCGGCCGTCATTGAGAACCGATAGACTCATCGGAATCCACGTGACGGAAATATCCCGAACTTTCTCGACTTCTTTAATCCAACGAGAAGTTTGCCACGCAAAGGGGCAAGATGCATCAAACCAAAACGACACTTTCTGCGCCACGTCAGGTCCCTTTCTATTAGCTGAGATGTAAAGTGTTTTGCGGGTTATCAGCAACTACTGTAATGCTTTTAAGAAAACTATCGCAGCAAAGAAAGTTCATAGACGCCATGACCTCGACAAATTTAACTCGCACTGAAGCCGAAACTCGGGCAAAGATGATCGGTGATGTCAATTACGACGTCACCATCGACATCACCGCCTCCGATTCCACCTTCCCCTCTACGACGGTGGTCACCTTCGGCGTGACCCAGGCGGGTGATACTTTTATCGACCTGATCGCCGCGGAACTGGAATCAGTGACGTTAGACGGGGAAGACATTACGCAAGAGTGCTTAACCGACGGGCAGTACCTGCCCGCCAACGGTCTCCCCCTACGGGCCCTCTCCGTAGGGGAGCACGTCTTGGAAGTGGTTGCTACGTGCCAGTACTCCAACACCGGCCAAGGTCTACACCGATTTGTGGATCCAGTTGATGATGAGGTTTATTTTTACACCCAGTTCGAAACTGCCGACGCCAAGCGGGTGTTTGCTTGCTTCGACCAACCGGACCTCAAAGCGACGTATTCGCTGCATCTCACTGCTCCGAAGGAGTGGGAGGTGATCATGAACACTGCCGAGCAACGCCGCGGCACCAATGTTCACTGCCGAATCCCCTACAAGTTATCTACCTACCTGGTGGCCATATGCGCTGGGCCGTATATATACGAACAAGATATTTGGACGGGGAAACTCACCCACCACCCACAAACACCGGAAACCGAGCCCGTAGAGGTCGAAATCCCCCTAGGCGTGTTCTGCCGCAAATCTTTAGCGGAACACCTTGATGCTGAGCGGATTTTCACCGAAACCAAGCAAGGCTTCGATTTCTACCATGGGCATTTCGGCATGGCCTACCCCTTTGACAAATACGACCAGCTGTTTGTCCCAGAGTTCAACGCTGGCGCCATGGAAAATGCTGGTGCTGTGACGTTCCGCGACGAGTACATCTTTACCGGAAAAGAATCCCGCTACCTCTACGAGCGTCGTTGCGAAACCATTCTGCACGAAATGGCCCATATGTGGTTTGGCGATCTCGTGACCATGAAATGGTGGGACGACCTGTGGCTTAATGAATCCTTCGCCACCTGGGCATCCGTGGTTTCCCAAGCAGAAGCAACCAAATACGACACCGCCTGGGTAACATTCGCCAACATCGAAAAATCGTGGGCCTACCAGCAAGACCAATTGCCCTCGACCCACCCCGTCTCTACGGACGCCTCTGACATCGAAACCGTCGAACAAAACTTTGACGGCATTACCTACGCCAAAGGCGCCTCCGTGCTGAAACAACTACAGGCCTACGTAGGCAAAGAAGCGTTTTTCGCCGGGGTGCGGCAACACTTCGCTACCCACGCCTACAAAAACGCTACCTTCGGTGACCTTCTTGAAGCCCTTGCGGAAGCCTCCGGTAGGGACCTATCCCAGTGGGCAGATCAGTGGCTCAAAACCACAGGCATAAACGATCTGTACCCGGAATACTCCGTAGAGGACGGCAAATACACCGAATTCGCCGTGCTCCAATTCGGCGCTACCCCAGGGGAAGGGGAACTACGCACCCACCGCATCGCTGTCGGCCTCTACTCCCTGGAAAATGACAAGGTCACCCGCACCGACCGCATCGAGCTGGACGTCGACGGGGAGCTGACCGAGGTGCCAGAAATCGTCGGCAAACCAAAAGCTGACCTGGTGCTGGTCAACGACGATGACCTCACCTACTGCATGATGAAACTTGACCCCGAGTCACTGGACTTCGTGCTGGCAAACATCGAAAAAATCACGGACCCCATGGCCCGCAGCCTATGCTGGTCAGCAGCCTGGGAAATGACCCGCAACGCCGAACTACGGGCGCGCGACTTCATCGCCTTGGTCTGTAGGGGCGCTAGCCATGAAACCGAAATATCGGTCCTCGACCGCATACTCACCCAAGCGGCTGCCGCGCTGTACACCTACGCCGACCCTACGTGGGCTACTACGGAGGGTAACCAGTTGCTTGCCGACGCCTACCAGGCCGCCGCCGAAGCTGCCGCGCCTGGATCCGATCACCAATTGGTATTCGTACAAAAGCTGACCGAGCTTAAAGTGGGTGAGAAGCAGGCGGAATTCCTTTCAGCCATTGTCAATAAGACCCCTTCCCTACGGGACCTGCCCGTAGACAGCAAACTCCAGTGGAAGGCTCTAACAGCCTTGATTGCCGCGGGTCTTGTCGATGACCCTGAGCAAGAAATCGCTGCACTAGTTGAAACAGATCAGTCCTCAAACGGCCGAAATGCAGCGATTAAAGCCCAGGCAGCCATCCCCACCGAGGAGAACAAAAAGGTCGTTCTTGATCAGTTGGTCGATTCTCCGGCCGACCTTGGAAACCTGATAATTCGCCATAAATTAGAAGGTCTGAAGTTCGTTGGGTCCACACCACTACTACTGAATCATTCTCAGACTTTTTTCAGCAAAGCCGTGCTATTATGGAACCAGCTTGACAGCATGACCGCTGTAACCGTTTTAACTGGCATTTACCCCAGCTGGGATATCAGTGAAGAAATGGTTCAAGAAACAGTCAAATACCTAGAAACCAGCGATTTACCAGCCGGTGTCCGTAGGGTAGCTACGGAAGGCGCAGCGAAAATTGAACGAGCATTAAAAGCACGTATTCACGACGCCTCGTAGACGATAAAAACACCCATTTAAAACGGGTGGTTTTGGCATTTAGGCAGCATTAAATGGCCCATTTAAGGGCGCATTTAAGGAACAAAAACTCATTCCAATTGATAGTATTCGGTAGCTAACGTTCGGACCGCCTTGGATACGAGTGGGTGCTTGTTATAGGTAAGCGGTGCCCCAGGATATGGCGCGTGTCCTGGCGTGCCAGTTACCGGGTCGTATTCAATGCGTCCGTGTTTTGGGGGCCTCGTAGGGTCGTCGTCGTTAAGCCCGTTGTCGGTAGCACACAGCGGCACAATATTGTTCAAGGTGGTCGGCCCGCCGGTAGCGTAGGAAATGACGTGATGCTGCTGGCATTTCGCTGCGGCACGCGTGCAGCCGGGCCGGACGCATTTTAGATGCATGAGCGTGGAAATGAGCCGGATAATCGGGCCTGCCGATCGGTCATTGCCTTGGTATTTCACCGGCACTAATTGCACTACCTGCGGAATATCGTTCTCGTCTTTTGCCAGCACAGCTGCGTAGCCGGTTTCTGCCAGCGGCTCGTTGATTAACTGTTCCAGATCGACAAGCCCACCCGCGACGGTGGCGATCCGGCCGTCGCTAAAGTAGCGGCAGTCCGTAGGGATGATAAACATAGGCGAAAACAGCGGTGCGTGGCCGTTTTCTACCAGCTTATCGACCTCCGCCAGCGCCTGCGCCATCGGGGGATCATTGCTTTCTACTACGGTGGCGGGCCGCCCCGGATGCATGATCCGCGTGTATAGAGCCTGGGCGTAAGCAACTGGGTACGGCAAATCACCGGTAGCGTTATGCATTATCTGCTTGGCGATTGGGTGCAACACCCGATCGATTTCGCTCGCGCGGTCGTCGCGGAGACGAAGCACCAGCCGCCGTTTTCCGTCAGCTTCCACCTCAGTATGCATGTGTCCATAATCGGGTTTGACCGTTGCGGGTGTCTCCAGCCAGCTACGAACGCGGTCTTTAATTACCGCAGTTGCGGTATCGGCATCGAGGTCTTTTACTTCGGCTGCCAGTGTGCAGAAATCAGCCTGCATATCTCGAATCTTCGCCACCCGGTTAACGCCTTTAGCCAATTCTTCAATGACCGTTAACGAAAGCTCGTACTCTTTAGCAGCTGCGTAGGCTTGTTCCTGGCCGCAGATCGACCAGAGCCACTGGAAGTGCCGCAGTTGGGTTTTCCGGCAGCGGTACTCCCACGCCATCTCAGCTAAGGACCGCTCGGCGATCTTGTCGCATACCAGCTTGATCACGTCGACCCCCCGTAGGGAGAAGGCTTCGAGAGCGAGGGAAAGAATGTTCATACCCCCACCCTAAAACCCGCGCTATTCCGCCTCCATCACCGAGGTGAGATCTGTGGATAACTTCGTTGGTACCGTCAACAAAAACCGCCTAGGCGAACAAAAGCCCAGGTAGTTATCCACAGGAAACCTGAGAAACCGCAAAATCCGCCTTTCGGCCGCCCCTAACTGGGGTTAGATGGCATCGAGGGCGGTGTTGACGTCGGCAAGCAAGTCGTCGAGATCTTCGATGCCGATCGAGATCCGCACCAGTTCGCGGGGCACCTCCAGCGTTGAGCCTTCCACAGATACATGGGTCATGGTGGCGGGGTGCTCCACCAAGGATTCGACACCGCCTAAGGATTCCGCCAAACAGATCAGCCGGGTGTTCAGGCAGAAGGCGCGCGCGGCAGCTTCGGAGTGGAAGCGAACCGAGATCATTGCCCCGTAGCGCCGCATCTGTTTCGTGGCAACCTCATGGCCCGGGTGGCTGGGCAACCCCGGATAGCGCACCTCGGCAACCTTATCGCTGGCCGCCAGATGCTTGGCGACGGCCTCAGCGTTGTCACAATGACGATCCATACGCACCGCTAAGGTTTTGATACCGCGGACGGTGAGGTAGGCGTCGAAAACTGACGGGATGGCACCGGCGCCGCCCTGGAGAAACAGGAGGGCTTCATCAAGTTCCGCCGAGTTGGTTACCACTACCCCACCCACGACATCCGAGTGCCCGCCCAGGTACTTCGTAGTGGAGTGCAGCACGTGGTCGGCGCCCAGCGCGAGGGGGTTTTGCAGATACGGGGAGGCGAAGGTGTTATCCACCACCAGTTGCGCCTGGGTCCCTGCCACCAATGCCGCAATGGCCGCAATGTCGGTGACCGCAAGGGCTGGGTTGGAAGGGGTTTCCAGCCACACCAGTTTGGTGTTGGGTTGTAGTGCTTGCTGCACCTGATCAGGTTGGGTGGTGTCTACCACCGTAAAATCCACGCCCCAAGGTTTGAAAACGGTATCGATCAGCCGGTAGGTACCCCCGTAGGCGTCGTGGCCGAAGATAAGGTGGTCACCTGGTTTCAACAAACACCGCAGCAGTACATCCGTAGCCGCCATTCCAGAGGAAAACGCCCGACCGTAGGTGGCACCTTCCAAGGCCGCAACGGTTTTTTCTAAAGCAGTAATGGTGGGATTGCCGCAACGAGTGTACTCATAGCCACCCCGCAGCTCATTTAACCCATTCTGGGCGAATGTCGTTGAGGCATAGATGGGAGGGTTGATGGCCCCGTAGAGGGAGTCAGGTTCGTAACCGGCGTGGATGCTGGCGGTGGAAAAACCTTGGTGCGCTTGGCTCATATCAGCTGTATTCCTTCTAACTAACTCGGCAAGATGATGTTCAAGTTAAACACATCACAGCAGCAATCAACACACTACCGGGAAAAGATGTGAATAATATTCTTAGCGGCCTACACTGTCACCTATGACTTCACCTGATTCATTTTTCGCCGCGGTGGGTGGCGAGGAAACCTTCACGCTCGTGGTACACCGCTTTTACCAGCAGGTCAAAGAAGACGACCTGATTGGTCCGATGTATCCCGCCGACGACTGGGAAGGGGCGGAAGACCGCTTGAGGTGGTTTTTAATGCAATACTGGGGTGGACCCACCACCTTTAGCGACAACCGCGGCCACCCGCGACTGCGGATGCGGCACGCACCATTTCAGATTGGCGAAAAAGAAGCACAACGCTGGTTGGAACTCATGGACAACGCCATTGATTCCGTTGACAAGCAAACGCTTCCGACCGCCTACCGACAAGCCATGCGCCAACACATGCAGAAAGTCGCCTATATGCTGATTAACTCCCATTCTTCGTAGGCAAAAACGTGCTCACGTCCCCCACCTGGGCGAGGAGTTCATCTAACTCCGATTTCAACCGCCTCGCGAAATTCCGCCGGGCGGCCAACTGCTCCCATTGGGCACTGCGCCGGGCAATAACCGCCGCCCGATCCGCCAACGAATGCAACGGATGATCGCAATGGCCGCGTACCCAATGCACCTTAATAGGTAAGTTGTAGCCGCGTAGTTTGTCCGCCAGCAGCCTCGCCCTAACCACATAACTTTTCGGATTACGGTTGCTCAGCGGGTAGGTAGGGGAATTGAGCACATAATACAAATGCTTGTTATCGGTGACGATATCCAAACCAAACCGATGGCTACCCCAGGTATCCAAAGCGAGGGCTAACGCAGCCCCCTCCCCTTCAGAAATATTCGCAGCTGTTACTGTTTCCATCCTTATCTCACCGCGCGTAGTCACCGCAGAAATACCAGCAAGAGTTGTGCGGTTTTGCATGGAAGCATCCGTGGCCACCACAATCCGGCTGGTCTTTTGCTGCTTACCAGGCTGTAGCTCATTGGTTTTCGCCGAATGCGCTTGCCTGCACAACCGCCACGCTCGTTTTAACCCCTCGCCCACGACAACACTACGCAGCATTAACCCCGGGAAGCGCTGTGGGTTTTCCTGCAATAACCCACGCACCACAGCATCAGAGATATACAAAATCATGCCCTGGTGGGCGTACTGGCTCCACAGCCTAAGGAACTCCTCCACCACCACGCCACGGGTATCACCTTTAGTTTCCACATCGCGAACAATAACGCTGTGCGCACTAGCACCATCGACAGCTGAGGTCACCAAACCCACTCGGGTGCCATCGACGGTCAACGTCGATGTGTGTATCACTGCCAGTGCTTTCATAACCCCTAGAGTCTAGGGCGAAGCAGGCATCAAGCCCAAGAGATTACTACCAGAATTACGAAAAACAGACCCAAATGGGGCATCGATACGCACCCAACTACCACAGCGCGACACCCGCAAATGCCGGGGAACGTCAAGGTCGGCGTCGAAAAGCGGAATTAGAGCAAGCGACGACAAGGCAAAAATCATCCGCATCGGAATCTCCGCCTGACCCCCTACCCCCGTCACCGTAATAATCGTCTGATCCAACAACGAACTAGGCGGCCCCAACGGCCCCGAAAACTGCCGCGCCAAGGCTCTGCCCTGCTCCGCTAATTGATGCACTACCTGCGCAGGAATCTCATCTAATAGCTCGAAACCCTCCGTAGGGGGCAACGCGCCATGCGGCCAAGTGGCATCTATCGCGGGTGCTTGAAAGTTTTCCACCAACGTCGCCGCTTTCACCACCGCGCCGTGACGACTCGCCGACCCCACCACTCTTCTGGCGGCAAGCACCCCAAACGGCGTAGTCACAAACACATCAACATGGCTTTTCGACGCCGAGAACCGCACCAACGCCAACGGATCCAACGCCACCGCACGCTGCAACAACGCCCGCAACCCAGCGGCACCGGAACTAATGGTCAAAGATTCATTCGACATACTAGTTTTCGGCGCGGGTCAGCACCTTCAACTCCTGGGCAGTAATAGAACGCGGACGCTGCGTCATCAAATCAACAGCTACCTGCACCACTTCCACCACACAACACAGCTGCCCTTCCGCATCCTTAATCTCCTGGCGGGTAGTAAAAGAAGTATTACCGATCTCCACCACCTGAGTATCAATCACAACTTCCTTGGTGCTGGGCAACACCGGCTGCAGATAATCAGCAGAAATGTGGCGCACAAATACCGTAGGCAGGGCATAACCACGACCAACGAACTCCGCCTGGGCGAAAGCCATCCGCGCCTCCTGCGCCAACTCAATATAAGCCGAGTTGGTAATGTGCCCGAAACGGTCGAAATCGCCCCAGCGCACCGGAATCGACGTGGTATGGATAATGCTGGAGCTGGAATTCGTCTCTGTCATGGTGAAGTCAGTCACTTCCTTATACGGGATTTTTACCTACAAGATACCTACATATTTTTACCGTAGTTTGTCCCACTACGTTACCTAAGCCACCCAAAACCACTTACTGCTACCAGACCAACCCCCACCAGAAAACACCAAAACCCTGCACCAAGGCAGGGTTTTTAAGCGAACCAACTCACATTATCGAGTCAACTTACGATGCGTCACCCGCGACGGCCGTGCCGCCTCTGGGCCCAACCGCTCGACCTTATTCTTCTCGTAATCCTCGAAGTTACCTTCGAACCAGAACCACTGGCCCTCAGCAACATTGCCTTCCCACGCCAAAATATGCGTACACGTGCGATCCAAGAACCACCGATCGTGCGAAATCACCACCGCACAACCCGGGAACTTCTGCAACGCATTTTCCAACGACGACAAGGTTTCCACATCAAGATCGTTTGTCGGCTCGTCCAGCAAGATCAAGTTACCGCCCTGCTTGAGCGTCAAAGCCAAATTCAGCCGGTTACGCTCACCACCAGACAACACCTTCGCCGGCTTTTGCTGATCAGCACCCTTAAAACCAAAAGCTGACAAATATGCCCGCGACGGCATTTCATTCTGACCCACATGGATATAATCCAAGCCATCTGAGACCACTTCCCAGACAGTCTTCTCACCATCGATATTCTCGCGGCCCTGATCCACATAGGACAACTGCACCGTCTGGCCAACCTTGACCTGGCCGGAATCCGGCTGCTCCAACCCCACAATGGTCTTAAACAACGTCGACTTACCCACACCATTAGGGCCAATCACACCAACAATACCGTTACGAGGCAAGGTAAACGACAAGTCTTTAATCAAAACCCGATCATCAAAACCCTTGACCAGCTGATCAACCTCAACCACCTGGGAACCCAACCTTGGTGGTGTAGGAATCTGAATTTCTTCAAAATCCAGCTTCTTATACTGCTCAGCCTCAGCCACCATCTCTTCATAGCGCGCCAACCTAGCCTTAGACTTAGCCTGCCTAGCCTTCGTCCCAGAACGCACCCACTCCAGCTCATCCTTCAGACGCTTCTGCAGCTTCTTATCCTTCTGGCCTGCGATCTCCAACCGCTCAGCCTTCTTCTCCAGATAAGTAGAGTAATTACCCTCGTAGGGGTACAACTTGCCGCGATCAACCTCACAGATCCAACCAGCAACATGATCCAAGAAATAGCGATCGTGAGTCACCGCCAAAACCGCACCAGGATACCTAGCCAAATGCTGCTCCAACCACAACACCGACTCCGCATCCAAATGGTTAGTCGGCTCATCCAACAGCAACAAATCCGGCTCAGACAACAACAACTTCGCCAACGCCACCCGACGCCGCTCGCCACCCGACAAATGAGTCACCGGCTCATCAGAAGGAGGACACCGCAACGCCTCCATTGCCTGCTCAATCTTGGAATCCACCTCCCAAGCATCAGCAGCATCGAGATCCTCTTGCAGCTTGCCCATTTCCTCCATGAGCTCGTCCGTGTAATTCGTAGCCATTTCCTCCGCAATGGCTTCAAAGCGCTTCTTCTTCTCGAAGATTTCGCCGAGACCCTCCTCGACGTTTTCACGAACGGTCTTTTCCTCATTGAGCGGCGGTTCCTGCAATAAAATACCGACAGTCGCGCCGGGGTCTAGGAATGCTTCCCCATTAGAGGGCTGGTCGAGTCCGGCCATAATCTTCAAGATTGACGACTTACCAGCACCGTTTGGGCCTACCACACCAATTTTTGCGCCTGGGTAGAAAGCCATGGTGACATTGTCCAAAATGACTTTGTCACCAATGGCTTTGCGCACACCTTTCATCGTGTAGATGAATTCACCCACGTTAGATTTCCCCTTAGCCAATAGTTAGGACAGTTTGACCATTAGGGTACAACACCACCCTGTGTTGCTACTAAAAATTCTTCTGCTGGCGGCTGCACGCCGTGCAGCTGTACCACGCTTGTCGACGGCGCTTCGTCCACCACTTCGGCCGCTACTACTTCCTGTGGGGTTTGCTCGGAATAATCGGCAGGTGACTCCGGTGCATTATATTTACTCAAATCGGCACCCTGAACCGCATTAATGGGCACCGGGTTTCTGCGATAATTGACGACATAATTTCTTAATTCAAAACCCACAAATATTGCCCGCAAAATAACTTTCGATTGGGAATTGCCGGAATTATCTTGCCACTGTTGCGTATTAAGATAACCCACACAAATAACTGGTTTTCCTTTCATCAAAGAGGCATGAGTATTTTCTGCCAACGTTCCCCAGCACTCGACGTCGATAAACAGGCGATCTCGGTCAACGTATCCGTCGTCTTCCTCCCCGGAATACAACCTAGATTCTTCATAAGCGCCAGGTTTACGTACCTTACGGGAGGTCGCTATCCGAAATCGGGTCAGCTGGGAGCCTGAGGGGAAGGTTTTAGTGTGTGGGTTGCTGGTCAGGTACCCAATTAAGGTAATGGTCTGTTGCATGAAAGTACTCCTTCAAATACTTGGACTTGGTACTTTCACTGTGCCCTGCAAAGCCACACGCTGTCGATACGTAGCATCATTGTTGGCTAAATCTGTGGAATTCGTCCTGGGCTTTTAGATTTATCCACAGCAACAACTTGCATCGACGTGCAAAAACCCAGGTCGCTGGGGGCGTCGTTAAGCTTAGTCTTCGCCGCGATTCATAGCTGCCAACATGGCGTTGTATGCCTCTAGGTCATCGTCACCGGTTTCCTCGGCGCGCTGGTCGTATTCTCTCGCCTCCTTGCGGTCTTCTTTCAGCCACTGCAAAAACAGGGTTCCAAAAACCACGATCAGCGGGAACGAACCAGAGGCCCAGGCAATGCCGCCACCAACATTCTGATCATGCATTAAGTCCACGCCCCACGGCAGCAATAATGACTGGTAGAAATCTTCAGCCAATATTTGCGACAGCTGCATCAGGTACACCCCAAAGTACAAGTGGAACGGCATGGAAAAGACCAGCCAAGCCAACCGCTTGACCACCGAATTGTGCCGAGGCTTGGGGTCAGAACCAATCATGTCCCAGTAATACAGGTAGCCAGAGAACAAAAACACCCAGTTCATAATCAGGTGTCCCGCGTGCTCGGAGACCATCAGGTCATACCACGGCGTGATGTACAGCAGGTAGAAAATAGTGACAAACTGAATGGTATTGACAGCTGGGTGCATAATCACCCGCAACAGCCGAGAATCTAAAAACGACTGCACCCACTCGTACACCCCGGGTTGCTCCGGATTGGGTTGACTAACCGTAAGCACCAGCCGCAACGGTGCCCCTAGTACTAAGAACACCGGAATCACCATGGATAGCACCATATGCGCCACCATGTGCATGGAAAACATCGCTGGCATATACAGCCCCACGCCAGAACTCATGCACAACCCCAAGCTGAGGCTTCCGGCTAACCACCAGAAAGTCCGATGCCACGGCCAGGCGATTCCACGTTGGTGTAACCGAAACAGACCGTAGAGATACCCCCCGACCAATACAATGGCAAGAGTGCTGAACATGAGGTCGAACCGCCACACCGTCCACACCGACCATAAAGTGGGAGCTTTAACCAAGTCATATCCCATTTCTAAAGTCATGGGGCTGAGGTTAATCACCCGGGGCGGTGGTGGCGGAGTGCGGCCTAAGGAAACCGCCACCCCTACCGTGGCAGCCATTAAGAAGACTTCCACCACCGCTACTGTGATAAACGCCCGCCGATCCCCTTGCTTTAGCTTGGGCATAGTTGCTTTACGATGCCACCACCCTACGAACCCCAACATGACCGTAAGTACCGCTTTGGCCACCACTACCAGCCCGTAACCCGTACTGAAAAGATCTTCCACCCGTACCCGAATAGCGGCATTAATGACACCAGTGACACTGAGCACCACAATAGCTGTCAGCGCGACGGTAGAAAACCGCGAAACCGCCAAGGCCATATCTGGGCCGAGCCGGTAACCATAAGCAAGCAACGCAATTAAGCCACCAACCCACAGCATCATAAACAACAGGTGCCATAATAATGAGTTGGTACCATAGTCATGATCGCCACCGGCGGCGGAATGCCCAGAAAGCCCCAACGGCGCTATCATGGCAATTGCCCCTATCAGCAGCACTGGCTGCCATGACCATCGATGTAACATCAAAGCAGCACACCCCACCGGTAAAGCGATAACCATGCATCCTAACCAAGCCTGCGCCTCGGCAACCCGAGAAACCGCCACCGCCCAGTTCGCGGGCGCTAATGCCTCGGCCAAAGGTTGGCCCGACACATCCGATAGCGTCATGGGGATCATCACCGCAGAAATCACCCCGAAGCCCACAGCTGATAACGCACCGGTTCGCGCCGCCAGCATTCCATCAACATTCAGCTGCCCGGTGGAAAGCGGGGAGACAAAAAAGGCTGAAAACAAAAACGACCCCACCGACATGGCAGCCAACAACCACGCCACCGCTTTTAAAAACGGCAAACCCGCGGTGGTAAGAACCCCAGGATCGGGAATCCCCAAAGCTTCCAGTGATTCGCTTAGAAAACCCCAGCTAATCGACGCGGCCACGATACCGCCGACCACCACAATGGCAAGGTACAGCGGCCATAATGACGACTGGATAGTACGCGAGGACCCAGCTTTCAGCGATTCTGTTTCAGGCATGTTATCTAGCCTAACGCCTCGGCTTAGTTTGTTAAGAAACCAGCCCCAGCACACCACCAGAAGACGGGTATTATCACGCCTTACCATAAAACGGTCTTGGCCGCTTGGGCATTTATTGCACACTCACTAAGTCATGAGCTAATCTTTAACAGTCTTTCTTAGACTTCAGCCTCCATAGCTCAGTGGATTAGAGCATCCGGCTTCTACCCGGTTGGTCGCGGGTTCGAATCCTGCTGGGGGCACTGACACAAGACCCTGGTTATCTGTTTTTAGCAGGTAAACCAGGGTCTTTTTAGCGTGACGGCTAGGTTCCCCTGACTAGGAAGCTGGAAACTACAAAACTCAAAACACTGATGATGCAATAAAGAACGCAGTCACGCTATCACTTCTTTTCCCATTGAACTCCCCCAATCCCCCACGACAAACAGCCCTGCATTTTCTCAGATTCGCCAATAATATAAAGATATTCTTAACTATTCTCACAACGTCCCAGCCGGAATGGGAAGCAAGTGATCACCTGCCACCCGAGATAGAAAATTTTCTTTAGGCTTCGATATGGCCGCAATATAGCAAAGATTAGCTCGCCCGACGGGCGATAGATTTACTCATAATTGCTGCTGAAAGTTGTTTTAGTGGTGTCAGTGCTTCCAGCTGCTCGGTCGTCGATTTGCATGTAGAAAAATAATCCACAGAACAACTTGCATAACTGTTGATATTTAAATAGAATCTGATAACAGAGTTGAACCTCAGTAAACACCGGCTAGTTTTCGGTGTCGATTGCTCCAAGCCGGTAACACAATTGTTACCGGCTTCTTTTCTATTTTTACAGGGTAGGATCATGACTGATATACGGTATCGGGTCGGTATAGATGTTGGCAGTTTTTCTATAGGCATGGCTGCCATTGCGATAGATGAACAAGACAACCCCAGTGCTGTTTTAAGCATGGTGTCTTTAATTCATGATTCTGGTTTGGATCCGGATCAAATTAAATCAGCGGTGACAAGACTTGCTTCCTCTGGCATTGCCAGACGTACTCGTCGGCTCTATCGGCGGAAGCGGCACCGCCTTCAAAAACTCGATAGCTTTATCACAAGCCACGGGTGGGCATTGAAAGACTTCGAAGAATACCCAGATCCCTATCACCCCTGGCAGGTACGGGCGGAATTGAGTACTTCTAAAATCACCGACCAGGGAGAATTAGGAGAAAAGCTATCAGTTGCGCTTCGGCATATCGCTCGTCACCGAGGCTGGCGGAATCCTTATTCTAAGGTAAATACCTTGTTCACTCAGGTACCGCACTCTTCGGGTTTTGTCGCTGTGCAGGAGGAGTTTTCCAAGCTTCTAGGTACTTCTTTTCCTGAAGATGTGACTTTAAGCGAAATGGTGGTATCAGTTCCGACTAGTTCAAAAGCACTGCGTGGTCCAAAAGGGTTGTTATCGGCACGATTGCAACAGAGTGACTATGCAAATGAAATACTAAAAATCGCTCAGCTTCAAGATCTATCTGAAGGGTTGACCAAAGAAATAATTCGGCATGTTTTCGCTGCTGAATCACCCAAAGGCTCTGGAGAAGGCTTAACTGGGAAAGATCCACTTCAACCCAACGAATATCGAGCACTGAAAGCATCTGATGCATTTCAGAAATATCGAATCGCAGCACTTATTGGCAATCTTCGTATTAGTGACAAGTCGGGACAACACCGTCTAAGCAAAGAACAAGTCAATGTAGTCTTTGATCATTTATGCAATCTATCTTTCAAAGAGGAGCCCAGCTGGATCACTATCGCAAACTTACTCAACATAGATCGCGGCCAGCTGCTCGGAACTGCAAAGATTACTGATGATGGTGAACGTGCAGGCGCTAAACCTCCAGTTCACGATACCAATAGGAGAATCGAAGGCTCCAAAATAACTCCGTTGGTCAACTGGTGGAAGCAAGCCAACGAAGAAGAACGTGCAGCCATGATTAATGCCATGTCTAATGGCAAGGTTGATGATTACGACTCCGCTACTGGTGCTAACGTACAAGCCTTTTTCAGTGATCTACCAGACGAGGAACACACAAAACTCGATGCTCTTTATCTGCCTATCGGCCGAGCTGCTTACTCAGAGGATACCCTTCAACGGCTAACCGCACAGATGCTTGACAACGCCTTAGATCTGCATGAGGCACGAAAAGCAGAATTTAATATTGAGAATGACTGGGCTCCTCCAGCACCAGCTATAGGTGAGCCAGTAGGTAACCCAGCCGTTGACCGAGTTCTTAAAGGGGTTGCCCGCTGGCTTAAAGCCGCAGAAAGCACCTGGGGTGCACCGGTTTCGATCAATATCGAACACGTACGCGCCGCTTTCATGAGTGAACTGAAAACTCGTGAACTTGATCGCGATAATAAAAAAAGGGCAGAGAGAAACGAAAAACTTGTCGCCGAGATGTACACAAATCTCAATATCAAAGGACGGCCCCGCGCCGCTGACATATGGCGCTACCAATCAATACAGCGACAAAATGGCCAATGTGCCTACTGCGGTGTACCCATTGATTTTAAAAACTGCGAAATGGATCATATCATTCCCCGAGCTGGCCAAGGTTCCACCAACACCAGAGACAATCTGGTAGCTGTCTGCAAGCCCTGTAATAGTGAAAAGAGCAATGCACCTTTTGCTGTTTGGGCTGCGAAGACCTCCAGAGAGGGGGTCTCTGTTGAACAAGCAGTGGAACGAACTCGACATTGGATAGCAGACCCTGGACTAAACAAAAAACAATTTGATGCCTTTGTAAAAAGTATTTGTAACCGATTAACACGCAAAACCATTGATGAAGAAATCGACAGTCGCTCGATCGAATCTGTTGCTTGGATGGCCAACGAACTACGGTCACGAATCGCTCAAAGATACAAAACCACTGGCACCAAAGTACGAGTGTACAAAGGCGCGTTAACTGCTGAAGCACGAGCAGCTTCTGGAATTTCCGGTAACCTTCGCTTTATCGACGGCGTCGGGAAATCACGATTAGATCGACGGCATCATGCGGTTGATGCAGCAGTGATCTCATTTATCTCAGACTACGTTGCAGAAACACTGGCTCAACGATCCAACCTCAAATTCTCACAAGAACTCCGCCGTAAAGCACCACAATGGAAAGAATACCAAGGTAGTAATGCAGCCCATAGAGCCGAATGGAACCGCTGGCTACAACGAATGCACCACTTGTCACAGCTTTTATCACAAGCCCTCGAACAAGATCGCGTCGTTGTCATGTCCAACTTACGCCTCCGCCTAGGTAACGGCGCAGCACATGAAGACACGATAGGAAAACTCACATCCATAAAAGTCGGTGACGTAATCACGACCGAAGAAATCGATCGAGCATCAAGTGAAGCCCTGTGGTGTGCGCTAACCCGGCACCCTGATTTCGACCAAAAAACTGGGCTTCCTGCGAATCCAGAACGTAGCATCCGTATTCACAGCACTCACCTAGCAGCAGATGACACCATTACTTTGTTTCCTGTCAATGCCGGGTGCATCGCACTTCGAGGAGGATACGTAGAACTAGGATCAAGTTTCCACCACGGCAGAATATATAAAGTACCGCAAGGGAAAAAATTTGCTTTTTACATGATGCGCGTATACACAATCGATCTTCTCCCCTACCGGAAGGAAGATCTATTCAGTGTGACATTAAAACCACAAACAATGAGCGTTCGCCAATGTCACCCCAAACTACGTCAAGCCCTAGAAAATAACACTGCAGAATATCTAGGATGGCTGGTCACCGACGATGAACTTCTTATCGATACTACTAAGTTCAACACGGGACAAGTAGCTGGTGCCCAACAAGAATTTGGCCAAATAAAACGATGGCGGCTAGACGGATTCGTCTCCGATTCAAAACTTCGATTACGGCCATTACATATGAGTAAAGAAGGATTAAAGCCCGATGCTTCTTCTGATTCAAAAAAGATCATCGATAATCCCGGATGGCGTCCTGCGGTAAATAAACTTTTCACCGACGGCCATGTCACAGTAATCCGGCGAGATGCTTTAGGCCGCCCAAGGCTACAAAGTACAGCACATCTACCAATCACGTGGCAGGTGAAATAACCCAATGGTTGCAGGCGCATGGCAAGTCGTTGACTTAACAGATTTCAGTGGTTCCGTCCGCTACGTGCGAGGAAACCTACGAGTTATCCGGAAATCTGAGAACAAGCCTATTGATCTACCGCTTGCAACCATAGCGATGCTTCTGATCGGGAACTCCGCCGCAATCAGCGGCGCAGTTCTGTCAAAATTGTCAGAATATGACATTCCGCTTCTAGTTTGCGATTGGCGCAAAGTTCCCGTAGCAGGTGCCATTCCATGGCGGGAGCACACACGAATTGGGGCTAGACAACAGGCGCAAGCGACATTATCAATCCCAAGAAGAAAAAGAGCATGGAGCAGCATCGTCCGTGCAAAGATCAAAGGACAAGCAGCAACCCTTAGTGACCTCAATCTACAATCAGATGCAAATCAGCTACATAAACTAGCAACAACGGTACGGTCTGGTGACCCAGATAATGGAGAAGCCCAAGCAGCGCGCATTTACTGGTCTGCTATTTCTGGCAGCACAGGTTTCATCCGCTTACCCGGAGGCGGGCTGGATGCTTGGAATGCTTCCTTAGACTATACCTATACTGTTCTACGAGGCCACGGAATTAGAGCTATTACCGCCGCTGGATTATCTGGCGCACTTGGAGTATTTCATCACGGCCGAGGCAATCCGTTCGCATTAGTAGATGACCTTATTGAACCGTTTAGACCCAGCATTGATGCATACATCTTCCAATCAATCAGCATTGATAACAGTTTAAGTTCAGAAATCCGTCGCAGTTTAGTAGCGAGCTGTGACCGAACCTTTAACGATGAAGGCCAATCGCTTCCCACAGTTTTTACATCATTCGCCCAAAATTTCGGCCGCTATGTCGAGGGCGATTTAGCTGATCTGCCAGTCCCTATTTGGAAAGGACAAGTCGATGCCAAAGAAAGGAGCTGATCCTGTGTGGTGTGTCGTTATGTTTGATCTACCTGTTGGCTCAAAGAAGGAACGCAAAGAAGCAACCCGGTTCCGAAACCAACTACTCGACCTAGGCTTCGGCCGCGCCCAGTTCAGCGTATACGTCCAATACCTTCCGCTCGCAGCAAGGCTCACACCACTGGTAAAAACCATAAAAACTGAACTACCAGCAGGCGGAGACATCCGAATCTTGTGCGTCACTGACCATCAATGGGCAAAAACCATTCGTTTTTCCAACGCCGCCGAGTCAAAACCCGAAGAAGAGCCACCACAATTAGTGATTTTTTAAAAGGAAGATCCCTGATAAACCCCAGTTTAAAGCCAATTTTTCGGCCTATCTGAAGTATATCAGGGATCTAGAGAGTTGAACCCCAGCTGGCACCATCGACACCTTCGGTCGCGCGGAAGTATATCAGGGATCTAGAGAGTTGAACCCCAGCTTTCGCCTCATCGATGATCGCCCCAACTGAAGTATATCAGGGATCTAGAGAGTTGAACCCCAGCCATTTGGGAGACCGTGGCGGACACGGCTGAAGTATATCAGGGATCTAGAGAGTTGAACCCCAGCAAGCTGTTGAGCGTACCCCTATCGGTGAGAAGTATATCAGGGATCTAGAGAGTTGAACCCCAGCAACCGCAGACAAACGGAGGTTACCAGCCCGCGCCGTGACCTTCCCGTAAAGTCCTACTAGTTCCTCATCTGAAGTCAGCCGCCATTCCCGGCGCGGGCCGTTCCATCGACCTTGCCCCTCCCCGTTACGCGGAGGTCATCCGCTCAAAAACCTCGTCGTATTTGCTGATCCAGCGCAGCGCTTTTTGGTATTGGCGTGCTTCAATGAGTTTTAACAGGTCGGGGTTGTCCCTCACCAAGGTTTGCACGTGTGCTAAAAAGCTTGGTGAGGTGAATCCTAATTGCCGCCATTTCGGATCATTGGCCGCCCAGTATTCTACGGTCGTGGGCGTGGCGTGCTGGTCCGCTTCGAAGTTAACGTAGTGGCGCAGCCAGTCTCTACGTGCTATTTCGTGGTAGATCACCGTGAAGCCGGTATGGGACTGAGCTTCATGTAGTATTTCCGTCAAATCTTCAAATTTATAGTTGGCACTCCAGTACCCGAAAAATGCACCATGACCGGATTCTAAGGTATCGGCGGTCTGCTCCAGCTTGTTAAAAGCAATGGTTGCTTGGTGAAAATCCTCAACCAGTTGGCCCCGCATGTACCAGCCAGGCATTAGTTTGAGTACGTCGGTAACCACTGGTTGGGATTGGGCACTTGGTGTGATAACTACCTGGTCTCCTGCCACCAACGGGAAGAGATAGAGCACGTCGCAAACCTCGTACCGATCGCTATTGATGCGGCGCGCCCAAAAAGACTCGGTTATGGGCATCAGTGAATCTTCACTGTTGCCCATAATGGTTGCCCGGATGGCTTGACAGGGGGTGTCGTGATCTGGCATCTAAATCCTCCTAAAGGGAAAAATTTTTTTATCCTCATTAGGTTTGACTGGCAAAACGCCCGTTCGGTTCTCTGGAAAAGCTAAAAAATTCCGCAGCGGAGAAAAATATGCCACTAGCTGCGGAACTTCAGTTAACCCATCTTCTTGTAAAACCACCCCATGAGGGGGGAAAGCACCGAAGTGGGGGCGACCGTCGAAACGGCATTCATCGCCTTAGAAAGCGGTCCGGGCACCACTCGGCGTTGGCCTTTGACCATTGCTGTAATGGTTTCTACGGCACAGGACTCGTAGGTGGTCCACAAAAAGTCTGGCACTACCTTATCCACGATGGAGCGTTGTGATTCTTCCACTACTGCCTCCCGCACCGGCCCCGGCGCGAGGAGGGTGCAACTCACCCCAGTTCCTTTTAGTTCGTAGTGTAGCGCTTCGGTAAAGGCGTTGATTCCGGCTTTGGTGAGCACGTAGGTGGCGTTGTTGGGAATGGGTACGTTGCCTGCCGCGGAGCCGACATTACAGATAGCACCGGAGCCGCGTTTAATCATTCCTGGTAGTACAGCGTGGGTGAGTTCGAATACTGCGGTGGCATTAAGTGCGAATTGTTGTGATTCGTAATCCCAGTCTTGTTGGATAAACGGGCCGAAGCTGGCAATCCCAGCGGAGTTGATAATGATATTGATTTCTCTTTGACTGATGTCGCTGATGAGTTGCTGTAGTTGTTCGGTGTCGGCGAGGTCGCAGGGGTAGACTTCCGCGATGATGGAGTGGTTGCGGCGGAGTTCGTCGGCAAGCTTATCGAGCACTTCGGCGCGCCGAGCCACCAAAATGAGGTTGTGGCCCAGTTTTGCGAGTTCGCGGGCGAGTGCTTGGCCGATTCCTTGGCTGGCACCGGTGACCAGCGCGCGGGCGTCTACTGAGGGGAGGGGTAATGACACTTTTGCTCCTTTTGCGGTAAAGGTTTCGCCTTAGTTTACCCGCTTGCGTTACGACGTTTAGCCGTTGCAATGCCTAAAGTGGAAGCATGGATTCCACTGTACCGGTAAAAAATGATCGCTTAGTCTGGATTGATTTGGAAATGACTGGGCTTGATATTCATCAGCACACCATTGTTGAGGTTGCGGCTCTGGTCACGGATGCGGAGTTGAATATTTTGGGTGAGGGGGTGGATGTGGTTGTGCATGCTACCGATCAGGAGTTGTCTCGTATGGGTGAGTTTGTCACCGAGATGCATCAGTCTTCGGGTTTGCTGGATGAAATCCGCCGTTCCACGGTCACCCTCACGGAGGCTGAGGATGCGGTGTTGGAGTTGATCGCCACCCACTGCGATCCTGAACATCCAGCTCCACTGGCGGGTAATTCCATTGCCACGGATCGCAGCTTCATTAGGGAGTTGATGCCGAGGTTGGATCAGGCGTTGCACTACCGCATGGTGGATGTGTCCAGCTTAAAGGAATTGGCACGTCGTTGGGCGCCGCGGGTGTATTACAACCAGCCAGACAAGGGGCTGGCCCACCGCGCCCTGGCAGACATTATCGAGTCGGTTCGTGAATTGGATTATTACCGAAAGGCCATGTTTATTCCCGATCCACAGACTGTGGATTGTGAGGCGGCTAAGGCCGAAGCGACGGCCAATTACCAGCGGTTTTTTAAAACTTAAGGTTTTGGGTTAATATGATCTACGCTGCTTTTTACAGCAATGGTGGCTGTAGTTCAGCTGGTAGAGCACCAGGTTGTGATCCTGGGTGTCGCGGGTTCGAGCCCCGTCAGCCACCCCAAAGTTTTAGGCGAGATGTATCATGCGTCTCGCCTTTTTATTTCAGTTTTCCTTTGGTCGCTATAACGCTTACCGACGCCAACAAGGCCATCCCAATACCCGCTGGCCACGTGGAGGTAGGTGCCACAGCCATAAGCGCCCAGTTGATGCCGTTATGTCCAAGTATCACCAATAATACCGATCCGTGTGATCCGTTATACAGCCACGTCAAAACGATAGACAGACTGACCACGAGCAGCAGATAGGCGAGGTATTGATCTGGCGAATTACGGGCAGTATCCCATTCGGTAGTCAAGAACAACGGCGCATGCCACAGACAGTGAATTATCCCTAAAACCAGCGAAGCTGCTATAGGACGGAGTTTTGTTTGCAATCTAGGCAAAGCGAAGCCACGCCAACCGATTTCTTCCTGCAGCGGACCGCCCAATAAAAAGACGATATATAAGATGGCCAATAGTTGCACGGGCGGTAATTCGAGCTGTTGGCTGCCAAGAAAATAATCCACAGCATTCGCCCGTTCGCAACGACAAAAATCCTGCGCCCAACAAGAAAGATAAACTCACGTTGGTGCGCAGGATGATCGAATTTGCGACCGTCACAGTGAAGTTCGCTCACGCGGTGCTTCACCTGTTCGGACCTTAAGATCCGACAACCCTCAGCAAACTAGCACTTTGTTGGGGGTTGCTTTTAGCCCAGAAGAACTGGAACTGCCCCACCATAACACAATCAGGCTACAGGCATCTGCTGTCACACCGTGGTATATGTTGGGGCAGTGTATCTGTCTCTTGAACAGCATTAATAATGACCACTAACACCATGCGGGCAGTCGTCCTTGATAAGCCTGGCCCGGTAAGCAATCTGCAGCTTCGCCAGGTACCGATCCCCGAGCCGAAACCAGGTTGGGTGCGAATCAAAGTCAAAGCTTGTGGGCTTAACCGTTCAGAGTTGCTCACTAGGGCTGCCGTGGCCTATCCCCGGGTGCTCGGTATTGAAGCCACCGGTGTGGTTGACGTTGATCCGACCGGTCAGCTACAACCGGGACAGCAAGTAATGACCATGATGGGCGGAATGGGAAGAAAATTCGATGGCGGCTATGCCGAATACACTTCGGTGCCGCTGCACCAGGTGATTCCGTTTAGCTCCGAGCTGGAATGGTCGGTTTTAGGTGCCATTCCTGAGATGCTGCAAACCGCTTATGGTTCCCTCACGGTTGGACTGGATGCGCAACCAGGCCAAAGCATTCTGATTCGCGGCGGCACTGCATCGGTGGGGATGGCAACAGCCATTTTGGCAAAGCGACTCGGCATGCAAGTACTGGCAACCACGCGCAATCCCGCTAAAGCTGACACGCTTACCGCCATCGGAGTCGATCACGTCGTGATTGACGACAGCAACATCGCCGATAAGGTACGTGCTGTGGTTCCTGATGGCGTCGATAAGGCGCTGGAACGTGGGCACCACAACGCTTTACGATACCCTCCGCAGCGCCAAAACCCACGGAGTGGTGTGCTTCACCGGCATGTTAGCCAACAAGTGGACCGTCCCGGATTTCTATCCCATTGACTATATTCCGCAGGGAGTGCGGCTGACCGCCTATGCCAGCGAGGCCGGGTTTTACCACCAGAAGTGCTGCAAACCTTTCTTGATGATGTGGCGGCTGGCACTGCCATTGTCCCCGTTGACCATGTGTATTCCTTGGCAGAAATCCAGCAAGCACACACTAGGATGGAGTCGAATCAAGCTGCAGGCAAGCTGGTGGTTATGCCATAGAAAGCTTGCTCCAGCTTCGGCAACACACGACGGCAAAAATCGCGGCCCACGGCACTACTACCGCCACGACTATCCAGCCGGTTGCTAATGATAATGCCCACAGGGCTGGGGCAACTGTTGGCAACCAACTGCTCACCCCAACCAGTGCGCCTACTTGGGCGGTAACCACCAGCCCTATTGTTGTTCCTATTCCCGCAAAAACTGAGCGGCTTAAGGTGGTTACCCAAGCAACAGGTAGCGCGACTAAGGCACTGAAGAAACTTAATCCGGCTACTTTCCATAACCCTGTAATTGGTGGCATGCCGTACCCATACGCCACCCCAAGCAGCAATAATCCCAGCGTCAATGTTGCACTGACAATAAGGCACCAGATCAGATAGACCACGAATTTAGCACCGGCTATTTCGGATCGGCTGGTGGGTAGTCCGAACAGACCGCTGATGGTGCCGTCGGCAAATTCCCGGCCAAATATCCAGCTGAGCACCATGCCAAACCCTAGTAGGCCAGCCGCGCTAATGACCTGATCAGCCGCTAGCAACAGCCCCGCCCAATCCAAGGTAGCTGCAGGTCCAGCCTTTGCTATTAAGTGCGGATTGCCTGTTTTTATTCCTAAGGTAATACCGTCTAGCAATGCCAATATCCCCATGATTAATGCCGTGGTTGCTACAGTTATTACCGGTGATCGGCTAAGTTTCAGCAGCTCCACCCTGATGGCCGCGTTCATAATAACCCTCGCTGGTGATCGTCGTGGCGAATCTGATCAAAAAATGCCCGTTCTAGGTCAATCCCTGCGGTGTCTAACTCTCCTATGAGCCTGCCTCGGTTGATGAGCAGCACACGGTGGGCAGTCCTCGCCACTTCGTCCAAGTGATGACTACTAACCACAATCCCCGCGCCTTGTTCCGCACGTTCTTGCAGTTGCGCGCGCAGTAATAGCACCGCGGCGGGATCTAAAGCATTGCTGGGTTCGTCGAGAAGTATGAACTGCGGGTTATGCTGCATAGCTACTGCCAGCCCCACTCGCTGCCGGTACCCCAACGATAAGTTTCGGTATTTCCGCTGGATATAGGCGTGTAGTTGCCAATCGGACAATGCCTTTTCGACGAGCCCCAAGTCCACATGACGCAGCCGGCAAGCGAGCTTTAAATTCTCTGCTACGGTGAGTTCTGGGTAGGCCAGTGGCGTATCCACTAACGCACCGACCTGCGCCCAGTAACTTTTGGAAACCTGCGTTGCTTCATGATCGCCAAGGTAGATTGTCCCCTGCTGCGGCTTGAGCATTCCAAGTACCAAGCGCATGATCGTGGTTTTCCCGGAACCGTTTAACCCCACGAGCGCTACTATTTCACCGGCTGCTATATGGAATGAAATGTCAAAAACGCCAGTGTCTCCGGAAAAGCAATGACTCACATTATCAAACGTCAACATGTCACTGCCCAGCTAAGGTATCGAGGGCGTTGCTGATTGCGTCGTCCAGCGCGCCAGATTCCGACGTCGCCGCCCACTCCAGCAAAGCGGACGTAAGGCCCGCAACCACGGCGGTGGAAGCTACTTGCGCTGCCGCTGGCGCGTCACCGCGTTCGATAAGTGCGGTGGCCAGCGCGTCGATAGTTTCCGTATTTTCCGGGGTTATTCCAGCTTCCACCAGTATGCCTAACCGTAGCTGCAACTCAGCCACCGCTTCAGATGGTAGTTGTCCCCAGCTGGCCCGAATCGCCGCCACCAGCGCCAGCAGTGGAGGTTCCGACAACGGCTGGGACCGCACGGCGTCCGCAATAACGGGATCGAAGGGGTCAGCCAGCACAAGGGCGGCTTTGGTAGGGAAATGCCGAAACAAGGTCATTTCGGTCACTCCCGCTCGCTTTGCTATCGCAGCCGTGCTGGTGGCTGCGTAACCATGTTGGACAAACAGTTCTAATGCAGCGTGCTGCAATGCAGTATGTGTGTGGTTCCACCTGCTCATAACCTAAATGTTAGTAACTAATATTTAACTACGCAAGATTTTTTCCATCGTTTTCCCTTTAGCGAGTTCATCAATCAGTTTGTCCAGATCGCGGATCTCCCGCATTAAAGGATCTGCCACCTCTTGCACTTTCACTCCGCACACGCTGCCAGTAATCAAATTCCGATGTGGATTCAATGCAGGAGCATCGGCAAAGAACGACCGGAAATCGGCTCGTTGTTCCAGCTGCACGGCCAATTCTGCAGGCTGATAGCCGGTAAGCCAGCAAATGATCTGATCTACTTCCGTCCGAGTACGCCCCTTGCGCTCTGCCTTAGCTACATAATGCGGATATACGTCCGCTACTGGTGTATCAAAAATACGATGACCCATGGGCAAGAGTGTAAAGAAAAAACCGCCCTGCAGCACAAGCAAGGCGGTTTTCCAGGCTAAACTTTATACCTCGTCGGCATTACCCTTCTTCCAGGTTGCCCAATCAAGGTTCCAGTCACCCAAGCCATCGTATGGGCTTAGGGTTTCGCCAATAGTGTTTTTAACAATGACGATGTCGCCGCGTTTGACGGTCTCTTGGAACCACGCAGCATTTTCCGTAGTTACGTTAACGCAACCGTGGGAAACGTTGGTGCTCCCCTGCGCCCATACGGACCAAGGAGCCGCGTGGACGAAAATGCCGGAATACGACATCTGGGTGGCATAATCAACTGGGGTGCGGTAACCACCAGCATCAAGCGCCAATCCATAAGACGTGGAATCCATCACCAAGGAGGTGTGTTCATCGCCAATGGTGTAAATCCCATTAGGAGTAGGCCACGCGCCGGAACCCAAGGAAACCGGCATGGACTTTAATACCTCACCATTTTTGTACACAGTCATGGTCTTCGTGGCATCATCTACCACTGCCTCAACCTTGTCGCCAATGGTAAAGCTGGACTTTTCACTGTTAGCAGCATAAGTGCCGTCGCCGATCTTTACGCCGTAAAGGTTGGCATCGACCGATACTTCAGTGCCAGGCTTCCAGTATTCTTTCGGACGCCAGCGAACCTCTTGGTTGGAGATCCAGTAAAACGCGCCCTCAGTCTCTGGGGAGGTAGTTACCTTAATAGCTTTCTCCACCGCCTTACGATCATTGACAACCGTATCGAAACGAACACCAATGGTCTGGCCAACACCAACGGTAGAACCATCTAACGGGAACATGTAATTCTCAGAGAGATAATCCGCCGTAACGGTATTGAATTTAGTGGTGGATGACTTGCCGTTTTTATCCTCGGCAACAATCTTATAGCTACGGCTAAAGCCAAGCGGCTCAGCCGGAGTCCACGTCATCTTGTCCTCGGAAAGCTTGGATTTAACTTCCGTGCCTTCCTCGTTAGTCATGGTAACTTTCTTCAGACCTTGATCTTCAGATTTCACCTCGATTTTTTCTGTTGGTGATACGTTTTTGGCGCCATCTTTCACGCTTACTTTCGGGGCGACCGGCTTCGGAGCCTCGGAAGTAGCTGCTGCATTTTTACCTTCTGCAGCACCACTTGATCCATTGCTAACGGAGCAAGAAGATAACAGCACAGCTGCGCAGCACACCAATGCCCCAACTGCCTGCTTCAGCGACCCGCGCGACACACTCATCCTTTGAACTTTCCTGTCTTTCTATAACTGAAACACGAGCTAACGTGTCGAAGATCAATCATAAACCGTCCATCCGACATGAAAGGCTTCCACCTAGTATCTGTTGCCAGATTGTTACAGGATCACAATTCCATTACCAGCCCAAACACACAGGTAGAAACAATTACATGTTGTTCTACTTATCGTTGAATCCTGCCACCACGTTAGCCGGTATTCCCCCGTTTAGTAACCCCGCCACACCATATAGCCCCATTAACGTGCCGATTTTGCAACTACAAACCTGTGCTGTTATTGTTTTCTCGTTGCCAAGCGCCATTAGCTCAATTGGTAGAGCAACTGACTCTTAATCAGTGGGTTCGGGGTTCGAGTCCCTGATGGCGCACTTTTTCTCTATCCCGTCTACCTAGATTTTAACAGGTAGGCGGGATTTTTGCGTTATATGCTATGCGGACAGATATGGTGAAAACAGCCAAGCACGTCGTGCAATACTGCACCCCCCTTTTTGGGATGACTAAAGCCACCTAAAGTCTAAACGCGAGCTAGCCTTATTTTCTTCGCTAGACTGTACCCCATGCGCGCTTTATTACTTGTCGACGTCCAAAACGACTTCTGCCCCGGCGGCGCTCTGGCAACCGAGAACGGGATGCAGGTGGCCAATGCTATAGCCGAGTACATCGCAGAGCGTAAAGATTGTTACGCCGCTTTACTGGCAACCAAAGACTGGCACATTGATCCGGGTGATCATTTTTCCACCGAACCGGATTTCGTGGACTCTTGGCCGGTGCACTGCCAAGCAGAGTCGGAAGGGGCGGCGTTTGCTGGGGGCGTCGAAAAGCTAAAAGATGATTTCGATGCCGTGTTTTACAAAGGGCACTACACGCCCGCCTACTCAGGTTTCGAAGGCAGCACCGATACCGGAGAAACTTTGGCCGACTGGCTGAGGCGCAACGACATTGACATCATTGACGTGGTGGGTATAGCCACCGATTATTGCGTCAAAGCTACGGTACTCGATGGGTTAAAGGAAGGATTTGAAGTAAAAGTCCTCACCGACCTCGTAGCGGCAGTCAGTGAGGAAACCGGCGACGCCGCGCTCCAAGAAATGGTGCACGCGGGCTGTCAACTCGCTTAACGGGAAGCCAGAAGCTCTTTCAGCTCACGGATGTCGGCACGCTGGCGACGAGCCCGCGCTACCGTGACCGCCACGATCCCCACCACCGCAACGGTAACACCAGCGACGATTTTTTGTACCTGGGGATCTTTAAGCTTAACGATAAGTGACTCCTTGGCATCCTCAACCATATTTTGCGGCTTCGCACGTTCGGCAATCTCATCCAGTGTTTTAGCCAACTGACGGCGGGTGCGTTCAATATCGCGCTGGATATCATCAATGTTGCGTGCCACGGAATAACTCCCTGTTGTAGTACTTGTATCGTTTTTCTTTCCCCATACACCTTAGTCTGAAACCGAAAGAAAATTGGCAAAGAGGTAAAGTTAGTTCCATGACTGAAAATGTGCGTCTCGAAGTTGGCAGTTCCGCCCCCGCGTTCAGCCTGCCTAATGACCAAGGCTCCACCACCAGTTTAAGCGATTACGCTGGGCAAAAGCTGGTGCTCTACTTCTACCCCCGCGCCAGCACACCAGGCTGCACCAAAGAAGCTTGCGATTTTCGTGACTCACTAGCACAACTTAACGACCTCGGCATCGCTGTCGTCGGAATCTCCCCCGATCCGGTAGAAAAACTAGCCAAATTCCGCACTGATCACGACTTAAACTTCCCCCTACTTTCCGACACCGACAAAGAAGTGCTGCAAGCCTACGGCGCATACGGTGAAAAGAAAAACTACGGCAAAATCGTGCAAGGTGTGATTAGGTCTACCTTTTTAATCGACAGCAATGGCACAATAGAGCTAGCCCTGTACAACGTACGAGCCACCGGACATGTAGCTCGGCTGATCAAACAACTTTAGGCCTATGGAGGAACCGATCGTTGATGACGCCGCGGCGGAGCAGATACTCCAGCCGCGGCGTCGGCCTGCCCAACAGCGATCACGCGAACGCTACTCCCGCATCCTCGTTGCTGCCCGCCGCGTACTGGTAGACCACGGCTTTGAGTCCTTTACTTTCGACGAAGTGGCCAAACGAGCCGGCGTACCCATTGGCACCCTCTACCAATTCTTCGCCAACAAATACGTGCTGATATGCGAATTAGACCGCGAAGACACTGCCGCCACCGTTGCGGAATTACAACGCTTTGCCACCCAAGTCCCCACCCTGCAGTGGCCCGATATTCTCGACGAACTCATCGACCACCTCGCAGACATGTGGCGCGCCGACCCATCACGCCGGGCAGTGTGGCACGCCGTCCAATCCACCCCAGCCACGAGAGCCACCGCGGCCGCCACAGAGCAACCGGTTTTGGCTTTATTGGGTGAGGTTTTGACCCCACTTGCCCCAACCACTGATGCCACAGCTAGACG
>CAUQSW010000035.1:0-31353 GCA_963520895.1 uncultured Corynebacterium sp. | reverse complement strand
CCGCACCACACTCTTAGTTACCCTCTGTGAAGCCCTAACCGGGTTAGACACAGACAAAGCACTCAGAGTGATGCGAGACATGATTGCCACTTGGGTAGGTGATACCACCAAACGCCCGGATGTAACCTGCATGCACACCCATGTAGGTAAAGACGGCAAACGCCGCCTCACCGCAGCATTCAGCACACCCCTAGCAGCTAGGATCGACACCATACTGCACCGGCTAGCAGAACGCATAAAACGAGATAACCCCACATTGCAGTACGACCAAGCCTACGCACAAGCACTCATCTATAAACTCACCACCAATGATGCTGCTGGCACTGCCGATAGCGAAGGGTTATTCGAGCCGATGTTCATGACCCCGACCACCTGCCACTTCCACAACGACGAAACCATCACCACCAACGAAGCACACATCAACATCCACAATGTAGTCAATGAGAAAATCCGTGACACCAGGTGGGGCGGCTATCACCAGCACCACCAACGACTCCCCCACCATCCCACTCGTTACCGGGTTAGTAAAAATCCGTCGCAGATTCGCCTCCCAACCCCAACGCCTCACAGCCATCCTAAAACACCTCGTATGCACCTAGCCAGGCTGTGACATCCCAGCAGCGAAATACCAAATCCACCACCTCACCACCTACCACCACGGCGGACTCACCACAGGGGTAAACCTCGCACCATTATGCAAACACCACAACGGCAAAAACAACAACAACCCAGACCAGCACCACAACAGACACATCGAACACGACCCACAAACCAGCAGACCAGGACTAAACCGCCACCCAAACCAACCACTAGAACTCAACAACCACCCCCTCAACAGAAAAACCCTCTAACAAAAAAAGGGGGCAACCAAACCAAAAGCCGAGCCGCACCCCACAACGACCCAGCCAACAACCACACCCAAAAACAAAAAGAACTCCCCTACTCCCCCACCACCGCTAAGCTCGATGGCAGTGGCCACACATCGCCTTCACCTGCAAAAATCTTGTTTTCGGCGCTTTCGTATTCTTTGGGTAGCTTGTGCACAAACCCGCCATCGACGGCGCGTGCTTTACGATCAATCACCGCTAAAATCTCCTCCCCTACCGGCTGACCGTATTCTGCAAAAGCAGCAGCAGGCGCGAGATGCCAGAAGATGTGCCGCGCGGTTCGGATGTCGCATCTGGGATTATTAATGATCTGCCGCAGTAGCCAGTCGCTGGAGTCGTAGTCATAATCCGAAATCAAATAATGTAGCGCAGCGGGATCGGTGATCCCGGCCAGCTCTGCCGCTACTTCATTTTGATAGTCAGCAAAGCCCAAGTCTCGTTGTCGCTTTAATATTTCTAGCATCGGATCGCCCGATTCTAGGCCTAAATCCTCGGTGACAAATTCTTGAAATTCTTCATCGGTCATCTCTAAATATTCGTTGTCATCAGCTAATTCAGCCTTCATGGCTAGCTGGTCTAATTCAGCTTCAGTCATAATAACGCTCCAATACTCGTGCCACCCCAAAATCGTCGTTGT
Source organism: uncultured Corynebacterium sp. (assembly GCA_963520895.1). Classification (GTDB taxonomy): domain Bacteria; phylum Actinomycetota; class Actinomycetes; order Mycobacteriales; family Mycobacteriaceae; genus Corynebacterium. Next base: position 29,829 of record CAUQSW010000035.1, on the reverse strand, counting down.
CGGTGGTTATTTCATCGGCCACCAGTTTTACACTATCGGCGGCATTCCCCATGGCAACACCGTGTCCCGCCCATTGCAGCATTTCAATATCGTTAGGCATATCGCCAAAGGCCAGTACCTCAGTTGCTGGCACCCCCAGCAACAAGGCCACATCGGCTAAGCCGCTGGCTTTGGTCACCCCGGGTGCAGAAATCTCCAATAGTCCCTCGCCAATGGAATAGGTCACATGCGCTAGGTCGGCGGAGATGACGGTGGACACCACTCGGTAGAGCTGCTCGGCGCTGTAGGCGTCGTTACGCACTAGGAGCTTTACGGCGGGTTTAGCAATGATCGCTGCTTGCGGTTGGACGCTGTGCTCGCTGCTGTCCCAAGCGTGAATAAACTCGGGGCTGACCACAAATTGCTCGACGGTATTGTCAAAAGCAGAGCTGGTGGCACGTTCCGCGGCAAGTCCGTAATCGCAGACGCCGTCGAGACGCGAGGCGATTTCAGCGAGCACCCCGGGGCTTAACGAACGGGTTTTTAACACACGATCGGCGGCGGGATCGTAAATCACCGCCCCGTTGGCGCAAACGCACAACGGCCTAAACGGCAGCTGCTCTACCACGGGGAATACCCAGCGCGCCGGCCGTCCGGTTGCTAGCACCAGCGCTGCGCTTTTCGACGCCCGCATCACCGCTTCCTGCAGCCGTGGCGTCACCCGTTCGGCAGAGTTTATAAAGGTGCCATCAATGTCGCTGGCTACAAGTTGCGGTTCCATGTTATTTTCCTTGTTTCTTCGCTTTTTTCTCGGCGCGGGCTTGGCGTTCCTGCTGCTCTTTGAGCTCCGCTTCTTTCATAGTGGGGGCCGAGCCGCCAAGGGAATCAGGCCGCCAGTATTCACCGCCGGGGAAAGGTCCGTATTCTTTTTCGTAGTCGGTACGCAGGTCTTCCAGTAGTTTTTGCATGGTTGCGCGTAATCGAATGGTATCGCTTTCGGCATCACCGCTCAATTCAAATGGCGCGCCTGCCTGCACCCATACGGGGAAGTGATTCCGCCCTAGTTTGCGTGGGTGATCTTTAGTCCACAGCCGCTGCGAACCCCAGATTGCTACGGGAATCAGCGGAACATTAGCAGCAGCGGCGATCCGTACGGCACCGGATTTCAGTTCTTTTACTTCGAAACTGCGCGAAATTGTGCCCTCAGGGAAGATGCCCACGAGGTTGCCTTGCCGCAGACTGATCACGGCGGCGTCTAGGGAAGAAGCACCAGCTTGACGATCAACGGGAATGTGTTTCATTTTCCGCATAATCGCACCAATAACTGGCACGTCAAAGACTTCTTTTTTAGCCATGAACCGCACCAACCGTCTGCCGCGGACATGCGCTAAGGTGCCCGCGAACACAAAGTCAAAATAACCCGTGTGGTTCATAACGAACAGCGCCGGACCGTTTGCCGGGATATTATGCGAGCCGCGCACCGACATATCCACGCCTTGGGCTTTGAGCACCGCTATGGCTAACCGAATGATGCCGGAATTATAAAACCGTTCCCGGGTTTCCGTCTTGTGGTTGGGTGCGGCGCTAAAGTCGTCTTCCACCCAGAAGATCGACCCATATTTACGCCAACCAGCTTTGGTCATCGGCGGCCTGCCTTCGCCACCGGTTCTAATACATCCTTGCCTACAAAGGGGCGCAATGCTTCTGGTATTACGACAGAGCCGTCGGCTTGCTGGTGGTTTTCCAATATAGCGACCAGCCAGCGGGTGGTGGCCAGCGTGCCGTTTAAGGTGGCAGCAATCTGGGTCTTGCCGTCTTGATCCCGGTAACGGGTGTGCAGCCGTCGAGCTTGGAAGGTAGTGCAATTAGAGGTAGAGGTCAGTTCTCGGTAGGTGTTTTGGGTAGGAATCCATGCCTCGGTGTCGAACTTTCGAGCCGCCGAAGACCCAAGGTCGCCAGCTGCCACATCAATGATGCGGTAGGGCAGTTCTATCGCTGCGAGCATCTCGCGTTCCATTTCAAGGAGGGCTTTATGCTGTGCTTCCGCTTCTTCCGGCTTGCAGTAGATAAACATCTCTAGCTTGTCGAATTGATGCACCCGTAAAATCCCGCGGGTATCTTTGCCGTGCGAGCCGGCTTCCCTACGGAAACAGGTGGACCAGCCAGCGTATTTTAGTGGTCCAGCGGACAGATCAATGATTTCGTCTTGGTGGTAGCCGGCTAAGGCCACCTCGGAGGTGCCCACAAGGTACAGATCATCGCGTTCCAACTTATAGACTTCTTCGGCGTGCTCGCCTAAAAATCCGGTTCCGGCCATGATCTCAGGGCGCACCAACACCGGGGGAACCATGAGCGTAAAGCCTGCCGCTCGGGCTTTTTGCGCTGCGAGGTTCAGCATTCCTAATTGGAGGAAAGCGCCGTCACCGGTGAGGTAATAAAACCGTGAGCCACCGATTTTAGCTCCCCGTTCCAGATCTAATAAGCCTAAGGAGACCCCTAAATCCACGTGGTCTTTGGGTTCGAAATCGAATTCGGGAATGGTGCCAATATGCTCTAGGACTTCGAAATCCTCTTCCCCACCTGCCGGAGCGCCTTCAATGACATTATCGAGTTTGAATTGAAGTTCTTCTACCTTTTCCCCGGCTAGTCGCTTGGCCTCTTCGGCTTCCTTAACCTTGACTTTTAGCTCATTGGAGCCAGCAAGCAAACTGGGGCGTTGCTCTGGGCTGGCTTTTCCTATTTTTTTGCCTAGTGCGTTTTGTTCGGCTTTGAGCTCGTCGAAGGTTTTAATGGCAGCGCGCCGAGCTTCATCGGCGGCGATGAGATCGTCGACAAGCGTGGGCTTGGCGCCGCGGGCTAGTTGGGAGTTGCGGACAACCTCGGGGTTTTCACGAAGAAACTTCAGGTCAATCATAACCTTTAGCCTACCGCTACAAGCTAGCCATTACCGAAACCCACGCACTGGTTATTACCACTGCGGTAGAATATAAGCATGGCCGACACTCTCCAGGAGCTGCCCGCCCGGACCCTGACTGACGGAAGCAGCACTCCGAAACACCAGCAACTCAGGGAAATTCTTGAGGATCTTTGCACCAATCACCTCAAGCCCGGCGATATGCTGCCTGGGGAACGGGTTTTAGAGGAAACTTATGGGGTTTCTCGGATTACGGTGCGCCGGGCTATTGGTGATTTAGTCGCCAGCGGCAAACTGCATCGGGCTCGCGGTAAGGGCACCTTTGTGACGCATTCACCGCTGATGGCCAGGGCGCATTTGGCGAGTTTTTCCGATGAAATGGCAGTGCAACATATTGAGGCCACCTCCAAGATTCTCCTTTCGGCCTGGTCAACTGCTCCCATGGAGGTGCAGGAGTTTTTTCACACGCCGCAAACACAATCACATACGCATTTACGACGACTACGGCTAGGCAACGGCAAACCTTTTTGTATAGACGACGGCTGGTACAACTCCGATTTCACCCCAGACTTGTTGGAAAACGACGTTTATAAATCGGTATATGCCATTTTGGAGTCGCATTATAATGTGGCGATCTCTCACGCCGAGCAAATCATTAGTGCCGTAACTGCTACCATTGCGGAGGCGGAGTTGCTTGATGTGGATAAAAATAGCCCATTACTCAAGGTAATTAGACTTTCTCGGGCAGGTGATTACCCCATTGAATGGTGCGCTTCGCTATACCGGACGGATCGCTATGCTTTGCGAACGCTGATTACTAAGGCATGATAGAGATATTATGGTTAATTCTTGGCGCTCTGCTTCTGCTCTTCGGATCATGCTTGTGGCAGCTTTGGCAACAACTGCTGCTGTGGGCGGTTTCAATTATGTTTCCGCGCAGTCTGCCACGTCAGGACCCACCGGTCCTTCTACGAATAATTCCGACAATAAGACGGTCTCTTTTACCACCGCTGATGCTGGGACCTGCCTTACTTGGCAGCTGAGCAATAAGGCGATCAGTGCTTTTGAACAAACCGATTGCGCTGGCCCTCACCGATTTGAAGTGAGCTCCCGGGAGAACCTTGCGGTCTACCCCACCTCGGAGTTTGGGCCCACCGCCAAGCTTCCCAGCCAAACGAGGCAGGCACAGCTTCGCGAAGAGCTGTGCAAGGAACCAACCATGAGTTACCTAGGTGGCACTTTTGACCCCTCCGGTAAATACTCCATTGCCTCCATTCTGCCACCGCAAGAATTTTGGGACGCCGGGGATCGCACTTTACTCTGCGGCGTGCAAGCCACCGATGAAAAAGGCACCGTGATCACCACTACGGGCAAAGTCTCGCATCAGGATCAAGCACGGATCTTCGCCGTTGGTGATTGCGTAGCGGTAGACAGCACCAACGCCGCCCGCGTGGTGGAATGTTCGAAGCCGCACCAATTAGAAACCACGGCGATAGTTGATTTATTGGCAGTCTTCCCCGACTCCACTCCGAGCGTGGAACAGCAAGACACCCATCTGAAGAAAGTCTGCACCAAAGCTGCTCAGGATTATCTCGGTGGTGATGATCCGCTGTACTACTCCACGTTGCAGCCATTCTGGACGTCGGTTTCGGAAAGTTCCTGGTCGCGGGGTTCTCACAGCGTGAATTGTTCGCTGATGTTCGCTGACGGTAATAAACTCGGCACCTTGGAAGGCAGCGCCAAAGGCACCTTCACCGTCAACGGTAACCCGCCGGCAGAAAAACCCGAGCGTAAACCCATTGTTAACCCGGAAGCTTTAGACAGCGTTGGCACTTCAGCTCCCTCTGCACCGAAATCACCATGATAGAAGTAACAGACGACCGCTTCGAAGAGCTTGTCGACGCCGCCTTGGCCCAAATCCCCGACGCCGTCGCCGACCGGATCCGCAACGTTGCCTTCCTTATAGAAGACTATAACGAAGCATCTCCCTATATTTTGGGGCTTTACCGAGGAGTGGCCTTACCAAAACGCACTTTTGACCACACCGGCTATCTACCTGACACCATCACCATCTACCGGCAAGCATTAAAAAACATTTGCAATACTGAGGCCGAGTTGATTGAACAGGTTCGAGTCACCGTGATGCATGAAATCGGGCACTATTTCGGGCTGGACGAAGACGACCTCCACCGATTGGGTTATGGATAAACTGGGATGCATGCACTATCTCATTTTCCTTGATGTTGATGGAACCGTAGTGGACTACCACAATCGGATACCAACATCCGCACAGAAAGCTATCAGCAGCGCCCGCGCGCACCAACACCGGGTATATCTGTGCACTGGCCGCAGCAAAGCAGAAGTATACCCAGAACTTTTAGAACTAGGGATTGACGGGCTGATCTGTGGCAACGGTAGTTATGTTGAGGATGCCACTGCGATGGGCACACCAGAAGTCGTTTTTGAACAAACGCTCAGCAGTAAGCAATGTTCAGAGGTAGTTGCTTGGTTAACCGCCCGTAACCTGCCGTTTTACTTGGAATGTAATGCAGGGCTATTTGGTAGTGCAGATTTCCTTACTGGAGCCCAAGCAGCCATCCATGCATATTCCAAGAGCAAAGGTAACCTAATGACGGTCGAACAAGCTTTTCCCGAGATGATTTTCGGGGCGGAACTGGAACGGCCGGACGTTAACAAAATCAGTTTTATATTACGCTCCTACCAAGATCATCTTGACGCCACCAGAGCTTTCCCCGATCTCATATCTGGAACATGGGGTGGACGCGGCGCTGAAGCACTGTTCGGTGATTTAGGGGTGCCCAATATTTCCAAAGCTAATGCCATAGCAAAGCTTTTAGAACATCGCGGTGTTGATCGCACGGCAACAATCGCTGTCGGGGATGCCAAGGTTGATATTTCCATGCTGGAGTACTGCCGCATTGGTATCGCCATGGGCAATGCCAGTAGCGATGTCAAAGCCATTGCCGACTACATCACTGATGATGTGGAAAAAGATGGCTTGTATAATGCCTTTGCACACTACAAGCTGCTGTAAAACATAAACCGCAGACGAGATAACGATTAATCCCGCCTGCGGCTTAGTTTAAGAAAAGTTCCCGGTGAGAATTGCCCATATAGCAATCGGTAGCATGAGAATAGTGCCTACAACTTGGCCAACGGGAGTAGCCGACAAAGCACTAATAGCATCATAATAAGACATAATGCCCCTTCCGCATTGAGAATAACGTACTATTTTATTTTACAGCTTTTTGCATCTATACGCTACAACATACAGCATTTTTCTATATATTGGCTGGAAAGCTCATAGTTTTAGGGAAACAGCCTAGGAGCTTATTTGGGAGGGGAAGGATTTCCTTGTCGTTGCACATGCATTAAGGTTCCACGTGAAACAAAGTTCCACTACCCAAGGTTAAGGTCCGCACATTCTCGGTCGCAAAAACCAAAATCCTGCGCCCAACAACAACGATAAACTAACGTTGGTGCGCAGGATCACCGGACTTGCGACCGAATTGGTGAAGCTAATAAATGAAGTACTTCACCTATTCGGACCTTAAGGTCCGACAACCCTCAGCAAAGTAGCACTTTGTTGAGGGTTGCTTTTAGCCCAGAAAACTGGGATTGCCCTCACCATAACACACAACCCAACCAACTCACCACCCTCCCCGCGTACCTACTGGGCACCCATCACCGTGTCATGAAAAGAAACTCCGGGGTGGTTCTGGCGGAATTCCATCATCTGATGAAACAGCTGGGAAGCTTGCTGGGGATCGGCTTGACCTTGGGTTTTACCCACTGACGGTCCATCGATTTCTATAGCCGGCCCCGCGCCGGGCAGGAGGGCGTCGGCAAGAAATTGGGGATCACCAGTAACCACCGCAACATAACGGGCTGCGTGGGCTTCGGTGGCGTCGATAAGCTGCCAGTCGATCCCCCAGCCAGCATGGCGTAGCATTTGATCAAAGAAGAACCGCTGGGTGCGGGAATTTCCGTCGCGAAAGGGATGCACTGCGGTCAGTTCTCCCCAGTGATCGGCAACCGTACACAGCGCCGATGTTAAATCCGTGGTCGATGGCGGATTACTTGCGATTTTTCGACACACGTAGTTGAACTGATCGTTAACGTATTTAGCTCGGCATAGGGCAATCCCCATGGCGGCGACTTCTTCGGTACGGATCGTGCCCGCCCATGGGTAAATATCTTGCAGCACGTAGCCATGGATTTCCATCAACCCAGCGCGGGTGAAATTGGTCCATGGCGGCCCCATTTCTAATTCCATGAGGCGCAGCGATGCTAATCCACCGGCGATTTTCTCCAGCTCTTTGGCGTCGGTGATCCCAAAGTAGTTCTCTGGGGCTATCTCAATTCGCTTCTCCATTGACCTGTGCCGGTGCATTTACGCTTTCACGGAAAGCCGATCTCGTAGGATATGCGCTCGCTTGCTTTCGCCGAAACCTAAGGCCTCTAACCGCGCCAAAATGATCTCATCAGCGCTGGCTTCCCCTTTTCCAATGCGGCGGGCATCGACTTTGTCTTGGGCCGTCATAGCATAACCACCCATCACCATAGACGCCTCAACTGCCGCAAGTTTTTGTTCAACGGTGCGATTATCACGCATAAAAATCCTCGTTTTGCTGATTAAAACTGCCTGCTATTGTAGCAAAAAATCAAGCTCAAAGCTAGTTTTAGTAGCCAAACCGCACCGTTGTTGTGGTTATTTCAGCACGGTCAGGTTGTATTTTAAGCCCGCCCCCAAGAGGGACTCAATGGGGTAAGCGATCGACTGAGTTGCGTCGGTGTGGCTACCACCGTTGAGCACACCAACTGGGATGATTTCCTTGGTTTTAACGTTAAGTGCAAAGACTGCACCGCCGGAGTCACCGCTATCGGAAATGGAGTTGTAGCGAATCGTTCCATTGCTCTCAATGTGCATAAATGGACCGCAGGATAAGCCAGATCGCCATCCGATATTACAAACCATAGGCTTGTTGTCGCTTAACCACTGCGCTCCTTGCACGTCAGCCATGGCTATGTCTTCAACGGTGACAGTAATGTCTGGTTTGTTGCGAATATCAAGGGTTTCAGGATCATCAAGTTTCACCACTGCCAGGTCGTAGCCGGTGGTATCAAACTCATCAACGGAGTACACGAACTTGCCGATGGGATGTTCCCGGTTATGGTCAGAACCCAAGTAAACAAGATCTCCCTCATTGCCGCAGTGACCGGCGGTGATGAAGTAAATGTCCTTTACCTGGTCTTCGGCAAGCCAGCCCACGGAACAGCTACTTTGCTCAAGATTATATTGTGCTCCTGGTGCGATATAATCCGCGTTGGTCAGATGGGCAAAATCAAGACTATTGCGGTAGATGTAAATCCGATTATCGGTCTGATCCACTTCGGTGGTACCGCCTCCGGTTCCCCGCGAACTGCCGATACTCGACTTATCTGGCGCGGCACTGGTAGAACTACCACCGTTAAAATAAGCAAACAACAACCCGAGAGCCGTGATAACAGCGGCAAAGATACCCGCTAATTGCTGGAGCATCTTGAAATCGAAATTCGGCACTGTCGATCCTTTTTCTACTAAGGGGGCCAACGCTTTTCGACGCCCGAACCGCGCCACCCACTGTGAAAATTATGATTAAACTTAGAATCTAACAGAGGGGATTTTGTCCAAGAAATTAGTGGGTAACCAGGGGTATAATTGCCCCTACCTTATTAATTAACTCCTGTAACGGTAGATCTTTCTTAAGCATAAACACAGTTATTTTTATATTATTCACATTGGAGCCAACTTGGGTGCCAGTCCGAAACGCGGCCGCTACCAATCAAGCAAGCAGCCTAACTATTAGATTGTGCACAATTATAATGAAAACCCCATAAACCTGACACATCATCAGCGTCACCACACCAATAAACAAACCAATAAAACTGCCTCAGCGAGCGCAAACACCTAGGGGTTATTCCATCGCAGGTTGTAAGCATAATAGGCACTTAAGCCCGTAGCGGAATACTGTGGTAGAGCGGCACCATGGACGTTATGAGTTTCACTCGGCTCATAGCTTTGATGCCACCTGTTGGGATAGTAAGTGATGGCGGCAAACCGCTACGTTCTCAACCTTAAGTTATTAGCTTATGGGAGAATAACACTATGGTAGCTGCACTTTTTAGCCTCGCGGAGCCAAAGGGCAGAATTAGCCCCGTGGATGTACTGTTGGCGGTGGCGTTCATATTCACCGGCGCTTTCCCATTACTAGTAACAATGCTAGACATGAGGCTGAACCCAGAGCTATACCTGCTGCCATTCCCGAACATGTCTTATCTTATGATCTTGGTCATTTTTCAAGGCGTGTTCCAATTAGTCTGGCGGTTCTCCTTACCGTAGTCCTTCGTGTTAGTCATGGGCATACAGATACTCATGGCTATTGAATTAGCCCAGTCGGGTGCCCTGTTCTCTGCTAGCGTTTACATCCAGTATTTATTGGCAAAGCACTACCCCACCAGGTATGCCGCCGCTTTCGCTACAGTAGGGATCATACTGGAGTTTGCTGCTAGAGAGCTGACCGTCGCACTGCAAGACGGCGACATGGTAACTATGGCTGTGAATTTTGCCGTGGCTAGCTTGCTGTCCTATATTTGGCCCCTGCTCTTTGGCACGTGGATACGATCTAAAAGCCAGTACCAACAACTACTGCGTGATAATGCTGCCAAAGTATATGAAGCCAACCTAGAAAAAGCCCTCATCGCCGAACGGCAGCGACTCGCTGGTGAGCTTCACGACGTCGCGGCGCATCACCTGGCAGGTATTGCGGTGCAAGCAGCAGCGATTACTAGTCTCATCGATCGTGACCCGGCAACAGCAAAAGAAGCGGCACAGCAGCTGCGTCGACAAGCTAAGGAAGTACTCGGCGGCATGCGGCAAGTCGTTGGATTGCTTCGGGAAAATGAAACTGCGCCTAAACTAAAAGACATCTCTGATCTGATAAGCGCAACCGAGTCACTCGGTGTCGACATCGAGGTACAGATGCCACCCACGCTGCCGAAACTGCCGCGACCTGTTGATGTCGCTGCTTATCGAACCGTGCAACAAGCCATCAGCAATGCGCTGCAGCACGCACCTGGTGCCTAGCTCACGGTTGAGATCACCCACCAAGAGCAACGGTTAGACGTTGTCATTACCAATGGGCCAGCGCAGCGCGAAGCCACATTTCCCGCCGGTGGTGCTGGGTTGAATCTGATGCAAGAACGCATCACCACAGTTGGTGGTAAATTCTTCGCAGGCCCAACTACAACAGGTGGTTGGCGAGTGCGTGTGTCCTTGCCAATTAATGCCATTGATCCTCCTACTGCTACCACCGATACTCTTCAAGGAGTAACGAGATGATTCGTGTGTTATTGGTTGACGATCAGGTCATGGTGCGCCGCGGCTTTTAAGTACTGCTTGAAGAGCACGAAGACATCTGTATCGTGGGACAAGCAGCTGGGGGCTGGGAAGCGGTTCAACTAGTAACCGAAACCCAGCCCGATGTGGTGTGCATGGATTTAAGAATGCCGAAAGGCGATGGCATTGAAGCTACCCGCCAAATAGTTACCTCACGTTGTGACGATAAACCAGCAGTTTTAGTAGTAACTACCTTTGATCTGGATCAAGACGTGTTTGGCGCATTAGAGGCCGGTGTCGATGGTTTTATTCTCAAAGACTGTGAAAACGAAGAACTGGTTTCAGCAGTACGTTGTTTGGCGCATGGCCATGGCCTGATTGACCAAGCGGTAACCCGCAGAGTGCTCACCGAATTTGCCAGACGATATGCGCCGCAAAAACCACCGATCTTGGATGAAGAGCTCACCAGACGGGAATCAGAAATCTTGCAGCTTATGGCAACGGGCATGTCCAATGCAGAAATCGCTGAAATGCTTTTTGTGGAAATCAGCACGGTAAAATCACATATCAGCAGATTATTGCCAAAATCGGGGCACGGGATCGAGCGCAAGCAGTGGTTTGGGCGTTTCGCCACGGCCTCGCCAGCTAAACGTGTCGAGTTAAGCTCGGCGACGTTTGACCATGTCCTGCAACTTCCACACGCCTCCGGCTAACAATCCAACAGCAGAAAGCGTTGTTACCCAAAAGGCATCGGGAACAAATAACCGCACCATCCGCCAGGTGCTTCCTGCAGCTAGCGGTAATACGCAAAGAACTACCGGCATCCCTAGATGGATAGCTAGATCCACTGCCAGCGGATACGGTTTTGCGCGCCACCGCCTGATCCGAATCAGCGGGATAGCCGCAATCCCCAGCAGGCTTATATACACTGCGTTAATGCCCATGTGCCGCAGTAGATAAGAAGACTGTAACGGTGCAGGCGATCGCCCATGAAGCTGTGCTACCACCCCGTCTTCGATATGCTCAAACATCGGGCTTGCCACAAGATAGTCCTGGGCTGGCACCACCATCACCGCAGCTAAACCACGCTCAGGGACCATGGCGATAGAAGAAACATAGTTTTCTACCATCCCGGCGTGATGAATTTTCTGCTCACCGACAAACCAACCAAACCCATAATTAGGTGCACCCTGCCACATCTGCTCGATGCTTTGTTGGCTAATAATCGCCGCACCACCTTGTAAATACATGCGGACATATGTAGCTAAATCATTAGGGCTGGTAATCAGGTATCCGGCGGCGAGGGTCTCTGAACCGAAAAGCCCTGGGTAAGGCATATCTTGAGCGAAATTAAATCCAAACCAGTTGCGGTTTCCTGGCACAAGACCATCAGCTTGAGCGGCGGCTAAATCACCATAGGTGTGGGTCATGCCGAGTGGGTCAAGGATGTGTTTTTGCAGGTAATCTGCATAACTATCCCCAGAAACCTGTTCAATAATCTCACCGAGGAGCGAATAATTCACATTCGCATACTCAAAACTGCCCCGCTGTCGCCCCACCTTACAATTCTTCAACCGCTGATTCGTACCAAAACCACTGGTATGATTGAGCAACTCACGCACAGTGACATCGGCTAGCCGCGGCCGCTCAGGTAGGTACGCCACCGCCGGGGTATCTAATGCCACCACGCCTTTTTCCACCAACTGCATAATCGCAAGGGCGGTGAAAGACTTCGTGGTGGAACCAATAATCTGTGGGGAATCAGCACTAGGATAAACCCCGGTAACGAGGCTTAGTTGGGTGTGTTCCGCATTGGTTATTACCAAGGCCGCACCGGGCACATGAGTTTTGGCCGCTTCTTCGCGAAAGTATTCTTCCATAAGTTCTTTGCTGTAGCCTCCCTGCTCAGCGCTGGCCCGGGGAGCACCCAGAACCAGCGCAAGGACTAAGCTGATCGGAAAAGCGCGTCGAAAAGCCCTCATGGGTTTTAGTTAACCAATAAAACCGTTTTCCTGCATCCAATCGTAGGCAACCTGAGCAGGCTCAGCGCCTTGCACGTCAACCTTGAGGTTAAGACTGCGCATGGTGTCGTCGTCAAGCAAGGAAACCACCGTAGCAAAGCGTTTTTCCAGTTCAGGATAGGTATGTAAAAACTCGGTGTTATAGACTGGGGCGGCATTATAGGCTGGGAAGAAGTGCTTATCGTCTTCTAATACCACCAAATTCAGCGACTGAATGCGGCCATCTGTGGTGAATACCTCACCAAAATTGCACGCCCCATCCGCGGTCGCTTGATAAACCGTCCCGGTATCCATCAGCGAAATATTCGCCTCCGGCACTCCTTGGCCCCGCGGCAGCCCATAAGCATCCAACATGGGATTAAGCCCATCGCTACGGGAGTTAAACTCCGATTCCACGCATAAAGTGCGCTCGGCAACCGGCACTTTAGCCATATCCGATAATTTGGTAATTCCATGTTGCTGCGCGTAATCAGAACGCACCGCAAAAGCGTAAGTATTATTCAGCCGTGCTGGCTTTCCCCAGGTTAAGCCATTTTTTAAGTCTTCATCATGCACAGCTTGCCACTGTTGCTGCTGATCCGGGATCCCTGTTTCGTGCCCCAGATACGTCAACCAAGCAGTTCCAGTGTATTCAAAGGAAATATCTGTTTGGCCTGAAATCATGAGGTTACGAGCCGGTTGCGAGCCAGGCACATTTGTCATATCCACCACATCAAAACCGGCGGACTGCCCGATCAACACCGCAATTTTTCCTAGGATCAGCTGTTCAGTAAAGCTTTTCGACGTCACCACCAGCTTCTCCCCTTCCGCACCTGGAATGGGTTTGAGACTGCCCTCGGTGATCGGTGGTACGGCCGTGGTGGAAGGGCGGAGCCCACAGGCACTCAAACCAAAAAGTAACACCGTTAATAGCGAAATGGTTTTTATAGTGTTTTGCACCATCATTATCACTGTCCTTTCGGTCGCAGAACCTGCTCAAAGACCCGGGCAACCCAATCAATGAGCAGCGCCAGAAGCGCAACCAGCAAGGCGCCGGTAATCAATACCCGATCTAATGCGAGGTTCACGCCCGTGGTTATGAGCAGCCCTAATCCGCCGCCATCGACAAAGGTCGCCAGCGTGGCGGTTCCAACAAGCAACACCAATGCTGTGCGAATGCCCGACAACATGATGGGGATTGCTAGCGGAATCTCAACCCGAAACAAAACCGCTAAGGCACTCATGCCCATGCCCCTACCAGCCTCAATGGTACTGCGATCAACGGAGTCCAATCCCACCATGGTGTTTTTCAACACCGGTAAAAAGGCATACAAAATCAGTGCCACTGCTGCAGCCTTAAAACCGAAACCTAACCAGAAAGCGAATAACACCACCAAGCCAATGATCGGGGCAGCTTGACCAATATTGGCCAACATCATCACCGGTGTGGTCAACCGCCGTAGCGGCTTTCGGATCAGCAATATTCCCGCGGGAATAGCAGTTATTAATACTATAAGTGCGCAAAATAACGTCAATGACAGGTGTTGCACTGTTAATTCCCATAAATAAGGAACAGTGAGGGTGACCTGCTCAGTTTCGCTGAGGTCGGCGTTAGAAATCCACCAAATAATAGCGCCAAGGGCAATGAATACCGCCACCGGTTGCGCCAGCATCCGCCACGTAGTTTTTTCTCCGGCAATCATGACTTATCCACATCCGCATTACTTCCCACTGGTGCAGCAACATCTGTGGTGGTTTGGCGCAGCTCCGTAATCGCTTGCATTACGGTTTCCACATCGATCACGCCTTTGAGCACATGGCGTGGCCCAACCACCAAAGCGGAGCCACTGCTACTTACCAACATGGTGTCTAAGGCGTCGTTCAGTGTAGAAAGAACCGACACCTCAGGCAGATCCTTGGCACGGCGGTTAGGAATCACTGACATGGTACGCAATTGTTCACGAGACAACTTAAGCAGCGGACGGTTTTTATTATCCACAATGATCACGTGCCGGTGACCGGCTTGCTGCGCAGCACGAAGCAACGCTTGCGGATCATCCCCAGGTCGTCCCGTAGTGGCGGGCAGCAGCTCTACATCTTTAATCCGCTTGAGGTTTAATTGCTTCAACCCTGCGCCGGAACCAATGAAATCCTCAACAAATTCATCGGCGGGTTCTGCCAAGATGCGCTCTGGGGTATCGTATTGCACGATGTGGGCGCCGTCGTTAAAGATGGCAATCCAGTCCCCCAGTTTTAAGGCTTCATCAAAATCATGTGTCACACAGACGATGGTTTTCTGCAGTTCAGACTGGATACTAATCAGCTCATCTTGCAGGTATTGGCGAGTAATGGGATCAACCGCGCCGAATGGCTCATCCATGAGCAACACCGGTGGATCGGCAGCTAACGCGCGTGCCACTCCGACTCGTTGCTGCTGCCCACCAGAGAGCTGCTTGGGGTAGCGATCACGGTAAACCTCGGGGTCGAGATTGACCAGATCGAGTAATTCATCAACCCGATCCGCGATGCGCTGCTTATCCCATTTCAGCATCTTCGGCACCATGGCAATATTGGCACCAACGGTCAAGTGCGGCAGCAACCCACCGGCTTGGATCACATAACCAATACCACGACGCAGCTTGTCACCATTGATATGGGTGACATCTTCGCCATTAATCACGATCCGCCCCTCCGTGGGTTCGATCAGGCGATTAATCATCTTTAAGGTGGTGGTTTTCCCACAGCCCGATGGTCCGACAAACGCTACAATCTTCCCTGCCGGAATTTCCAGCGTTAGTTGGTTCACGGCAGCCTTTTTAGAGCCATAACGTTTGGTTACATTTTCTATAAGAATGGCGGCACCACCGGCTCCTGCGCCTTGGGTGGCAAAATCTTCTTCGGTATGTACATTCTGCTCAGACACGAATACCCCTCGAGGTAGTTAGGCGACCTGCAAAAAGCAAAGCCGCATCAAGAATTAGCGCCAAAATAACAACTGCTATGACGCCAGTAGCAACTGATTCAAAGGAATTAGCCCCACCCAACCGAGACAAACCAGTAAAAATATAACTGCCTAAACCGGGCCCTAAGGCATAAGCAGCAACCGCGGCAATTCCCATGGTCATCTGGGCGGACACCCGCATTCCTGCAATAATCACCGGCCAGGCCAGCGGTAATTCAACTGTGAAAAATATAGCAACACGGCTCATGCCCACCCCGCGCGCGGATTCCACCACTGCCGGGTCAACTTCCGACAAGCCCACCACCGCATTACGCAAAATAGGAAGTGTGGCAAAGAAAGTCACCACCGTCACCGCCGGTGGCACACCAAAACCCAATGGGATAATCAGCAAACCAATTAACGCAAACGATGGAATGGTCAAACCAACAGCTGAAATGCCATTAGCCACAGCCGTCAGTCGCCCGCTGCGGTAGCACAGCGCGGCAATAATAATGGCCAATCCCGTGGCTAGTAACAGGCACTGCACCACTAAACTCAAATGCTGCCAACCTGCTGCCGCTATCTGCGGCCAGCGTTCGGAAACAAAACTTCTCATAAACAATCATTCCTCAGTTTGATTCCTCAATGTGAATAAAACTCCTTCTGAACCCTTGGTTCCTGAGGCTACCGAAAGCAAGTCAACTAACTGCCGTATGATTGCTATTTCGCCGGATTATGGCCATCGCCAGCGGTTATATTCAGTTTTTAATCAAGCCGATTGTACAGATGTCAACAGAAGCAGCGTTTCTCCTAGTTATCGGTCGATTAGCAGATATTCGCTTTCCGACGAAATGCACCGTAATCGCCACCCCACAATCCCATTTATAGTGAGATGGCTCATACTTAATGTTTTTTGGCCGATCGATCGAAAAATATGTCGTTTCCCGCTCAGCAACGAACCACGCCCAAGGTTTCACGGACCACTCGGAAATCACCACTCATGTAGCAGCTTATCGACGCCCCCAGCTTCCCCGATAAACACCAGCTCAGAACGCCCATTAAAAAATCTGTTCCAGTTCTCGAAGGTGTCGTACTATAAGTGCACATCATTTTCCTTTAGAGGATGTGACTTAGAAGAGTTGACTTAAAGGAGGTGGCTATGCGCCCGTTTATCACTTTAATCATTGCCCAAATCATGGGCGGTATTTCCTTCGGCGTATCGTTTTCCATGGGTGCACTACTGGCTGCCCACCTCGGTGGCACCGCTTACGGTAGCGCCGGGGCAACTTTAACCACCATCGGTGCCGCTCTATTCGCCATCCCGTTGGCCAAAGTGGTAACTAATAATGGGCGGCGCCCCGCCATGACTAGTGGGATGAGCATTGGTTTTGGCGGAAACTTCCTGGCTTTTACCGCAGCTTTGCTCGAAAGCCTGCCGCTACTTTTGGCAGGCTTCTTGCTCATTGGTGCTGCGTCTGCCGTCAATCTCCAGGCCCGCTTCGCGGCAGCTGACTACTCCGATCCCATCCACCGCGGCCGGAACCTTTCCCTAGTAGTATGGGCCACCACCATTGGTGCGGTTGCTGGGCCCAACCTGATTACGGTAGCGAAAACGGTCGGACAGTGGTTTGGTGTGGATCAATATGCGGGCGCATATATCATCTGCATGACCGCACAAATCATCGCCATCATAGTGCTACGCCTAGGTCTACCAGCACCAGACCCCGTAACCACAGCACCCCACACAACAAACCGGAGCACAATTGGCAAACGCGCTGGAATTGTCATTTTAGGATTAGCCTGCGCCCACTTCGGCATGGTTGCCCTGATGAGCATGACCCCAGTGCATATGCATTCTCACGGCTCCTCACTGCAATTGGTGGGTTTGACCATCTCGCTGCACGTGGCAGGTATGTATGCACTGGCACCAGTGTTCGGCGGGTTATCAGACCGGTTGGGTCGTGGTAGCGCGTTAGCCGTCGGTTACGCCATGCTGCTTGTTTCCTGCGTAGTGTTAATCACTGTTGCAGATAATCACTCCGCCGTGATGATTGCTTTGATTTTATTGGGGTTGGGTTGGTCTGGGGCATTCGTGGCCTCTAGCGCACTGTTGATAGATGCCGTTACCGTCAACCAGCGACCCACCGCCCAAGGTCGTAGCGATTTCACCATGAATATCGCAGGTGCCTTAGGAGGACTACTAGCAGGACCTGTTATTCAAGCGTGGGGCATGCCGACCTTGGCTGCGGCCGTGGGTGCCATTACTGTGATCGTTTTCCTTGTGGTGTGGCGCGGGCTGGCCACGACCGCGATGGCGGACGCACAACAGACAAAGGACTTATAGCAGCTAATCCACAGCGCGCCATGTCACGACGGCCATCGGTTGCCACCGCGAACCAGCCGGAGTTGCGTACTAAGAATGTCTAAGATTGGCCGCGGTTGTTGGTTATGGCGCAGATACCGACTGTGAAGGGGCTAGAAAAAGCCAGGAAACAGCGACGCAAAAAGTTTTAATTAAACCAAAATAACCACCGAACCCGCAGCCCTAGCGCACAAGTGGTAGGGCAATAGCCATGGTGGAGAGGTGGGTTCAGGTGGTGTTTTTCTTCCCGGTAATTAATTTCTTGTTAATTATCCTGCAGCGGGGAGCCAACCGCGACGAATTTGGTGGAGCCGGTGGTTCCCGTGATGAGGCGGCGCATCTTTGATAGGAGTTTGTTCATACCGGTGTCTTTTTGGAAAGCCTGGTATGCCTCTTGCGAAGGCCACAGTTCCGCAATTAGGACTTTATCAGGTTCATCTTCGCTGATTCCCACCACGCAATACAGGCAGCCTGCTTCGACGAGTTTGGGGTTGTAGGTAGAGAGAAGCTCCGCCAATTCATCCTGCTTACCGGGCTTTGCTTCTATAAAACCAAAAGTTGCATATGTCATGGAGACGAGTATACCGACGGTTAGAATTCCATGCGGCTAGTTGCATGTGATTGTTTTTAAGCAGAGTTGCAATTTAAGAAATGAAGGTCATTTTGCTGGGTTAATCTCAGGATTTTAGCTACTTATTTTTCACGGGGTTAAAGCGCTAGCCCTGAAACTTACTAGACCCCAAAGCTAAGAAACCAGCCTCGGACATAACAAACCAAGGTGCGCGAACCACATGCCACCACTTACACCAGAACGCGCACGAAACACTAAAACACTAACGCCGCGAATTACTCCGGCCACGTAACTCCTAGCATCGCGGCACTTTGTTTCCAATGCACCCGAATAGCGGCATCGTCATAAGCTAACCGGTTGGTGCGTCCGATCTTGCCAGGTTTGACGTAGTATTCCCCGGATTTCCATTCGTGCCCAGGCACGCCTTCGATGAAATATCGCAGCCGCGCACCACCCTGGTTAGCCGAGATCAAAAACTTTCTCAGCATACTGTGATAGACGCGGTGGAAGCTACTAGCTTGGTCGTTGGCAAAATTGGTTGCCACATTGCCGGGGTGCAGTGCGACCGTCGATAAGCCATTGTCGTGGAATTTTCGGTGTAATTCCTTAGTGAACAAGATATTAGCCAGTTTGGCATTCCCGTAGGCAGTGGTTGAGTCAAAATTCTGCCAACCGTTAAGATCCGCCAGATCAACCTTGCTAAAAAGCCGAGCCCCAATGCTGGAGGTATTAATCACCGCAGCTTGGCTGTGAATAAGCTTGTCAATCAGCAGATTGGTGAGCAGATAGGGTGCTAGATGGTTGACTTGAAAGGTTTTTTCAAACCCATCGGTGGTTGCAACTGGGCCGGAAAAGATCCCTCCCGCATTATTAGCCAGCACGTCTATGCGCTCACAGGTGTTGATTAATTCACTGGCAAGAGTGCGTACTTGCTCCAGCTCAGCAAAATCCGCAAGCAAATACTCTGCGCCGACCTCAGCCGCCACTGCCTTGGTTTTCTCAGGCGATCGCCCAACTAAAATCAGCCTGTTACCCGAGCCAGCGAGCTGCCTGCTAGCTGCAGCACCAATGCCATCGCTCGCGCCGGTAATGACGATTGTTTTCTGCATAGCTACTCCTTTTAATTCTCTCCGGTAATGGCCCGGATTAATAAATCAATGTCATTGCTTGTAAATAGCCGCTCACCTGCAGCGTGCGGGAATACGGTCCTAGCCAAAATCATCCCCATGACTAGGTTCGTTACGGCTTCGGCCGGTGCCCCAATCACCTCACCACGCGCCCTGGCTCGATCAAAGATGAGGTCTAGGTGTTGCCTGGTTGGTTCAAAAAAACTCGCATGCATGAGCGAGGCCAGCTCTGGATTATGCGCCACCTCGCCTGCGAGTGCTGCCAACGCCGCGCCAACCCGACCTGTCAGCATCTGCTCTTTATGAGCCAGAAACTCCCGCATATCCCCTTCGGTGTAACCAGTGTCAATATCAACAGGTTCTTCAGCGATTATTTGTTCAGCTGTTGCCAACAGCAGCTCGCTTTTCGACGCCCACCGCCGATACAACGTTGCCGTTGATACGCCCACCCGCTTGGCTACCGCTGCGGTGGTGAGCCGCGCATAACCCGTCTCGACCAGCACGGATAATACGGCATCCATGATTGCTGGTGTCAGCTCGGCGTTAAAAGGTCTGCCCTTGGGCGGGGTTGTTCGTCTGTCATACCGCTCCCTAAAACAAAACTGATTAGTTTTGTTTCTAGTGTAACGGAAAAGTCATTAGGCGGTGCGCTTGCTTTAAAAACCCAATGCCAAGTGTGGGAAAGTCACCACACCGTTCGTATCAGTAAAACTCATACCGGTACCGGAAATAACTGCCATGAAAGCCGGTTCACGATCGGCATCAAGCTGCGCGACTGCACCAGCACTACCGAGACCACGTTCTACCTGCAGATCAACAATCCGAGGGATATACGTTTTCCCAGTTCTCTGACGGTATCCATGCCCCGACATAACACTAATCGGTAAATTGCAGACACTGTAGCTGGGTAATTGCAGACAGTCTAGTCGGGTAATTGCAGAATTTTGGTAGTTGAAGGACTACATATTGCAGTTTCGGCCAGATTATCCTACGTGAAGACTAAAGCTTTAGTTACAGGAATACTAAGAGCATACGACGCCTAAGAACGATGATATTTAATTAACATACCCATCGATTGCCAGTCGAGCATCTACATTTGATGGGCACAAGGAATCGGTGCGTACCCATCAAGCACTTGCACCATAACAGTAGTGAGCCGGTTCGTCATGCTACCTAGTTGTCATTTGCCAGTCGCTCCAAAGCAATGCCAAATAGTACCTTCTTCGGAAGAAATAAACCCAGCCTCTACACTAAAAACTTCACGCAATAGCTCTGGTTGCAGCACATCGTACGGCCTGCCAGTAGCGTGAACGCCACCTGCATGTAGCACTACCACATTATCGCAATAACGTGCAGCCAAATCTAGATCATGCAAGGCTGCCACGACACAGACATTTTGTTCTGTAGCTAACTGGCGCAGCAAAGTCAACAACACATGCTGATGATGTAAGTCAAGGTGATTTGTTGGTTCATCCAGTACTAAGCACTCTGATTCTTGGGCGAATGCCCTAGCTACTTGCACTCGTTGCCGCTCCCCACCCGACAGGTGATTCCATGGACGATGAGCTAAATCCAACAGGTCAGTTGCGATCAGCGCTTCTTCGACCTTCGCCTGGTCACTCGTTGTTGCCCGCGTCCACAGCCCACGCCCGACCAGCCGACCCAACGTCACCATTTCCACAACTTTCAAATTAGTATCAATATCGCTGTGTTGGGCGACGAAAGCCAATTTTTCCGTTCGCTTTTTCCTAGGCAAATCACGGACTTCTATGTTGTCGATGGCAATGCGACCTTCATAATCGCTCAACCCAGCGATTCCGCGTAATAAAGTTGATTTTCCACTACCATTGGGCCCAATTAATGCGGTGAATGTACCTGGAGTAAAATCCGCGCTCACTGATTCCAGAATCCTAGTAGCACCGCGGTCGATGGCGACGTCGATAAGCGAAATACTCATAGTCGTCGTCCTCGCTTAAGTAGAAAGAAGAAAATTGGCACTCCAATGAGTGCGGTGAATACACCAACTGGAATTTCTTGAGGCGAGAAAACACTGCGTGCAGCTGCATCTGTTATTACTAGGAGATTTGATCCAATAATGGCGGCGATAGGTATCAATCGGGCATGATTAGGCCCTACAAGCAATCGTGCCGCATGTGAAACAATCAGACCTACGAATCCAATTGCCCCTACTGCAGACACCGTGGCAGCTGTTAATAATGCGACCGTAATGAGTGCTATGGCACGCACTATATTGACAGGCACCCCCATGGAGTTTGCGGTGTCGTCCCCAAAACTCAACGCATCAAAATACCGCGCCATGCTCCATAGTACGACAATGGCGATAATTGAAACTATCGCAACGATTACAAATGAATCCCAGCGCGATGAACCCAGAGTTCCTAGCAGCCAAAACATGACGCCGCGAACATTCTCAGCGTCTCCCCTTGCAACGAGCAGTAACGACGTGAAAGCCGAAAACAACTGACCCACCAACACCCCAGTCAACACTACGCGGGTAGAAGCAAAACCAGAGCCCCGCAGCAAGAACAGTAGTAATCCAAATGAGCACAATGCTCCAACTACAGCGCCGCCAGAAAGACCAATGGCGGATGATGATAAAAACAACAGCACGGTGACAGCACCAGTAGATGCTCCAGCTGATACACCTAGCAAGTACGGCTCAGCCAGATCATTATGAGTCACCGATTGCAGGGCCACACCCGCCACAGCGAGGGCAGCTCCTACAGCTGCCGCCATCAGTATTCGAGGTATACGCAGTTCCAGCAGGATTGACTGCCTCAACTGCGAAGGTGCGGGAAAATCGGGAGAGATCATGAAACCCAGTTTGTGGCTTAGTGTGCCCCAAATTTCCGAAACAGTCATTGCAGCAGAACCAAACATGATGCTGGCAAGCATGACAAAACACAGCATAATCAAGCACAGAATCCCAATTATCCAAACCCGCAGTTTGGATTTCGGCATATGCTTCACACTATGACCATCGGAATGCGGTCGTTGAGTTGTCGTTGTCATCACAAGTTTAGGAGGTCTTGGTCGCAATTCCCGACTGCAGCTCATCTGAAATGACTGTCAGCGCGTGAGCTGAACGAACCGTGGCATCAAGCTCAACACCAGGCACAATGATAAACCGCTCGTTCTTAACCGCATCCAGTTTGCTCATAACCGGGTCAGCTTTCATTGCTTCAATCTTGTCTTCATAACTATCGCCTGGCGCGCCACGTTCCTTCAGATCTCCAATAACAATCACGTCAGGGTTGAGATCCGCAATAGCTTCCCAGCCAACTTCTGGCCAGAGATCATTCACCTTTTCCATCACATTCTTCGAACCAGTAATATCCGAAATGGCTTGGCCAACGCCGGTGTTACCAGCCACGTAGGGAGTTCCTTTATAAAGGGAATAAAGATACAAAATGCTCGTACCCTTACCCTTGTTTTCGGCCGCTTTAATAGCGGTTTCCTGCTCAGCGATTAGTTCCTTAGCGCGCGACTCAACTGCATAGATCTTGCCAAGCTCTTCCAAATCCTTCGCTATGAGTTCAAAGGCGGTCTTACCTTTATTGTCTTTGTAGTCCCTGCATTCCACATTGGAAACGTAACTGTTAACCCCCAGTTCTTTTAGCTCTTCCCGAGTACCTGCATTATCTGCAGTGAAGAACGATTCAAATGGTGAAACCACAAAATCAGGATCGGCGCTGCGCAATTGTTCTGACGTTAGTGGTTTTTCAGCCAGAACAGGGATCTTATTGTATGCTTCGGCATACTCCGGTAGCACTGTGGTTTTCTGATTCGACGTGCCAGCGATATGATCGGCCACCCCCAACGCAAAGAGTGTATCGGTAGAAGCTTGTTCCAGAGTCACGGTACGCTGCGGCACTGTGCTGAAGTTAAGTTCAAAGCCACAATTATCAATGGTCAGGTTGATTTCCTCCGCAGAGGAATCAGAGGCGCCGTTTGTCTCGCTATTAGAACATGCACTAAGAACACCAATACTCAGGGCCGTTCCCATGACCACCGCGAGCGCTTTTCCGCCAATCCTTATCTTTCCCATAAAATTGACCTTTCCAGGAATCGATTTTCATTCTCAATAATGAAGAATAAGTGAAAATCGATTCCATTGTGCAGTTTTGCACAACTTGTGTTCAATTTCACTAAGGTTTCAATTATGCTTGCCGTTTTTCACAATCCGACGTTTCGAAGACTCTGGCTGGGAACTTTATCAAGTGGTGTGGCCACTTGGGCGTTGCCGTTTCTTCTAGGACTCTTTGTGATTGATGGTCAACTAACCCCATCACAACTAGGCATCATTCTAGCTACTCGCACGATCGGATTTCTGATGATCCTCCCACTCGCAGGATCATTATCAGATCTTTGGTCACCAACCCGAGTCATCCAAATCGCTGGATTATGCGCGGCGTTAGGCTCGCTCATGGTCACAATGCCATATGTTAGCCTCATTGCTGCATTCCTCATTGGAATTGGCCAAGGTGCCTGCCGACCAGCATTTCAAACACTCATCGCGATCAATGTCGAACCAAACCAGCGCCAAGCCGCCCATGCCGCCAACACCCTTGCCCAGCGCCTCGTCATTGTTCTTGCTCCCGCATTAGCCGTGGCTGCAAGTCAGTTCATTTCCACGCAAGCTCTCATCATGCTAACGGCAGTGTTATGGCTATTAGCCATGTGGTCACCTTGCGGAAAATCCCCAGTCAATTCTTCAAGCAAGCTTATCGACGCCCTCAGGCAGACCGCCAACAGCTTATCCGAAGGCATCCATGAAGCTCGTCGCCACCGTTGGTTTTTAGCTGGACTTGGCGTACTAGTAACCGTCATCATGCTTGGTTATTCAGCTACTGGTGTGTTACTGCCGCTAACTGCCGCCGAGGTAGCAGGTTCCACTGAAGATGCTAATAGGTTACTCGCCGCTGCAACGACCAGTTTTGCCATCGGGGCTATCGGTGGCGCTGTACTAGTCTCACGCTGGGTACCGAAATCTCAGGGTTGGTGGGCACTCGCGGGGCTCGGTGCCTATGGGCTCGTTGCCGCCGCAATGGCCTTCACCTCAACCGGAACATCGTGGCTGATCGTAATAGCAGCCTATGTCATTGCAGGAATCGGAATTGAACTATTCAACGTCCCGTGGTTCACCGCTATTCAACGAGAAATCCCACAGCAATTAATTGCACGAGTCTCATCTATCGATTTCATCGTTTCCTACGGCCTAGCACCCATCGGTCTTGCCATTATCGCCCCAATGACAAACTTACTGGGACTTGGAATGATGTTATGGCTGGTGGCATCCGCCTGCATCCTAGCCGCTGTTGGTGCCGCTTTTGTTCCGGGGAGTCGCGATTTTCACGAACCCAACGGGGCAACTGTGGAGCAAACGTAGTGGCTTAACAGGTCCCCACTGACGTCAGAAAGCTATAGCGGTTTCACTATAGCGGTTTCATCCGCCACCACCTTTTACACCCTTTCATCTGCCCATTGCACGCACTTCCACTGCCCGAAGTCTCCCACCGGCTCGATAATAGCCAGGGAACCATTGGCTAGATACCGACTGCTAATCAGGTCCTTATCCAAGGTGGTACCGTGGTAGCCAATCAGCCGAATAGCAGCACCGTGGGAAACTACCAACACATCCGAGCCTCCAGCTAGTAAACGAGCCTTGGCCAATCCAGGTAAAAACCTGCTCAGTAATTCCTGCGGTGATTCCCCACCCGGTAGTCGCGCATCTAGCGAACCAGCCTGCCACTGCACCACTGCACGATGATAATGCGAAAGCGCCAGCTCAGAATTGTCACCTTCAAAATCCCCGGCGAAGATTTCATGTAATCCCTCATATACCGCAATCGGTATGCTGCTTTGTCCCACCCCGGGAACCGAACCATTGGTCGCCCCGTAGCCATGCATGGCCAAATGCAAGGACTGCTGCGCTCGTAACGCGATTGAACTCACCGCAGCCCCAAGATTTGGCGCCAATATCCGTAGCCGACGCCCCGCATCAATGGCCTGGGAACGCCCAATATCGGTCAGCTCCGCGCCAGGTGGCCGCGTATCCAAATAGTGCCCAACATTAGAGAATGTGCGCCCATGGCGCATCAGGATAATTCTTCCGGTGGATTCTTCGCTTGCCGACGCACCCTCCTCCGGCATGATTCGAGGTCCCGGCGCGCCTAGTTTTTGTGTATCGCTTGTGTTAGATACGCCGCTGTTTCTCCCACTGTTATTCACTTTTTGCTCCTTTTATCCATTCGCAATTCACTTGTATCTCAACCAACATCTCGCGCACGCCGGTTTCCCATCCCCTGCCAACACGATTTTTTGACTCGGCTAGGTAAGGGCTATGCAACGTTATGATTCCCAATGACCGCTCAGTGCCGATTCCACCCAATTAGATGCTTCAGCAAGTCGTTCGACGTCGTGTCCTAGGCTGAGTTCCCGGTCATCTGCATTGGCTACTGGCCACGAGCCGAGAAATTCTAGTGAGTCACACCGGAGATAAAGTGCGCGTAGGGCTTCAGCGACGGGAACATCCGTGATGTGCCCATTGAAATTCACATGGAACCGGTAGGTCCCCAGTCCTTGTTCAAGGGGCCTAGATTCAATGCGGGAAAGGTCAACCCCACGCAGGGCGAACTCGGTGAGCGCTGCAACCAGTGATCCTGGTTCGTTGCGTAAGGTAAAAACCACGGCGGTGCGGTCAGTTCCACTAGGTGGCGCGGGTTTCCCGCGGGTTCCTACTAGCACAAAGCGGGTGCGTGCGCCTGCGACGTCGGCAATGCCGTCGGCAAGAATGGTGAGTTGAAAAAGTTCAGCTGCGCGCGCGGGAGCAGCGGCTATGTCTGCTCCGCCTTCAGCAACGATTCCGGCAGCGGCAGCGTTAGAGGAACTAGGGACAAATTCGTGTTCTCCGATCGTCTCAGCTACCCAGTTTTTTATTTGCTGGTATGCCACGGGATGGGTGGTGATGCGTACTGGGGTGGTGCGGGAGGCGTCGGAAAGCGAAAAGTCTGGGCGCGCCATCATGGCAAAGGCGATGGGCAGGTCGAGTTCGGCATAGATTTGCACGCCGGGGGCGACCATAGCATCGAAAGTGGGGGTAACCGGCCCGTCCACTGAGTTTTCTATGGCTACGCAAGCGAACTGGGCATCGCCGTTGCGTACTGCGTCGATAGCTTCTCTGGGGCTAGTTGTGGGCAGGGCGGTTATGTCTGCTGGCGGGTAGTTACCCAGTTTTCGGGTAGTAACGAATTCCCATAGGGCGGCCTCGGTGAAGGTACCTGCTGGGCCAAGATAGGACACAGTGACACTCATGAGTTCCTAGCTTAATGGGATTCTCGGAATTTCTACCGTTTTTAGTCTAGAACCAGCATTGGCCCTATAGTTTGTGCACTATCTTGGGGAAAAATTCACATTCTCATAATCCCAATTCGTCAACTGTTCTATATACGGCCTTTGTTTCGTCACCATAAATGACCTTAGGCTCGATTACTTCGGCTTCTACGAGGTCATCATCGCTGTCGAATGCTTCCGCTAATGCGGCTCGAATCCCTTTGATTGTTCCTAATGCCACGGCATAGTTCATGGTGCCACCGATTGCCGCACCGATGCCAAAGGGCATTGCTGTACCAAGACGCACAACTCCTGTGCTGCCAGCCTTGGTTACGAAATTTCGGCCTAAAACCTTATTTATGGGTTTTAAGGCACTACCTGGCACCTTTTTAATAGCTGCCCGTCCCCAATACTGCCCAGTACGTTCTGCAGTCTTTTTCATAGTGCCCTGAGCACTGCCGCCTGCAATAATCCCCAGGATTAACGACCGCTCGTATTCTATATCTTCAAGCTTGACACCTTGCACCGCTAACATTCCATAAATCAAGGTAGAGGTAGCCAATACCCATGCAGTTGCGTCTGCCAGGGTACCTGCCGTAATGGCTGCCATTGTCCCCACGCCTGGCACAGCGGCAGCCGCACCGACTGCTACACCAGCAGATGTCACTTCGGTGATATAACGCCGCTCCAGTTTTTTGATTATGTCGCTTTGCGACCATTCTGG
This sequence comes from uncultured Corynebacterium sp., assembly GCA_963520895.1. Classification (GTDB taxonomy): domain Bacteria; phylum Actinomycetota; class Actinomycetes; order Mycobacteriales; family Mycobacteriaceae; genus Corynebacterium. Next base: position 2,459 of record CAUQSW010000035.1, on the reverse strand, counting down.
GTGCTGCTTTTTGATCGCCGCGACTCGACGTTCCCCCTCTTTCTTAGCGGGAATTGATGCTTTAGCGTAAAGCTCTTCAAGTGAAATCTCAGGCAACTTAATATTCGCCGTCGCCTCTTTTGTTTCAATAGCTTTATTTTTTGCTGGTTGACGCCTATTTTCAGCCATGGACAGCTCCGATCGGAAATGAAATCAGTAGATAAAGAGGATTTTAGATCCAAACTTACCCTCATATTACACTAATTTAAAGTTTATTTTTCTAAGGCCAAATCTGGCTAAAATTAACTTTATAGCTCACGGTTAAACTATTTTCCCCCTACAGTGACACTCATGAGTTCCTAGCGCAGTGCGATTTCGGTACTGTATCCAGCATGTCCGATTCCCTCGCTGAGCTTGCCCGCGCTGTAGCTACTTTGCCGCCGGAGCACCATGGTTTTGCTTATTTTGACCCGACTGTGCGCGCTGGCCACGGCGCGAATGCGGTGGTTCCTAGGCAGGGTCGGCTCAGTGGTTGGATTATCCCGGCGAAGGATCTTTCTGATGTTGCCGGGATGCCTACCACTATGGGGTCTATTCACCGGAAATATCAGGCTACCGAAACCGATGTTTTCATCGAGGCTTACCAGCGCCAAGGGGCCTTAGTGCCAGGCAAGACGCTTAGCCCCGAGCTGGGATTAACCGCTTATACCGAGCCAGTGGGGTTGCCACACCCTGATAATCCCAGGTTGCCAGGCCACACGCCAGGTGGTTCCTCCGGCGGTGCAGCGGTAATGGTCGCCCGTGGGTTGGTGCGAGCCGCGCATGCCTCGGATGGCGGTGGTTCCATTCGCATTCCTGCCGCCTGCTGTGGGGTGATTGGGTATAAACCACCGCATTCCACCGAATATGCTAACCCGGTGGCGCAGGGTTTTATCACCGCTTCGCTTGCCGACGCTGCCTTCTTGCACAACATCACCCCGACATTCCGCCCACTGCGCGTGGGGGCACTGTTTGAACCGGTTCATGCCGAGGTCGAGGTGGCAGAACACATGCTGGTAGCGGTCGATCGGGCGGCGGCTGTGCTAAGTGAGTTGGGGTGTCCAGTTCATGAGGTACATAGGCCGTATGGCGATGCCCCTTTTACTGCCTTTCACAATATTTTGGCTATGCGGGCAACCAAGATTGAAGGCGAGGGTTCGCCGCTGATCAACTGGCTAAAAGACCACGGTCTGAGCTTGAGCGAGCGGCAGGGAAATCAAGCAAAGGCAGAGTTTATGTCGGTAAAAAGTCAGCTTCTTCGCGCTTGGGATATTGATGTGTTGCTGTGCCCCACCTTAGCGTTTGACCCGCCCAAGATTGGGTATTTTTCTGCCATGCCACCGGAAGAAGATTTTTATGCTCAAACTCAGTGGACACCGTGGGGAACCATGTTTAATATGGCTGGTCTCGCGGCTTTGAGTATGCCGTATCGGCACGTGAGCAACTCAATTCACCTAGGTGCGATCCGTGCCACCCCAGAGGAATTATTTGGTTTGGCGGGAGCATTGTCATGACCAGGAAGAAACTTTTAGAAGAACTCGCCATTGTTTTAGTAGTCACCTTCGGTATGGCGGGGTTAAAGTCATTGCTGCGGCTTATTAGTGCGCTGCTAGACCCGCAACCTCTTAATCAGCAATCCACTACTATTACCGCCCCGCAGTCGCAGGTGAATCTGATTGACTTGGCCTTACAGTTGTGCAGTGCTGCGGTCCTTTTCGGGTGGGGTTTTCTGGGCTTATATCTTCTGGGCATCAGATTGCCGAAGCTAAAACCCAAAGATTGGCTCCACGGCGCAGGTTTAGCCGCACTCATTGGTCTGCCCGGTTTGGGTTTTTACCTAGCTTCTGTGCATTTTGGTTTGAGTAAACAGGTTATCCCCTCAGAGTTAAATAGCTGGTGGGAAGTGCCTGTTTTGTTGCTTTATTCCGGTGCCAATGCCTTTGGTGAGGAAATCGTGGTGGTTGCTTGGCTGATTACCAGATTAAAACAACTAGAAATCAAAACGGCGACTGCCCTTGGGCTTTCAGCAGTTCTACGCGGTAGCTATCACCTATATCAGGGTATTTCGGCGGGTTTTGGAAATATCATCATGGGTATTATTTTCGGTGGTTATTTCCTGAAAACCGGCAAGATTTGGCCCTTGATTTTGGGGCATTTTCTTATCGACGCCGTCGCCTTTGTCGGTTATGCAGCACTCGGGGATAAATTAGGGTTCTAATCGGGGCTATTCATAATCACGAACGCACCATCCCTGGTTGATAGATAAAGTTATTGATAGATAAGTCTATTAAAGCAGGTGAAGGCATGTTGGTTTCTGAGTCTATTATTTTTATGACGGTGAGGAATGATCCGTCGATTCGTGATGATCAGTGGTTGGATCGGCTTTCGTTGTGTATGAAGGCGGTGCAAGCAGCTGACCCTGGTGCGGGTGGGTGGTGGAT
>CAUQSW010000034.1:0-32097 GCA_963520895.1 uncultured Corynebacterium sp. | reverse complement strand
CACCACCAACACAACCTCCCACAGCGCAACCCCCGACAATTCAACCACCCGCAGCAACCCCACCCGCAGCCACGCCAACCGCCATCCCTCCCGCGGCGACACCACCAACCGCCACCCCACCACCGCCTCCAACAGAATAAGCAATTATTCTATGCTTGCTGTAGCTGTTAATAATTGTTGCTGAAATATAAGGGGAAACCCTTATAGACAGGTTTTCTTCAGGATGACTATTCTTTAAGGTATGAACCATCCATTTATGCCTGATTACCGAATTAGTGATAATGAGCGGCAGCAAGCCATGGATGACTTGGGGACGCATTTCGCTGCTGGTCGCCTCACCATGGATGAGTACGAACAGCGCATTTCGTTAGCAGCAGAAGCTACTATGAAGTCTGATATCTTCCCGATTTTTGATGACCTTCCCAGCTCATTATCAGTGTCATCAACAAGTGCCATTGAGCCCTCATACACGGTAGGCGAGATTAATAGTTTACGCAGCCGCGGCCGCAATATGCGATTAGGCATTTTAGGATTATCATCAGTGCTGGCACTAGGAGCCGGTATCGTCACAGAGCAAGCAATCATACCCTTCATCATCATCCCAACCATTTTCATTTTGCTCTACATCATGAAAGTTGGCCCGAGCTCATGGTACACACCAAGCCCAGCCCGCTTGGAACGTGAACGGCAGCGAGAGTTACGGATGTTAAAAGCAAACCAAATGCGCGAGATTGAGATTGCAAATGCTCAGCAATTGGCACAACAAAAGGCTCTTCGCCAGCAGAAACAGGCCGAACTAACCAATACAGCAATCGATATTACAAATCAGACGCTTAAACGATTCAAAGGACGCCGCTAACCCGCACCACTCAACCGCGCACACTAGGACCGCGCCGCGCACCACACACCAACCACACCGCACCCACCAGGACCGCGCCGCGCACCACACCAACCACACCCTAAACTGCCCCTCAAATCATCTCCTCACGGCCTTTTTCAGTTCTGCTTATTTAGCTAGAAATTAAGCAAATAAGCAGTTTGTTATGCAATTCGTGATGCGAATCGCGCGAAAAAGTGGCAAAATTTAGCAGGGTGAACACTAATCATGCTAAACGCCGCCCCCGCCGTATTTTGGATCAGTCCGAGAAAATGAAGAATGTTCTTTATGAAATTCGCGGACCGGTATCTGAAGAAGCAGAACGTCTAGAGTTGGATGGTCACCGTATCTTAAAGCTGAATACGGGCAATCCCGCATTATTTGGTTTCGAAGCTCCCGATGTGATCATGCGTGACATGATTGCGGCGCTCCCGACGTCGCAAGGCTATTCCACGTCGAAAGGCATTATTCCAGCCCGGCGCGCGATTGTGACGCGGTATGAAGTGATCCCGGGGTTCCCGAAGTTTGATGTTGAGGATGTTTATTTGGGTAATGGTGTCTCCGAGCTGATCACCATGACCACCCAAACGCTGTTAAATAACGGCGATGAGGTATTAATCCCGGCACCCGATTATCCGTTATGGACTGCGGCGACTTCTTTGGCAGGTGGCCAGCCAGTTCATTATTTGTGCGATGAGTCCGATAATTGGAATCCCTCCATCGAGGACATCCGCGCGAAGGTGACAGACAAAACCAAAGCGATTGTGGTGATTAACCCTAACAATCCCACCGGCGCAGTGTATTCACGCGAAGTATTGCAGCAGATTGTGGATATTGCGCGGGAGCATGATCTTTTGATTCTTGCGGACGAAATCTACGACCGCATTCTTTACGACGACGCCGAGCACATCTCCATCGCCACGCTCGCGCCCGATCTGTTGTGCATAACTTATAACGGCCTGTCCAAAGCTTATCGGGTTGCAGGTTATCGTGCTGGCTGGATGGTAGTCACTGGCCCGAAGAGTCATGCGAAGGGCTTTATCGAGGGGCTCGATTTGTTGGCTGGTACTCGTCTGTGTCCTAATGTCCCCGCTCAGCACGCGATTCAGGTGGCGTTGGGTGGTCGGCAGTCGATCTATGATTACACCAATGAGCATGGCCGGTTGACCAAGCAACGGAACACCGCTTGGCAAAAACTCAACGAAGTTCCTGGAATCAGTTGTGTAAAACCAATGGGAGCTTTATATGCTTTCCCTAAGTTGGACTTAGAGTATTATGATATTCACGATGACGGCCAGCTGATGCTTGATTTATTGCGCTCAGAAAAGATTCTGCTGGTGCAGGGCACTGGTTTCAATTGGCCGCACCCAGATCATTTCCGCGTGGTTACTTTGCCTTGGGCAAGTGAACTGGCAGAAGCAATTGAACGACTAGGGAATTTTCTTTCTGGCTACAAGCAGTAATTATGGGTAAACACGCGACTTCAACCGAACCAGCAACACCGGGTCTGTCCCTCTGGCAGTGGATACTTGTTGTATTTCTAGTGCTATGGACTATTTTCACTGCCATTGGGGTGGTTCGATTATGGCCAGGTGGGCAAGAACCGAATATTGCTCCCGAGTATTTCACCAGTTTTAGCCTGAATCACTCGCAGTACAAGGCTACTGTGATCCACACTGACACTGGCGCTTGCCAGTCTGCTGAAACGGGCGCTGTTTTCGATTCTTCCCCCCGCTACCTACCCGGCGTTGATGATTCCTGTACGTGGTTTATCGTAGAAATCAACGAGGGTGACGACGCTGGCAAGCGCACCCTGCTCATCAATTCCGGCCAACCCGGCGAGCCCACGCTGGAAAAGAATGATCAGATTCTACTATTCAAATCCGATGACCCACAGCAACCAACGCTCTATACTTTTGGCGACTATCAGCGCTCTGCACCACTGGCCGCATGGGCATTGCTAATCTCCCTCGCTATTGGCGTTTTCGCCCTGCTGCGCGGCGTTCGTGCCCTAGTCGGGTTGGGCGTTACCTTGGTAATGATTCTGGTTTTTACGATCCCGATCTTATTGCAAGGCGCTTCCCCGATCAGTGCCGCTGTCATCAGTGGTGCGTTGATTTTGCTCATCGTGGTGCCGCTGGTGCACGGTTTCAACTGGAAATCCGCCTCTGCGCTCGGCGGCACCCTGTTGGCGCTGGCCATAGCCGCCTGGCTGGCTTCCATCGCAATTGATAATAATCACCTGCGCGGTTTGGGTGATGAGGACAACCTACATGTGATTTTGTATCTCCCCGATGTTTCGGTTGAAGGCCTCATGTTGTGCGGGTTCATCATCGGCGCACTCGGTGTGCTTAACGACGTCGCCATCTCCCAATCCTCCACCGTCAATGAGCTGTCCAACCTCGATCCTGATGCCGATCCCATTGAAATCTTCTTGTCTGCTATGAAGGTGGGGCGGGATCATATTTCTTCCATGGTTTACACCTTGGTACTCACCTACACCGGTGCATCATTACCGCTGTTGTTACTATTGTCGGTTTCTGGACGTCCGTGGAGTCAGATTCTCACCAGCGACATTATGGCCACCGAGGTTCTGCGATCTGGCATCGGTGCCTTGGCCCTGACCTTGGCGGTGCCTATCACCACGTTAATTGCGGCATACACGGTGCATGGCCAAAGGCCTGCCACTTACCACGGCGGCAGGCCTTCTTACTAGCGGTTTTCTTTTTGTCTGGGATTTGTCGAGCCCGAGTTTTCAGCTGTAAATGTTGCTGTAGTCGTTCTGGATTCATTTTCCACATCCGACGATCGGGTTTCTGTTTGGCCATGGTGTCACCTCCTTATTTCGCACAGCTTTGCACTATACCGCACGAGGTCACCAGCCCACACCATGGCATTGCCAACCGGCTTTTCGCCAAGCTGCTACGTCTATAGCGTTTCGACAGTCGAATAACACTGCTCGGCGCACCAGTTTTTGCATTCGCACTGGATCCAGATCCTGATACTGTGGCCATTCAGTGGCCAGCACAGTAATGTCGGATTGGAATAGTGCCTGTTCAACCGTAATATCGGGGAAAATTTTGGGATCAGTAATCACGACTTCAGCCCCACCGGCTGCCAAATAGTCAGCAAGTTTCAACGCAGGTGCATCACGAGTGTCATCAGTGTGGGGCTTAAATGTCGCTCCTAAAATCGCTACTTTAGCTCTCCTGCCATGATCCGTCGGACTGGTATCCAGTTGGCTGTTATCCAGCTGATCCGGCCCCTCCTGACCTAGACCAGCCCCCACCTGGTCTTGCCCCGGCCGTACCAAACTCGGCTCCACCAAACTCGGCTGATCCGGCGCGCATAGTGCAAGAATACGTTGAGCTAGGCGATATTGTTGCTGCTGGTTAATCCCCTCCACCTGGTGCAGTAAATTAGACACACTTGCGGTCCGAGTTTTCGCGGCGGTGGATAACAAACCACGCAAATCTTTCAGTAAGCACCCTCCACCAAAGCCTAAACCCGCAGCTAAATTCCCTGATCCAATCCGAGGGTCTAACCCTAGGATCTGCGCTAAGGTTCGCACGTCGGCCCCCGATTTTTCACAAAGCTCGGAGATGGCATTGATAAAGGATATTTTGGTTGCAAGGAAGGCATTAGCAGAGGTTTTGGCCAGTTCAGCAGTGGCTAAGTCGGTGACAATCAGTGGGGTATCAGCCGGGTTAAGAGCTTTGATCAACTCGGGCACTTGTGAGTCTGGCGTGCAGCCGATCACGATTCGGTCTGGATGCAAACAGTCGGCCACGGCTTGTCCTTCGCGCAAAAACTCCGGCTGCCAGGCTATTTCAACCCCTGGATGTGCCTGTTGTAATTGCGCGGCGGTTCCTACTGGGACTGTGGATCGCCCAATGATTAGTGGTGCGCCGAGTTCTGCGAGTTTTTCTACACTGGCAATCACCGCACTAATGTCAATTCCGGTTCCATCTGATTTCTCTGGGGTGCCTACTGTGAGAAAGTGCACATTGGCGAAGTTAACTGCCTGCATATAGGACGTCGTAAAGCTGAGCCTCCCCTGACTCACCCCCGTTCGCAATAATGCTGCTAGCCCAGGCTCGTAGAATGGTAAGTCAGCATTTTGTAATGCTAAAATCCGGTCCTCGTCGAGGTCCACCCCTAGCACTTGATGTCCACGCGCTGCCCAGCAGGCGGCTTGGGTGACGCCTAAATATCCACAGCCGATTACCGTAATTTGCATAGCTCTAATTTAAACTGGTTAAGCACAATCTTTGGATAAGGAAAGGGAAGTTCGGATGACCGATTTTCGTAGTCTCTTTGAACCAGACATAGCGAATCAATTCATCTCCATTCTTGGTGTTCTTGCCGGTATTTTCACCGTAATTGCCCTGCTCATGGGAAATGTCGGCTCTTCCCTGCCTTCGTCAGACACCAGTGCAGTCAGTTCTGAGTCCATAGCGAAGATTAAACCTGGCGTATCCAAGCAAATCAGCCAAGGTGATGATGTTTACATCAAAATGGGCGATCAGTTCAGTGTTTGCTCGTTAAGTTATGTCTCAGAAAAATCGCGTACTGGGTATATCCCAGCTTATTGTGTGCGTGCTGCGGGTGTGCCCAGTCACGGCGCCGAGGTGTATATCAAGCCTCGGGGTGAAGATGGGTTATATCAGCTTGCCACTTTCGACGGCTTTAGCAGCAAATACCACGAGCCGCAAGCAAACACCGATCCCAAGAGCTTCACGGATTTCCTCAACGGAAATATCGCCTATATCGCTTTCAATGGTGACGCCGATATTAATAGCAACACCAACCATCTATCGCCGGGCCCTATTGCAATGAAAAACCCCGATGATTCGGCGCGCGCCTGCACATTACTAGTTAAAAGCAAGGAGCCGAAGTGCGGCAAAATTGTGTATGCGCACGGCGGTTCCCAGCCGCTCCTATCGCTTGACGACGCCCCCGCCGAAGAGCTCGGCGGTCCAGTGTGGCTAGAGGAAACCCATATGTTTTTAGGCTGGGCCAGTATGTACGGCGAGTTCCGTGATTCTTCCTCCAACCATAACGAACAGCATCACAAGGGCTACTGGATCACCCAGCTGCACACCGCTTATGATCGCGGCCAGCCCATTTCCTAAGAGTGGCTATTCGGCGGCCCGAAAGTTCAAATAGGCCCTAGAGGGGGTTGGGCCACGTTGGCCTTGATATTTCGACCCCAGTGTGGTTGATCCGTAAGGAACTTCAGCAGGAGAGGTCATCTTAAACAACGCGAGCTGCCCCACCTTCATGCCGGGCCATAAGGTGATGGGCAGGTTTGCCACATTCGATAGTTCCAAGGTGATATGTCCCGAAAATCCGGGGTCGATAAACCCAGCTGTGGAGTGCGTGAGCAAACCTAAGCGCCCGAGGGAGGATTTCCCCTCCAACCGGCCCGCCATATGTGGCGGCAAGGTGAATTTCTCTAATGTAGCCCCGAGCACAAATTCGCCGGGGTGCAGCACAAAGGGTTCCCCTTCGGCTACTTCTACAAGACTGGTTAAGTCGTCTTGTTGCTGTTTCGGATCAATATGGGTGTATTTCGAATTATTGAACACTCTAAAATACCGATCCATGCGCACATCCACACTTGATGGCTGGATGAGCTCAGCATCGAAAGGGTCAATCTTTAGCTCGCCCGCGTCAATGGCTGCACGAATGTCATGATCTGAATAAAGCACGCTTTAAAGTCTACAGCCCAGTTACCCCCTTTTGGTGAAGCCCTTAGGATTTACCAGCTCTGGTTATTTCCGTGAGGTTGCACAGTCGCCACCAAATGCTAGAATTGTTCCCGTTGTGCAGATGCGCATCCTTGCCGATGTAGTTCAATGGCAGAACTCCTGCTTCCCAAGCAGGCGGCGCGGGTTCGATTCCCGTCATCGGCTCCACGTTTAAACCTCTCATCCTTTTTAGATGAGAGGTTTTCGCATTTTCCCGCCCCACCCCAAAACTGTCCTGTTTGCCAGGTTTGTGGGGTTCACTCTCACCGCGACATGTCGGACTTTATCTAGCAGCAAAAACACTCAGCTGGCCGTTCTTACTACCGAGCTGCCCCCTAGCACCACTCCTCCGACTTTTCGCGGGGTGCTACCCCACCTAGCGCCGTGGGGCGTCGAAAAGCTTTACGACGCCCCACGCTTGCCGCCCATTACCAACGCTTGCACCATAATTGTGGCCTAGGACACAGCAATGACCCCTCTTAACAAAGAACACAATTGCCTCACAAAAAACAACAGTTTCAAACGAAAATCGGCCAACTACCACGGAAAAGCCTGGGTGTTGATACCTAAAAATTTGTTTAATTTTTGCCCGCAACACGCCTTGGGATAAAAATTTTTCAAAAAGTTACCTTACCGTAATTCCCATAAAACCGCTGCTAGAAGCCCATACGTGATAAATCAACCAAAAATATCCTCGGGAAACAAACAATCATTGGTTTGCACCAAGGGTTTTTCGGTGTATGGTTGACCCAAAGCTAATCCATAAGTCGTCTCTTTTAGGCGGCTTCAAACTCACTCAATGAAAGGAGCGCAACGCCCATGACCACAACTGTGAATAAGGCTCATAAGCTCTCTCATCGGTGGGGCCAACTTTTTAGCAATTTCTTGCTTAGCCCTGAAGATGAGCGGGCGACAAGCAAGCCCAATCAACCCGTGGCAGAAACTGAATCTCCGCAGTCTCTCCACTCCTTCATGCAGCAAACTCTCCAAGAACGTCGTACCGTTAAACCTGCTGCCGATCTTCCCACAGCACGGATTCTGTTCGTATCGGAAGACAACGCCGCACGCACCCAAGTCGCTTCAGCTTATGCTCGGTTCCTTGGTGGCGAACAGGTTTTTGTCCGGTCAGTAGGAACTACCCCGGCGTTCGAAGTTAATCCTCTGGTCATTGAGGTTCTTAAAGAGCGCAATGTCCCCACCGACGATCTTAAGCCCAAGACAATTAACCCACATACTGTAGCTAATGTGGATGAGGTTGTTCTATTTAGCAATGCTACCGACTTGGGTACCGACGTGAACACGTGGGACATTACAAAGAAGATGCATGATAAGGCTGAGGTTCATGCAATGTGCGATGCAGTAGAAAAACACGTACGTGAGTTACTGCAAAAGCACGGCATCACCCCGCAGCCGCATAACTACCTAACACCAGAATTTTTGGCAGCTTAGCGTATCAACTAGGACTTCACCGTCGTGTTCTAATAACACGACGGTTTTGTCATTTCCCCACAAGACTTGTTTGCAGGTATTGGCCACCTGTTTATTCTGATTTTTCACCGGAATGGGAACGGATTTTAAGCCCCAATAATTAAAAAACCTGCCACCTCACTTGTGGGTTAGGTGGCAGGTTTTGTCAGTTTTCCACGTGCTTTAGAACCGCAAACCTGGAATCTTCTTTAGCCCTGGGAAGATCTTCGCCAAGAATGGCAAAGCAGCTGCAATAAGCCCCGCAATAGCTGTGAGTGCTGCCACCACTACGCCAGCTTTCTCAACATTGGAACTGCCCTTATCCCGTACAGAACCCTCACCCTCACTTGGCTTCTGAGGCTCATCGGCCTTTTCTACGGGGTAAGAAGCGAGTATGTTGCCGTCAGTAATCTTCTTGAAATTCTCGAAGACGTTCACACCTTCTGCGTGAAAAGCGCAATTAACAGTGGAGGCCTTTTTCGTTTCACCATCGTGGGTTTCCGCGGCCAGAATGTCGAAGGACAGAGTTTTTAGAGTCACGTCCAACTTGTCGCCCTCTGCAGTTGCAGTTTTCGGCGTCACGTCAATTTCAATGGGCGTGCCAAACCCCACCCGGTAGCGTATTTTTCCAGAAATTTCTTCGGCCTGGCCCAAATCCACCCTCTCTGGGACCCGCACGACGTTGGCAGCATCTTCGGTGTCTACCTCCGCAGCGAAATTATCAAAGAAGACGAACGGACGGAAGGGAGACTCGTGCCCTAATGCCTTCTGGACGATATTGGCAGACTTGTACACTGGCTCGACATTGGGAAACTCCACTTGGATGGTGTCCGTCCGCCCAACCTTACCGACGGCCGGAGCGGTCATCTTAATCGGAATGTTGTTCGCCGAACCAGGAACACTGCCGTGGAAATCAGCAGAATTGCCAGTTGCTTCAACTATCTGCACACACTCAGCAATCAATACTTGCTGTGGTTCCTGCGCAGCCGCAGTCGGGACAAAAACAGAGCCAGCCATTGTCAGACCAGCCAACAGAGAAAGAGACTTTTTGAGCATGGGATATACGTCCTTCTGGTAGGAGAAAAACTATCAGGAATAACCTTACAAAATAGTGAGTTTAATGAAATCTATTCTCAGAAAATTCATCAATTTTTATAGCTTTCCTCGGTTTTCAAAGAAGGACCTAACCCCATTTGGGGTAAATTTTATTCCCGAAACAGACCCCACTACAGGTACCGACCCAAAAACAGAAATGAAGAGTGAATGTTTTTCAAAGCATTTCACAACGATAGATCGCAGCTACTCCAGGGAAACCAACCCCTTTTTCACGCCTACCAATAAACACCACCGCGACACATAAAAAGTACGCCACGCCCCAACTAGTTTCACTTATATTTTTCTATATATTAGTTAAGTTTAGAATCTGGTGCAGATAGGGAAACAGTCAAGCCAGTGGGAGACGCTGATCCGCTACTACCAAGAGTGTGAAGGTGTTGCTAGCGCCTACGTTATTCCAGCGTCCCTGTTGCCGCACCAACTTTTTAGCCGCAGCGCCGAGTAGGGCTTTGCGCGCAGACACAACCAGCTCCCACGAGACGTTCATTCCCGCTAGCCCCTCGACTCCCCTCCGTAATGGGCGCTTGTGCGGCCGTGGCCCCAGATGCCCACCCCACTACACGTCCAGCCTCGCTTCCTAGAGCATCTCCCCAGACAGTTAAAGGCGCGGACGGCCACCGACCGGTTATGGTCTGACCATCCCCGCCCTACTACATCCGGCAGCGCCAGCTCACCCATGCCCTACGACACACGGTAGCGCTGCCTTAAGACAACAACCCTTGCTGTTAGCTCCTGCTAGCCGCCACAGCGCACGATCGGCGAAGGATCGTATTTGGTGGTGATAGTTTCCCGAGAAACCTCACTGCCATTTAAATCTCGCACTATCCTAGTATCGGACGTGGTAAAACCAGGCGCACCACTGGAAGGACTGCAGTCAGGCCCACTCAGATTAATGGTCTGGGGTGAGGTATTTGCCCAACGTCCGCCATTAATAGATTCCACGCTCACGGTCTTAACACCCATGAATTTCACGGTTACTTCGCCGCCCCCAGCCGAAGAAACGATACGCACTGGGTATGGCGAGTTATTCTTAAACACCAAGTCAATCTGGCCTTCGAAAACAGTTGCTTCTCGACCCGCTGGGTACCTGGAAATGTAATAGCTGTGCGGGGTGTGGGCTATGTCTTCAAAGCCTGCAAAGTAAGCCGCATTGTACAAGGTCGTCGCAAACTGGGAAATGCCGCCACCGACGGCTTTGTCCGCGCGCCCGTTCAAAATGATGCCAGATTCCACGAAGCCCTGGGCAGCGCCGCGAGGACCGGTGAAATTATTCAGGCTAAAGGTATCCCCTGGTGCCACCAAAGCACCGTTGACCATTTGGGCGACTTTGGCAATATTAACCCCGGAAGCATCGCTGTAGCCGCCGGTGGTGAACTCGCTGACTACCTGATCAAAGGTGGCTGCTTCTGCCATTTCCGTGGTGAAAGTAGCAGGCTCATCGACGTAAACAGCGTCGAAAGTCTTGACCTCTTTCCCGATGATCCGATCATTGAGGTGGGACAAGGTCTCTTCCCAGTTAATCAGCACACCATCGGAATGGGGTATGACCACTTTAGAGCCGCCATCGAAGTTAATATCGGCGTTCTTTTTGGGGTGCTCGGTTTCATGCAATCGTTCTAGCAAGATACCTTTAGCTACTTCGTGGTTGACGTCAACCCGGAATTCTCCGTTTTCGGGAATGAAGGTCACCACTTCCCCCATGCGGTCAGTGGGGATTTCTCCGTCAATGGCGTCGCGGCCGTGCAGAATAATGGGTCCCGCAACGGCGTTGGTGCCAGCGTCTTTAATCGCTTTTTGTGCCTGCTTGTCGCCGTATTCTGGTTCATTAATATCAGCGTCGAGATGCACCCCTTCTGGTTCTAGCCAGAATCCCACCACACCTTCGTGGACTTTCGCGCGATCCACGGTTTGGCCATTAGCTGGTTTGGGTTCAATGACCGCTTGGCCGCCTTTCAAAATCACCCCCGCATTGACTGGCGCGGGGCTGAGTTCCGTGGTGAGGTGATCGACGATGGGGGCAATTGCCGCCTCATTGGCGGTGGAAACGACCGGTACCTGATTTTCGGTAAAGAAAGAAGTAAGTCGCGTTATAGGATTAAGCGGCTGGCTGCCAGCAGCATCCAGTGTAGCTTCCCAATCCACCTTAAGACCTGCGGCAACAGGGTCAAAGCTAGCCGAACGTTCACCGGCTACGACGGTGACTGGCTTGCTGGTGGCGTCGTCAAGCGAACTTTGCAGCGTAGTAAGCGCAACTTGGCGATCTTGCCCACCAACATTAATCCCGGCAATGGTGGTGCCGCGCGGCAAAGAACCGCTGCTCAACGCCAGATCTATGCCGTAGGCCAAGCCGCATAGCGCCAGAAAACCCAAACCGATTCCAGCGACTATCCTCACGTTCCGCCGACCTTCCTTGGGATTTTCTTTAGACAGAGAATGTTGTCCTATCACCACATCTAGGTTAGTGGAGTCCGCCAGGTTATGAGAATTTCAATAGATAACTTTTGTGTAAATCTTATCGTTGTAAGACACTCACCCGCTCAGCCTTGGCTTCTATTTCGTTGGCCGGCAGTTCACCCGATTCCACCCCCGTGACCGTAGCGTCAATGGCTTCCGACAATTCGGCAGTACTGATCCACAACGCCATGTCCGCGCCAGCGCCTAAGGCACTCACCACTGCTTGGGGAACCCGATAATTATCTGTAATCGCTTTCATCCCCGACAGGTCATCGGTGATAACCGGCCCTTCAAATGGTGCTCCGCCAGGATACGACCCCTCGCGTAGCAATTTATATATTTCCGGGTTTAAGGTGGCTGGTGCCTCACCGAAATCTGGAACCACGAGATGGCCTAACATCACGGCCGCCCGCGTGCCAGGTAGCACTTTTGTATAGGGGATTAAATCAAGGGTTTTTAGCTCATCCAACGGTGGGGTCACCACCTCACCCAGATGAGAATCCCCGCTAGCACGCCCATGACCTGGGAAATGCTTATACACCGGCGTAACCCCCGCATCCAGCATGCCTTCGGCAAACGCCGCAGCATAATCGGCAGCAACCAGTGGGTCATGCGAAAACGCGCGATCCCCCACTACTTCCAATCCCGCACCATCTAAATCCACCACCGGCGCGAAATTCATCGTGATCCCCCGTGATGCCAGCGAATCTCCCATTTCTTTTGCTAACTGCCGCACTTCTTCTGGGGTTTTCGTTTCCGCCATCACCTGTGGCGACGGATAATCGCCTAAAATCTCGGCGTGGCGCAGCACCCGCCCGCCTTCAAAATCAATGCTCACCGCGAAAGGTCGGCCCACTCGCTCCCGCAACGCGGCAATGTCGCGACCAGGTTCGGTAAGGATCGCAGCATCCGTGTCCGACCCGATAAAAATACCGCCAGCGCCTTGTTCTAATGCCCCCAACGCATCATCAAAATTTTGCACCCCCACCATCATTAATTGTCCGACTTGTTGCCGCAATCTCTCCCCCTCGAGCGTGCTGGCCGACTCCGTCATTTCTGTCGTCGCTATTGCCGTGTTGGGTCTAATAGTGGTGGTACCAGGGGCAGGTTGGTCCCCGCTGCCACTGCATCCCGTCAGCACCAAGGCACAACATGCGATAATGGTTGGTAGTCGTTTCATATCCTCCACCCTATCCTTTTCATAGATAGGTTTTCCCATTTTTCCGTTGAGGGATTTCCCCTCAGGTTACTCGCGCGACCGTGCAGCACCCTGCTGCAACTTAACAACAGTCCCGCTTCGGACTTGCAGCAACGTTCCGCGAAGTCCCCCACGAAACGCCTGTTGTACCAAAAAGTCGGGAGCATTGTCATAGGTTTTTAGCGCTCTTTACGTTTTCTTTAGAGCTGATTGCTGCTATCTTCTAAATTATGGCTTTCGATTCCGATTCCTTGAACCGACGCACACTTGGACCTGCAATTGCCAGTGGCGCAGTGGGCATCACGCTCGGCATTGTTGCCATCATTGGGGTCGCGATGTTTTCCTCCAGTGCAGCTTTACCGGAAGCTGAGGTAGTCAACGTGAATCAATCAGTTTTGGGCGACCCAGAATACGGTTCTCGTAAATAGTCTGATGCCCACAATTGTCCGTAGCCCCATGCACATGGGGCTTTTAGCATTAGGGCTACTATGCTTTTTGCAACCCATCGGCCGAATCGCAGCTGATACTAAACATGATCTAGTAGCTAATCCATGGGGTTTCTTAGCCGGTGCCACCTCGGCGTGGACGGATACCTTCACCTTCGGACAATTACAAAACCAGGCCTACGGATACCTTTTCCCCCACGGATTATTTTTCGCGCTGACCGATCCCCTCCCAGACTGGATCGCCCAACGCTTATGGTGGTGGCTGGTTCTGGGGGTCGGCTATTCCGGTATGTTGCTACTTCTGCGTAGGTTGGGAATTGTCGGCCCATTCGCCGCGCTGGCGGCGCTGTTATACGCACTCTCGCCTCGCAGCCTCAGCACCCTGACCACTATTTCCTCCGAGACGTGGCCAATTATGCTCGCTCCCTGGGTACTATGGCCACTCATTCCAGCGCGCCTTCGGTTGGGAAATATCGCAGCTTCCATCCTCGCCGTCGCTGCCATGGGCGCGGTCAATGCCACCGCCACCCTCGCCGCCTGCGTCCCCGCCGGACTGCTCCTTGCGTGGCGCTTGCTTTTCGACACCCTCCAGCCCCTCCACCGACGCTTCTCCCAGCTATTGCTCTGGTCGGTGGGATGTATTTTGGTCAGCCTGTGGTGGATTATCCCACTGCTGATCCTCGGGACCTACGCCAGCCCCTTCACCGATTTTATTGAAAACGCCACGGTCACCACCCGCTGGCTTAACCTCGCAGAAATCCTACGGGGCACGACTAGTTGGTCGCCTTTTGTCGACGCCGAACGCCAAGCAGGACGCCTTTTGGTGAATAATCCCGTGATGATTATCACCACGCTCCTAGTAGCCACACTCGGACTCATTGGTCTGGGGAAAGGCGTTACAAACAACCGTGCTACTTCCGGCGACCACGACGGTTCTTCTGATAGCGCTGGGCCGCGTAAAGAACTGCCGCTAAAAAGCTACTGGTGGGTATTGTTCGGGTTTGGCCTGATCCTGCTAGGTGGTGCTAGTTCAGTTACCGAGTTTTTAGACGGCCCTGGTGCGGCACTGCGCAATATTCACAAATTCGATCTCTTGATCCGCCTGCCGCTCATGGTGGGGTTCGCCACCTTGGGTGCAAGCATTTATGCCACGACGCCAAGCCAACGACGCCGCGATCAATCAGATGATCAAGAAGCAGACCAGCTCAGTCTTAGAAGTCGCACTCACCGAAATGTCGGAGGCCCCGCCAGTTCCCCTAGTAGTCTTACTACTGAACCAAGAGAAACTGCTGGTCAGCGAAAAGTCGGAACCACGGCTCGGCATACAACACGTCTTCATGGTTTTCATGTCCGACTTGTCACCAAAGCCCGACAAGTCACTAGCTGGCTCACCGGTCAGCTCACTAGCCAGGTGGTGGCAGAGCCGGTAGTTGATCGTCGCAAAGCGGTAGCAACTATTGGGATCGTGCTGGTGGCTTTAGCCGCGATGGCCCCGGCTTGGTCAGCTAGGTTGCTGCCGCTAGGAAGCTATAAAGAAGTTCCCGAGTATTGGCAGCAGGCGGCGGACTACCTCAATGACAATGCAGGTGACACCCGTACTTTGATCCTGCCGAAAAGCTCTTTCGCTCGTCAGACGTGGGGATGGACCAGGGATGAACCAGCGCAGCCGCTGTTGGATGTGCCGTGGGCGGTTCGTGATGCCATTCCCCTTGTTGATCCAGAAACCATTCGGGGTCTTGATGGCATGTCTCAGTACCCGACTGTTGATAATCTGCTTCGGCATGGCATCGGCTCGGTGATTATTCGCCACGATCTAGCCAATGACCGGTCGCTTTATTCCGCTGAACGACTATTTCCGGGGTATCCCACCAAGCGCTTTGGCGAAGTAGAAATAGTAATGCTCAAAGAAGGGCGCGCGACTTTTTCCCCAGCAGATACGAATTCTCGCACCTCAAGTACACTCCCAAGCCCAAGTGCCACAGCAAGTCAAACCCCAAGTGCTACAGCAGGAAAAAGCTCCGATATTTCACCTACCGACGATTCACCTGCTCCAGCCCCCACCACGACTGCTCCCGAAAGTCCGGCCACTGTACCCACCACTGATATGTATCTAGTGGATGAATCCGCCATTACAACCGTGGCAGGCGGCGGTGAGAGCCTGGCGTTCTTGCCAGATGGCACCTACCGGCTGGTTGATAAGAATGCCGATATAGTCACTGATACTCCGTTATTGGCCGCTCGGAACTATGGCACTGTCGATTCAGTCACTGCTCCGCTGGCTGGCGAATACGAAGCCACTGACGTACACAATCCGATCATGGATTATCCTTCTGTCGGGCCTCGAACCAAAGTGGAAGTAGAAGGCGCGATCATCACCGCTAGTTCTAGTGCTTCTGATGCCACCAGTTTCAATGGTGCCAACCCGGCGCGCTCTGTCACGGCTGCTGTGGATGGTGATCAACAAACTGCTTGGTATCCGCGTCCAGGCCGGCAAAATGGCGAGTGGTTGGAGATTCACACTCCTGGCGGTGGTATGGTGGAAAACCCGGTGGTAGAGGTGACTTTGTTTAGTTCGCGTGCCGCGGCGAAAACACCGCGGGTGGAAATCACCATAGTGTCGAATCAGTCACATTTTTCTACCTTCGTCACGGCAGGTAAACCGACCAAAATTCCGGTTCCGGGTGGGGCAACTAATGCAGTGCGCCTCACTTTAGGAGCTAGTGGTTCTCCGGTGGGGGTGGCCGAGTTTTCTTTAGCAGGGGTTCCGCTCAAACGGACAGTTACGGTTCCTAGCACGTCACCGCGGGCCAAGGAGTTTATTTTTAATCAGGTTTTTGCCAACACAGCAGGTTTGCAACGCCAATTTTTCTTAGCGCAACCGCGCCAACTCACCGTGCAGTTGTCTAGCTGTGTTCAAAAACTCGTCGTTGATGGCGATACTTTCGAATGCGGCGATTTGGTGCGGCTTAAGCCTGGTTGGCACGATATTTCGACGAAAGCTCGGGTGGTGTGGCTGAAAGCTCAAGGGTTTAATAGTCAAGGCGCTACCAATAATCCGTTGCCAGATCGTGTGGAACCGGCTGCACATAACCGGTTGGTGGTGACTAATCGCAGTGCTAATTCCGGATTAAGAGGTTATGTGGGTGATACCGCACTAGAGCCGACAATTGTCAATGCGGGTATTCAGGCTTTTGTGGTTCCGGCCGGGGTTGCAGGTGAGTTCCGGCTGGAGTTTGCTGGTGATCAGCCATTTCGTCGTGGACTTCTACTCGGTGGTGGCGTTGGACTGGTGACAGTAGTGGGGTGTTTGATCGGCGTTGGCCGTCGCTACGCAAACAGTGGCCGTCGGCACGCGAAACACATCAACGCTGCAGAACAGAGCATGCAAAACAGGCAAACCAGCCATACCGATAGCGCCCCCGTAGCGCTCGGCGGCAAGCTTGTGGCTACCGGTGTCGTGGCTGCTGGTTTAACGGCAACCGTTGGTTGGTTGGCGCTAGTAGTGGGTCTGGGGTGTTTTGCTATTACGCGGTTGACGTCGTTTTCACCCCGAATGTTGCTGGTTGCGGGTATGGGAATGGCAATCATGTGGTTGCCGCGTGCGCCGTGGCCCGCGGTTAATTATGCGGGGGATTCATTGTTGCTGACTATTGCCTGCACCATTGCGGTATGGGGAATGCTACTGTCTGGGCAGGGGCAAAGCAGCAACTGATAAACTAACACGCATTTCTGCTGTCAACTATTATTTTCGCCATGACTTCTCATGGTTTCGCAGTTGTCGGGATTAAGACTACAGGCGCATCGGATACCGACCGAATAATTGACGTTGCGGTTATCCTTTTAGATGCGGCGGGGATTGTAGAAAAGCACTGGGAAACCATCGTGAATCCAGATAATGGTTATGCTCCGCCGCTGGCCACAGGCTTAACGGCTTCCCAGTTACGGGTTGCGCCGCGGATTGAGGATGTTATCGGGGAGTTTTTGTCCCAGCTGAATGGCCGGGTGTTGGTGACCGATCATTCACAGCAGACTTTTAAGTTCCTGCGGGAGGAATTTAAGCGGATTTCGCACCCGGGTCTTTATGATGCGTTCATTCAGCTCGCTACCCCCGAAACCAGCGCCCACGATGTTTCGATTGATGATGCTTCGGCAACCAGTGATGAGATGACCGCTTTGCTGCGGGCAACGGAGACCGCGGGGTTATTTAGTCGTATTGTAGCCGGGAAAACTGATGAGTTGCCCGATATTAAGCCGTTCCAGCTCGCAGATAAGCATCTTGCGGCGCTGAGTGCTATTTCCCGCAACGAGCGGCTGCCGCGTAGTTTCGTGGTGGGCACCGAAGAGTCGTGGACGGATTGGCTGCACCGGGTAACGGTACTCATTACTCACCTAGAGCCGCAGTACAGCGCCTATTGGCAAGCGTTGATCGAGGCCTTGGCAGATCGCACTTTGACCGAACGGGAACAGTCTGAGCTGGATCGCATCGCAGAGGAGGCAAATTTCAGCCCAGACGATATTTCGGAGCTGCATGAGCTATTCGTGCGCCGGTTGGTGGTGTTGGCGTGGTCTGATGGTTTGGTTACCGCCCGGGAGCGGGAGTGGATTATCAAGGTCGCGCACCAATTGTCGGTGCCTGATCAGGTGGCGCTTTCGTTACTGGATTTGCCGCTCATCCAACGCAGACAGTCCGATATTAAGCTCAGACCTGCCGATCAGGTGGCGTTTTCCGGTGTGCTTTCGCTGCCCCGGGAGGAGTGGGAGCACCGAGCTGAGGTGGCTGGGCTGCAGGTGACTGGCGCGCATAAGGATTGCGCGGTCATTATTGCCCGTAATGGCACGCTCAGCGGCAACACGCAAGCGTTGGCTACCGAGCACGATATTCCGGTTGTAGATGAGCCTACGTTCGCGTCGTTGCTCACCGATTTAGGCACCCCACCGGCCGTCCCGCTTTTCGACGCCGAACCGAAACCCGGTACCCTCCCCGTCGCCGAAATTTTCCCGTGGTCTACTGGTGCAGAGGATGCGGCTCATTTGGCTGCCCAGTGGTGGGATGAGCATGCCGGCTCAGCGTTGGCCGAATTATCGCCTCGGTTGGATCCGACTCAGCTTCCGCAGGGTTTGGATCATTCCACGCGGGCGATGCGCAATTGGCAAGAAATCTATCCCACACCGCTTTTTGCCAGTGTGAAGGATTTATTGGCGCTGCCAAGCATTGGTCCGGTGAAAGCCAAACAGTATGTTTATGCGCTGGTACTTCAGGCAATTGATGAGTCTTTGACCACTTATGAACCCGCAATTGAAGATCCCGAGCCGCTTGGTTTAGATCCTTATGCTGAGGAAACCGCTGAGGAGCAGGCCAATAGTTTGCTGGAGTCGTACCAGCTGGCAGCCGCCTGGCTGGATCTGCATGGTCAGTGGCCAGAATCGGTGTCCGAGGAGTGGGCGGCTACTGCTTTCCGGCGGATTGGCTCCCCTAAAGATTTCCTCTTGGTCAAAGCTCGGACGGAAATTGAATCCGCTTTGGCTGAGGATTACTCCAGGCTGCAAACCATATTGTCGGGTAGGGTGCCACTGGTGACGGTTCCTGGCGGTTCCCCGGCGCGGTCGTTGCAGGAGATTGGCGATACCATTGGGATCACCAGAGAGCGAGTCCGACAATTGGAGTCAGGCTTACGTCGTACCTTGCGTAAGTCTTCCCCAGTTTTGCTGGATATTTCTTTAAGCTTGCGGGATCGCTTTGGGCGGTGTTGCGTGATTGATGACATCCCGGAGGTACTGCGGCAACCGTTGTGGGCGGCTGATTGCCGACCCAGCCCCTCGGTTTTTGATATTTTATTATGGCTGGATTCTGGCACTTACCTGCGGGAAGAAAATTGGGTGATTAATAAATCGGTGATTGCTGATTTGGATCAGATCCGGTCGGAGACTAGCAATCAGTACAATGTGCTGCCTGCTGCGGCTATCACCGAGGCAATTTCGGACTATGCACAACGCACCGGCAGTAATGCCGAGTATTTAACGCAGTATTTTTGCCATCGGTTTGGGTATGTTCCAACCGACGAGGTCTGGGTGTTACGTGACGGCTCTATTGCAGAGCGTGCGGCTGCGCTGCTCATTTTGGCGGGTAAGCCGTTGACCACGGGGAGCATCATTCAGCAGATTCCGCATCGATCCCGCAATTCCATCACTACTGCTTTGAGCACGTCGGACTGGTTCACTCGCATTGATCGGGATACGTGGTCCTTGGCGGAGTGGAATATTGAACAGTGGACCTCGGTGAGTGATTTCATCCGAAAGCGGATTCACGAGGGTGAGGGCAGCACCGATGTGGAGCAACTGCGTGCCGACCTTTTGGATAAAAAAATCGCCGACACCACCATCAGCACTAATTTGGCTTCGCCGGAGTTCACTGTTGTCGATGGCGCGGTCATGTTCAACACTGATGTAATTGAAAATCGCCGCCCACCTGAGGAATGCCGTGGCATGGTGCTTATCGACGGCATCTGGCGCTACTTAACCACCGTAACCAATGATCACTTGCGGGGGTCGGGCATGGCCATTCCTCGGGGCGTGATTGACATTTATGGCTTGGAATTTGATCAGGCGCTGGGCATTCCGGCTGATCTTGATACTCATTGGGTCAAGTGGGGTCGGACGAATTGCACGATGAAGACTATCCGTCCATATTTAGAGCAATTAAGTTCCAAGTCTGGTGATCGTATCTGGGTGGAATTTGGGCCGAGTATTCAAGTTTTACCTGCGCCTGCGGTGGATCCTTCAGCCAGCGGCTGGGCTGAGGTGATGAACTACTTTGGTTTGGAAGAAGAGGAGGACACTGATGCCGTGTCCGAATCACCGCTGCGAAAAATCAATGCCGCATTAGGACTTTCTGCGCAAGCACCTCTGCGGAAAACGATTCAGCGGTTGCGGCATCGCCGAGAAGACGACATTGCCGAGCGGATTGTCGCCCTTGCGAAACCAGAATAGCCCCCGGAGGTTTAAAATATTTGCTGCCCTTGCAATGGATTTTTATTCATAACATTATCCATAAAGCATTAAAACCCGAAAGGACACTAAATGAGCATTTTCGATAACGCCAAGAACATGGCCAGCAACGCGACAGCAGAAGGCATCTCTGATGCTGCCCTGGATAAAGCAGCTGACCTCGCTAAAAGCAAAGTTGGCGAACAGCACGCTGACAAAATCAAAACGGTTCGGGATGCTGTAGACAAGAAAATCGGCAACCAGTAGTCTGTTACACTGCTACACCACCGCCCCGCGCGGTGGTTTTTTGTTGCCTTGGTGTTGTGGGACTTGCAGCTGGCTGCCCGCCGTACCTGTTCACCACCATGCCCGCCGTAATGTCGGAGTTATATACCGGCGCGTTGCCCGCACTGAGATAACCGCCTAGTCGATTATTTCCCCAGCTCATAACCCCCGACTTTTCGCCAAGTGCTACTAGAAGCAATTCCAGGCTTATGCTTTTCGACGCCTATTAGCGCCCCGCGCCCTTAAGACCCCTCAAAATCCCACCCCTACCCCCAGTCACGGTGGTGGCGTCGATAAGCAACTGCGGTGGTGGGTCGTAATGTCGGACTAGGAATCGATGTGGATATTAAACCCCACAGAACTCCCAGAGCCAAGGTTTCCCCAGCTTATAAGCCCCGACTTTTCACAATCCAGAACCCGAGTTGCCGCAGCACTGTTTTGGCGGCGGCGGAGTTTCTCAAGGGTTGTTCGATGAGGAAATGACAGCACCAAGCAACGATGACTGATACCGCAAAGGTCGCAAGCAGGATGATCCAGAAGCCGCCGCTGAAAGTTCGGACTCCGATCAGGGGAAACATCAGGCTTAATACTGGAATGTGCCACAGGAAGATGGAGTAGGAGATTTCTCCGAGTTTTCTAAAAAATCGCAGATCCAGCAGGCTGGGACTATGATCCAAAGCGTAAGGCAGCAAGAAGCAAGCGCAGGTTAAAGTACCCGCGATTACTCGCAACGCGAATTCATGAGGTTTTGGGTGGGTTAAGCCCACTGGGCCATAGAAATCCTGCCCGGCCAGCCACATGAAAAACATGGCCGCCAGCCACCACGGCCAGCGCCTGCCCACAACTCTGCCGCGGTTAAGCCACCGCGGATGTGTTATTCGCACTCCCAGCCCTTCCAACTCGGCGGCGATCATCCCCACGGCAAACCACGAGAAAAATGCCGGTGGAAAGATTTGCATATTTGGCCAGTCTGCGGAGGGATTCCGGTTGACCAGTGGCAAGAACGCCCAGCTGAGGGTAAGCAGTGCGAAGGCTGCGATGCAGAGGATGCGTCGATAGGCGGTGAGATTTTTCAGCAGCAACCAGAAAAACGGCAGCACTAGGTAGAATGCTACCTCCACACATAATGACCATAAGTGTGTCAAACCTCCGTGGTATCCGTGCGGAATGTACATCTGGGTCAAGGTCAGTGTGGTGGCGACAGTAAGCGGGCTGGCGCGGTAAGCAACCGGGATAAAAATGAGTGTGATCAGCACACATGCCCAATATGCTGGCATAATCCGCCAAAATCTACGGATGTAATACCGCGGAAAATCGAAATGCCTACTGCGCCACAGCAAAAAACCGCTCAGCCCGAAAAACACGCTGACAAAAAAATCAAAACGGGTCAGCAGCCCGCCGATATGTGTCCCGGGATCCACACCGGTTTGGAAAGTGACATGGGTAATCAGCACCCCCGTTGCGGCGACACCGCGGAGGCTTTCCAACTGTGGGAGAAACGGACGACTACTCACAGATTTATTTCACTATCCGGATTGATGGGCACGATAAAACCATAGCGTGTTTAACGCGAATTTACCGGCAGTGCCACTCGACGAAGCACCGCCACAGCACCGCAGCTGCCCTGGCACTCGTGGAATAATGTCGGCGTAATGTCGGGCTTCCCTTTTCCACCGGTTCCACAACCAGCCAAACTCCCAGCACAGCTATTCCCCCAGCTCACAACGTCCGACTTTTCACCAAGCACTACCAAAGCCGAACTCCAAGCTATTGCTTGTCGACGCCTCCCCGCACCCCGCGCCCTTAACACCCCTTGAAAACCCTAACCCCTGCCACCCGACCCAACCCCCGGCTGATCAACGTCTAAAAGCATCACCGTGTCCCACCTTCGCACCGAAAAGAACCGCCTGCCGGTTGACAGATTTATTTAACTATCCTGATTGATGGGTACCATAGAGAAACCAGAGCGTGTTTAGCACAGGTTTGCAGGCGTAGCACCGCATGGATAACCGGGGTGGGTTTCCCGCTAAGCCCCAGCTTGACCATAGTGTGTGGCTCACTGTTACCGACTAGACGTGCATGATTGATCGTCCTTTGTCATTAGGGTCCTTATGTCACTAGGGTTTGAGATAAGCAGGATTTAGAAAGGTGAGACAGTGCGTAAGCTGCCCCGAATTTCGGTGGTGATAATCACCTTTGCTGTAATATTGTTTGTCATTGCGGAAAATGTTCCAGAACTGGTGATCAGTCAGATTAAGCCACTGCCGGTTGATTCTACGCGGGTGATCCAGACTAAGCAGTCACCAACATCGTTTTATGATCCCGCAGCCCAGTGCAGTAGCAATGACACCAATGATTGCCATTACCGCACTGAGAATACCCAGTTTCGGGTCATCATCTCCTCTACCAAGGCCGATATCACTAGTGCCCGCGGCAAGAAAATCAAAGATGCCGCGCGAGTGGATGTAACCTGCGAGATGGTGCTCACCGAATCGAAGTATCCCCTGCTGACCATCGAGGATGAGGTACATTTGCAACGTGGTTCCGCACACCCCATCCTTGAGCCTACTTCGAAGCTGTCATTGGTGATTCCTAATTTTGATGTGCACTATCAGTCCGAACCGTTTGTGCGGGAGGGCTTGCAGCATTATTTGCCGTTTAATACGGAACGACGGTCGTATAGTTTTTTTGATCCATTTGCCCAGCAACCGTTTCCGTTAGATTATGTGCGCACCGAATCTGGTGATGAAAATGGTCTGTTGCCCGGCCATGAGGTGTTTATTTTCGAGCAGACTGTTCCAGTGGTTGACCTGACCGCGGCTGCGAAAGCCAATATGTCTGCCGAAGATGCCGCCAATCAGGCAGAGCTGCATAAGTTCCAGCTGTCTGGGCCTAGCTGGAAGTTTTATAAAAATGGCGGCTCGCAGCAGGTTACCTTGAGTCCGTTTTATACCGCCAAACGCACAGTGTGGGTGGAACCAACGAGCGGCACTATTTTAAATGAAGAAACCATGCTGCATTTCTTGTTCGCTGAAGATCAGGCTGACGCGGAAAAAACTGCTGCGGCTGGCCCGAATCCACGGCGGACGTTGATTCATACGAATATGACCTGGGATGAAACCACTAAAGCCGAGGCTCGTAGCGTTGCCATGCCCACCATGGAGACGATGTTTTGGCTGCGGCTGGGCGCTTTTGTGTTTAAGTATCTTTCTGTCGCGTTGTTTATTTATGGATTCTGGGTTTTCGCACGTTCCCGTCGTCTAGCTGCCGTCGATTAGTCCGTACCCCGCCATGCCTCGACTATCCGCCCCAACCGTGGTCATAGGATACGCAGCTTTTCTTATAACATTGCTGTTGGGGATTTTCGTGCTTCCCGGCGCGCTGTTGCAGCGCGACATGGTGGTGTTGGCGCGCCCGGCACTTTCGGTGGGCGCGCTGGGGTTTGGGGATCTACCGGCTCGCAATGTGCCCCAAGATGGTTTATTGGCACTCGCCGGGTTTATCGACGCCTCTTGGTTCGTCCGGTTACTCCTGTTTGGTTGCGCCATTGGCGGGGTGTGGGGGGCAACCAAGCTCACCAGTAATCCATGGGCGCAAGCTGCCACTATCACTGTTACGTTGTGGAATCCGTTTGTCGTCGAGCGGCTACTGCAGGGGCATTGGGCTTTGGTGATAGCGGCATGGTTGGTTCCTGCGTTGATTGCCACTAAAGGCGATCTGCGGGTGTATTGGTTATGTACGCTCACTCCGACTGGTGCGGTTTTCGGGTTGGTTATTGCGGTGTTATCGAGTGTGTCCAAAATGCGCACATTTATTTTAGGGCTGACCTGTTGGCTGCCGTGGCTGATTCCTAGTGTGCTGGCTCAGCCAACATCCACTGCCACCGCAGCGTTTTTGGGGCGAGCTGAAACCTATGTGGGCACGTTGGGGGCTTTTATCGGCTTAGGCGGGGTGTGGAATGGTGCGGCGGTTCCGGCTTCTCGGCATGCCGGTTTTGCTCTTTTCGGGGTGATATTATTCGCGTTTCTGATTTTCCGCGCGGGTAGAAACGTGAGTCGAAAGTGGTGGGTGCTGGCTGCCTTAGCCACCGCGGGTTTCGGCTTATTGCTTTTCGACGCCCCCCGGCAGCTTTTTACCTCCCTCCCCGGTGCCGCACTGCTGCGGGACTCGCAAAAACTTGCTTTGCTATTATTGCCAGCGCTTATTGTTGCTGCAGCTACGGTATCAAAGCGTCGTTGTGCGCTGGTCATCATTGTTTTGGCATTATTGCAAGTTCCAGATGCGCCACTAGCGTTGGCTGCACTCAAGCCGATCAGTGCAAGTCCTGATTGGCAACGTTATCCAGGCAGGGTGCTTAATCTGGATTCCCAGGGGTTAGTGGTGTACCGGGATCGAGTGCTGGTTGATCCACTATCTAAAGCAACGGATGTGGTGGAATCAGGGCAGCTGGTTGTTGATGGGGAGCTTACGGATTTGCCGTCGTCTAGCTACCAGGAGGCGGTGCACTATTGGCGTAAGGGCGATAGCCAGGCATTAGTGCAGCTGGGTATTGGTTCGGTGATTGATGGTGGTACTCGAGTGGTGCTCAGTGATTCCCCGCCCCCGCCAGAAAATTACGGCTGGCGGTTTGCTGCGGGGTTGGGGTTGCTGCTTTATTGGTTGGCGTTACCCATTGCGTATAGTTTCTTTGCTAGGCATCGGCCGGTTTCTTCCCAGGAATAACTTTGTGCTTTTTCTGCCGCTGCTCTGCCTAGTTGGGCGCGGCGGTGAGGATTGTGCAATAGATCGTGGAGCTCGGAGGTTAGTTCGGTCTCGTTGGAAACCAGCACCCCAGTTACATTGTGCTCAATCGAATCACGGAGACCGCCGGAATGACGGTATCCAATGGTAGGCACCTTATGGAGAGCCGCCTCCATTACTGCCAGCCCCCAGCCTTCTTTGCGGGACGGCATCAGATGAACGTCGGCACGCGCTAGCAGGGCATGTTTATAGTCTTCGGTAACTTGACCGTGGAACACAACATTATCCGTAGCATAAACGCGCAGTTGGTCTTCCCACCAGCCGGAACCAATTATATCGAGCACAACATTATCCAGACCGGTCACTGCATCAATGGCGTGTTCAATTTGCTTGTGTGGCACTAATCGAGACAGTGTAACCACGTGTTGTTTGCCGTCGTCAGGCAGTTTCGGGATGCCTGCAGGTACCGGATCGACCCCATTGCGAATGATTTCAATATTCTCCGGCAAATACCCCAGTTGCACCAGCTCTTCCCGGGAGGGTTCAGAAACCGTAACCACCGGAATATCGCGGTGCACATAGGGCGATATTTTTGATTCGATAAACCAGCCGATCGTGGCCAGCATTCGGCCAGCCACCGGCCATTGTTCTTTATGGCAGTGATGCGTCAATAACACGGTGGGCCGACCACTGAACAGACGGGCAAAAAACGGCACGCCATTTTGGGTATCCACCACGACATCCACGCCCGCTAATGCCCCCAGCCCTAACCGTCCCAATAACATAGCTGCTGCTGCGCGTGGGTACACCGTGAGTTTACCTCCTGCGCGTAAGAACCGAACGCCGTCACGCAGGCTGACTTTCGGAGCATCAGTGTGGCTGGCGGTACGGTAAATCACCTCGTGCCCAGCTTGCGCCAGATAATTGGCCACGTGCTCTAAATAACGTTCGCTACCGCCACCTTGGGGGTGCGAGGTGTCTCGCCAGCACAGCAATAAAATCTTCATGATTTTCTTAACTGTACTGAGGTTTCAACTCAGGCAGTAAAAACAACACACCCCGCCGATCCAAACGCGCTAGGATGGTCACCGATTATTATGTTTGCACTTCGCCGCTCCCGTCATTCCTTGCTAACAAAAACTGCTGGCCGCGCCACTTTAAGAAGATCATTAAGTCTGCTCAAAGATGTCCAAGTCGAGCAAAGCGACCCGAACCGGTTTTACTCACACCTAGCCCAGGACACCGCCCAACTCATTGAGGCAGTATCACTAGATGTCACTGGAATTAGCTTGGACAACTTAAAAATTCTCGACGTTGGCGGCGGCCCGGGGTATTTCGCGGAGGAATTCACCAACCGAGGCGCAACGTATGTCGGACTAGAACCTGATGTGGGCGAAATGTCTGTCGCGGGCATCACCATCAGCAATGCCGTGCGGGGCGACGGCATGAATCTCCCGTTTGCCACCGACTCTTTTGACGTCACTTACTCCTCTAATGTCGCCGAGCATGTTTCAGACCCGTGGCAGATGGCTGCGGAAATGTTGCGCGTAACCAAACCCGGCGGATTAATGATCTTAAGCTACACCATCTGGCTTGGCCCGTTCGGCGGGCATGAAACCGGCCTGATTCCGCACTACATCTCAGGAAATTATGCTCGAGATCGCTACACCAAAATCCACGGCCATCCCCCTAAAAACTCGTTTGGCACCTCGCTGTTTCCGGTTTCGTGCCAGCAAGGTATCCGGTTTGCCCACACTGCCGACACAGAACTGATAGCAACGTTCCCCCGTTATCATCCCCGCTGGGCATGGTGGGTAGTACACGTGCCAATCCTGCGGGAATTTCTAGTAAGCAATTTAGTCATGGTTCTTAAGAAATAACCCGCCCCGGCAACGAACTAAACAAAAACGCTCAGAAATCACATGAATTAACTTTCACCACATAAGCCCCAAAAGCCGAGATCAGCAAAGAAAACGCCCCGCCGGTAACCCAGTCCCAAAAAGTCACAATAATATAACAGTGTCCCAGGTTTATCTCAGGCTATCATTAGACAAGCGCCTGGCCGTCACGCCGCAGTTACCAGCAGAAACACCCCCTTCAAGGGGGTAGCAGCCGCTGGATTTACTACTGCCTTCGGTTGCCCCCGAATCGCATCATTTCGGTCACCAACGCTGCATAGAATCCAGTCCAAGACTATGCTTCATACAGCAACCGGTTAAAGAGCGACCCGAACCATGAGGATATCAACATGAGCCAGCAGGAATCGGAGAACGTCGAACAGCCTTCCACCAGGAAGGGTACGACGTCGGCAAGCGATGCCGCGAGTCCGCGAAGCACTAAAAACCCAGCGCAACGGCGCCTCGCCAAGCAAACAGCTCACCCGGCGAAGGTAGCAGGACAGGCGCGGACAACAGCAACCACCAATGAAGACAAAGACATTAGTGACTACGCCTCAGCACTAGCCGACTTCGCTGCCTCGCCGCTTTTCGCCAAAATCATGGGCTCAGAAAAAGAAGTCTTGAAAAAAGACGCTGGGAAAACCCCAGAATCTGTCGAGGATAAAAACCATCACACGGTCGCCAAAACCACCGCAGAGGCAACAACCGCGCCCAACTCCAACGAGGCCTCACTGCGTCAACCCACTGGCAAAGCTCTACCTGTGACCAGCTCGGTCATAGCCAACACCGATGAAACCTCTGGTGGGGAAACCGCCGTGGAAACCATTGTCAGCGATCAACCTGCGGCGCAAAACCCCGAAGCTGACGCCACCACTGAGGTGGAAATCGAGGAGTTCGCCCGCATCGGCGCGGAAGCAACCCCCTACCCTTACCGGCGCTACACCCAGGAAGAAGCACCGGCACCTGCCAAGGAGCAGCCCGCCAGCCTTGACGACGACCAAATGACCGCGCAAGGCATTGTTTTAGAGGACGACCAAGAACTCCTCCAGGTTCACCAAGCAGAAGCTCTGGCCGAGAAATTCTCAGCCAAAACCGTTGACGACACTCCACAAACCACCATCATTGCTGAACCAGAAGTTGCAGAGGCTCATGATTCCGCCGATGCCGCAGCAGAGGCTGTTACTGCTTCGGATATGACACCGGCCGCTACCCCGGAAACATCTCAAGCTGACAACTTCGATCAGGCAGAAGCGCTTACCATTCAGTTTGCTGCGCAACCGGCGGATTTCTCCACCACAACCGACGCAAACTTCGCGGTAGAAACCACTGCGCTTACCGGCCCCGCGGCGGAACCTGCCACTAACCCCGTAATCAATGACGATGCAGAAGCAGAATATATGACCGCAGACCTCGATCCAGAATCAACCGTGCCAGCAGACGAGGCAACTGTTGAATCCACAAAAAAACCAGTTACAGACGCTGAACCTGCCGACGGTACGGATCAGGTCACCGATCGTCCATCACCTACAAGTGCTGCGCCTAAGAGTGCGGACAGTAATCAACCAACCAGCAATACGCAGGCAAGCGAGACCGCCAGCACCTCTGATGCTGCGGTTATTGCTGATGAAAAGCCGGAAGTTACCACTTCTTCAGCGGTGCCTGGCTCCGTTGCTGCCGCTGGCGCTGCGGCTACTGCTGGTGCTCAAGCCGGTGAAACTGATACTAGCAGCGCTGAAACTACGGATTCCGTGGCTGCCACGGGCACCACCACACAACCACAACCGACCCAGACTGCACCTGTTGATCTTGCACCGGCTGGAGCCGAGGTTGAGGCTGAGGTTGAGGCTGAGGTTGAGGCTGCACCGGTAGCCAAACCAAACACACCGGATATACCCACGGAGCAATCCGCGACCGAAACAGATTTGGCAGAAAACAGCGACATCCCAGCTGCTCACACCACAGCTCAACAAGGCGCTGAACAACAAAATGTAGCGCCGGAAATAGAGCATGGTGATAATGCCGCGGACCGCGGCGCGTCACAGCAGGTTAAAGCCGCCGAGTTTGCCGGTGCCGCCGCCGAGTCCGTCAGTGCTGACGATAAGGAATCAGCTGAAGAAACTGCGGTCTCTGATTCCCCAGCCGTTCAGGCACAAACCGAGACCCAAGCTACTGGTACTGCAGGTTTTATAACCACCGCTGGTACCCAAGCTGCCACGCAAGCAGAACCAGCCAAAGCTTCGTCTGTTACTCCTGCATCAGCCACGAAACTAGGCGCACCGGATGCGGCTGAGGCGCAATCCGAAACCACAACAAAACAGGAACAACCCCAGCCTGAGGCGGCTGTTACTGAAACAACTGCACAGTACACTCCGGTCGATGCTGAGGCTGCTTCCAACTTGACCGCTGCAGACTCCACAGAATCCGCAGCGCAACAGGCTGAAAAAGCCAACCGTTCCGCTGTAGCTAATGAGCCAACTAGCTCTAAGGCTTTTGAGGCAGCAGCTGGCACGGATGCCGAGGAAACAACCAACGCAACGGCTGGTGTAGTGCAGCAGCAAGACACACTCGATGCTGGTTCCGTGGCTGTTCGCCCAGATGCCGCAAAACCACTAGACACGAACGCTACGGCGAATGAGGCTGCTGCAGAAACCGCAGCAGTACAGCCAAAGTCGGTTGCTGCACCTGGTACAGCTGAGCTAAGTGATTCCGATCTTGATACGGATAATGCTGAAACAGCGGAGCTACAACCTGCTGCCGCAGAAAACGATGAGGTCACGGACACCTTAGCATCGGATGCTCCCGATACCGCCGCTGTAACTGACGCTGCCGCCACGGATGTCGACCAGCAAGCTGAATCCATTGAACCAGTCGCAAAGAGCGATTCGTCAATGGGAACTAAAATTGCTGGTGCAGCTGGCGTTACTGGTGCTGCAGCAGCGGGCGCTGCCTTCCTGCAACGGTTCAAAGATCAACACCAAAACGCCGCAGATCTCAGCACACAGGAAGTTCCTTTAGATGAAGCTTCTGTCCCCACAGCTAGCACAGCTAATGCCGTAGATACTCCAGCTGATGCACAGCCGGTGGATGCTGAAAGCGTTGAGGAAACCGTAGTTCTTCCAGCCACCGAGGATGCTGAGTCCGAGGAGTTCCAGGTCCAGCAGCCACCTGCAGCACCGACCTCTGAGCCTGATGCCACCAAAGAACAATGGGCACCGGAACAGGTTGAGCACTTCCAACAGGAAGAAGCTCAGACGGTGCAATTTATGGCACAACCTGTCGGCTATCCCACCTCGGATTCCACCCCAGATGCTGTGCAGGCAGATGAGCTTGATGCACCTGTAGCTGCCACCGATATTCCAGTAGAGCACACCACTGACCACGTAGCTGATACCGACGTCGAACAGCACGCAGAACAGCTGGCCTCGGAAACCAATACTGCGCATATTAATTTCTCCGATGCTGCTACTGGTGCTACCTGGGTGGCGGAGCGTCCCAGGCGCGAGACCCCCGAGAGCCCACAGCCTGATTTCGCTGATTTTGCTACGGGTGTTGATGGTGCTAATGCACCCTACAGCCTGCGGGGTTATGGTGATGGCTCCATTCAACCTGCCAGCCAGCTGCCGGACGACATGGTGTTCATCCCGCAGCAATCAGCTGAGGCGCCCGAGGAGTACCACGACGAAGATTTCGCCGCGCCGCCGCAGGTAGCGTCGCCAAGCATGGAAGCCGAGGAAGCCAGCAATGATGCACGGACTTTACGCGCCGATTCCATGCTGCCGTTGGCTGGTGAAACCGTGCAGCTCGACCGGGAACCAGAACCAGTACCACCACAGGTCACCGAGTACTCCAGCGGCCCCGGCAAAAAGCCGATCCGGGCAGCAGCCATCCTCCTTGCCGACGATTCCACCGACGCATCCAGCAGCACTGCTACACCGGTGAAGAAGAGTCGCAACAAGCGGTTGCTTATCGTGCTGACTTTCTTGGTGCTGCTATTCGTCGCGGTCGCCTGTGTAGCTGGATACCTATTCACTCGTAATTCGGCCACCTCCCAGCCTACCGACGGCTCCCTAGCCGCGCCGAAATCCGGCATCGCCTTGGAAGGCGCTGAAACACCAGCGGCATCTATTCCCCCCAGCGCCATGCGGCTCCAAGCTGAAGACGCACACGCCGAACCACTCGGCATTGCAGGCGCCACACTCAAAATTGAAACTTCGGATTCGCTACGACAAGCCCTTGCTTATATCGAAGGCCAGCCCCACACTGAGGCGCAGCTCCAAGTGTGGACCCGCGACGAAAACCAAGACTACGTTTTCCGAGGCCCCATCGCCCCAGATCAAACCATCGATCTGACTCCTGAAAACACCCTGCTTGCGATCGTCGCTGCTGACGCACCATTCGAAGAAGGCACACTACCACCACTATTCCCGGGTGGGGAGATCCTAGTAGAAACCATCATCTGGCCCTAACCAACCGCTTTACGACGCCCCACTTGAGGGCGTCGTTTTCGCGTATTGCGGGCAGGTGAAATGCAAGAGAGTTCCGCTAGGTTTTTTGGTGAGCATGCTCATGTTTGGCCAAAAAGTAAGGAATTAGGAAGCCTTACAAAAGGCAGTGGAATCACGCGGATTACCGTGGCTGCTTCCCATGAAATGGGATCGCATTGACGATGCAACGGTATTAGCCCTACCTAGAGCATGCACCGGTTATTACCGAAGAACTCGCAGCCCAATATATCCCCGGATCAATTGCACAGTATCCCGACTCGTTATACGAGCATATTGAGGTTTTCTCATCAGGGTAATTTGTGTGGTTTTTGGGGTTTGGTGAGAGTGTCTGATGGTTTGTGTGTGGGTGCCCGACCCGCATAAGGAGATAGACC